>JAUSCI010000025.1 GCA_030651305.1 Sulfuritalea sp. | reverse complement strand
ATCGAGGCCACGCGCGGCTCGGGATGGTATTCGCCGTCGACCGTCATGCCGCGGGTGCTGACCACCTTGCGCGGCTTCAGCGTGTCGCCGTCCATGATCACATACTGGGGCGGCCAATAGGAGCCGGCAACCGCGTACTTGTCCTCGTAGCCCTTGAACTTGGAAGTATCGACCGAGCGGGCATCGAAGCCGATCTTGACCTCGGCAACGACCGAAGGCTTCTCCATCCACAAGTCGATCAGCGACAGGCGGCCGTCGCGGCCGATCACATACACATAGCGACCTGACTTCGACAAGCGCGAGATGTGAACCGCGTAGCCGGTCTTGACGATGCTGCGAATTTCCTTGGTGTCGCCGTCGATCAACGCCACTTCGCCGGTATCGCGCAAGGTGACCGAGAACATGTTCTTGAGGTTGAACTTGTTCATCTGCCTGGTCGGGCGATCCTTGACCGGCACGATGAGCTTCCAGGAATCCGTGGTTTCCTTGAAGCTGTACTCGGGCGGCACATCCGGGGTGTTCTGGATGTACTTGGCCATCAGGCTGATTTCGTCCTTGCTCAGGATGTCATCGAAGTTGACCATGCCGCCATCGGTACCGTAGCCGATGATTTTCTCCAGCCGCGACTGGCCGAGCTTGAGCGTGCCGCCCTCGGTCTTGCCGCCGTCCTTGGCCGTCTTGGTCCAGTGCGGTTCGAGGTTCTTGCCGGTGGCGCCCTTGCGCAGCACACCGTGGCAACCCGCGCAACGCTCGAAGAAGATCTTCTTCGCCGCGTCTTTTTCAGCCGCGGTCAGAGTCGGTGCCGTGGCTGCGGGCGCGGCCGCCGTCTGGGCAAACGCGCTACCCATGGCACCGGCCATGACGGACACAGCAAACATTCCGAGTAACTTCCGTTTCATCCTGCTCTCCTTTGAGTGATCCTTGTGTAATCCGGGTCAGGCCAGGACTGAAAGCCCTAACGACGTGATGGTCGCCAGAGTGCATCCGGCCACCCCCAATATCCTTGACATGCATCAAGTCTTGTGCCAAGTCCAGGGACTTCGATGATCGGCTCCGCCTCGGCACCGGGCACGCCCGTCGACTGCGGCATGAAGGCGCTCGGCCGCAAATGGCTCTTGCCGCGCTATACTGCTTCCCGTTCGTGGTGCCCGTGCATGGTTTTCCGTGCCGGGTGAAACGGGAAGCCGGTGAGAGTCAACAACTCGATTCCGGCGCTGCCCCCGCAACGGTAAGGAAGTGCGGGTTCATCAAGTAGCCACTGGGACCAACCCGGGAAGGCGATGAACCAAGACTTTCAAGCCCGGAGACCGGCCAGGGACAAACCAGCGAATGCGTTGCGGGGTTGCGGCGTGCCGGGGGTTTGTTCCGACCCCGTCCATCACCCTCACCTCCCAGACATTCAATTGCCACCTACCGGCTGCGGGGACGCTCGCCGGGTATTGGGAGTTTTCCATGCACAACCGTTTCGTCATCGCCGCCTGCGCGGCAATCCTGATTTCTCCTTGTGTTTCAATCGCTGCGGATGATCCGGCGGCCGTGGTCGTCACCGCCACGCGCTTCGCAGGAAGTCCCGGCCCAACCGCAGCCGGAGCAACGGTAATTGGCGCAGCCGCCATTGCCCAGTCGTCTGCGACCAGCGTGCCGGAGATCCTGGCCAAGCTCGGCGGCGTTCATGTGCGCAACAGTTCCGGCAGCAACAACTGGCAAATCGACCTGCGTGGCTTCGGCATGTCCGGAGACCAGAACACGCTGATCCTCCTTGACGGCCGGCGCCTCAGTGAAAATGAGCTAACGCCGGCGCTGCTCTCGGCGATCCCGCTCAATGCGATCGATCGCATCGAGATCCTGCGCGGTTCCGGGGCAGTGCTCTATGGCGGCGGCGCCACCGCCGGCACCATCAACATAATCACGCGCAACCCGGCCAGCGAAGGCCGGCTCGCATCGCTGCGCGCCGCCTACGGCGATTACGGCACCAGCGACGTCCGCGCCACGATTGAGTTCGCCAGCGGCGCGGTCGGCGTGCTGCTCAACGCCAACCGCTACGTATCGTCGAACTACCGGGTGAACAATCACGATCGCGAGGACAAGTTCGATGGCGTCGCACGTTGGCAGGACGCAGATGCCACAGCGGCGCTGCGCTTCGGCAGCAGCCGGCAGAAGATCCGCTTTCCCGGAGCCCGCACGGCGGCGCAACTGGCATCGGACCCGGCCGGGTCGGCGACTCAAAGCGACCACGGCCTGACCGACACCTGGAACATCGGCATCGGTGCCACCCGCTCGGTCGGCATCGGCGAACTGGCGGTCGACATCGACTACCGCAACAAGAAGGCCGACAACAAGTTTCCTGCATTGTTCTCGGCGAACGCCACGGATTCGGATACTTTCACCGTCAGTCCTCGTCTGCGCATTCCGCACCGCAACGGAAGTCTGGTCCTCGGCATTGACAGCTCGCGCTGGAACTACAGCAATGTCGACCTGTTCGGCCTGGCCAACGCCAGCCAGACCAATGACGCCTTCTATGCGCAGGAAACCTGGACGCCCACGGCGGGAACCGATATGGCCGCCGGCTTGCGTACCAGTTCACATAAGGACAGCTTCTCGCAGCCGGCCACCGCGGCGCGGCGCGACACGCTGAATGCCTTTGAGCTTTCCCTGCGCCAGCAACTTTTGGCGGGCTGGGATGCCTATGGAAAATGGGGCCAGAGCTTCCGCGTCGCCACGGCCAACGAAAACTACAACGTGTTCACCGGAGCGGTGACGCTGCTGCTGCCACAGAAGTCGCATGACGGCGAACTCGGCGTCGAGTTTCGCAATCGCTCGGCGCGGCTGCGGGCGAGCGCCTTCGCTTCCTATCTGAGCAATGAAATCCACCTGCTGGTCCTGAACGGCACGCCAACCTTCGGCTTCGGCGCCAACGCCAACCTGGCGCCGACCCAGCGCACCGGCTTCGAGCTCGACGGCAACTGGCATCCCATGTCGTCACTGACCCTCGGCGCCAGCTATCGCCACACGCGGTCGAGCTTCCGCTCGGGCAATTACGAAGGCATCAACCTGGCCGGCAAGGAAGTGCCGCTGGTGCCGCGCCAATTGCTGACCCTGAATGCCGCGTGGCGCATCGGCGGCGGGCACAGCCTCGCTGCCAGCAGTCGCTACGTCGGCGCCCAGCGCTACGACAACGACCAGATCAACAGCTTCGCCCTGATGCCGACCTATAGCCTGGTCGATCTGAAGTATTCCTACGCGACGGGAAACTGGAACTGGGGAATTTCGGCCGACAACCTGTTCGACAAGCGCTACTACAGTTACGGAATTCGCAACGGCGCCGGCACCAGCTTCAACGCCTATCCCGAACTCGGTCGCCGTGTCATGCTCTCCGCAGAACTCAAGCTCTGACCCGTCCATGCCCCGTCCACCTCGCCTGGCCGTCGTCCGCCGCGCCGGCTGATCCATGCCGACCCGCCGCCGCGCCCTGCTGGTCCTTGCCGTCCTGGTCGGACTGGCGCTGCTGAGCCTGCTGGTGGCCTTGGCTGCGGGCAGCCTGCCGGTCTCGGCCGGCGATGTCCTGTGCGCGCTGAGCGGGGAACAAGGCGGGCTGGCGGTCGAGGTGATCCGGGGCCTGCGCCTGCCGCGCGCGCTGGCGGCATTTGCCTGCGGCGGCCTGCTGGCGCTGGCGGGTGCGCTGATGCAGGTGCTGCTGCGCAATCCGCTGGCCGATCCTTATGTCCTGGGCATCTCGGGCGGTGCCGCGGTGGGGGCGCTGTCGGCCATGCTGGCGGGCCTGACGCTGGCCCTGATGAACCTCGCCGCCTTCGCCGGCGCACTGGCCGCCATGCTGCTGGTATTCGGCCTGGCGCACGGCGACAGCAGCTGGACCCGCTCGCGCCTGCTGCTCACCGGAGTCATCGTCGCCGCCGGCTGCGGCGCGGTGGTCGCGCTGATCCTGTCGATTGCGCCGGACGACGGATTGCGCGGCATGTTGTTCTGGCTCATGGGTGATCTGGGGCAGGCCACCAGCCCCTGGCCGGCTCTGGTCGTGCTGACGTTGGGTCTTCTGGTGACGCTGCCGTTTGCCCGCGAACTCAACCTGCTGGCACGCGGCGACACGCTGGCCCAGGCGCTGGGCGTATCGGTGGGTTCGGTCAAGCACGGCATCTACCTGGTGGCGTCAACGCTCACCGCAGTTGCCGTTACGACGGCCGGCAGCATCGGCTTTATCGGCCTGGTGGTGCCGCATCTGGTCCGGCTGGCGATGATCAGGCTGGGCTGGGGCAACGACCAGCGCTTGCTGCTGCCTGCATCGGCGCTTGCCGGCGGCAGCCTGCTGGTGCTCGCCGACACGCTGGCGCGCACCGTGATCGCGCCGCAGCAGTTGCCCGTCGGCGTGCTGACCGCACTGCTGGGCGTGCCGGTGTTTCTTTTCCTGCTCGGGCGCCAGCCGAATGACCGCCAGTGAGCCCGCGATGAACGCGCCTTTGCTGGAAGCCGGACAGCTTGCGGTCAACATCGGCGGCCATCGGGTCTGCCATGATTTGAATTGGCGCATCGACGCCGGCGAGTCGTGGGCCATTCTCGGCCGCAACGGCGCCGGCAAATCGACGCTGCTCGCCACCCTGGCCGGCTTGCGGCCGCAGCACCGCGGCCGCCTGAGCATCGCCGGTCTGGCGCTGCCGCATGCCAGCGCGGGTGCGGGTGCGCGGGCAATTGCCCGTGTCCGCGGCTATCTGTCACAACACCAGATCGACCCCTTTGCCTCCACCGTGATGGAAACCGTACTGGTCGGTCGCCATCCGCATTTGGGCCGCTGGGACTGGGAATCGGCCGAGGACCGGCGCATCGCCGGCGCCGCGCTGAATGAGGTCGATCTCGGCGGCTTTGCCGAACGTGAAGTGCAAACGCTTTCAGGCGGTGAGCGCCAGCGTCTGGCCATCGCGCAACTGCTGGGCCAGGAGCCGCAACTGTTCCTGCTCGACGAACCTCTGACCCATCTCGATCTGTCGCATCAGGTGGCGGTGATGGAGTTGTTAACCCGTCGCGCGACCGAGGGTGCCGCCATCGTCGCCGTATTGCACGATCCCGGCTTCGCCGCCCGCTACTGCCGCCAGGCCCTGCTGCTGTTCGGCAACGGCGAGTGGCTGGCCGGTCGCGCCGATGAAGTGATTACGGCGACAAATATGACGCGGCTCTACGGCCATCCCCTGCGCGAACTCTGCGCCGATGGCAACCGCTGGTTCGTGCCCTGCTGAGGCCTCCATGGCCGGCGCTTGACCGTCGTGGTCAATCGGGAAATACTTGTCTTGGCGCCGTCGGATCCGTTGTTCCCAGCTCCTGCGCCAATGGCAACGTCACATCTCCAGGGGAGGTCCCATGCTCAAGCTGAACGTAAACGGCAAGCCGCATCAGGTCGATGTCGAGCCGGAGATGCCTCTGCTGTGGGTGTTGCGCGACCACCTCGGCCTGCTCGGCGCCAAGTACGGCTGCGGTGTTGCGCTGTGCGGCGCCTGCACGGTACATGTCGACGGCGTGGCAGTGCGCTCCTGCGTGGTGCCGGCTTCAGCCGCGGTGGGAAAAAAGGTGGTCACCATCGAGGGCCTCGCCAAGAGCGGTCTGCACCGCCTGCAGGAAGCCTGGATCGAGCACGAAGTGCCGCAGTGCGGCTATTGCCAGACCGGCATGATCATGTCTGCGGCGGCGCTGCTGAAGGAGAAGCCCAAGCCTTCGGACGCCGAGATCGACCAGGCGTTGACCAACCTGTGCCGCTGCGGAACCTACACCAGGGTGCGCGCGGCAATCCATGCCGTCGCTGCCCAGCCGCTGTCGCCGGCGGCAGTGAAGAAAGGTCGGGGGTGAGCGCCATGATCATCACTCGTCGCGAATTTCTCAAGGCATCCGTTGCGCTGGGCGGCGGACTCTCGCTCGAATTTTCCTTCCCGCTGCTTGCCAGGGCATCGATTTCCCCGCGGGCACCGGTCACCGAAGTCAATGCCTGGGTGGTGATCCATCCCGATGACCGGGTAGTGGTGCGCATCGCCCGCTCGGAAATGGGACAGGGCACCTACACGGCGCTGGCACAACTGGTGGCCGAAGAGCTGGATTGCGACTGGGCCAGGGTCAGTTCCGAGTTTGCTTCGCCGAACGAACACATTCGCCGCAAGCGCATCTGGGGTTCGATGTCCACCGGCGGCAGCCAGGGTGTGCGCAGCTCGCAGGATTACGTGCGCAAGGCCGGTGCTGCCGCGCGCATGATGCTGATCAGCGCCGCCGCCGCGCGCTGGAAGGTGCCGGCGGCCGAATGCTCCGTCGACCGCGGCGTCATCACTCACGGCCCGAGCCAGCGCAAGCTGCGCTATGGCGAGGTGGCGGCCGAGGCCGCCCGGCTGGCGCCGCCCAAGGACATTGTCCTGCGCGACCCGAAGGACTGGAAGATCGCCGGCAAGCCGGTGCATCGCTTCGACATCCCGGACAAGGTGATGGGCAAGCCGGTATTCGGTGTCGATGTGGCGCTGCCCGGCATGCTGCACGCCTCGGTGGCGCAGTGCCCGGTATTCGGCGGCACGCTGAAGAGTCTCGATGCCGCCATGGCGCAAAAAATGCGCGGCGTGAAGAAGATCGTGCGCGAGGCCGATTTCGTCGCCGTCGTTGCCGACAGCTGGTGGCGTGCCGACCAGGCACTGAAGGCGCTCAAGATCGAATGGGATGAAGGCGCCAACGGCGAAGCGTCGACGGCGAGCATCATGGCCATGCTGCGCGAAGGCCTGGCCGATCCGAACTTGCCGCAGGCCAGAAAAGTCGGCGCTGGCGATACGGCGCTGGCCACAGCAAAGATGGTGATGGAGGCCGAATATTCATCGCCCTACCTCAACCACGCCACCATGGAACCGCAAACCTGCACGGCGTGGCTGAAGCCGGAGGGATTTCTCGAAGTGTGGACCTCGACGCAGAACGGCGAAGCCTCGATGGCCGCCGCGGCGGAGACCTCCGGCCTGCCGCTGGAGAAGATCGAAGTGCACAAGATGATGCTAGGCGGCGGCTTCGGTCGCCGCGGCGGGCCGCAGGACTTTGTCAAGCTCGGCGTGATGATCGCCAGGGCGATGCCGGGAACGCCAGTGAAGACGATGTGGTCGCGCGCCGAAGACATGCAGCACGGCTACTATCGTCCGGCCAGCGTGGTGCGCATGAAGGCCGGTCTCGATGCCAGCGGCAATCTCATCGCGATGCACACCCGGATCGCCTGTCCGTCGATCCTCAAGGTTCTGATGCCGGGAGCGCTCAACAAGGAGGGCATCGACTTTACGGCGGTGCGCTCGTTCACCGACATGCCCTATGCGGTGCCGAATCAGCAGGTCGACTACGCCATGCGCAATGGCCACGTTCCGGTCGGCTTCTGGCGCGCTCCGGGCCAGCAGAATGCCTTCTACCGCGAGTGCTTCATCGACGAGCTGGCCGTCGCCGCGGCCCGGGATCCGTTCGAATACCGGCTGGCGATGTTGAAGCCAGACGACAAGAACCGTCTCGTCCTCGAAGCCGTGACCAAGGCGGCGGCCTGGGGAACACCGCTGGCGCCGGGTGTTCATCGCGGTCTTGCGCTCGCCGACGGCTTCGGCAGTTTCTCTGCAATGGTGGCCGAGCTATCGGTCAGCGCCAAGGGGGAGGTCAAGGTGCAGCGCATTGTCGTCGCCATCGACTCGGGTCATGTGGTGAACCCCGATACCTGCCGCGCGCAGGCGGAGGGCAACGTGATCTACGGCCTCGGGGCCATCCTCTACCAGGAGAACAACGTCAGGAACGGGCGCATCGTGGAATCGAACTTCCACGATTTCCGTCTGCCGCAGATGGCCGAGATGCCCAAGGTTGAAACCGTGCTGGTGCCGACCGGCGGCTTCTGGGGCGGACACGGCGAGCCGGCCATCCTGCCGCTGGCCCCGGCCGTGTGCAACGCCCTCTTTGCCGCCACCGGCAAACGCATCCGCTCGCTGCCGCTCAAGCACCACGATCTGGGCCGGGCGTGAAGCGGCGACTGCCCTGGCAAAAACAATCGGACAGATTCCTCTGACGTGCGCCCGGACTTTCGATAGAGTAGCGAGTATCGACTTTCCGGGGGCGGCAAATGAAGTGCCCCCTTGCTACTACCACGAACGGCATATTCACCGCCAGTCGAATGTCCGCCTTGCCACCCGCTACCGAACAGAGCCCCAGGAAAACACCCGATGCCAACCACAACAACCAAACCACTGAGCGAGAAAGCCCTGCTGGCGATGCCCGTTCGTTCCTACATGAACGCGGAACAGCTCGACTTTTTCCGCGATCTGTTGCGCAGGCAGCGCCAGGATCTTCTCGACAACGCCACCATGACCATCGATCATCTGCGTGATGGCGAGGCAGAAGCCGACCCCAACGACCGCGCCACCATAGAAGAGGAAAACGCACTCGAGCTGCGCATCCGCGATCGTGAACGCAAGATGCTGCCGCGTGTCGAAGCCGCGTTGAGGCGCATCGAAAGCGGCCAATTCGGCTTCTGCGAGGAGACCGGCGATCCGATCGGCCTGAAACGCCTGCTGGCGCGTCCGACGACTTCGTTCTCGATCGAGGCCCAGGAGCGCCACGAGTCCCGCCAGCGGATACAAGGCAAGTAGTCAGGCACGCATCGCTTCCGCAGAACAGACGTCATGGTCGGCAGCACAACCCCCAAGCGCAAGGCGCCCGCGAGAAAGCACGGGGCGGCAAAGCCGACGTCGAAAACACCCGCGCCAGAGCACGCCGAGTCGGGCCTGGTCGATCAGATGCGCGCGATGGCCGGCAAGGTACTCGACATGGGCGCCACCACGGTTGGCGCCGCAAGAACCTTGCGCACCGCGACCGAGATCGCCAGGGCGCTGCTGCCGGGTTTGTCCGAACCCGGTGTGTGGACCAGGACGGGAGCGACTCTGCGCCGCATACGCGAAGCGGCAGGCCTGACCATCACCGAAGTGGGGACGGCGATCAACCTCAAGGACCCGTCCCTGATCGAAGCCTGGGAAAATGGCCGCATCGCCGTTCCCTTCGAACTCATTCTGCGCCTGGCCGCAGTCCTTGGCCGCAACGACCCGGTCGGCTTCGTCATGAAGTTCACCCGCAGTTCCAATCCGGACCTGTGGCGCAGTCTGGAAGGACTCGGTGTCGGCAAGCTGCTGATCCAGTCCGCGCGCGAACGCGAGTTCGCCAATATCTACCGGGGTGATGACGAGGCGCGCAGCCTGACCGACAAGGAGTTCGCCGAAGTTCTGACATTCACGCGCGCGGCATTTGAAATGGCCCTGGCGTTTCGCGGGCGGAGCGCCAAGCGCATCAAGTGAAAAGCTGCCGGCCTCTGCGGCAGTGGCACCCGCTCGCAGCCTGCAAACTAACGGCCACGATCCGGATTCCCCGGACACCTTGAATTTCTCATCCTCCATGCACCGTTTTATCCCTCACCTGCTGCCCATTCTCATCGCCGGCCTGCTCATGCAGGGCTGCAGCGGAGCGCGCCTCGGTTATGCCAATGCCGACAGTCTGGTCCGCTGGTGGATTGACAACTACCTCGCCATGTCGCCGGAACAGGACGCACTGGCGCGCGAGCGTCTGGCCAGCTTCCATGCCTGGCACCGCAAGACCCAGTTGCCGGATTACCTTGCCTTGCTGCGCCAGGGCCGGAAGTTCGTCGCCGGCAAACCCACGGCCGCCGATGCGCTACTGCTCGGCGACGGCATCATCCGCCGCGGAAGGACGCTGGCCGAACAGGCGACGCCGGACATCGCCGACTTCCTGCTTACCGTCAGCACCGAGCAGATCGAGCGCATGGCCGGGCGCCAGGCGGAAAAGAACGCCGATCATGCCAAGGAGGCGCAACTCGCCGAGGGCGAAAGCGGGCGGCGCAAGGCGCGCTACAAGCGCGTGCTGGAGCGGGCCGAATACTGGTTCGGCGACTTCAGCGGCGAACAGAAGGAAACGCTGCGACAACTCATCAACGGCCAGAGCGCAGGCAGCCAGTTCTGGTACGAAGAACGACTGCGACGCCAGCGCGACTGGCTCGTCCTGGTGCGCCAGGTGCAGCACGAGCGCCCGCCGCGCGAGCGAATCATTGAGTTGCTGCGCGATTACGCGGCGCGCTTCGACATGCCTACTGATCCAACGCGACTGGCTCGGGCGGTTGCCCTGCGTCGCGCCTCGGCGGAAATCGCCGTGGCCATCCATGCCATGAGCACAGCGGCGCAGCGCGCCCATGCCCAGCAAAAGCTGGATGAACTTATCCGCGATTTCACCGAATTGTCACAGGAAGCTTAGAGGGACATCCCCATGCGAACAGAAAGCTTCATCCCGGGCAAGGATGCCTCGCTCGAATCGTCGATTGCCACCATGCAGGGCAAGCTCGAAGCCCTCGATTTTCATGTCGAGGAGCGCTCCTGGCTGAATCCGGTGGATGGCGTCTGGTCGGTGCATGTGCGTGACCGGGACTGTGCGCTGCTGTTCACCAATGGCAAGGGGGCGTCGCGGCTGGCCGCCCTGGCGAGCGCCCTGGGCGAATTCTTCGAGCGCCTTTCCTGCAACTATTTCTGGACGCACTATTACTTGGGCGATCAGTTTGCCCGACGCAGTTTTGCCCACTACCCGCGGGAACGCTGGTTTCAGCCCGGCGAAAACGGTGAATGGCCGGAACAACTGCTGACCCCCGAGTTGCGCCAGCTTTACAACCCAGACAGTTCCATCGATGCCGATGTCCTCATAGACCTGAATTCGGGCAATGCAGAGCGCGGCATCTGCTCCCTGCCCTACGTTCGACAGCGCGACGGCGCGACTGTCTGGTTTCCGGTCAATATCATCGGCAACCTGTACGTCAGCAACGGCATGTCGGCCGGCAACACGGAAACCGAGGCCCGCACCCAGGCCCTGTCGGAAATTCTCGAACGCCACATCAAGTTTCGCATCATCAGCGAAGGCCTTTGCCTGCCGGATGTGCCGGAGCAGGTGGTTGCCCGCTATCCGCGCATCGCGGCCGGCATCGGCGGCCTGCGCCAGGCGGGATTCGGCATCCTGGTCAAGGATGCCTCGCTCGGCGGCGAATATCCGGTGATGAACGTCACCCTGCTCCACCCCGATGATCAAGGCTGCTTCTCCAGCTTCGGTGCCCATCCGCGTTTCGAGATCGCCCTCGAACGCGCCCTCACCGAACTGCTGCAGGGCCGTGGCCTCGACGCGCTCGCCGGCTTCCCTGCGCCCGGCTTCGATCTCGACGAAATCGCCGCCTCGCCCAATATCGAAATCCACTTCGTCGATTCCAGCGGCATCATCAGCTGGAACTTTCTCGGCGACAGGCCGGATTTCGAATTCTGCGACTGGAATTTCAGCGACACCACCGCGGAAGATTACCGGTGGCTGGTGGACTGTGTGCATCGCACCGGCCACGACATCTACATCGCCGACTTCAGTCACCTCGGCGTCTATGCCTGCCGGATTCTGGTGCCGGGCATGTCGGAAATCTACCCGCTGGATGATCTGGAATGGGAGAACAACAGCGTCGGCAACACGATCCGCGAGGCCATCCTGCACCTGCCGGAACTGGACGACGACGAATGCGCCGATCTGCTGGAGACGCTGACGGAGCTTGACCTGCAGGACCAGAAGCCCGTCGCTGCGCTGATCGGGCTGGCCGCCGATGAAGGCTCGCTATGGAGCGACCTGCGGGTGGGCGAGTTGAAGACCCTGCTGGCCCTGGCCATCGGTGACGATGAGGCGATCCGCGATGGTTGCGAATGGGTGCGCCACTTCGAGCAGCTCGACACCAACCGCCGCCTCGTTTATCGCTGCATCGAGACCCTGATGGAGCTAGGCAGCGCCGACGGACACCGCAATGCGCTGGAACATCTTTACGGCCGCGCCAGCGTAGCGACGGCCGAGGCCATGCTGCGGCAGGAGCAACGCTTCTTCGGCATCGAGACACCGGGCATGGGTCTCAAGGGCTGCGATCTGCACCAGCGATTGCTGGCGGCTTACGCCAAGTTGCGCCACTAGAAATCAGCAGGCTCTGCTCAACAATTCTTCGCTCCCGCTGTCACCTCTGATACCGTAGACATCTTGTTATCCGCATAGCTTCGTCCGCATGACCGATATCGCGCCCTTGCCTCCCCGTCGTCCGAAGAACACCGCTCTGGAAACCCTGATCGCGACGTTCGCGGTCTTCCGCGATTGCCAGCCCCTCGCCATTGGAGTTCACAAGTCCATCCGTGAGCGCCTGCAAGGCATCGGCGCCGGGCAGTTGCACCATGCCCTCAAAACCCACACCGCATCCACCCGTTATCTCAAGGCCCTGTCACAGGGAACAACCCGCTTCGACCTCGACGGCAACCCCGCCGGAATCGTGACTCCCGAACAGCAAAAGCAGGCCGTCGACAGTCTGCGCGAGCGCTTCCGGAAACAGGCCGAGCGGCGCAAAGCCGAACTCCAGGCGCAAGAGCATCAGCAAAAACTCCTCAAGCTGGTAGAGACATTCAACTCCCGCTGAGTCCGCTCTTCCGGCAACCCCTATCTGGCACGTTTGCCGCGCGCTGCTTCCAGATGCATGCAGAGCTTTTCGGCGCCATCCAGAACGCGCGGCGTGTGGCGCTGGATCAGGTCCGGCGGGACGAAATACAGGTTGTCCCGCGCCACCGCGGACAGGGTGCGCCAGCGCTTCCAGTCGTCCAGCCATTCCGGCCGCGCCTCGCCCATGCCGCTGGCTACGATGACCTCGGGATTGGCGGCGATGACCGCTTCCACGGTGACGGTCGGCGCCAGTATCGGCAGTTGGGAAAACACGTTGCGTCCACCGCACAGATGAATGGCATCGCTGATGATCTGCTTGCCATTGACGGTCATCAGGGGCTGCTTCCATATCTGATAGAACACATTCACCGGCGGTCGCAGGCTGTAGCGGTCCTCCAGGCTTGAATAGCGTTCGCGAAATGCCTTGGCTGCCGCGTTGGCCGTCACCTCCGTTCCAGCCAGATGGCCGATGCGCTCCAGGTCGCCGGCAATGTCCTGAATCCGGTTCGGCTCGGAAAGGTAAACTTTCAAACCCATGCTTCGCAGACGGGAGATCGAAGCCGGAGAGTTGCCGCTTTCCCAGCCCATTACCAGATCGGGTTTGAGGGCAACGATGGCTTCCAGATCGAGATTGGAAGATCCTCCCACCTTGGGCAGGGCTTTCGCCGCCGGCGGATAGTTTCCGTAATCGACATTCCCCACCACCCGATCTCCCGCGCCGGCGGCGAACAACAATTCCGTAATGTTCGGCGCCAGGCTGACGATGCGCCGCGCCGGCGCGACGAGCTTGAGACTGACGCCACCGGCATCGGTAACAACTATTTCGGCACGCGCCGGCTGGCAGACGAGAACGGCAACAACGAGTTGCAGCTGCGAAGACAACAAGTGGCGCATGGGATAATAGGCCAATGACAGACAAAGCATTTTAACGATGCGCGAACCGGCAATTCTGCCATGAGCAAACAATCCCATATCCGTCCTGCCGACGTCCGCGGCTTGAGCCGCCTCGCCATCGATGCAACGCTCGGTCTGACCCGACTGGTCGAGACCATGCACCACAACATCTCGCGCGCCCCGGGAATAGTCGGAAAGCATAGCCAGGAACCGACCAGGGGAATTACCGGGCTGGTCTATCGCACCATACAGGGCACGACACGGCTGGTCGGCAGCGGCATCGATGCGCTGCTCGCCCAGTTGACTCCGCTTCTCGACCGGCAACCGGCATCGTCATCAAGCCAGCGCGAAGCAGTGCTTGCCGCGCTCAACGGCGTATTGGGCGATCACCTCGCCGCCAGCAAGAACCCGTTGGCCATCATGATGCAGTTGCGCCACGACGGGCGTCCGCTGTCCCTGACGGCGCAAAGTCTGGCGGCGGACATTGCGAAGCCCGGCGGCAGGATACTGCTGCTGGTGCACGGGCTTTGCATGAACGATCTGCAATGGCGTCGCAACGGGCACGACCATGGCGAATCACTGGCGAGCGCGGCCGGCTTCACTCCGCTCTATCTGCACTACAACAGCGGCGAGCATGTTTCGCGCAACGGCCGTGGCTTTGCCGACATCATCGAAACCTTGTTGCAGGCCTGGCCCGTCCCCGTGGAGAGGCTGGTAATCGTGGGGCACAGCATGGGCGGACTGGTTGCACGCAGTGCCTGCCACTACGGCGAGTTGGCCGGACAGACATGGCTGCAACACCTGCGGCAAATGGTATTTCTCGGCACCCCGCATCACGGCGCCCCGCTGGAGCGCGGCGGCAACTGGGTCAATATGGTGCTCGAAGTCAGTCCCTATACGGCTGCGCTGGCCCGCCTGGCGAAGATTCGCAGTGCGGGCATTACCGATCTTCGCCACGGCAGCATCCTCGATGCCGACTGGCAACATGGCGACCGCTTTGCGCGCTCGATGAAAGGCACGTTCGTCGCGTTGCCGGAGGGCGTGAAGTGCTACGCGGCAGGCGTCACGATCGCGAAAGCGGCGGACAATCCGGGCGAACCGCTGCTGGGCGACGGGCTGGTGCCTTTGCGCAGCGCACTGGGCCGGCACAAGGATGCGAAGCGGTGCCTGGATTTTCCCGAATCGCAGTGGTGGATCGGCCACGGCATGAATCACCTGGATCTGCTTGATAACGCCAAGGTATGCGAGCAGTTGCGCAAATGGCTCTGCTGAGCTGTGAACGAAGCGTCCGCAGCCCGAGCATCGGCTTTTTGTTGAGACTACAATGCAGGAAAATTTTGGGAGGAACACATCGTGGAAAAGATCTGGCTCAAGCACTATCCGGCAGGAGTACCCGCTGAAATCGATCTTGATGAGTTCCGCTCGATCGGAGACCTGTTCGCCAGGAGCGTAAAGCTGTATGGGCCGCGCAAGGCCTACATCAACATGGACAAGGCGATCACCTACGCCGAACTCGATCGCCTGTCAGCTGCCTTCGGTTCCTACTGCCAGTCGGTGTTGAAGCTGCCCAAGGGCGCCCGCATCGCACTGATGATGCCCAACCTGCTGCAATATCCGGTCTGCCTGTATGGCGCCTTGCGCGCCGGCTACACGGTGGTGAACTGCAACCCGCTGTACACCGAGCGCGAACTTGAACACCAGCTCAAGGATTCCGGCGCCGAAGCGATCGTCATTGTCGAGAACTTCGCCCATGTGCTGGAAAATGTAATCGCCCGCACGCCGATCAAGCATGTGCTGGTCACCCAACTGGGCGACATGCTGGATTTCCCCAAGCGCCTGATTGTCAATGTCGTCATCAAATATGTCAAAAAGATGGTGCCGGCGTGGAAGCTGCCGATCGCGATCCAACTGAGCGATGCGCTGACCAAGGGCGCCCGCTCCCCCTTGCAACCCGTCGAAGTCGGCCACGACGATCTCGCCTTCCTGCAATACACCGGCGGCACCACGGGCGTCTCGAAAGGCGCGATGCTGACCCACCGCAACATCATCGCCAATCTGCAGCAGGCACACGCATGGATCGCTCCCTTCCTGCGCGAGGAAGAGATCATCATCACCGCCCTGCCGCTGTATCACATCTTCGCGCTGACGGCGAACTGCCTGACCTTCTTCAAGATCGGTGCCACCAATGTCCTGATTACCAACCCGCGCGACATTCCCGGCTTCATCAAGGAGATCGGCAAGTACAAGTTCTCGACCATCACCGGCGTCAATACCCTGTTCAACGCCATGGTCAACAATCCGGATTTCGCCAAGCTCGACTTGAGCCAGCTCCATCTCACGCTGGGCGGAGGCATGGCGGTGCAGCGCGCCGTGGCCGAGCGCTGGAAGCAGATCACCGGTGCTACCCTGATTGAAGCCTATGGGCTGACCGAGACCTCGCCCGCAGCCACCATGAATCCGATCGACATCATCGAATACAACGGCACCATCGGTCTGCCGATATCGTCGACCGAAGTCGCCATTCGCGACGACGATGGCAAGGACCTCGCCCTGGGCGAACGCGGCGAATTGTGCATCCGCGGTCCGCAAGTGATGAAGGGCTACTGGAACCGCCCCGAAGAAACCGCCAAGGTCATCATGGCCGACGGCTTCCTGCGCACCGGCGACGTGGCAATCATGGACAGCAGCGGCTATGTCAAGATCGTAGACCGCAAGAAGGACATGATTCTGGTCTCCGGCTTCAACGTCTACCCCAATGAGATCGAAGACGTTCTGGCCATGCATCCGGGCGTACTGGAATCGGCGGCCGTGGGCGTGCCGGATCCGAAGACCGGTGAAGCGGTCAAGATCTATGTGGTCAAGAAGGATCCGAATCTGACCGAAGCAGCGCTTCTGGAACATTGCCGCGCCAACCTGACCGCCTACAAAGTGCCGCGTCAGATCGCATTCCGCAATGATCTGCCCAAGACCAACGTCGGCAAAATCCTGCGGCGCGAACTACGCGACGAGAAGGCCTGACGCCGGCCCGCACTACGGAGATGCGAAGATGAGCGAGATCAGGGTCGTCCGCACGCACGGCGTAACACTCAAGCGGGCGCGCAAGGGTGCCGAGCAAATTGCCGAGGAACTGGGCGAGGAGTTCGGCCTCGACCATGAGTGGGATGGCGACACCCTGCGCTTTCAGCGCATGGGTGTTGCCGGGCATATCGAGGTAGGCAAGAAGGAAGTCGAGATCTACGTCAAGCTCGGCTTCCTGCTCATGGCGCTGGGACCGCGCATCGAGCACGAAATCAATCGTTTCTGCGACGAGCACTTCGGACCTGAAGCCTAGCCAGGCGGTTGACGTAGAATCCCCGTCATGCCTACGCCAGATGGATGGGAAGAAGCACAAAGTTCGCGACGGGAAGCCAAGCGCTACCGTGCTCGCTGGAAGGTGGCGCTGGTGTTCGACGGTACGCCCGGCAAGCCGATGTTCAAGACCTTGACCCACGACCTGTCGATGAACGGAACATCGTTGCAGTGCGATACTAATGAAAAGCTCAATGCCGTCCTGACACTGCTGTTGCGCCTCCCGCCAATGGACGGCATTCCGCCAAGAGTCGTCAAACTCAAGTCGGTTGTCATGTCGTCGATGCCGTTCCGGGGAGGCTTCCGCCTTGGCCTGAGTTTCATCCAGGATTCCGAGCTCGACAAACTGCGCGCAATCCTCGGCACCCTTGACCTTTCCGGCGACAGCCTGCCTTCCGATCCTGAAGGCGACGAGTTGCCGAAACTGCTGCTTTGATCAGTCTTTCAGGGAACTGATCAGTCCAACATAGCGCGTCATGGCGTCATCGCCGGTGGTGCCCTTGATCGCCGCCCAGGCATCGTACTTGGCACGACCCACCATGTCGGTGAAGCCGGGACGCTTGCCCTCGACATCGCCGTCGGTCGCCTGCTTGTAGAGTGCGTAGAGTTGCAACAGCACATCGTTCGAGGGCCGCTCCGGCAGCTTCTTGGAATCGGCCACCGCGGCTTCGAATGTTTTCTTGAGTTTGCTCATATCGTCCTTCGTCGCAATAAAATTGGTCGCCCGAATTTGGCTTCGACTATTATATGTCTCCGCTGGAAGCGGGGACGGTATCCCGGGAGTATGCCGTCAACCTGGAGGACACGCGCCATGCTCCAACGTGAAAGAATGTCAGCCGTCGATACGGCCTGGCTGCGGATGGATCGCCCGACCAATCTGATGATGATTGTCGGCGTCATGGTATTCAATCAGCGGCTTGACTTCGACCGGCTGCGCAACACGGTGGAAGCGCGTCTGGTCGGTCGCTACCGGCGCTTTCGCCAGTGCGCGGTGCAAGAGCTTACCGGTGCATGGTGGCAGGATGATCCCGATTTCGATCTCGACGCACACCTGAGACGCCGCGCCCTGCCTGCCTCCGCAGGCAAGCAGGAATTGCAGGCGCTGGCCAGCGAATTGGCCGTGCAGCCACTCAATCCAGGCAAGCCGCTGTGGCGCTTCGACGTGATCGAGGATTACGACGGCGGTTCGGCAATGGTGGTGCGCATCCATCACAGCATCGCTGACGGCATTGCGCTGGTCGGCGTCATCCTCTCCCTGACGGACCTTTCGCCCACCGCCGTGGCGCAGAAACAGCTTGCTCCTGACCAGGCAGAAGCCGACGCCGACGAGGTGTCCGGCGGCCTGCTTGAAACGCTGACCGAGGCAGTTGCGTCGGCGCTCAGCATGGGCACCAAACTGGGCGGCAAGGCACTCGATCTGGCGTCTGACCGGGATCGTCTTGTGACCTATGGCAGGCACGGCATAGGCCTCCTCACCGAACTCGCCAAGTTGCTCGCGATGCCCGCGGATTCGGCCACCAGGCTCAAGGGCAAGACCAGCACTTTCAAGCGCGTCGCGTGGTCGGACCTGATTCCGCTGGCCGAGGTCAAGGCGCTGGGCAAAGCACTCCGCTGCTCGGTCAACGACATTCTGTTGTCGGCGGTGGCCGGCGCATTTCGTGCCTATTTTCTGCAAAAGGGCGAGTCGGTGCGCGATGTGGAAGTCCGCGCCATGATTCCGGTCAATCTGCGCTCAGCCAGACACGAAGGCACGCTGGGCAATCGCTTTGGCCTCGGCACGCTGCTGCTGCCCCTGCATGAAGGCAATCCCTTCGCGCGCCTGTTCCTGGTGCGGGAACGCATGAATGCGCTCAAGGGCTCGTATCAACCCCCGCTCACCCTGGCGCTGCTCGGCGCGGTCGGTGTTGCGCCGAAGATCGCGCAGCAGCAGTTTCTCGACATTCTTGCGGCCAAGGCCAGCATGGTGATGACCAACGTGCCGGGACCGAGGCAACCCCTGTATCTGGCGGGCTCGCGTCTCGATCAGGTGATGTTCTGGGTCCCGCAGTCAGGCGACATCGGCATTGGCGTCTCGATTCTGAGCTACAACGACAACGTTCAGTTCGGCCTGATCACCGACCGTCATTTCGTTCCTGATCCGGAAGCCATCACGCCGCTGTTCGCCGCCGAATTCGACAAGATGATGCTGGCGCTGCTGATGCTCGACTGGGAAGAGCCGTTTGACCTGGCGCAAGTCGAGCAGCAGTTGTTCGGCAAACAGATGCCGCCGCCGCTTGTCGCGGGCAAACCCGAAAAATCGGCGCTGGTGAGACGGCGATCCGCGGCGACCAAGGCCCGGCCGAAGGCCGCCAAGGCCCCCGCTACAAAACCAACTGTCGAGACTGTCGCGCAGCCGCAGGAAATCCCTGCCCCGGAACCTGCGGCACGCGTACCGAAGCGCTTTCGCAACATCGCCTGACGCCATGCGACGGCGACTGTCTTGCACATGCCAAATGGCATGACGAATCGAGCGACTCATTCGATGCAGGCGACGACGGAACGGGGCGCCCGGCTGAACTGACAACACGCTCCCGATAAACCCGCCCCCGTCCCGGCATTCACCGGCAAGACAGGGGCGGAGTCCCGCACTCATCATGACGGCCCGTGGATGCTTCCAGGCACACCCGCCGCATCCGTGAATTCAGCGGCTCCGGCAATGGGAAGCGTGCTGGCAAAACGAAAGCCGAGGGCACGGAATTCGCGCGCCATGGCTTTGGCGTCGGCGACGGCATTGTCCAGCGGCTTGACGTGGCGGTAGGCGTTGTTGCCGATGACCAGCGCGACGCGGCGTTCGCCCTGCGGAATTACCGCGGAGAGATTGGGCGTGGCGGGGGCGGGTTTCTCTTCGCTGGCCGCCCGGCTATCGGCCGGTTTGAACAGGCCGCCGATCGATTCGAACAGGCCCGGCTGCGCCTGCTGGGCATGGGCGAGCGAGGCACCGACCGTGACGACGGCGAAAATGGCAGCGCGTAGAAAACAGGATGGCATAGGGATCGAATCTTATGCCGGGATTGGCCACAGAGAAAGAATGGCTATTCGGCGCTCAGTTGACCACCCCTCGACGACCGCCGCGAACGGGCATCAGTCCTCCAGCTCCGACTTGGCCAGCTCGACGTCAAGACATTCCATGGCATCGACCGGTGTTGCCGCCGCCGCCTTTTCGTAGAGCTTGACCGCTTCATCCATGCGGCTCTGGCCGAACAGCATGACCAGCGCGTTGGCATATTCGATGCGGGCGATGGCTGAATTCGGTGCGAGTTTCAGCGCCGACTCGAAGTGCTTCACGGCCAAGTCCTTGCTCGCACCATAGGTCAGCTTGCCAATCAACGCGCCGACCTTGTCCACTACCTCGGCATGGTAGGCGCCCAGAGCGGTATGGGCCTCGGCATGATTCGGTTCGAGCGTCAGGGCTGCATCCAGCGCTGCCTTGATCTTGCCGCCCAGTCCCTGTGTCAGGGCTTTGAGCACCGAGATGCCCTGACTGTAGCGGCCTAGCGCGTAGGCCTGGAAGTAGTACGCGTTGGCATTCTTCGGTTGCGCCTGCTGCAGTTCTTCGCAGCGCGCGGAAATGGCCTGAAACAACTCCAGCTTTCGTTGGTCATCGTCTTCGAGATAGGTGGCGTAAATCATGGCAGCCTTGTTGGCGGCGTTATAGCCGTCGAGGCCGACAGCCAACGCTGCCTCGCAGGCTTTGTGGAATTCGCCGTGATGATAGAGCCGCCATGCCTCCTGAACAGCGGCATCAGCAGGAAAGGGTTCGCAATCGCCGCAATGCAGGCGCTCCCAGTTTTTCTTCAGTGCGGCACCCGCGTAAACGAACGCATTGTTCGCATGCGAAAACTTATTCCAGACCGGCTTTGCCATGATGGATATTCTCTTGCCCTCAAGCAGTCAAGTAATTTCTTGATACTTCCTCGAACAACTTGCGCGAACGCCCCACCAGGTAGGGGGCAGCAAGTGCCATGACCTGAAATGCGCCGCGCGACAAACTTTCTCCATTGATCGTTTTCCGCGGGTCACTGACAAATTCGAACGACAGCCAGTATGTCGCAATGACGGTCATGTTGACGGCCAGTGCCTGGATCTCGGCCGGTGTCGCCTTCATGTCGCCGGTCGCCACCAAACCTTTGCAGATCAGGGTTGCAGTATTGATCTTGTGGGCAACGATGCGCTTGAAATGCGTTTCGAGTATCCGGTTGCGTGACAGCAGTTCGTTGATGTCACGGTAGAGGAAGCGAAACTTCCAGATATTCTCGAACAGCAAATGCAGAAACAGCCAGATATCCTCGACGTTGGGCGGACGCCGTACGGGAGCCGTAAGGGTTTCGTCTATGCCGCGCTCGAAATCGGCAAACAGGGACTCGATGATCTCGTCCTTGTTGTGGAAATGGTAGTAAAGATTGCCCGGACTGATCCCCATTTCGTCGGAGATCAGTTGCGTGGTGACATTCGGTTCGCCGAAGTCGTTGAACAGCACCAAGGCAGTTTCCAGAATTCGCTCTCGCGTGCGGCGCTTCGGCTTTCTTTCCATCACTCACCCGTTTCCACTATTCCTTCGAGGATAGCAGAAACACCGCTGCTACCTGATTCGGCCGCAGCTTCACCTACAAAGCGTTTACCTTTCAGGAGGCCGACTTGGGTGCTGCCTTACGCGCGGGCTTAACCGCTGCGCTTTTCGGCTTAACGGCCTTGGCTGAGCTGGCGTTCAGTTTATCCACCGCCGCCTTCAATTCCGCCACGCGCTTGGCCAGCGCCGCGACATCACCTTTCGTCGGCACACCCAGACTGCTTAACGAACGAGCCACCCGATTCTCGAAAACCTGTTCGAGTTTGTCCCAGGTACCGGTCGCCTTGGCAGCCATTTCGGTGACCTTGTCCTCGGCCACCTTGCGGGTTTTCTGCTGGATCGACTCTCCCTGGCGAACCAGCGCGTCGAATACCTTGTTGCCTTCCCGTTGTGCCTTGGCGAACGCACCAAGCCCGGCCAGCCATATCTGCTGGGCGGATTCACGAATTGTGGCGGAAAGCTGACTGTCTTCGCCGATGCCTTTGAGTTTCTTTACCACGAGCTTCTTTACCATAACAATCTCCTGATTGAAGTAATCCCGCTTGCCTCGAAGTCAAGGCCCGGCAGACACTCTGCCCGCCACAGAGATCAGTCTATCGACTCGGATTAGAGAGGTCACACTAATGTCCTAGGGGAAACCCTCTAGTACCCCGCCTTGTGAATCATTCGGCATAGGATGCCACAGACGGAGCCAACGGCCTGACTATGCCGTTGTCTTCTTCTTGACAATGGTCTTGCCCGCCGCTTTCTTTGCCGGTGCCCGCTTTGCGGCGACCTTCTTCGACGCGGTCTTGATTTCGGCTGGGGCTTTCTTTGCCACAGCCTTCTTTACCGTGGCCTTCTTCGACACAGCCTTTGCCGACGTAGTGCCGCCTGATTTCTTCCAGGTCAGACGCGCCTTTCTGGCGAGGGCCACCACCCGGGCAATATCTTCGTCGGAGTACACGCCCTTGACACCCGATATGGCCGACAGCTTCATGCCGTGCTTGGTGCCGAGTTTGTAGATCTCCTTGACCTTTTCCCACACGGTATCGCGGCCGATGGTGAATACCTCGAATCGACCTTCCAGCGCCAGCACGATGGTTTCCGCCAGGCAGGCGTAAATGACGTTTTTTGGCAGGCCGATGGACTTCATGCCCTTGACCGGGGTTGGCAGTTCGATTTCACCCGATTCGATCACCAGCACGTCAGGACGCTTGGCCACCTCCTCGGCCGGCAGATCCAGCGGACGGGCAACATCGGTAATGACGCAACCCGGCTTGACTTTGGTTATGTCCAGAATCTTCTTGCCGGCCCCCGAAGTGGAGGTCACGATCATGTCCATATCACCCAGCAGACTGTCATAATCAGTCGATGCAGTGACTTTGGCGTCCGGTGTGTCCTCCAAAATGGAGTCCCTCAGTTCATTGAGTTTCTTGATGTCGCGACCGGCGATGACGACTTCGTCGAAGGCCATGGCCAGCAGACGGGCGCTTACCGACCCGATGGAGCCTGTCGCACCAATCACCATGGTCTTGGCCGGTACTTTCTTGGCATCCTTCTTCACCGAAACCAGACCCATGCGTCGCATGGCATCGGCCGCGGCCCACAGCGCGCCCGATGCGGAGTAGCTATTGCCGGTGGTAATCGGAATGCTGGCGCGGCGCGCCACGGTAATCCCTGCATCGCCGACGACCTTGGTGAAGGCACCCAAACCCATGATCTGGGCTCCCAGCCCTTCGGCAATCCTCGATGCATGCAGCAAACGCCGGTAAGTAAATTCAGGGCTGTGCGAGAGCATTTCCTTGGGCGTTCCACCCACGGAAATCAGCCAGCCTTCGGCCTCGGCGCCCGTGGGCGAGATGATGTTGCTCATCTTGCAATAGACCATCGGCGGCAGATAGGCGGCGAGCGTCTCGACCCCGTCCATGATGACCTTGGGCGTGGCCTTGGGAAGCGGAAAGCCCTTTTTGATGTACTCCTGGCTGAGCGGATGCACGACAAAGGCAAAACGGCGGATGTTGCGGAAATGCCCGGTGGGGTGGAGCAAGCGCGGCTTGATGTCAAGTTCGTTGATTATTTCCTCAAAATCGTGGTCGGTCAGTTCTGATTCCGGCTTTTCCAGCGCTGCAAGGATCATGGCAGAGATGGTGCTGATACCCACCACTTTGTCGAACAGCTTTGGCGAAACATCCACCACCAGATTGACTTTGTGCCTCGTGAAAAATGCAAGTCGCTCGTCATCCACGGCCGACGTGATGAGGGTCTTGCCCTCCAGATTGCCGCCAGAGGTAACCGCCTCAATTTCCCGAAAGGTGCCGACAACAACGTGGGACTTGGCGACGGCATTGGCGACGATTTTGTTCTTCAGGGGGCTCAGGACGGACTTCAGGAATTTGCCCGGCAGGAAGTCGGAAATAAGTTCCTTGCCCTTGGCGTAGAGTTCAAGTTGCTCGAGCGAACCCAGCAGAAGAGGCGAACCCGCCTGGAATACCGGATCGGCAAAGCTCAGGTTCCTGGTGTAATCAGACAAGGCGACCGCCATGTCGTAGTTGCGCATGCCGGACAAAAACAGAACCAGATTGTTGTTGAAGTAATTGCCCAACTCCTTCTGCACATGGCGTATGGCCCGCACTTGCAGCAGTCGGCGCAAGCTGGCGCCCGTGGTGACCGGTACCCGCGTCACGACCTGCATCAGGCGCTGCGATTCCTTGTTGACGATCGTGCGTAATCCGACATGATAGTGGTCGGCCATATCGCTCAAAGCGATGGCATCCGAATTGGCTTGCTGGCGCCGCATCAACTCCCAGGCCTTGCTGCTGTCCTTGTCGGCGCCCAAACGGCGGACCGAGAACTCCTGACCCAGAAATCGTGTCTTGAATTCAAAATCCTTCCTGGACGGTCCCAACGTCACGGTAACTACTTTCTTCATAGTCTCTGGCCTCATCAATTTGATTGAACATCAATCCATGTTTGCTTCGGGATGACGGGTACTATCCAATTTTCTTTCCGCGCCGAGCCGGTTTCTTTACTGAAGCGACGGGCGGCAACACCTGGCGGATGATGTCTTCGCAAACGGCTTGCGTCATATAGCGTGGTACCGGATAGCCAGTATGAGCTTCATGGCATGCGGCTTCGGCCAGTTGAGGAATATCGGACTCCTTCAAGGCTGACAAGAAGGTCGGTATCCCCAGGTCAAGATTGAGTTGATCCACCGCATCCAGAAACTTCTGCGCCAATACGTCGTCCGCTTCATTCTCCTGGCCAAGTTTGGCGCGCACCGCCAGCAAGGCCAGCCTGTCCGTTATGGCCGGGAGCGAATACTTCAGAACCAACGGCAGCATGATGGCGTTGGCAAGGCCGTGGGGAGTGTGGTATTTGCCGCCAAACTGATGTGCAATGGCATGCACATAGCCAACATTGGCACGGGTAAAGGCCAATCCGGCGTAGGTGGCGGCGAGGGACATTTTCTCCCGCGCTCCCAGGTTCTTTCCGTCGGTGTACGCCACTCGCAGGTTTTCGAATATCAGCCCGACCGCTGACAAGGCCATGTCGTCCGTGTAGGGATTGGCCCAATGCCCGACAAAGGCTTCGATGGCGTGCGTCAGTGCGTCAATGCCTGTCGCTGCAGTGATATGGGGCGGCAGTCCGGTCATCAGGCAAGGATCGAGCGCCGCCATCTTTGGCACCAGGCGCGTATCAACGATCACCAGCTTGGTATGGCTTTTCGGATCCGAGATGACGGCGGCAACGGTCACCTCCGAGCCAGTGCCGGCGGTGGTAGGAACGGCGTAGATCTTGACAGGCGTTTGCAGTCCCTTGAAATAGCCGGCCAACTCGCGCAGCGTCTTGCCGGGATTGGAGACTGCCGCTGCAATGGCCTTGGAGGCATCCATCGAGGAACCACCCCCGAACGCCACAATGGCGTCGCAACCGTGTTCCCAATAAAAATCTATCCCTTCTTCTATCAGGGGAATCGGTGCGTCAGGAGTTATGGCATCAAATATCACATATTCGGTACCACCCAGGGTCAGGGCCTTGGTCAGGTCGTCGAGCAGCCCCAGCTTGGAGATGATGCTGTCGGTGACGATCAGAATCCTGGCGTGACCAAACCCGGCGATGGTTTGTCCCAGCCTGCCGCTGGAACCCGGTCCCACCAGGATCGTAGGCTGCGGTATGGGCAGAAAGCGCACGGCCAGTCCGGCGCCGCGCATAGCGGCACTCAGAGCGGTGGTGCGAAGTGACTGGCTCAGCAAGTCAGATATCACGAGAACTCTCCTTTAAAACGACCGCCCACCATAAAAGGCTGCCGCGATCTTAACTGTATCACCCAACATCGGCCCGTATCATGTCGGCGGCCTTTTCGCCGATCATCATGGTCGGTGCGTTGGTGTTGCCGCCGATCAGCGTCGGCATGATGGAGGCATCCACCACTCGCAGACCTTCGAGACCATGCACGCGCAAGCGCGCGTCAACCACAGCCAGCGCATCGGCGCCCATTTTGCAGGTGCCGACCGGGTGATAGATGGTGTCCGAACGATTCCTCAGTTCTTCGCGTATTTCGTCGTCCGAATGCACATTCGCGGTGTAAAGCTCTGCGCTGCGGATATTTGCGAGAGCGGGGGCATCCATGAGTTTCCGGGTCAGTTTGAAGCCATCAACCATGGCGTCGAGATCGTCGGGATGGTCGAAAAACTTCGGGTCGATGTTGGGCGCCGCCGCCGGATCGGCGCTGGCAAGACCCACCGTGCCGATGCTCTTGGGCCGCAACAGGCAGACATGGCAGGAATAACCGTGCCCCAGGTGCAACTTGCGAGCATGACTGTCGATCATGCCAATAACGAAATGCACCTGGAATTCCGGCGCCGGTGAATCCGGAAATCGCCGTATGAAGCCGCCGCCTTCGGCGCCGTTCGACGTCATCATTCCGGTGCGGTCCTTGCGGTAGCGACCGATCTCCTTTATCAATTGCAATGAGCCGCCCAGGGAGATGCCGAGAAGATCGAGGGACTTGGCCCGGTAGTTGAAAATATAGTCCGGATGGTCCTGGAGATTCTTGCCTACGCCCGGCAAATCGTGGATCACGGGAATGCCGAATTCCTGCAGTTCGGCGCCGGCGCCAATGCCTGAAAGCTGCAGCAGCTGGGGCGATTGCAATGCCCCGCCACTGACGATCAGTTCGCGCCTCGCCTGGAACGTCTGGATTCCCCCTCCTTGCAGGAATTCCACGCCGCTGGCGCGTTTGCCGGTGAACAGGATGCGCCGCGCCCGCGCCTGCGTGATCACGGTCAAGTTGGGGCGACTGGCCAAATGCGGAGTCAGATAGGCGCGCGCAGCATTCCAGCGCTCGCCATTTTTCTGGGTGACCTGATGGATGCCGATGCCTTCCTGGTCGGCGCCGTTGAAATCGGCAATCACCGGGAATCCCGCCTGCCGGGCGGCCTCAAGATATATTTCCTGGAAGGAATTCATCGATCTCAGATTGGCGACATTGAGCGGCCCGCCCTGTCCGTGATACTCATCCTGGAAATTCTCGTTGTGTTCCGATTTTTTGAAATATGGCAACACTTCCCGCCAGGACCAGCCGTCATTGCCCAGCGCTGCCCAATGGTCGTAGTCCCAGGCATGGCCGCGCGTATACACCATTGCGTTGATCGAACTCGATCCACCCAGGGCCTTGCCGCGCGGCGCATAGCCGCGCCTGCCGTTGAGGCCCGGCTGGGGAACGGTTTCGAAGGCCCAGTTATTGAGTGTGGTGGGCAGCATCAGCGCGGTGCAGAAGGGCACCTTGATCAAGGTCTGGTCATCGCTCTTCCCGGCTTCGAGAAGGCATACGCTGATGTCGGGATCCTCCGAAAGACGCCCCGCCACGGCACAGCCCCCTGCGCCGCCGCCTATTACGATGTAGTCGAACTCCTTCATGACGTTCCCGATCAATTGAAAATCAAACCGATGGTTCGAGCGCTTCCTTCAAACTGCCCAGCACCCGAGGCGAAAAGGCCATGCCCAGATGGCTGACGCCGCTGCTGGCGATGTTGGTGGCGCCTTCCAGCCGCGAGCTGGTCTCCTGCGGAAACACGTAGTTGTCGTGGTAGCTGAAGATCGACACGGAACCCTGCGGCAGGGGCACCGCGCCGGGCGCGCCGAGCGCGATCAGCCAAGGATTGCCGATGCGCATCTGGCGGGCGTTGGGGCCCACGCCGAGGCTGGCTAGTTCGGTACCATGATGCAGCGAGCCCAACGTGATCATGCGCGCCACCTTGGCCTTGCCGTGGCGGCGCAGGTAGGCGCGCGCGGCCAGGCCGCCCATGCTGTGGCAGATCAGGATCACTTGCGGCGCACCGGTGGCCACCAGCACCTCGTCGATGCGTCGGTCAATGCCGTCGGCGTAGTTGTCGATTTCGGTCCACACCGGTTCCATGCTGTGGGTCGCCACGGTCCAGCCCGCCACTTCGAGGCGCGACCGCATCCATATCCAGAAGCCGCGATTGCACTGGTAGCCGTGGAGCAGCAGCAGGGGCAGCGGGCGCGTCGCGCAATGGCCGAGCCGGTCGGGGCCCATCCAGAATTTCTCGAAAGGCTGGATCACGGTAAACAGGACGATCAGAGCCGCATATTCCTCGAGCACCATGCGCAACGCCTGCAGCGGACCGATGCGCAATTTCTCGGGGACCACGTTCGACCCCTTCAGCATGAAGCCGAAGGTCGCCAGGACGAGGCACAGGCGCACGGCGAGAAAGCCCGCCAAACCAAAACCCGCCGCCTCAAGCGGCGTCCAGCCACGCGCTACCAGCCAGTTGCCGAACAAGCTGTAGATCAGCAGTTCGCTGAACAGTAGCCACCGCATTTGCCGTGCCGCCATCGCCGACTTTCAGCGAATCAGGAACTTGGTCAGGCGCTCGAACAACGCGCCATAGGGCGGATTGAACAACGACATGCCATTAAGCCATGATTGATAGAAGACTGCTTTCTGCTTGGAAAAGGTCTTGAAGCCCTCAATGCCGTGGTAATGTCCCATGCCGCTCGGGCCAACGCCGCCGAAGGGCAGTTCTTCCTGCGCAATGTGGAGGATGGTGTCATTGACCGTGACGCCGCCGGCCACCGTCTCGTTCAGCACGCGATCGCGACGACCGGCGTCGTTCTCGAAGCAATACAGCGCCAAGGGGCGCGGATGCTGGTTGACGTAGGCGATCGCGGCGTCGAGATCCGTGTAAGGCAAAACCGGCAGCAGCGGGCCGAAGATCTCGTCCTGCATCACGCGCATGCCGTCATCGACATTCAGCAGCGCCAGCGGCGGCAGTTTGCGCCGCGCGTCGTCCGCATTCGCCGTTGACAGCGGCTCGATCTTCGCGCCGCGCGCCTGCGCGTCGGCAACGTAAGCTTGCAGGCGCTGGTAGTGGCGGTCATTGACGATCGAGGTGTAATCCGGCGTCGTCGCCATTGCCGGGAAGCACTTCGCCACAACGGCGCGCGCGGCGTCCACGAAAGCCTGCTCGCGGCCGGCCGGCACCAGCACGTAGTCGGGCGCGATGCAGGTCTGCCCGGCGTTGAGCAGCTTGCCGACCATGATGCGCTCGGCGGCCTTTTCCATCGAATAGTCGGGGCCGACAATCGCCGGCGACTTGCCGCCGAGTTCCAGCGTCACCGGCGTCAGCTTGTCCGCCGCCATGCGCATGATGTCGTGGCCGACCTTGGTCGATCCGGTAAACAGCAAGTGGTCGAAGGGCAGACGGGCGAAATCAGCGCCGACCGCCGCATCGCCCAGCACCACCGAGACATCGTCGGCGGCGAAATACTTCGCCACCAGTTCGGCCAGCAGTTCGCCGGTGCGCGGCGTGAATTCCGACATCTTGATCATCACCCGGTTGCCGGCCGCCAGCGCCGCCGCCAGCGGCGAAACGGCGAGGAACAGCGGATAGTTCCATGGCACGATGATGCCGACCACTCCCAGCGGCTGCGGGATGATGCGCGCCCGCCCCGGACGGAACCAGATAGATGCCGCCTTGCGCTGCGGCTTCATCCATGCGCCGAAATGGGAACGCGTGTGGCGAATCGACTCAAGGCTGGGAAACAGTTCCAGCAGCCGGGTTTCATGTGCCGAGCGATGGCCGAAGTCGGCTGAAATCGCCGTGACGAAGCGCTCGGCGTTGTCATGCACCAGCGCCGCCAGCGCATCCAGCCGCGCCTGCCGGACGCAGCGTTCCACTAGCGCGCTGCGCCGCGTCGCGGCGTGCATGCGCTCGAAGACCCGCGTGAATGTTTCGGCGTCTGCCACTGTATGCGCTGCCGGTTCTATAGCGTTCATTCCAAGGCTCCTCCTGGATGGGTACAGCGTATTTTGGCAGTTTATGCGCGGGGGAGCCTGCGAATTAGGCAAGGCCCTCTAACGGCCGTGTGCCGGCCCGATGGATAATCCGCCCCTATGGAAGAGGAACTCGACAAGGAAGCGATCGGCCACGAACTGGCGGCCTGCATCGCCGAGGCGCGCGAACTGCGCGCCGCACGGACGAGCGATCCCGCGCCCGACGATTTTCCGCGACTCAAGGAGTGGCAGGCGGCGCGACTTGCCCGCGGCTATGCCGATCTGCTGGCCAGCGAGCGCTACAAGCCGGCGGCGGAGTTCTTCCTCAGCGATCTCTACGGTCCCAAGGATTTCCGCACCCGCGACGAAGAACTGGCGCGTGTGGTGCCCATCATGGTTCGCGTCTTGCCGGCACGTGCCCTGATGACACTTCTCGAAGCGGTGAAGATGGACACGCTCTCCGAATCGCTGGACACCGCGATGGTGCTGGCCCTGCGCAAGGTCGGCAAGAGCAGGAACATCGACTGGCCCGCCTACGTCGCCGCCTATCGCAGCTGCGGACGGAAGAAGGATCGCGAGTTGCAGATCGCCCTGATCGACAAGATCGGCAAGACTCTGGATCGCCTGACGCGCATGCCGCTGATCCATTTCTCGCTGAAGATGATGAGCGGCCCCGCCCATCTCGCCGGGCTCGGAGCCCTGCACTCCTTCCTGCAACGTGGATTCGACGCCTTCAGTTTCATGAGAGGTGCCGACGAATTCCTTCAGATCGTGATCGAGCGCGAGACCGCGCTGATGAAGGAACTGTTCGCCAACCCGGACGCCCCAAGTCCCGGCCATTGACCTTCATCCCCAGAGGCGCGCTATCGAGTTGCAGCGCCTTCCCGACTGTGTCCGGCCAGCAGGACGCGGCGGTGGGCGATTCAGCGCTACATCAAGCGGAACGCTTGCTCGGGGGATAAGGGCAACGGAATCTCCTGCCCATCGCACCTCAGCCTGGCATCAAGCGCATCCATGAATTCGATGACATTGATCGGCTTGGTCAGGTAGCGGCGAAAGCAGGCCGCAATCCCCTTCTCGACATCACGCGGCTTGGTTCTGGCCGACATCGCCAGGCAGGGATGCGGGCAGTAGCCTGGTCTTCGCGCAAGATTTTCAAGGCCTCCAGATCCCTCATGCCGGGCAATTGACTATCGATCAGAATCAGATCGGGGTGATATCCGGAATAAGGCAGAATTAATGTGCTGGCGCACATGGAACGAATGCATTTCATTTATAGTCCGGTCGATCCATGAAGCACATGTCGGCGAACGGGAGAACGAAATGACTCGGCACTGGAGAAAATGCCTGTGGGTGTTGGCCCTGTACGGCACGTGCGCTACGGCGCAATCCGGGCGCGGCGAACTGCTATACACGACCTATTGCGTCACTTGCCACACCGAGCAGTTGCACTGGCGCGAGAAGCAAGTCGCGACGAACTGGACCCGCCTGGTCGCGGAAGTGCGCCGTTGGCAAACCAACGGCAATCTGGATTGGAGTCGCGACGACATCGACGCTGTAGCGCGCTACCTCAACATCCTGCACTACCACCATCAGTTGCCGGAGAAGTAGTCGCCCACAAAGCGGCAACCCTGGAGGAACACCTGCCGTGATCCACGGCAACGCCCTCAAGGAAGAGTCGACAGCATGGTGGAGGGATCGGTTCATGTCCGACCGCGCTCATCGCCCGGCTGCAAGTCAAGACTGCAGCCGGGGATTTTGTGGCGTCCCCACGGGGATTCGAACCCCGGTACTTACCGTGAAAGGGTAATGTCCTAGGCCTCTAGACGATAGGGACTGATCGTTTGGTGGAGGTACGCGGGATCGAACCGCGGACCTCTTGCATGCCATGCAAGCGCTCTCCCAGCTGAGCTATACCCCCACAAGAGAGCGCGCATTATAGGTAGGCGGGGTCTGTGTGTAAAGCCCCTGTCCTGATTTCTCACAGCAACTTGCCCGGATTCATCAAGCCGCTGGGGTCGAGCGCCTGTTTGACGGCGCGCATCAAGCCCATCTCGGTCGCGCTCTTGTAGCGCAGCACTTCCTCGCGCTTCAACTGTCCCAAGCCGTGTTCGGCGGAAATCGAGCCGCCGAGTTCGTGCACCAGATCATGCACGATGCGGTTGACAACCCCGGTCTGTGCGATGAATTCGACATTCGACTGGGCATCCGGCCGGGACTGGTTGTAATGCAGGTTGCCGTCGCCGATATGGCCGAAGCAGACGATGCGCACCGCCGGGAAAGCGGCCAGCAAAGCGGCGTCGGCGCGCGCAATGAATTCGGCAATGCGCGATACCGGGACGGCGATGTCGTGCTTGATCGAAACACCCTCGATCTTCTGCGCCTCGGAGACGTTCTCGCGCAGCGCCCATAGCGCCTCCGTCTGCGCCTCGCTGCTGGCCACAGCGGCGTCGTCGATGACGCCGTCTTCGGCGGCCTGGTGCAGCGCCTGCTCCAGGGTGTCGGCCAGATCACCACGGGAGCCGCTGAGTTCGATCAGTATTTGCCACGCGGGTTTGCCGGCGAGCGGATCGCGCGCGTACGGTATGTGTTTGAGGACGAGTTCGAGGGCTGGACGGCCGACGATTTCGAAAGCCGTGACATTGTCGCCGGCCGCATCGCGCAAGCGCCCGAGCAGGCGCACCGCAGCGGCGGGATCGGGTACGGCGACCCAGGTGGTGGCATGCGTGCGCGGCCGCGGAAAAAGCTTCAGCGTTGCCGCCGTAATCAGTCCCAGGGTACCTTCGGCGCCGATAAACAGGTGCTTGAGGTCGTAGCCGGTATTGTCCTTGCGCAAGGCGCGCAAGCCGTCCCAGATGCGGCCGTCGGCGAGCACCACCTCCAGGCCCAGCGTCAGTTCGCGGGCATTGCCATAGCGCAGCACCTGCACCCCGCCGGCGTTGGTGGACAAATTCCCGCCAATGGTGGCGCTGCCTTCCGCCGCCAGCGACAACGGGAACAGACGATCCGCCGCCGTCGCGGCTTCCTGCACCGCCTGCAGCATGCAGCCCGCCTCGACGGTCATCGAGTTGTTGTCGGCATCGACGGCGCGGATGCGGTTCAGCCGCCGCAGGCTGACCACCACTTCACCGCCCACCGGCGTCGCCCCGCCGCACAGCCCCGTGTTGCCGCCCTGCGGCACGATGGCGATGCCCTCTGTGGTGCAGGCGCGCACCACGGTGGCCACTTCTTCCGTGCTGCCCGGCAGTGCCACGCACAGGGCGTTGCCGACATAGCGACCGCGCCAGTCGGTGCAATACGGGGCGATATCGTCTGCCGCCGTTAGCACATGGCGCTCGCCGAGCAGTCTGCGCAATTCACCGATCATGGCAGCGCCAGCGTCGCGTAGAGATCGTGCACATCGCAATCGATGACGCTGACCTCGGCAAACTCGCCAATCTCCAGATCGTGGCCGTCCGTGACGTAGACCAGACCATCGACATCCGGCGCGTCACCTTCCGAGCGGGCGATGGCGCCGTCCTCGTCGATCTCGTCGACCAGTACCTTGAGGCGACGGCCGATCTTTCTTTCGAGTCGTTGCGTCGAAATGTCTTCCTGATGCCGCAACAGGCGCCCTTTGCGCTCTTCGCGGAGTTCCTCCGGCAGGGCGCCGGGCAACTGGTTGGCAGTGGCCCCTGCCACCGGCGAGTAGGAAAACGCGCCGACGCGATCGAGCTGAGCCTCGTCCAGAAAATCCAGCAGTTCGTTGAACTCGGCCTCGGTCTCTCCGGGAAAGCCGGTGATGAAGGTGCTGCGGATGGTCAGATCAGGGACCTCCTTGCGCCAGGCGGCGATGCGGTCAAGCACCTTCTCGGCCGACGCCGGGCGCTTCATCAGCTTGAGAATGCGCTGGCTGGCATGCTGGAAGGGCACGTCAAGATAGGGCAGGATTTTCCCTTCGGCCATCAGCGGAATCAGGTCATCGACGCTGGCGTAAGGATAGACATAATGCAGGCGGACCCACAGGCCGAGCTTGCCGAGTTCGCTGCACAACTCGTAGAGCCGCGTCTTCACCGGCCTGCCGCCCCAGAAGCCGGTGCGGTACTTGACATCGACCCCGTAGGCGCTGGTGTCCTGCGAGATCACCAACAATTCCTTCACCCCTGCATTCGCCAGGACTTCCGCTTCGCGCAGCACCTCGCCGATCGGGCGCGAAACGAGATCGCCGCGCAGCGAGGGAATGATGCAGAAAGTGCAGCGATGGTTGCAACCTTCGGAGATCTTCAGATAGGCGTAGTGATCCGGCGTCAGGCGGATTCCCTGCGGCGGCACCAGATCGACGAAGGGGTCATGCAGGGGAGGCAGGTGCAGATGCACGGCAGCCATGACTTCCTGCAAGGCATGCGGCCCGGTGACTGCCAGCACCCTGGGGTGGACGGCGCGCACGATGTCATTGCCCGCCGCATCCGTTTTCGCGCCCAGACAACCGGTAACGATGACCTTGCCGTTTTCGGCGAGGGCCTCGCCGATGGCGTCGAGGGATTCCTCGACCGCCGCATCGATGAAGCCGCAGGTATTGACCACCACCAGATCGGCGCCGTCATAGCTGCCGGAGATTTCGTAACCCTCGGCACGCAGCCGGGTCAGAATCTGTTCCGCATCGGACGCCGCCTTGGGACACCCCAGCGACACGAAGCCGACTGTCGGCGCCTTGGCTTTACGTCGCGTCAAAGGACCCTACTTCTTCTCGGCTTTTTCTTCGGGCTTGACGTAGATGCCGGGAAATATCTTGCGCGTCTGTTCCTGCATGGTGTCCTGCATCTGCTGGAACATCTTCTGGCTCTGCTCGACGTAGGTGCCCATCATGTGCTGCATGGCCGGCCCCTGAAACTTGAGGAACTGCGCCCACAGATCCTGGCTGTCGCCCGCGCCTTCGCCATACAGACCCTTGGCCTGCTCCTTGAGCTTGGCCTGCACCTCGGTGAACGACTTGATGTTGTCCCCGATGTAGTTGCCCATCATGCCCTGCATGGCATTGCCATAAAAGCGGATCATCTGCGCCAACAGCTCGGAAGAGAACATCGGCGCACCGCCAGCTTCCTCCTCGAGAATCACCTGCAACAGAATGGCGCGCGTCAGATCGTCGCCGGATTTCGCGTCGACCACTTGAAAACCTTCGTGAGCCAGCACCAGTTGCTTGATATCGGCCAGCGTGATGTAGGTGCTGGTGCGGGTGTCATACAGGCGGCGATTCGGGTATTTCTTTATCAATCGGCTCTGTGCGGCCATTGTGCTTCCCTCCATGAAACCATTTTACTACCAGGGTAGTAGACGCCCCCCTCGCTGCCAAGGGGTGCATCTTCAAATTCGGCGGAATCAGCAGTAATGCAATCCCCCATTGATATTCAAGGTCGCTCCCGTCATGTACCCGGCCAGATCCGACACCAGGTAAGAACACAAGGCGCCGATTTCTTCCGGCTTGCCCAGACGGCCGACCGGTATGGTCGCCACGATCGAGTCACGCACTTCCTGCTTGATGGCCATGACCATGTCGGTGCCGATATAGCCGGGGGCGATGGCGTTGACGGTAACGCCCTTCTTCGCCACTTCGGCCGCAATCGCGCGGGTGAAGCCGAGGATGCCGGCCTTTGCCGCCGAGTAATTGGCCTGGCCAAACTGCCCCTTGATGCCATTCACCGACGACATGTTGATGACACGGCCCCAGCCTCTGTCAGCCATGCCGCCTAGCACCTGATGCGTCATGTTGAACACCGAGTCGAGGTTGGTCGACAACACGGCGTCCCACTGGCCCTTGTCCATTTTCTTGAACACGGAGTCGCGTGTGATGCCGGCATTATTCACCAGCACGTCGATGGGTCCGATTTCGGCTTCGACTTTCTTGACCATCAGGGCGCAGGCCTCGTCGTCGGTGACATCCGCCTCGGCGACGATGAAATCGAAGCCTTCCGCCGTCATCTTCGCCAGCCACTCGTCCTTGGGCGGAAAATTCGGCAGACAGTTCGCCACCACCGTGAACCCGCTTTGCGACAGCGCCTTGCAGATCGCCGTGCCCAGACCGCCCATCGCGCCCGTTACCAATGCAATTCTCTTTGCCATTTTTGCAACTTCCTATAACGACTAAAAAACCTTTGCGAGCGGAAGGCGCGCTGCAAGCCGCAGCCGTCGGCTCGAGGTGGATCAGTACATGTGCTGACCACCGTTGATTGAAATGTTGGCGCCGGTAACAAAGGCCGCCTCTTCGGACGACAGATAGGCCACCAGGCCGGCGACTTCTTCCGGCTTGCCCAGACGCGACTGCGCAATCAGCGGCAGGATCTTGCTGTCGAGCACTTCCTGCGGGATCGCCATGACCATCTTGGTGCCGATGTAGCCCGGCGAAATGGTATTCACCGTGACGCCTTTTTTCGCCACTTCCAGCGCCAGCGCCTTGGTGAAACCGTGCATGCCGGCCTTGGCCGCCGAGTAGTTGGTCTGGCCGAAAGCGCCCTTCTGTCCGTTCACCGAGGAGATGTTGATCACCCGGCCCCAGTTCCGCTCCGTCATGCCGTCCATCACCTGCTTGGTCATGTTGAACACGGAATCCAGGTTGGTATGCATCACCGCATCCCAGTCGGCCTTGGTCATTTTCCTGAAGGTCATGTCGCGGGTGATGCCGGCGTTATTTACCAGCACATCCACCGCGCCAATATCCTTGGTCACCTGCGCGACGCAGGCTTTGCACGACTCATAGTCACCGACGTCACACGGGTAGGCCTTGAAGCCGTAGCCCATGTCATTCATGGCGCGCAGCCATTCGTGCGCCTTGGTGTTGGTCGGGCTGTGCGTCGTTACCACCTTGTAGCCGAGCGCCGCCAGCTTGATACAGATTGCTTCACCCAGACCGCCCATGCCACCCGTTACCAGTGCCACTCGTTGCATGTTATGTCTCCTGTCGTTTTTATTTAGGCGGGGCGATCGGATTGCCATGCCGGCTGCTGCGCCCCTCGCAAACACCCGGCTTTTTCATTATGCCTTTTCCCTGACGTAGCGCCCCGGGGCAGGCTCACCCGGCGGACAGGCCTTGCTGCCGAGGTGCGCGCGCGCCGGCACATCCTTGCCGCCGTGGCTCTTGAGCCACTTCGCCCACACCGGCCACCAACTGCCCTTGACTTCGGTCGCGGCGTCAAACCATTCGTCGGCGTTGGCGGTCGGGCTGTCGCTGAGCCAGTAGTTCCGCTTGTTCTTCGCCGCCGGATTGATGACGCCGGCAATGTGCCCCGAAGCGCCGAGAACAAAAGTGGTCTCGCCGCCGAGCAGGCTGCGCGTCAGGTAGGAAGTCTTCCACGGCACGATGTGGTCTTCGCGACTGGCGTAGAGGAAGGCCGGCATGTCCACCCGGCCAAGGTCGGCCTTGACCCCGCACATTTCCAATTTGCCGGGAACCCGCAGATTGTTTTCCAGATACATATTGCGCAAATACCAGGCGAGGAACGGCCCCGGCAGATTGGTCGCGTCGGAATTCCAGTACAGCAGATCGAAGGCCGGCGGCTTGTTGCCCTTGAGGTAATTGCCCACCACGTATTGCCAGATCAGGTCGTTGGCGCGCAGCGCCGAAAAAACCGTCGCCAGTTCGCTGCCGCGCAGCAGGCCGCCCTTGCCGATGCCGGCCTCGCGTGCCTGAACCGCTTGCTCGTCGATGAAGTAACCGATCTCTCCGGTGTCCGAAAAATCCAGCAGCGTCGTCAGCAGGGTCAGCGAGGCGACCGGGTTCTCGCCGCGAATGCGCGCGACGGAGAGCGCGGCGCCGAGTATCGTGCCGCCGACGCAGAAACCCAGGGCGTTGATCTGCTTTACCTTGCAGATATCCCGCACCACCTTGATCGCCGTCAGCGCCCCGTGCTCGATATAGTCGTCCCAAGTCAGATGCCCGAGATCGGCCTGCACATTGCGCCAGGAAACCAGGAACACAGTATTGCCCTGCTCCACGGCATAGCGCACCAGCGAGTTTTCCGGTTGCAGATCGAGGATGTAATACTTGTTGATGCACGGCGGCACCATCAGGAAAGGCCGCTCCGACACTTTCTCGGTCGTCGGCGAATACTGGATGAGTTGCATCACCTCGTTCTCGAATACCACCGCGCCGGGAGTGGCCGCCAGATTGCGTCCCACCTCGAAAGCGCTGTCGTCGGTCATCGAGATGCGACCCTTGTCCAGGTCGCCGAGCAGGTTCTGAATGCCCTGCTGGATACTCTCACCCTTGGTTTCCAGCGCCTTCTGGACGAACTCGGGATTGGTGGCGAGGAAATTGGACGGCGCCATCGCGTCGACCAGCTGCCGCGTCAGAAAACGCATGCGGTTCTTCGCCTGGCCATCCGCCAGCGGCGCCGCGTCGGCCATGCGCTTCATGTATTCGGAATTGATCAGGTAGGCCTGGCGCAGATAGTCATAGACCGGACTTTCGCCCCACGCCGGGTGATCGAAACGCTTGTCGCCGGTTGTCGCGCCTGCCACTTGAGGTGCCGACTGATCGCCCGCCTTGCCCAGCATGCCTTGCCAGAGCTGGACGTGCCGCCCCATCCATTCCTGCTGCAGGGTCTTGAGTTCTTCCGACTCCGCATTCCACGCCACCGAATTAGCGCCGGGGGGCGTCGCCGCCAACTTTTGCTGTTCGGCAAGAAACTGGTTAAAGCCTTGAGCCATGGCACTTCCCGCCTGAAACATGGCGTGAAGCGCGGCATTCTGATCGGGGGGAACGGACATCCATGACTCCTGAAGACGAATTTTCAGCGCAGGCCGAGCCAATAACAGCGAGGTTAAGAGATGCCGCCGGAGCTGAAACGGGGTTTATTTTGCACTGCACAATAACGGGTGTCAAGCAAGGTTACGGCAGCTGTTAAGCCAAAGTCGTAATGTCCCCTTTGACCAAAGTAGAAACGTCCCCAATTGTTTCTCAGGGCGCAGAAGCTGGCGACGGACGGGAGCAGCGTGTCGTGCCGAAGCGGCAAGCTCAGCCCGCCGCCGGCTTCTGGCGCGAACGTGGCGCGCGGCGCGCCAGTTCCAGCAGGCCGCGCAAGGCATCATTCACGGCTTGCGCATTGGGGAAAGCCTTTTGCACTTCCGGCGCGATTACCACCACATTGGACGCCTCGCGGCACGCTTTAACGTGCTTGCCGCGAACCTTGGGGCCAAAGTCTTCGCGCCGATATTCGGCGCGAAGCTCGTCCGGTTGATTTGCCGACTTAGCCTTCTTCATACAGTTTCCTTTCCGCTCGTGTGGTCAGGCGTGCGCCGATGATGCGGATTGTGCCACTACGCTCCGTGTGCGACACCACCAAAATGCGCCGGTCGGCGGAAAGGCCGAACGTGACAAAGCGATTTTCCCCCAACGAATGATCGGGGTCGCGGCCGGTCAGCGACAAATCGTCGACGAAAACCGTCGTGGATTCCTCGAACGACACCGTGCTTATTCAGGTTCGTAGCTGCCTTGGCATCATCCCGCTCGAAATTCAATAGCTGTCCTCCAGTGAACTATATCGAGCCTGTCCCTTTGATTCCTTTTAATAGTCGGCGCTGGCGTGACGGCGGCTTGATTGCCGTAGACAGAAAACCGTGGTCTGTCGCCGATTATCTCCCGATTATTCTTGCATGACATTTAATTCGAGCCTGGCCCCTTTGATTTTCCTTTGATTTTTCCAAGTTGCATAGTGGCGTATGATATGTACGCTTTTTCCCAATCGATAGCCCAATAACCGGACTACAAGAAAATATTTTCAGGTTTACGACTGGAAAGAACTGCTCGCTGCAACCGCAAGGAGTTTCTCTATGGATCCGCTGGCGAACTCAATGGCGAAGTTTGGAGGAGAGAAGAATCAACCTCCCTACTACAATGGCCTCTGATCCCGCTTGCCATGGCACGTGCGCCATTCTTGACGTCAGAACTTAGCCACCGTGATCAACCTTTCCCCCGAGTTACTAATCGGTGTTTCGTCCATTGACAGGGAACATCAAGACCTCTTGACGCTCCTAGATCGCCTTATCTTCTACAATGGAATGCCCTCACAATCGGCGCGTCTTTCAGAAATCCTGGATCAATTAGGCACCCAACTCGCCAAGCATTTCGAGAATGAGGAACAGTTTCTAAGATCTTGCGGTATGCCAGACGACGACGTTATCGTGCATGTCCAAGCGCACAGCGCTATTCGTAATCAGTACACTCAACTCAATCTCGATCTAATGGCAGATAAACCCAAGGCACTGTCTGAGGCTGCCGGGTTGGTAAAACAATGGATTGTCGGTCACATGTTGAAACACGATATCAAGATTCGGAAGTACGTTGCAGGCTAACAAGTGATTCCTGACAGCGTGGACGCTGCCTGAAATCGGCATTCGACGTGATCCGGTTCGATCTCTAATAGATCGTGACGATCAATTCCCGTGTGCCGCTGGTTTTGACTTCGTTCCAGAACTGGGTTTCGGGATCTGCTCTCATTGCAGGCGCCGCAAGAGTCGGCGCTGGCGAGACGGCGGCTTGATTGCCGGAGACAGAAAAACGTGGTCTGTCCCCTATTTCACGCTATTTCACGTCGCCAGCTTGGCCTCACGCGAAAACTCGAGCGGGGTGCATTGCACGGCATCCGGCAGGTTGGATGGCACGTCAACAACAATGTTCATCGCGCTTTTCCCGATACGGTTTGCTTGGACGAGTATAGCCGCTCAATAGTCGGCGCTGGCGTGACGGCGACTTGGCCGCTGACGCTTATCCGGCGAAGCGATCGACGATGCGGTCGGTGAGGACGATGGTGCCGATGCCCGCCGCGATCAATAGCACCTGCTGCACAGTGGCGCGAATTTCCGGGCGCTTGTGCAGGCCGGGAATCAGATCGGCCACGGCGACATAGATCATGCTCGCTGCCGCCAGTGCCAGCAACACCGGCACGGCGCTTTGCACCTGGCCCAGCGCCACATAGGCCAGCAAGCCTCCCACCAGCGTCGCCAGGCTGGAGAGCAGGTTGAACGCCAGCGCGCGGCCCCTGGAATAGCCTGAATGCAGGAGGATCACGAAGTCGCCCACCTCTTGCGGAATCTCGTGCGCAATCATCGCCAGCGCCGTGACAATGCCGAGGCGCACGTCTTCCATGAACGCCGCAGCGATCAGCACACCGTCGACCGTGTTGTGGAAGGTGTCGCCGACCAGGATCATCAGGCCGCTGCGGCCGTGATCGTGCTCATGTCCGTGGGCGTGCACCAGCGGCTCATGCCCTTCGCATTCCTCGACATGGCAATGGCGCCACAGCACCAGCTTTTCCAGCACGAAGAAGGCCAGGATGCCGCCGAGTACCGTCGCCATGGTGGTCGACGCATCGCCGCCGGCGATGATGGCATGCGGCAGCACTTCGAGGAAAGACGCCCCGAGCAGTGCACCGATGGCATAGCTGATGAGCAGGGATACCCATTGCGTCTTCGCCCTGAAGGCGAACGCTGCCGCGGCGAGAACGCTCAGCGCGCCGCCGGCCAATGACATGAGGATGATCCAGGAAAGTACTGACATGGACGTGAAATTATAGGCGCTATTCCAGCCAGATAAGGCTGGCCATGCGACCGGTAACTCCGTCGCGGCGATAGGAAAAGAATTGCTGCTCGTCCTTGGCATTACAAAAGTCGGCGCCGGTGGTACGGTGAATGCCCAGGGCATCGAGCCGCTGGCGCGCCAATTGATAAATATCGCACAGCCATTTGCCGTGGGCGGAAGCTGCAAACGCGCTCGCCGCCTGCGGATCGTGGGCGACAAATATTTCGCGCACTTCGCCGCCGACTTCGAAGGCTTGCGGCCCGATGGCCGGCCCGAGCCACGCCATGAGACGCATCCCGGGCTCGCCCAGCGCGGCCACCGTAGCCTCGATCACCCCCGCTGCCAACCCGCGCCAGCCCGCATGGGCAATCGCCACCACGCTGGCCTGATCATCGCAGAGCAGCACCGGCAGGCAGTCGGCGGTGAGTACGGCGCAGACCACGCCGCGCTGCCGCGTGAAACTTGCATCGGCTTCCACGCCGGGCGCCGCCAGGGCCGCATCGACGCAGCTTGCGCCATGCACCTGGGCCAGCCACACCGGCTCGGCGGGCAACTCGCGGCGCAGCAGCGCCCGGTTCGCTGCCACGGCCTGCGGATCGTCACCGACGTGAGCGCCGAGATTGAAACTGTGCCACGGCGTGCGGCTGACGCCGCCCCGCCGTGTCGTCGCCAGCGCGCGCACGCCAGGCGGCGCCGGCCATCCCGGCACGATCAAGCTACTCATGCCGCAGATCTTCCAGCAGTTGCGCGAAATCGGTGGGCAGCGCCGATTCCCAGGCCATTTCGGCGCCTGTTGCCGGATGCCGCAAAGCCAGCCGCCACGCATGCAGCGCCTGCCGCGGAAATGCATCGAGCCGGGCATCGCCACTCCTGGTCTTGCCGTAGACGGAATCACCGGCCAGGGGATGCTTGATCGATGCGAGGTGGACACGAATCTGATGGGTGCGCCCGGTCTCCAGCCGGCATTCAAGCAGCGTGGCTTTGGCGAAGCGCTCGCGCACCGCGTAATGCGTGCGCGCCTCCTTGCCGCCGGCGCGCACGATGGCCATTTTCGTGCGCTGCACGGCATGGCGCCCGAGCGGCGCGTCGACCGTGCCGTCGCGCTCGACCGTACCCAGCGCCAGCGCGAGGTAGTGCCGCTGCACCGACCGCGCCTGCATCTGACGCACCAGATCGGTTTGCGCTGTCAGCGTCCTCGCCACCACCAGCAGGCCGCTGGTGTCCTTGTCGAGTCGATGCACTATCCCGGCACGCGGTATTGCAGCAAGTTGCGGCTCATGGTGCAACAACGCATTCATCAGCGTACCCGACGCATTGCCGTTGCCCGGATGCACCACCAGTCCGGCCGGTTTGTCGATCACGATCAGGTGCTCGTCCTCGAACACGACGTTCAGCGCAATATCCTCGGCGGCATTGGCAAGAGTTATGTGTCCGGCGAAGCCGGACACGGTATCCCCTGCGGACGGCGCTGGCGGTACGGCGGCACTCGCGTCGAACTCGATGCGTTCGCCGCCATAGACCTTGCGTTTGGACTCCGCCGCGCTGCCGTCGAGGCGAATCAGACCCTGCTTGAGCCAGCCCTGCAAGCGACTGCGCGAGTGCTCCGGAAAGAGCTTCGCCAGCGCCGCGTCAAGCCGCCAGCCGGCGCATTCCGCGGGGATTTCGGTGCCCGGAGGCTGGCTGGAGCTTCGGCTATAATCCGCCGAGTGTTCATGCGAGGTTTTCACCATGCGTAGTGTAGCGGCATTCCTCAGGGCAATCGCCCCGATAGTAGTCATTGGCGCCAGTCTCGGCACGACCCTGCTCGGCGGTTGCAGCCTTCTGCCCGGCGAGATCGATGAAACTGCCGGCTGGACGCCCAACAAGCTCTACACTGAAGCCAAGGACGCCATGAACGAAGGCGCCTACGACAAGGCCATCAAGTATTTCGAAAAGCTCGAAGCGCGCTTTCCCTATGGCCGTTTCGCGCAACAGGCGCAACTCGAAGTCGCCTACGCCTATTACCGTCAGACCGAAGCCGCATCCGCCATTGCCGCCTGCGATCGCTTCATCCGCCTGCATCCGAATCATCCCAACGTCGACTACGCCTATTACCTGAAGGGGCTGACCAACTTCAACGAGGATCTCGGACTGCTGGGCTATGTCAGCCTGCAGGATCTCACCGAACGCGACCCCAAGGCGGCGCGCGAATCTTTCGATGCCTTCAAGGTGTTGGTGAACAAGTATCCCGAAAGCCGCTATACGCCGGACGCCACGGCGCGCATGAAGTATCTGGTCAACGCCCTGGCCTCGCATGAGGTGCATGTTGCGCGCTACTACATGAAGCGGGAGGCCTACGTCGCCGCAGTCAACCGCGCGCAGACCGCGGTCAAGACCTATCCGGGGGCTCCCGCCAACGAGGAGGCGCTGTTCATCATGGTCAAGGCCTACGATCTGCTCGGCATGAATGACCTGCGCGACGACGCCGAACGCGTCATGCGCAAGAACTTCCCCAAGAGCGAGTACTACACGCGTGGCCTCGACAAGACGCTGCCCTGGTGGCGGCTCTGGTAGCTCGCTGAAAGACGCTCTTGACCCGGTCTGCATTCCAGGCCGACCGGACGCGTAACACTTCAGGAGAACTCCCCCATGTCCGTCGACATCCAGTCGTCCTCCCTTTGCATCGGCATCGTCGGCACCGGCGCCATGGGTCGCGGCATTGCCCAGATCGCCGCGCAGGCCGGCATCCGCGTACTGCTCTACGACGCCCTGCATGGCGCGGCGATCAGCGCGCGCGACACCGTGGTCGGCACGCTGGGCAAGCTGGCGGATAAAGGCAAGATCTCCGCCGCCGCGCTCGCCGCGGCGTCGGCCAAACTGGAGGTCGTACCCAGACTCGAAGAACTGGCTTCGGCACAAATCATCGTCGAGGCCATCGTCGAGAATCTCGATGTCAAGAAGACTTTGTTCCAGCAACTGGAAGACATCATTGCCGCCGACTGCATCCTTGCCACCAATACCTCATCGCTGTCGGTGACCTCGATCGCCGCCGCCTGCAAGCAGCCGGAACGCGTCGTCGGCTTTCACTTCTTCAATCCCGTACCGCTGATGAAAATTGTCGAGGTCGTCGACGGCCTGGTCACCGCGCCGTGGGTATCCGCGGCACTGCTGGCACTGGGCCAGCGCATGGGTCACGCGGCGGTGCGAGCCAGGGATACGCCGGGCTTCATCGTCAATCATGCCGGCCGCGGTTTCGTTACCGAAGCCTTGCGCGTACTCGGTGAAAACATCTGCGAATTCTGGGATATCGACCGCATCATGCGTGAAGCTGCGGGCTTTCGCATGGGGCCCTTCGAGCTGATGGATCTCACCGGCCTCGATGTTTCCCAGCCGGTGATGGAATCGATCTACCACCAGTACTATCAGGAGCCGCGTTACAGGCCCTCGGCGTTGGCGGCGCAGCGACTGGCCGGCGGATTGCTGGGGCGCAAGACCGGCCGCGGCTTCTACAACTACGCCAACGCTACCATCGAAGCGATCCCCGTGGCCGACGTGCCGACTGCGAAACCGGACAGCGTCTGGGTCAGCCAGACCCATCCGGAATGGGCCGCAGCCGTGCGCGAGGTCGCCGCCGCAGCGGGCATCGCGGTCGAAACCGACTACATGCCCGGTGATGCGGCCTTGTGCATCGTCACCCCGCTGGGCGTCGATACCACCACGTCCTGTGTCTTGCAAGGCCTCGACCCCGCACGCACCGTCGCCATCGACTGCTTTTTGAAAGTCGGCGCCGGCGGGACGGCGCGCCGCACCCTGATGACCACGCCGCTGACCACCGCCGCGATGCGCGATGCAGCGCATGCCCTGTTTGCCGCCGACGGCACCCCGGTCAGCGTGATCCGCGACAGCGCCGGATTTGTCGCCCAGCGCATCATCGCCTGCATCGTCAACATCGGCTGCGACATCGCCCAGCAACGCGTCGCCAGCCCGGCCGACATCGACCGCGCGGTCACCCTCGGCCTCGGCTACCCCAGAGGACCGCTGGCCTTCGGCGATGCGCTGGGCGCGAAAAACGTGCTGGCGATCCTCGAAGCCATGCAGAGTTTCTACGGCGACCCGCGCTATCGCCCCAGCCCGTGGCTGAAACGCCGCGCTTTGCTCGGCGTTTCGCTGCTCACCGAGGAAACCTGAGATGAAGAATCCGTCGGAGCTTGCCGCTTTCCGCATGCGCCATCGGCTGCGCGTGCGCTGGGCAGAAATCGATGCCCAGCAGATCGTCTTCAACGGCCACTACCTGACCTACTTCGACATCGGCATCACCGAGTACTGGCGCACCATCGGCCTGCCCTACCCGGAGGGCATCGCCGGCACCGGCGGCGACCTGTTCGCGGTGAGGAGCGTGATCAACTATCACGCCTCGGCCCACTACGACGAGTTTCTCGACGTTTGCGTGCGCGCCGAAAAGCTCGGCAATTCGAGCATGACGTTTGAAATGGGCATCTTCCGCGACGGTGAGCGCCTCGTCAGCGGCGAGGTGGTCTATGTCAATGCCGACCCGGAAAGCAGGACATCACGGCGCCTCCCGGACAAACTCCGTCAGGCCATCGAAAACTACGAGGCAGGAGGCTGAGCGCGCCATGGGCATGGATGTGATTGACTATTTTATTCACGGCGACGACATGCAGTTCGTCGAAATCGAACTCGATCCGGGCGAAGCAGCCATCGGCGAGGCCGGCAGCATGCTGTACATGGAAGACGGCATCGAAATGGATACCGTGTTCGGTGATGCTTCCGCGCCGCAATCCGGCCTGTTCGGCAAGCTGGTCGGGGCCGGCAAGCGCCTGCTTACCGGCGAGTCGCTGTTCATCACGGTCTATACGCACAGGGGCCAGGGCAAGAAGCGCGTCGCCTTCGCCGCACCCTACAGCGGCAAGATCATTGCCTTCGACCTGAGAAAACATGGCGGCACCATGATCTGCCAGAAGGACGCGTTCCTCTGTGCGGCAAAGGGCGTTTCACTCGGGATCGCCTTTCAGAAGAAGTTGCGCGCCGGTTTCTTCGGTGGCGAGGGCTTCATCATGGAAAAGCTCGAAGGCGACGGCATGGCCTTTGCGCACGCCGGCGGCACGGTGATCGAACGCAATCTGGCGCCAGGCGAAGTGCTGCGCGTCGATACCGGTTGCATAGTGGCCCACACACCGGGCGTGGCCTTCGACATTCAGTTCGTCGGCGGCATCAAGACCGCCCTGTTCGGCGGCGAGGGACTCTTCTTCGCCGTGCTGCGCGGTCCGGGTACGGTATGGATGCAGTCCCTGCCCTTCGCCCGTCTGGCATCCCGCATTTTCGCCGCGGCGCCGGTAAGCAAGGGCGGCGGCGGCAAGGGTGGCGAGCAGGGCAGCGTGCTCGGCAATGTTTTCATCGGCGACGAGTGAAACCCGTTCTTTCCGCACTGACAAAGGAGACATTTCATGATTGAGCTTTACTACGGTTCCGGTGCCTGTTCGCTTGTCCCCCATGTCGGCCTGGAGGCGATCAGGGCCGCCACCGGAGAGGCCTTCGAGCCCCGGCCGCTGAAGCTGCACAAGGGAGAACAGCGGTCGCCCGAGTATCTGGAACTAAATCCCCTGGGTCTGGTCCCGCTGCTGGTGGTTGATGGCAAACCCTTGAGCCAGATCTTGGCAATCTGCGACTATCTCGACCGGCGTTATCCCCAGGCCGGACTCTTGCCGGCCGATCCCTGGCAGCGTGCGCAAGCGATGTCTACCTTCGCCTGGATGAACAACACCGTCCATCCGACCTTCACCCACATCTTCCGTTCGCAGAATTTCGCCGCCGGCGAAGCCGCGCAGGCGGAAGTCAGGCAAATCGCCCAGGGCATGTTCCGCGGACACCTGGAACGCATCCAGGGAATGACGGAAAAGGCCGCCCCGTTCCTGCTCGGCGAAAAACTTTCCTTCATCGATGCCTATGCGCTGGTCTTTCTGCGCTGGGGAGGTCTCGCCGGTATCGATCCGGCATCCTTGCCGACTTACAAGGCTTACGTCGATCGTCTCGCAGCGGTGCCTGCGGTAGCAGCCGCCATTGCCCGCGAAGGGATCAAACTGGATACCTACCAGAAGAAGTAGGCCGAAGCCTCCGGCTGCTGGCCCGTCTCAAACGCCGCGTTGCCGCCGCGCCTCGAACAGGCAGATGCCGGCAGAGACAGAGACGTTGAGGCTTTCCACGCTGCCGTGCATCGGAATCCGTGCCAGTTCGTCGCAGGTCTCGCGGGTCAGGCGGCGCATGCCGTCGCCCTCGGCACCGAGTACCCAGGCGCACGGACCCTTCTGGTCGATGGCATAGAGTTCGCGTTCGGCCTCACCGGCGGCGCCGATGACCCATATCCCGCGTTCCTGCATCTCGCGCAGGGACCGCGCCAGATTCGTCACCACTATGTAGGGCACGGTGTCCGCAGCGCCGCTGGCGACCTTGATCACCGTCGCATTGAGACCGCAGGCCTTGTCCTTCGGCGCCACCACCGCATGCGCGCCGGCGGCATCGGCGACACGCAAACAAGCGCCGAGATTGTGCGGGTCGGTGACGCCATCGAGCACCAGCAGCAAGGCCGGCTCGCTCAGGCCGTCGAGTACGTCGTCCAGCGTCACGTGCTTTGCCTGCGCCGCAACCCGCGCCACCACGCCCTGATGCTGCGTGCCGCCAGTCATGCCGTCCAGGCGTTTGGCATCGGACATGATCACGCGCACGCCATGGGCTTCGGCCAGGCGCAACAGCTCGCGCATGCGGCCGTCCTGACGTCCCTCGGCGACGCTGATTTCCCTGACGTCATCGGCGGCATTGCGCAGCTTGGCGGTAATGGCATGAAAACCGTGGATCAGTCGGGTGTCAGCCATGCTCTACTCCACCAAGAATTCGAACTTCGCGTTGCGGAAAGGGAATCGCGATGCCGGCCCGCTTGAAGTCACGCCAGATCGCGAGATTGATGTCGGAGCGCAAGCTGCCGACACCCGTCTGCGGATCGCCTACCCAGCAGCCGAGTTCAAGATTGATGCCGGAATCGGCAAAGCCGACGAGAAACACCGCCGGCGCCGGCTCGGCCAGAATACGCGACTGCGCCGTGGCCGCCGCAACCATGATGCTCATGGCCCGCTCCAGGTCGCTGTCATAGCTGACCTGTACCGGTAGTGCAAGGCGCACATGCGGATCGCTGTAGGACTCGTTCTGCACCACCGAGCCCACCAGCAGTTCGTTGGGCACCAGTGCCTCGACGCCGCTCAGGTTTTTCAGCACGGTATAGCGCGTGGTGATGCGCGTCACTTCGCCACGATCATTGCCGACGGTGATGATGTTGCCGATGCGGATCGAATCATCGAGCAGGATGATGAAGCCTGAGACATAGTTGCTGGCAATCTTCTGCAGGCCGAAACCAAGGCCGACGCCGAGCGCACCGCCGAACACCGACAAGGTGGTGAGATCGATGCCGACCATGGGCAAGCCGATCAGCACCGCCAGCAGCAGCAGCATCGCCTTGGACAGCCGGGCCAGGACCATCCGCAGGTTGTTGTCGAGCCCGACCGCCGCATGCAGTCGCGCCTCGATCGCGCTGGAAAACCAGAGTGCGAGCAGAACGGTGGTCAAGACCGCGCCAAGGCCCTGCAGCACATTCCACAACGTCAGTTTCTGCTTGCCGGCGCTGAACCTGACCGATTCCAGCACGTCGATCACCTCCGGCAGCAGACCGGTGATATGCAAGGCGACGATGGCCCAGACCAGCCCGGCAAAGATGCGCTCGAACTGGACCAGCCAGGCGGAATCGACGAAGCTCAGTCGCAACACGTAGAACACCACGCGAATCACCGCCAGCGAGGACAGCAGCGGCAAAGCCAACGAAAACAATGTCACATGAATCCACTGTTGCGCCAGGGGGCGCACCAGCAGCACGAGAACCAGCGCCAGCAGCGGGAAGGCGATGCGTTTCAGGCCGCCGCGACCCAGCTCCCAGGCCCGCCCGTCGCCTGCCTGGCGACCGGGCAATAGACGCTCGCCCAGCTTGGCCAGCAGCAGGCAGGCCGCGAGTGCAAGGAGTTGCCAGACCAGATCCGGTTCGCGCAGATCGACCAGGACTTCCCGCCAGAGGCTGGCAAGCTCTTTTCCCATCATTTCAATTCGCTCCGCTCATCTTTTCGGCCGAGGGTCGAGAATGCCACAGGAGACAGGAGCCCTTTGTCATCGAGCCGATCTTCATGACTCGAAAAGCTCGGCGTGGGTACCGGCACGCACAAAGATCAGCATCCCGTTGTTGCCACTGTCCTGAAGCTGATAGATCAGCAAGAAATCGCCGCCGCTGTGGCACTCCCGATGGTCGGCCCAGTCACCTTTCAGTGCGTGATCAAGCCACACCGGCCCCAAGGGCTCATCGTTGGCAATGAGCAGCAGCATCGCCTCCTTGAGGCGCTTCATGTCGTAGCGCCCGGACTCGCTTAGTCGCGCCCAGTCCTTGGCAAACCTTTTCGTATGATCGGAGGCTCGCGGCAAAGCCGCCCGCTTACTGCTTGCTGCCTTTTTTAAGGTCATCGAACAGTTCTCTGGCGGAAGCGAACCGCGCACGGTGGGCACGAAGGATGGCACGGGATTCCTCCATCGCCGCCCGCGTTTCGGCATTTGGAACTTTGAGTTCAAGCGGCATGGCCTGATCGGCCACCACGCGCTTGAGGAAAATTCTTACCGCATCCGAAACCGACAAACCCATCGCCGCCAGTGCCTCTGTCGCCTGCACCTTGGTTTCATCGTCCACGCGGACATGAACCATCGTTGTCGCCGCCATGGCTTTCTCCTGGGATTTCAAGGAAGCGATTGTATCGCAATTGAGATACACGATCAAGGGCTGGGTGGCGGTGTGTCTCGGGTTTTTAGACTTGTCCGGTTCTGTAGCACATGAATTGTCCGCTTTTTCTGTTGGGGGCGGGAAGCGGCGGAGGGCGGAGCCCGAAGCCGGTTTCCGCCCCCAACGGCGCGCCTGGCGGACGGTTCAGGCGGCCTGTTGCGATTCATCGGTGATGGGCCTCCCCTCGGGAGTGAAATAGGCCAGGCCGCGTGGTCCGTG
>JAUSCI010000018.1 GCA_030651305.1 Sulfuritalea sp. | reverse complement strand
CGTACGAAGGATGGAACAAAGGACGGCTGACGCAGGCCGAGGCAGCGCAGATTCTGGGGATGTGCGAGCGCAGCTTCCGGCGGTATCTGGCCAGGTACGAGGCCGAAGGGCTGGAAGGTCTGATCGATCGGCGGCTGGAGCAGGTCTCCAACCGCCGGGCACCGATCGATGAAGTCATGGCGCTGACCGAGCAGTATCGAAGGCAACATCTGGGCTGGAACGTCAAGCACTTCCACAGCTGGTATCGACGCTCAGGTGGAACGCGGAGTTACACGTGGGTCAAAAGGCGTCTGCAAGGAGCAAAGCTGGTCCCGAAGTATGAGAAGCGCGGCGCCCATCGGAAGCGGCGGGAGCGGTCCGCCCTGTCAGGAATGATGATCCATCAGGACGGCAGCACCCACGAATGGGTAGCCAGGCAGAAGTGGGACCTGATCGTCACCATGGATGACGCCACCAGTTGGCACTACTCGATGTTCTTCGTCGGCCAGGAAGGCACGGCCAGTAGTTTCCGGGGCGTGCAGGATGTCATTGAGGCCCAGGGCCTGTTCAGCTCGTTCTACAGCGACCGGGGCAGCCATTACTGGACCACACCGGAGGCCGACGGCAAGGTGGATAAGGAGAATCTCACCCAGTTTGGCCGCGCCATGAAACAGCTGGGGATCGACATGATCGCTGCCTACTCACCCGAGGCACGGGGACGCTCGGAACGGGCCTTTGGTACTCATCAGGGGCGTTTGCCGCAGGAACTGGCGCTGGCCGGAATTACGACCATGGAGGCCGCCAATCGCTACCTGCGGGGGGTCTATCTGCCGGCCTTCAACGCGGAGTTTGCGGTGTCGGCGACGGAACAGGGTTCGGCCTTTGTGCCCTGGATCGGGGGCAGTCTCGAGGACATCCTGTGCGAGCAGTACGAGCGCACTGTGGGTAACGACAACTGTGTGCGCTTCGAGGGAATGAGCCTGCAGATTCCGGCCGATCGGCATCGCTGCCACTACGTCAAGGCGCGGGTGCGCGTGAATCGTTATGCCAGTGGGGCGCTGGCGCTGTTTCACGGACCACGCGGCCTGGCCTATTTCACTCCCGAGGGGAGGCCCATCACCGATGAATCGCAACAGGCCGCCTGAACCGTCCGCCAGGCGCGCCGTTGGGGGCGGAAACCGGCGTCGGGCTCCGCCCTCCGCCGCTTCCCGCCCCCAACAGAAAAAGCGGACAATTCATGTGCTACAGAACCGGACAAGTCTAAAAACCCGCGACAGCGCTGCTCTTGGCCGGCTAACGGGACGCAGAATCGCCGTCCCGCCAGCGCCGACTCTCGACTTTCAGCCGCCCGGCACCAGCAACAGGTTCGGGCCGCTGCGCGCATAGCCGGCTTCGTCGACTAGGATGTCCAGCGCCAGCGTGGCGAGGTCGTCGGCAACGGGATCGACCGGGCCCTTTTCCGTATAGACGATCTTGAGGTAGCTCTTGCAGGCCTCGCAGGTTTCGGCGCGCACGGCACCGACCATCTTGATGTCTCCGCTTTCGAGATGGCGGTAGCTGATGCCTTCGGTGGCGTCGCAACTGCTGCATTTGACGCGCACCAGGTTCCACTCGGTATTGCACAGTGCACAGTGCAGATAGCGCAGGTTGCTGGTCTCGCCGACGCGACGCACCACGCTCGCCACCGGCAGGAAGCCGCAGCAGGGGCAGACGCCGGGCACGTCGAGGGCGGCGATCTCGGCGACGCCGAGGCGCGCCGCGCCGGCGGTCCAAAGCACCTGCAGGGCGGCGGCGACATAGGGCAGCAGGGCGGCATCGTCGCCGTAGAGTTCGGTGTGCAGCACGCGCTCGGCCAGTGCCTCGATGCGTTCGGCATCGTAGCCGGCGAGCCGGGCGAGATCCTGGCGGGCTTGCTCGGGGGCTGCGTCGGAAATCCCGGTGATGATCTGCAGCAGGCTCTTGCGCCAGAGCGGGTCGCGCGGCCAGGACTGTGCCGGCAGCGGCGGCATGCGGTGCTCGCGGGCCAGCGCCAGCGTTGCCGCTGCAGGCAGCGCCAGTGGCGGCAGCACTTGCAGCGCTTGATGCTGGGCACGTGTTATGGCCGCCAGAAAGTGCAGCCAGTCGCTTAAGGTGTGGCCTGCGGCGAGTTGGTCGAAGCGTTCCGCGCGCGTGGCGAATACGGTCGCGGCATCGGGAGTGATGACATGCGGCGGTTCGCTGCTCGACTTGATCGGGATGATGGGGGTTTGGGTAGTGGCGCTCATGGCGTGGGGCTAGATCCAATGATGGTCGTACAAAAAGACCGCGGGCCGAAGCCCGCGGATCTTGGTTTGGCGGGGTATCAACCGCCGTACTATCTCACGACTTGCCGGTGACCTGTCGGTACCACGCCCGGTGATGCTGCTTGGCCCAGGCGCGGGTCACCGTGCCGTACACCATGGCGCGGACCGTACCCCTGACCCACAGCGCGGCATAGACGTGCACGAAGATCATCGCGATCATGATCGCGGCGATCGCGGCATGCACCACGGCGCCGAGTCGCACCACATCCACCGGCAGGCTGAAGTAAGCGCGCCAAAGAAAGATACCGGAGACGAACAGCAGCAGTACGCTCAGCGACATGGCCCAGAACATCGCCTTCTGGCCGCCGTTGTACTTGCCCTGCTCCGGCATGTTGTGGTCGTCGCCACTCATCATTTCCCCGGCGCGGGACAACCATTCCTTGTCCGCCGGGGTCATGGTGTTGAGCGACCTGAAGCGGAGGAACATCACCAGGAAAGACGCCGCCATGATCACGCCGATGTATGGGTGCAGGATGCGCGCCCAGACACCGCCACCGAACAGCTGCGTCAGCGGGAAGAAGGCCGGATGGAAGAAGGCCAGGCCGGACAGCGCGAGCAGGATGAAGCAGATACCCACCAGCCAGTGATTGGCCCGCTCGTGCGCCGTGTAGCGCGTGAGGTCTTTCGGATTGCGGATCATTTTGCGTCCTCCTTCTCCAGTTCGTCCTCAAGCTCCTTGCTGACCTCGTTCGGACCCTTCATCACGTAGTGGAACAGGCTGCCGAGTGCCACGGCAGCCATGGCCACGCTGGCCAGCGGCTTGGCGAAGCCCTTCCACAGCGACACCAGCGGACTGATGCTGGGATCGTTGGGCAGACCCTTGTAGAGCTCCGGCCGGTCGGCGTGGTGCAGCACGTACATGACGTGCGTGCCGCCCACCCCTTGCGGATCGTAGAGCCCCGCCTTGTCGTAGCCGCGCGACTTGAGGTCGACGATACGCTTGGCCGCGTAATCCTTCATCTGCTCCTTCGAGCCGAACTGGATCGCGCCGGTCGGGCAGACCTTGGCGCAGGCCGGCGCCTGGCCGACGGCGACCCGGTCGGAGCACAGCGTGCACTTGTAGGCCTTGCTGTCCTCCTGCGAGATGCGCGGGATGTTGAACGGGCAGCCGGTGACGCAGTAGCCACAGCCGATGCAGTTTTCCTGGTGGAAATCCACGATGCCGTTGGCGTACTGGATGATGGCGCCGGGGGCCGGGCAGGCCTTGAGGCAACCCGGGTCGGCGCAATGCATGCAGCCGTCCTTGCGAATCAGCCACTCCAGCTTGCCTTTCTCTTCGACTTCGGCAAAGCGCATGACGGTCCATGACTTGGCCGTCAGGTCCGCCGGGTTGTCATACACCCCGACACAGTTGCCGACTTCGTCGCGAATGTCGTTCCATTCCATGCACGCTGCCTGGCAGGCCTTGCAGCCGATGCAGGTGGACACGTCGATCAGCTTGGCCACTTCCGTGGTCTGCCTCACGCCGGGCGCCGGGGTGGTCGTCGCCGAGCGGCGGGCGATATCTAGCGATTGCAATGCCATGTCATATCTCCCTTAGATCTTCTCGATGTTGACCAGGAACGCCTTGTATTCCGGCGTCTGCGAATTGGCGTCACCCACGTACGGCGTCAGCGTGTTGGTGATGAAGCCCGGCTTGGTGAGCCCCTTGAAGCCCCAGTGGATCGGAATGCCGACCGTGTGGGTCTTCTTGCCATCGACCATCAGGGTCGGGATACGCTTGGTGACCACCGCCACGGCCTTGATGAAGCCGCGGTTGCTTTTCACCTTGACCCGGTCGCCGTTGGCGATGCCCTTCTCCTTGGCCAGTTCCTCGCCGATTTCGACGAACTGCTCCGGTTGCAGCACGGCGTTGATCCTGACGTGCTTGCTCCAGAAGTGGAAATGCTCGACCAGGCGGTAGGTGGTACAGACGTAGGGGAAGTCCTTGGCCTTGCCGAACACCTCCATGTCGCCCTTGTACACCCGGGCGGCGGGATTGTTGAGCGCCTTCGGGTTGCCCGGACTGAACGGATTCTTGTCCAGCGGGGTCTCGAAGGGTTCGTAGTGCTCGGGGAAAGGACCGTCGGCCATGCCCGGCGCAAACAGCCGCGCCACGCCTTCCGGCGTCATGATGAAGGGCATCACGCCCTCCGCCGGCGCGGCATCCGGACGCATGTCGGGGACGTCGTTGCCGGCCCAGGCGGTGCCGGTCCAGCGGATCACCGTGCGCTTCGGATCCCAGGGCTTGCCGTCCATGTCGCAGGAGGCGCGGTTGTAGATGATGCGCCGGTTGGCGGGCCAGGCGAAGCCCCACAGCAACGTCTGGCCGAGGCCGGACGGATCGGCGTTGTCGCGCCGCGCCGTGAGGTTGCCCGCCTGAGACCAGCAGCCGCTGTAAATCCAGTTGCCGCAGGAGGTCGACCCGTCGTCGCGCAACTGCGCGAAGCCCGCCACCTGCTCGCCGGCCTTGACGATAACCTTGGTCTTGTCCTTCGGATCGAAGACGTCGGCGAGCGCCTTGCCGGAGATTTCCATCAGCAGTTCCGCCGGCGACGGCTTGTCGGCGATGCGATGCGGCCAGGTCAGGTTCATGATCGGCTCGGGCAGCTTGCCGCCGTCCTTGGCGTACATCGCCTTCAGCTTCTGGAACAGCGCGGCGATGATTTCGACGTCGCCCTTCGATTCGCCCGGACCGTCGGCCGCCTTCCAGTGCCACTGGATGACGCGCCCCGAGTTGGTGAAGGAACCGGTGTCCTCGGCAAAGAGGTTGGCCGGCAGGCGGAACACCTCGGTCTGCACCTTGGTGGCATCGACCTCGTTGAATTCTCCGTGTGCCTTCCAGAATTCCGAGGTGTCGGTAATCAACGGATCGATGACGACCATGTACTTGAGCTTGGCCAGCGCATCGCCGACCTTCTTCTTGTGCGACACGGACGCCAGCGGATTGAAGCCCTGGCAGACGAAGCCGTTCATCTTGCCCTGGTGCATCTTCTCGAAGATGGCCAGGGTGTCGTAGGCGCCGTCGATCTTGGGCAGCCACTCGTAGGCGAAGTCGTTTTCCGGCTTGGCTGCATTCCCGTACCAGGCTTTCTGCAGGCTGGTGAACCACTTCGGGAAGTTCTGCGGAAAGTTCATCTGGTTCGGCCGCAGCGGTTTCGGCGTGCGCTTCTCGACATAGGTCTTGCGATCGACGTCGGCTTCGGTCGGCGAGGCAATGTAGCCGGGCAGGTTGGCGCCGAACAGACACATGTCGGTGATGCCCTGCACATTGGCGTGGCCGCGCAGCGCGTTGATGCCGCCGCCCGCCATGCCCATGTTGCCGAGCAGCGTCTGGATGATGGCCATGGTGCGGATGTTCTGCGAACCGACCGAGTGCTGCGTCCAGCCCAGCGCATACAGGATGGTCATGGTCTTGTTGGCCGCCGCGGTCTCGGCGATATACTCACAGACCTTGAGGAACTGATCCTTCGGGGTGCCCGAAACCTTGCTCACCAGGTCCGGCGTGTAGCGACTGTAGTGCTTCTTCAGCAACTGGAAGGCGCAGTTGGGATCCTGCAGGGTCGGGTCGACCATGACGAAGCCGTCCTTGCCCATCTGGTAGCCCCAGGTGTCCTTGCCGTAATTGCGTTTCTCGGCGTTGTAGCCGGAGAAGATGCCGTCTTCGAACTTGAAGTCGGGATTGATCAGGAAGCCGGCGTTGCTGTAGTTCTTGACGTAGTCGTGGTGGATCTTGTCATTGGTCAGAAGGTAGTTGACCACACCGCCGAGGAAAGCGATGTCGGCGCCGGCACGAACCGGCGCATAGTAGTCGGCCACCGCCGCCGAGCGCGTGAAGCGCGGGTCGACCACGACCAGCTTGGCCTTGCGATCCTTCTTTGCTTCGATCACCCATTTAAAGCCGCAGGGATGCGCTTCGGCGGCATTGCCACCCATGATCAGCACGAGGTCGGCATTCTTGATGTCGACCCAGTGATTGGTCATTGCGCCACGCCCAAATGTCGGACCCAGACTGGATACCGTGGGGGCGTGTCAGATGCGTGCTTGCGTATCGAAGGCGACGGCGCCGAGGCTGCGCAGAACCTTGTGTGTGATATATCCCGTTTCGTTGTTGCAGGCCGAGGAGGCCAGGAAGCCGAAGCTCGGCCAGCGGTTCACCGTGACGCCGGCGGCGTTCTTCTCGATGAAGTTGGCATCGCGGTCCTTTTTCATGTGCGTCGCGATGCGGTTCAGGGCGTCGTCCCAGGAGATGCGCTTCCACTCGTTGCTGCCGGCTTCGCGCACTTCGGGGTACTTGAGCCGACTGGGGCTCTTGACCATGTCGAGCAGGGCCGCGCCTTTCGGGCACAGTGTGCCGCGATTGACGGGATTATCCGGATCGCCCTCGATGTGGATGACGTCCGCTTTCGCATTCTTGGACTTGTCGCCCGTGGTGTAGATCAGGACCCCGCAACTGACCGAGCAGTAGGGGCACATGTTGCGGGTTTCCGTGGCGTGGGCGAGCTTGTAAGTGCGCACCTCCGCCAAGGCCGATGTGGGTGAGAATCCCATCAATGCGATGGAAGACCCGCTCAGACCGGCGCCGCAGACCTTGAAAAACTGCCGCCGTGTGATTTGCATCTATTGCCTCCTCTCCAGTAATTAGAAACCTCGGAGCGGCTACTCCGGGCTGGCTCTGCTTTATCCACAGATTCTTTATTCTTATAGAAATGGTACTCCAACTCTTGCCTTGGGATTGTCGCAGTGCAGCAGGCGCACCAAGCCCATTTTGTCCAAGCGGGCGTAGACGCACCGGCCCGGCGTCAGACAGGCGGCTTGCTGCGGTAGCAGGAATTTGCGGCTGGCTGGAGAGGCTCAGCCGCCCATTGCGACGAAGCGCTTCTCGATTTCCGGCGCCGGAATATAGCCTGGGATACGCTCGCCGTTGGCGAACATGATATGCGGCGTGCCTCTGATGCTTAATTTGCCACCAAGCTGGGCAGACTTGTCGAGTCCCGCCGTATCGCACTTGGCAGTTACGGCAGGCGGCGCCTTGCCGCTGTTCATCCAGTCGGTCCACGCTTTCGACCTGTCCGGCGCGCACCAGATCGCCTTCGACTTCTCGTAGGAATCGTCGCCCAGCACTGGTAAGAGAAAGGTATAGACCGTTACATCCTTCAGGGTCAGGATGTCTTTCGCCAGCTTCTTGCAATAGCCACAGTTCGGGTCTTCAAATGTCACCATGATGTTCTTGCCGGACCCGCGCACCTGCTTCAAGGCCAGGTCGAGCGGCAGGGCATTGAACTGGCGTTCCGCCGTGAGGTTCTTCCCCGTCTTCGTTTCCAGCAGACTGCCAAATAATACGTAAGCGGCTTTGTCATCGGCGTAGAAAATCTGGCTATTTACGGTAACTTCCCAAAGGCCAGCTATGGGTGCCCTGACAATCTTTTCGACCTTGCCGAGCTTGGCCTCGACGGCCTTTTTCACATCGGCCTCGTCGGCAATAGCGGCGAAGGACATACAGGCCAGAGCGGCGGCAAGCATAGATAGTTTCATGAGTTCTCCAGAAGATTTCAGGACGCGAGTGCGTAGCGGACCAGCAAGTCCTTTACGACCGGCAAAGCGTTGGTGAGGTTCAATCCAAAGTTGCGCAAACGGGGCAAGGCGCCTTCCGTGGGGCGGAAAAGGTCGTGCAGGGTATCGGTTAACGTCTGCAAAGTCACCACTTCTTCCTTGCGCGCCCTCTCGTAACTGCGCAACAGTGCCAGGTCGCCGCAATCGACGTGACCGGGCTTGTCGCACAGCACGGTTGCCAGAACTTGCGCGTCCTGAAAACCCAGATTGATGCCGTGACCGGAAAGCGGATGGATGGTATGCGCGGCATCGCCGATCAGCGCCAGTCGCGGCGCCACAGTGCGCCGCGCACGCATCAGGCGCAGCGGAAACCCGGAGGGTCCGCTTATCGGTTCCAGTGCGCCGAGTCGAAAGTCGCCTGCTTCGGCGACGTGGGCGCACAGCGCGGCATGATCGAGAGCCAGCAGTTCGCGCCCATGCTCTTCCCCGGTAGACCAGACCATCGACATGCGATCGTCCGGCAGCGGCAGCCACGCCATAACTCCGTCCTTGCGGAACCACTGAAAAGCTGTGCCGCGATGCGGCTGTTCCACGGTGAAGTTGGCTACCACGCCCAGTTGGTCGTAAGGGTCGAAGCGCACGTCGATGCCTGCTGCAGCGCGAGTCCAGGATTCAGCGCCATCGGCAGCGACGATCAGTCGCGCGGAAAGGCTGCGACCATCCTCGAGCGTCAGCTGTGCGGCGTCAGGCCCCATCGCGAGTGTTTGCGGCCGCGCCGGGCAATACAGGCTCAGGTTTCCCTGGCGCTTGGCCGTTTCCCACAACTCGAGTTGCATCAGTGACGATTCGAGGATCCAGGCCAGCTCCGAAACGCCGCTGCCATAGGCCGTGAAATCCAGCCGGCCACCGGCATCACCATGAATCTCCATGGTTCGTACCGCTTCCATGCGTTCCGGGTCCAGGTGGCGCCATGCGCCAACGACATCGAGGAAACGCGCGTTGGCCGGGCTGATCGCATAAACGCGCGAATCCCATCCCTCGGCGGGCGCCGGCAACTTCCCTTCGACCAATGCCACCGACAAAGTCGAGCGGCGTAACGCAGCCGCCAGGGCCAGACCCGCCAGACCACCCCCCACAATCACGATATCGAAGTCCATGCCGCGATTGTCGCCCACGGGTGCTGCCTTGACAAGGCAAGCGTGCGGCGAGGATAATCCCGCCCCTTTGCAAGGTGATGTAGCTCAGTCGGTTAGAGCATCGGATTCATAATCCGGGGGTCGGTGGTTCAAGTCCACTCATCACCACCAGTATCTAAGCGGGTTCTAGCGATAATGCTGGAATCCGCTTTTCTACTAGTAGGAACATAGTAGGAAGCTGACTCCAGTTAAGCCCGGTCTATATGCGTCATGGCGCCGAGCGCCGATTCTAAATCTGGGGACGACGGCGGGACTTGAACCCGCGCCCTTCCAGCCTGTACTATCTAGGTGCCAACCATAGAATACATCGAAGCTTGGATGCTCTATCCTGCTGAGCTACGTCGTCAAAAGCCTATTGTTTCGTCAATGCCGCTGCGAGGCCTCCGGGCTTGGTGGCCGATATCTTTAGATTCTTAGCCTTTGTAATGTCGGGCTCAATTACCTTAAGCTTTTTTACTAAGCCCGACAGGTCATATTCGTTGCTAGTCTTTCCACGCCCCTTTAGCGAACGAGGGATAGCTGGCTCTGGGACATCCCTGTTCGCCTCCTGGCTCTCGCCAGTTCCGCAGCGATATCAAACTTTTTCGCCGGAGAGGAAACCAACATCTCTACCGCCGATGCAGTTCTCAACGTGGTCTGCTCTAAGCTTTTCTTCTTCTCAACCATCAGTTCAACCGCCCCGACTCCCGCGTGGTTGCTGGTGATCCGTCAGTTGCCGTCATGTCCTCAAGCCCGCTCTTTTTGGATGGTCGCCGGATGATAGCCCGCAGCCCGCAGGGTGTCCAACTGTCCGCGCAGGTTATCCAACGATCACGCGCCCGGTTTCCCGCACACCAAAGAAAATGGCCCGCTCTCAGCGGGCCACAATAGAAAGGCACAACGATCAGCCGGCTGGCTTCTTCCGCGTAGTTTTTGCCGCCGCCACTGCAACCTTTTTCGGCTTTACAGGTGCCGGATTGACTACGGCTGCGTCCACGGACGTAGGTCCATCGCCCTTCGCCTCTAGCAGCCCGACTCTCCCAAATCCAAACATTACCCCTGGGACAAGACTCGCGGGGTTGGGACCGACTGGCCCAACGCCGATCTGGTATTCGACTAACAGATCGTACCGACCCTTATGCAGACCGTAGTGCTTAATCAGGATCGTCGTCAACTCATTCATCGAAACGGGCGATTTAACAGGAATTGGCGCCACTGGGGCGACTATCGCAGCGGCGCTATTAGTGGTGGCCATGAGCAGGCGTCCTTTGAGTTTGCGCCAACGCAACACCCCATTGTTCCGGTGCCGACACGCTAGACGCAAGCGTCTTCAGGGATTCTGTAGGAATATTGAGTGTCACTTGCACATTGTGATTCACATCAAGCTTCGCGTTAACAAAGGCATCCAGAGCTCGCACCGTCACATCGTTTTGTGTAACGTTGTCGGCCATCGCCCTTAGAACTACTGCTTTGTGCAGCGCTGGTGGAACGCGAACCTGAAATAAGCCCTTCAAGGGTTTTTGTGGTTGCCGACCCAAGGATGCACAGGTTTCCACGTAGTCATCAACTGCAGCCTCGAATTCCCGCTGAAGATCCGCTGGCGATGCAGCCTCGTAGGTAACGAGATCATCGATGAACAGGATCTTTCCGCGGCAAACATGGCGGTCCATATCCAGCTCGGCCGTACCTTCATATTCCCCGTATTTAAGAATGTCCACGCTGCCCTCTATTTGGTGAATCCATGTATTTTCAGATGCTCAGCCACATCAGCGATGCAGCCCTTATCCACGTCCGGTGACGGGTGCGGTTGGTGGCAGCAGATCAAGGCATCCTTCTCTTTATGAAAGAACTTCCTGCGCGACCCGCTGTTTTTTTGCATCGTATATCCCAGATACTCCAAGAGGCCTTTCAATTCGTCCCATTTGATGTCGGCAGCGGGCGGCTTCGCACACAACTTATCAAGGACTTTGTCATGCTTGGCCATGTATCACCGCCGGTTAGGAAAACGAATGTAACTGAAAAACGGTTACATCGCAACAGGCGGCGGTGAATTTACAATACCCCTATCGGCGACGCAGGAATGACATGGTGCTTGATTTCCTGCCTAGGGTTAGCGCCTGCCAAGTTCTCCCGCTACATCCAGTGCCTTCTACAAATCCCAAACACCCCGTCCAACGGCATGGGTTCACAAGGCATTGCCGGAGGCCGTTTGTAGAAGCGAAACCTGCGCAAGCCATTGAAGCGATAGGCTTCTAGACTTGGCTTCATAATCCGGGGGTCGGTGGTTCAAGTCCACTCATCACCACCAGTCATTCAAGCGGCCTCCGGCGATGGAGGCCGTTTCCATTTGTGGCATTGGGACATCGTTGGCTTCGTGTGGGTCACCACGAACGAGCTGTTCAATCTGGAAGCCGGGCGATTTCGATAATCTTTCTGTGCCAATTGCATGCCATCGCCTAGGGTATTACAATCAATATCGCCGTAATACAAAAGGAGTCATGTCATGTCGACGACACTTACCAGTAAGGGTCAAGTCACCATCCCCAAACAGATTCGCGATGCGCTGAATCTGGCGCCCGGCTGTTCGGTGGATTTTGCGGTCAATCGCGAGGGGGATGTAGTAATTCACAAGGTAGGCGCGAGGACCAGCCGCAAGCCAGACCGCTTCGAATCCGCACGAGGCAAGGCCGATGTCAAATGGCGGACTGACGACCTGATGGCGCTACTGCGCGGTGAGGGCTGATGTTGCTGGTCGACACCAACGTGCTGGTCGACGTTCTGGAGAACGATCCGGAATGGGCTGACTGGTCAATTGGCCAACTGCGCGCGCAATCGAAAGTTCACCGGCTGGCGATCAATCCGATCATCTACTCCGAACTGTCGCTGACCTTCTCGACCGTCGAGGCGCTGGACAAAACCATCGCGGAGCTTGGGCTGGCAATGATCGAGTTGCCGCGCCCAGCGCTATTCTTGGCCGGTAAGGCGTTTGTGCGTTACCGCCGACAGGGCGGCACCAAGAACAACGTGCTCTCCGACTTCTTCATTGGTGCGCATGCGGCCGTGTCACGCTATCCGATGCTGACCCGCGATACTCGCCGTTACTCCACCTATTTTTCTGATGTTCAACTGATCGCGCCAGATCGGGCATAGGGGCTGAGGCGATGGCTTACAACGAACAAAAAGCCCGCTTCTCCCTCATTGATCCGGTGCTTCTCGACATGCGCTACGACGACTACAAATGGATAGGGGCCGGTCTAACCGCCGTCCCGCCAGCGCCGACTTTCAAACTTTGGCACAAGGAAGAATAACAATGACCGCCATCGCCGAACTGCTCAAGGACAGTGCCTACAAGCTCAGTCAGTTCAAGGCCGCGCAGATTGCGGCGCTCGAATCATCCATTACGCTCAAGGAATCGGGCAAGAAGTCCGCGGGCTCCCAGGAAAAATGAGGTCTCCATTGTTCGCTCATCAACGGCCGAATATCTGACCTTTGTCGCGGCTCTGCCGGCGACGGTCCAGCCACCACGCCAGCAAAGGCAATGCAACGAAAGAGCCGGGAAGCAGCATCAGCATCACATATGGGGAAAGGTGCGCCAATGCTCGCAACTGATCCTGCAGAGCGGCCCGCTCGGCGTTCGTCCAGCGCTCGCTGTTGCGGGGTTTCATCAAAAGCGGCATGAGCCCGCGCACCTTGACTATTTCAGCCAGCAATTCTTTGCGTTCGCGGTTATGCGCGGCGAGCATTTTCTGCCCCAGACCCGTCGAAACAAGCATTCCGGCATCTGCGGGGATCTGGCGAGTGGCTTCCTCGACTTCGCCGCGCGGACGCTGAGCGCTCACGGTGGCGGGATCGGCGGCTGGCGGCGTTCCAATATATCGCGCAGCTTGTGCCATGCCTGCCAACCCACAAAGGCGCGGCGCGCCCAGCGCCATGCCCGTTTCGGTCGGGCGACGACCAGCGCGACAGCGGCCGCAACGACAAACTGCGGGTGGCGTTGCACCCATCTGGCGCCCACGACCGCGTAGTCTGCTCCGGTAAAGGCCGGCGCCAATCCGCCTGCATAACGACCGAATTCGGCGCGCAGTGTTTCGCTGGCGATTTGGAGCCGCTGCTTCTTCAGCGCGAGTTCAAGCGCCGTACGGTTCACAGCGGCCTCGTGGTGTCGTTGTTCGCCAGCGCGTCGCGATCCCGGCGCAGTTCGGCCAGGCTGGCGGAAAACAGTTTCGAACCCGGGCGCGCCAGGCTCATTGCCAGCATCAGACTGGCGACGCCGGCGCCGAGGAATAGCGCCGAAAAGACGCCCAGTGCCAGGAGCCGGTTGCTCTCCCACAGCAGTACCGTGAGAAAGATGGCGAGGAAGATCAGACCGGCGGCGATGCAGAGAAACGCTGCTCCGCCGTAGGCAAGCAGGGACACCAGTCGCAGCCGCTCCTCGGCCAGTTCGACGCCGAGGAGTTCAAGGCGGTTGTGAAGCAGGGTGACGCCGGTGCCGAGCAAGCCCTTGGTCGACGCGAACAAGCCGCGCTGGTCCGGCATCTTGCCTGCCCCGTCACCCATTGCCGGGTTCAGCGACGGCCGATCAGCAGTCCGACGATGAATCCGAAGCCGGCGGCCACGCCCACCGCACGCCAGGGATTGTCATGGACGTAGTCATCGGCAACGCGACCGACTTCCTTGGCCTTGTCCACCACGGCGGCCTCGGCTTCGGCCATCTTGATTTTTGCCGCGGCGAGACGATCCTGGGTCTTGGCACGGATCTCGGCGATCTTCTCGCCCGTCTGGCCGGCCGTGGCGCGCAGCAGTTCTTCGGTGTCGGCAATTACCAGCTTTACGTCGGCAATCAGCTTGTCTTTGGTGACATCGCTCATGTCGCTCATGGTTTTCTCCTGAATTGAAAGACTGAAACCGCAAGGCTACCTACTTTGTCGTTGCGCCGCAATGATCGACTTCATACCGGAGCCCACGCGTAATCCACCATCACCGGCGCATGATCGGAGAAGCGCTGCTCCTTATAGACGCCCACGCGCCGTGCCGTCGCCGCCAGGCCGGGCGTGGCAATCTGGTAGTCGATGCGCCAGCCGACGTTCTTGGCCCACGCCTGGCCCCGGTTCGACCACCAAGTGTAGGCCTCGCCGGTCGCCTCCGGCAAGAGTCGGCGATGCACGTCGATCCAGCCAAGATCATCGAAGACGGAAGACAGCCAGGCACGTTCTTCCGGCAGAAAGCCGGAGTTCTTCTGGTTGGCTTTCCAGTTCTTGAGGTCGATCGGCCGGTGCGCGATGTTCCAGTCGCCGCACAGCAGGACTTCGCGTCCGTCTCTTCGCGCATCGCTCGCCAGCCGTTCCAGTTGCGGCCGGAACTGGTCAAGAAAGCGAAACTTGGCCTGCTGGCGTTCGTCGGAACTGGAACCGGACGGCAGGTACAGCGAAACCACCGACAGCTTGCCGAAATCGGCCTGCAGGTAGCGTCCTTCGGCATCGAATTCGGCATTGCCGAAGCCCTCGATGACGCGGTCGGGAACCCGCATGGAATAGATGCCGACTCCGCTGTAGCCCTTTTTCTCCGCGGCATGGAAGCATCCGGTGAAGCCCTCCGGCGCGCGCAGCGCCGGAGTCAAATCGACCAGTTGCGCCTTGAGTTCCTGGACGCAGACAATGTCGGCCTGCTGCGTCGCCAGCCACTCGAAAAATCCCTTGCCGGCGGCGGAACGGATACCATTGAGATTCAGAGTGAGTATTCGGAGCATGTGCCTGAGCATGTAGAATGCGTTTGATGAATGCGAACGCCGCCTTTACTGTTACCAGCGCCGTCACCAGTGAGCTGAGCCGCGAGTTTATCGCCTTCGCCTGCGAACTGGGCGTGCTTCGCTTCGGCGAATTCAAGACCAAGGCGGGGCGCCTGAGCCCCTATTTCTTCAACGCCGGTTTGTTCAACGACGGTGCCTCGCTGTCGCGTCTCAGCGATTTCTACGCGCGCCGGATTCTGGCCACCGGTGTTCAGTTCGATGTGCTGTTCGGGCCCGCTTACAAGGGTATTCCTCTCGCCGCCGGCGCGGCCATGGCACTGGCCGGCCTTGGGCGCAACGCTCCTTACGCCTACAACCGCAAGGAAGCCAAGGATCATGGCGAAGGCGGTACGCTGGTCGGCGCGCCGCTCAAGGGGCGTGTATTGATCATCGATGACGTGATTTCGGCGGGCACCTCGGTCCGCGAGTCGGTGGAACTGATCCGCGATGCCGGTGCAACGCCGGCAGCGGTGCTCATCGCGCTTGATCGTCAGGAATGTGGTCAGAGCAAACTTTCGGCAGTGCAGGAAGTGGAACAGAATTACGGCATTCCGGTGATCAGCGTCGCCAGCTTGACTGACCTGATCGAATATCTTTCCGGCCATCCGGAACTTGAAAGCAATCTCGCTGCCGTGCGCGCTTATCGCGCGCTTTACGGTATCGAATGATCCTCTCCAGGGAGAACCCCCATGCGTCTGATTTCCGCCCTCCTGTTCGTTTCCACCGCTGTGCTTGCCCTCGGTGCAGCCGCCCAGACACGCATCTATTGTTGCGATGACGCCAGGGGGCGCAAGGTGTGCGGTGACTTTTTGCCCACCGAATGCCAGGGCCGGGCCTATGAAGAGCGGGACAACAAAGGCTTTGTATCCAAAAAGGTCGAAGCTCCGCTGACGGCGGAACAGCAGACGCGCCGCAATGCCGAAATCGCAAAGAAGGAAGAAGAGAAGAAGAAGGCCGGCGAGGAACGCCGCCGCACGCTTGCCTTGCTGTCAACCTATTCCAGTGAGAAGGATATCAACTCGGCGCGGGATCGTGCTTTGGCCGCAGTCGACAAGAACCTGAAACAGGCCCAGCAGCGACTGGAGGAAGCCAACAAGAAGAAAAAGAAGCTTGAGACCGACAAGGAGTTCTACAAGGGCAAGCCGCTACCGGATCAGGTCAAGGCGGAGGTCCGAGACAACGAGAAGGAAATCGCTGCGCAACAGGGAGCGGTGGACGCCAAGGCCAAGGAAATGGAAGATGTCCGCGCCCGCTTCGCCGACGAGAGGAAGCGCTATCTGGAGCTGACTGGCAAGAAGTCGACCGACGCCGCAGCGCCTGCTCCTGAGGCCGTACCGGCTGCGGCACCCGTGGCAGCACCGGCACCGGCACCGGAACCGGCTGCGCCAGCGGAGCCAGTCAAACCCGCCCGAAAGAAATAGTCAGGCGCTGAGTTTCTTCTTCAGCAGGTCGGTGACCTGCTGTGGATTGGCCTTGCCTTTGGTCACCTTCATGGCCTGTCCGACCAGTGCGTTGAACGCCTTTTCCTTGCCGGCGCGGTATTCGTCGACCGATTTCTGATTGGCAGCCAGCACTTCGTCGACCAGGGCTTCGATCGCGCCGGTATCGGTGATCTGCTTCCAGCCTTTTGCCTCGATCACGGCATCGGCATCCTTGCCATCACCGGACCACAGCGCCTCGAAGACGTCTCTGGCGATCTTGTTGGAGATGGTGTTGTCAGCAATGCGGCGGATCACGCCGGCGAGCTGCGCAGCCGAGACCGGCGACGCCTCGATCGGCATGTCGGTCTTGTTGAGGTGCGCCGCCAATTCGCCGGTGACCCAGTTGGCGCAAAGCTTGCCGTTGCCCTTGCCGGTCGCGGCAGTCGCGTCCTCGAAAAATTCTGCGGTAGCGCGCGTCATCGTCAGTGCTGCCGCATCGTAGGACGACAGGCCGTAGTCCGACTCAAAGCGGGTCTTCATGGCCTGCGGCAGTTCCGGAAGCCCGGACTGCACCTGCGCGATCCAGTCAGCGGTAATCTCCAGCGGCAGCAGGTCGGGATCCGGGAAATAGCGGTAATCGTGCGCGTCTTCCTTGCTGCGCATCGAGCGCGTTTCGCCGCTGTCGGGATCGAACAGCACGGTGGCCTGGCGGATGGCGCGGCCTTCTTCGATTTCGTTGATCTGCCACTGCACCTCGAAGTCGATCGCCTGCTGCATGAAGCGGAAGGAGTTGAGATTCTTGATCTCGCGCCGGGTGCCGAATTCCTTCTGACCCAACGGCCTTACCGACACGTTGGCGTCGCAGCGGAATGAGCCTTCCTGCATGTTGCCGTCGCAGATGCCGATCCATTGCACCAGCGCATGCAATGCCTTGGCATAGGCGACCGCTTCGGCGGAAGAGCGCATGTCCGGTTCGGTGACGATTTCCAGCAACGGCGTACCGGCGCGATTCAGGTCGATGCCGGTCCTGCCCTGAAAATCTTCATGCAGCGACTTGCCGGCATCCTCTTCGAGATGGGCGCGGGTGAGCTGGACGAACTTCTCGGTCGCCGTATCACCAGAGCCGACTCTTATCATTAGTCCACCGCCGGATACCACCGGCGTCTCGAACTGGCTGATCTGGTAGCCCTTGGGCAGGTCGGGATAGAAATAGTTCTTGCGCGCGAAGATCGAACGCGGTGCGATTTGCGCCCCGACGGCGAGGCCGAACTTGATGGCGCAGACCACGGCTTCGCGATTGAGCACCGGTAGCACGCCGGGCAGCGCGATGTCGACCGCGCTGGCCTGCACGTTCGGCGCCGCGCCGAAGGCGATGCTGCTGCCCGAGAATATTTTCGACTTGGTCTGCAACTGGGCGTGGGTTTCCAGCCCGATGACGACTTCCCACTTCATCGCATTTTCTCCGGCATCCGCGTGTGCCAGTCGGTAACTTTCTGGTACTGGTGCGCCACATTGAGCATCTTTGCCTCGCCGAACCAGTTGCCGATGATCTGCAGTCCGACCGGCATCGGGTTTGCCAACTGAGTGTTGCCGAAGCCGCAGGGTAGCGACATGCCCGGCAGGCCGGCGAGGTTGGTCGAAATGGTGTAGATGTCCGACAGGTACATCTGCACCGGGTCCGCGCTCTTGGCGCCGAAGGCGAAGGCCACCGAGGGCGAAGTCGGTCCCATGATCACGTCGCAGTCCTTGAATGCCGCGACAAAGTCGGCGGCGATGAGCCGGCGGATCTTCTGCGCCTGCAGGTAATAGGCGTCGTAATAGCCGTGCGACAAGACATAGGTACCGATCAGGATGCGCCGTTTCACTTCGGCGCCGAAGCCCTGCGCCCGACTGCGCGAGTACATCTCCGCCAGGTCGTCATACTCCGCCGCGCGGTGGCCGTAACGCACGCCATCGAAGCGCGACAGATTGGAGCTGGCTTCGGCCGGAGCGATCACGTAGTAGGCGGGCACCGACAGACCGGAGTTGGGCAGCCTGACCTCCACGGTGGTGGCGCCGAGCTTGCGGTATTCGGTCAGCGCTGCTTCGACGGCGGCACGTACGTCGGTATCCATTCCTTCGCCGAAAAACTCCTTGGGCAAGCCAATTCTCAGACCCGCCAGCGGCTTGTCCAGATCGCGACTGTAGTCCTCCGGGGTGCGCTCGAGTGAAGTGGAATCGCGGGCATCGAAGCCGGCCATGGCATTCAGCAGCAGTGTGCAGTCTTCGGCGCTCTTCGCCATCGGTCCTGCCTGGTCGAGACTGGAGGCGAAGGCGATCATGCCGTAGCGCGATACCACGCCGTAAGTCGGCTTGAGTCCGGTGAGGCCGCACAGCGCTGCCGGCTGGCGGATCGAGCCGCCGGTATCGGTGCCGGTCGCGGCCGGCGTCAGGCGCGCCGCGATGGCCGCTGCCGAGCCGCCGGAGGAGCCGCCGGGCACGCAGGAAACATCCCATGGATTCTTCACCGGGCCGAAATACGAGGACTCGTTCGACGAGCCCATGGCGAACTCGTCCATGTTGAGCTTGCCCAGCGTCACCATGCCGGCAGCGGCGAGTTTTTCGACCACGTTGGCGTCGTAGGGCGAAACAAAGTCGGCGAGGATTTTCGAACCGCAGGTCGTGCGCCAACCCCTGGTGCAGAAGATGTCCTTGTGCGCCAGGGGGATGCCGCACAAGGGAGAAATCGCCGTGCCGCCAGCGCCGACTTTTCTGCTCTCGTCGGCGGCCCGCGCCTGGGCCAGCGTCTTTGCGCGGTCCGTGGTGATGAATGCATTGAGCGCAGGATTGAACTTCTCGATGCGATCGAGAAAGATCGTCGCCATTTCGACAGCAGAAAGCTTTTTCGCCGCCAGCGCGGCAGAGAGCTGCTTGAGTGAGGCGTTGATCATGTCATTTCGCCTCCGCAACGCGGAGGCGCCAATCAGTAGCCCCCGCCCTTGGGGCGGGGGACGGGGGGTGAGGGGTCTTTATTGGCCAGTGAAGCGTCAGCTTCATTCGATCACCTGCGGCACGAGGTAGAGCCCGGCCTCGGTTTCCGGCGCAAGCGCCTGGAAATCGGCTCGGCGATCGGTTTCGGTGACGATGTCCGGGCGCAGGCGCTGGACTACATCGACGGCATGAGACATCGGCGCAATGCCAGAAGTATCAACTGCTTGCAATTGTTCGATGAAGCCGAGGATGCCATTCAGCTGCTCGCGCGTGTTTTCGCGCTCGCCGGCGGAAAGTTCGATGCGGGACAAAAGGGCGATGCGGGTGACGTCTTCCAGGCTCAGGGACATGATGGCAAGTGGGGGGGGGTGAGTGGTGTTGGACCCGAGTGAAACAAGGCCTGATCGGTGCTTAGTTTGGCCGGCGCGATAGGGTATCATAAGCGACCCTTTTTGCCCCAGCCCGCTCCGGGCTGGGCTTCAACACTGGAACCTCGATGTTCGGCTTTCTCCGCTCCTATTTTTCCAACGATCTGGCCATTGACCTCGGTACCGCCAACACGCTTATTTATGTGCGCGGCAAGGGCGTGGTCCTCGACGAACCTTCGGTCGTCGCGATTCGCACCGAAGGCGGCCCCAACGCCAAGAAGACCATCCAGGCCGTCGGCCGCGAGGCGAAGACCATGATTGGGCGCAATCCCAAGGAAATCCAGGTCATCCGCCCCCTGAAAGATGGCGTGATCGCCGACTTCACGGTCACCGAGCAAATGCTCAAGCAGTTCATCAAGCGGGTGCATGAGTCGCGCCTGTTCTCACCGTCGCCGCGCATCATCATTTGCGTGCCCTCGGGCTCGACCCAGGTGGAACGCCGCGCCATCCGCGAATCCGCGCTGGGCGCCGGCGCGTCGCAGGTCTATCTGATCGAGGAGCCGATGGCCGCCGCGATCGGCGCCGGCCTGCCGGTCTCGGACCCCACCGGGTCGATGGTGGTGGACATCGGCGGCGGCACCACCGAAGTGGGTGTGATCTCGCTCGGCGGCATGGTCTACGCGAATTCCGTGCGCGTCGGCGGCGACAAGTTCGACGAGGCGATCATTTCCTATATCAGCCGCAACTACGGCATGCAGATCGGCGATAACAGCGCAGAGAACATCAAGAAGCAGATTGGCTCCGCCTTTCCCGGCGCCGAAGTGCGCGAGATGGAAGTCTCCGGCATCAACCGCGCCGAGGGCATTCCGCGCAAGTTCACCATCTCCTCCAACGAGGTGCTCGAGGCTTTGTCGGAACCGCTCAACCAGGTGGTCAAGGCCGTCAAGGACGCGCTGGAAAAAACTCCGCCCGAGCTGGGCGCCGACATCGCCGAACGCGGTCTGGTGCTGACCGGCGGCGGCGCGCTGTTGCACGACATGGATCGTTTGCTGACCGAAGAAACCGGTTTGCCGGTGATTGTGGCCGACGATCCGCTGACCTGTGTCGTGCGCGGTTCCGGCATGGCACTTGAAAAGATGGACAAACTCGGCAGTATTTTTGCCAACGAGTAAGGCCCGCCCCGTGTAGTTTGCAAGCTTGCGCCATGGTCGTCGACCATGGGGCGCCACCGGGTTCCCATCTTTCTTGAGAGCACACCTGCCTTGATGTCCGCCGTTGGTCATGCTCCGCCACCCTTCTTCAAACGGGGTCCGGCGCCGCTGGTGCGGCTGGCCTTCTTCGTCTCGCTTTCCCTGATCCTGCTGGTTGCCGATCTGCGCTTTCATACCCTGGAATGGGCGCGCCTGGGCGTAGCCACGGTGGCCTGGCCCTTGCAGCGCATCACCTGGATGCCGATCGATGCCGCCGGTGACTTCGGCAGCTATCTGACGCGGCAATCCAGTCTGTTGAAAGACAACGAGGAACTGCGCCGGCGCCAGCTTGGCACCGCCAACCTGTTACTGCGCCAGCAGCACCTCGAGCAGGAAAACAAGCGCCTGCGAGCCCTGCTCGACATGCGGGCGCGGCTGCCGGTCGAAGGACGCATCGCCGAAATTCTCTATGCGGCGCGCGATCCTTTCTCGCGTCGGGTGATTATCGACAAAGGTATCCAGCATGGCATCAGCGCCGGGCAAGCCGTGGTGGACGACATCGGCATCATCGGCCAGGTGGTGCGGGTGTTTCCGCTCACATCCGAAGTATTGCTGTTAACCGACAAGGATCAGGCCATACCCGTGGAGGTGCAGCGCAACGGCTTGCGCGCCGTCCTGGCGGGCGCCGGCGCCGGCACGATGGAGCTGCGTTTCCTTGCCGCAAACGCCGAGGTGCAGGTCGGTGACATTCTGATGACCTCGGGGCTGGACGGCGTCTATCTGCCGGGTCTGCCGGTGGCCAAAGTCGTCAAGGTCGACCGCGACAACTCCTACTCTTTTGCGCGCATTACCTGCGCGCCGCTGGCCGGCGTCGAGCGCCACGGACTGGCCTTGGTGCTGGGCGGGCGGACAGCCTTGCCGCCGCAACCGGACGACGTTCCGGCGATCCTCGACCGACCCGCTGGTGGCAAGCGGGGCAAGAAAAAGGCCCGATGATGACTTATCCCCCAGCCCCTTCTCCAAGAGAAGGGGTGACAAAGGTTCAACCGCTACGCGGTTTCCATGTCCCTGGCTTTACGCCCCCTTGGGGCGGCCCGGCGGAGGCGTAGATGCAACCCACCCACGCCTCGCGCCGCATTCTGCTGCCGGTCAGAAACTGGTTCATCGTGCTGACTCTCTTTCTCGCTTTGCTGCTGAACCTGATTCCGTTCGGGCGGCTGCCGGGCATTCCCGACTGGGTGGCCCTGGTGCTGGCATTCTGGTGCGTGCATCAACCCCTGAAAGTCGGCATGGCCGCCGCCTTCGTGCTCGGTTTGGCGATGGATGTGGCCGATGCCAGCGTGATGGGACAGCATGCACTGGCCTATGTGTTGCTGGCTTTCGCCGCCGCCGGGCTGTCGCGTCGCGTGTTGTGGTTTCCCCTTTCGCAGCAGGCGCTGCAATTGTTGCCGCTGTTCCTTGGCATGCAGTTGGTCATGATGGCGACGCGCATGCTGAGCGGCGCGGAGTTTCCCGGCGTGCTGTGGTTCCTTTCCAGCTTCACCGCGGCGCTGCTCTGGCATCCGGCAACCTACCTGCTCCTGACTCCGCAGTTCCGGCCGGAAGACAAAGATGTGCATCGGCCAATCTGACGTGAAAAGTGAAAAGTGAAAAGTGAAAAGTGAAAAGTGAAACGTTAAACCACCGACACGTTGCGTTCGTCACGTTTCACGTTTCACGTTTCACTTTTCACGGCCACTGATGGAATTCAAGAATCCCCAGGAAGAACTTGAGCGCTTCCGTTCGCGATTGGCGGTGGCTGGCGGTTTTGTGCTGTTCTGCTTCGCGCTGCTGTTCGTTCGTTTCGTCTGGCTGCAGATCATCCAGCATGACTACTACCAGACCCGGGCCGAGGACAACCGCATTTCGCTGGTGCCGATCGTGCCCAACCGGGGACTGATCCTCGACCGCAACGGCGTGGTGCTGGCGCGCAACTACTCTGCCTACACGCTGGAAATAACCCCCTCCAGAACCAGCGATCCCGAGCAGATCATCGATGGTCTGGCGGGAATCATCGATATCCAGCTCAAGGACCGCAAGCGCTTCAGGAAACTTCTGGAAGAAAGCCGCAATTTCGAATCGCTGCCGATCAGGACCCGGCTGACGGACGAGGAGGTGGCGAAGTTCATCGCCCATCGCTACCGTTTCCCCGGTGTCGAGATCAAGGCTCGCCTGTTCCGTCAGTATCCGGGGGGTGCCTTCGCCTCGCACCTGCTGGGTTACATAGGCCGCGTCAATGACAGCGATCTGGAAAAGATCGAGGCGCGCGACGAGGAGGCCAACTATCGCGGCACCGAGCACTTCGGCAAGACGGGACTGGAGCAGCACTACGAGTTCGAACTGCACGGCAATACAGGCTTCGAGCAGGTCGAGGTCGACGCTGGCGGCCGCGCGGTACGCACCCTGGCGCGCACCGCACCGGTAGCCGGCAACAATCTGACGCTGACGGTCGATGCCGAGTTGCAGCGCATCGCCGAGCAGGCCTTCGGCGACCGCAAGGGCGCGCTGGTCGCCATCGAGCCGGCCACGGGCGGCATTCTGGCGCTGGTGGCGGTGCCCAACTACGACCCCAACCTGTTTGTCGATGGCATCGACACGCAGAACTGGAAGGAACTCAACGAGTCGCCCGACAAGCCCATGGTCAACCGCGCCCTGAATGGCGCCTATCCGCCCGGCTCGACCTTCAAGCCCTTCATGGCGCTGGGCGCTCTGACCGTTGGCAAACGCCGCCCCGAGCAACTGATTTCGGATCCCGGCTTCTTCAACTTCGGCGGCCACCACTTTCGCGACGACAAGAAGGGCGGCCACGGCATGGTGGATATGTACAAGTCCATTGTGGCTTCCTGCGACACCTACTACTACATGCTGGCCAATGACATGGGGATTGACAACATCTCCGGCTTCATGGGCAAGCTCGGTTTGGGACAACGCACCGGCATCGACATCGATGGCGAATCGGAAGGCGTGCTGCCCTCCCAGGAGTGGAAGAGAAAGCGCTTCAAGAAGCCGGAACAGCAGAAATGGTATGCCGGTGAAACCATCTCGATCGGCATCGGTCAGGGTTACAACGCCTATACGCCGATCCAGCTCGCGCAGGCGACGGCGATCGTGGCCAACAACGGCGTCCTGTTTCGACCGCATCTGGTGAATTTCATTACCGATACCCGAACCGGCAAGCGGACCCCGATCGAGCCGCAGCCGGCACGCGATCTGGGACTCAAGCTGGAGCATATCGAGGTGATCAGGAACGCCATGGTCGGCGTGAACAAGGAGGGCACCGGCGCACGCGCCTTTGCCGGTGCCGGATATGTCTCTGCAGGCAAGACCGGCACCGCCCAGGTGTACTCGCTCAAGGGAGCCGACTACAAGGCGGGAGCCGTCAAGAAAGAGCTGCGCGACCATGCCCTGTTCATCGCCTTCGCTCCGGCCGACAAACCCACGATCGCACTGGCGGTTCTGGTGGAAAACGGTGGCTTCGGCGCCCAGGCCGCAGCGCCGATCGCGCGCCAGGTGCTCGACTACTATCTGCTCGGCAAGCGGCCCAATGCGCCCGCGCCGGCCGATGAAGCCGCCATCGAGGAGGATGAGGAATGAATAGCGGAATGGGCCTCGCCATGATACGCAACCTGGTGCAGCGCCTGATCGCGCCGATCGATCCGCCGCTGATGCTGATCGCCGGATTGCTGCTGTTGCTGGCCGTCGGCGTGATGGGCAGCGCCTCTCCCGAGCGCCTCAACGCGCAGTTGATCAATGTTGCCGCGGCGTTGGTGGTAATGCGGATTCTGGCGCAGCTTCCGCCGCAGCGCCTGATGCACATGGCTGTGCCGGTGTATCTGGTGGGCGTGCTGCTGCTGATCGCCGTGGCCCTGTTCGGCGACGTGTCGAAGGGCGCCCGGCGCTGGCTGAATCTCGGCTTCATGCGCGCGCAGCCGTCGGAGCTGATGAAGATCGCCGTGCCGCTCCTGCTCGCCTGGTTTTTCCAGAAGCGCGAAGCCATGCCGCGTCTGCGCGACTATGCCATCGCTGTCGTGCTGCTGCTGCTGCCGATTGCCCTCATTGCGCGCCAGCCTGATCTGGGCACGGCGATTCTGGTGCTGGCGGCGGGCTTCTATGTCATCTTCTTTGCCGGCTTGTCATGGAAAATAATGATCGGCATGGCCGTCTCGGCACTGGCGGCGGCACCGCTGGCGTGGAACCTGCTCCACGATTACCAGAGGAGCCGCATCATCACCCTGTTCGATCCGGAAAAGGATCCCCTGGGCAAGGGCTTCCATATCATTCAGTCCACCATCGCCATCGGTTCCGGCGGCATTTTCGGCAAGGGCTGGCGGGCAGGCACCCAGGCGCAACTCGAATTCATTCCCGAACGTCATACCGACTTCGTCTTTGCCGTGTTCTCGGAGGAGTTCGGCCTGTTCGGCAATCTCCTGCTGCTCACGCTGTATGCCCTGCTGATCGGTCGCGGACTGATGATTGCCGCCAATGCCGCCACGCTGTTTTCGCGCCTTCTGGCCGGCGCGGTCACCATGATTTTCTTCACCTATGCCTTCGTCAATATGGGCATGGTCTCGGGCATCCTGCCGGTGGTCGGCGTGCCACTGCCGCTGATCAGTTACGGCGGTACCGCCCTGGTGACGCTGTTCGTCGGCATCGGGATACTGATGTCGATTCACGGCCACCGCATGCTGGTGCAAAAGTGAACAGCAGAACCCTTTTAGCCACAGAGGACACAGAGAGCACAGAGAAAGGCGAAGAGGGCTTTTCCTCTGTGTCCTCTGTGGCTAATTGGTCTTGCCGTTGGAATCGTTTGTCGTTGCTGCTTCTGCCCGCCTTTCTCGCCGGCTGCGGCACGCAGGCGTCGCGTCCGGTTGTGGATCGCAGCGAGGCACCAACCGCCGTATCACCGGCGCCGACTCTCAGGAGTGAAGCCAGGAAACCAGCCCCGGCCATCAAGTACAGCGGCGGTTTCTACAAGGACGATGGTCCTGGTGACAGACCGCCGGAAGATATCGAGGCCATTCCCGATGCGGTGCCGAAGGTCGAGCCGCTGCACCGTTTCGCCAATAATCCGTATTCGGTGCTGGGCCACGATTACGTGCCGCTGCGAGGCATCGCGCCATACAAGGCGCGCGGAATCGGCAGCTGGTACGGGCGCAAGTTTCACGGGCAGAAGACTTCGAGCGGCGAGCCCTACGACATGTACGGCATGACGGCGGCGCATCCGACGCTGCCGATCCCGTCCTATGTTCGCGTCAGCAATCCGGCCAACGGCAAATCGGTGGTGGTGCGCGTCAATGATCGCGGTCCCTTCCACTCCGGACGGCTGATCGACCTCTCCTGGACGGCGGCCTGGAAGCTCGGTTACATCGGAGCAGGCAGCACCGTGGTCGAAGTGGAAAGCCTGTTGCCCGGACAAACGCTTGCTGCCGCGCCAGCGCAAGCGCAGGCCACCGTCGATGACCCGATCGCGCGGATGGCTGCGCAGGAGCCCGATCCGCCGTTGCCGCAGGTTCAGGACGCGCGCGGCCACTTCCTGCAGCTGGGCGCCTTCGGCAATCGCGACAACGCGGAGGCACTGCGCGCGCGGCTGACGCGCGAACTGGGCGATCTCGCCGGGAAGCTGGTGGTGCAGTCTGCCGGCAAGCTGTTCCGCGTCCAGCTCGGGCCGTGGCCGGATGCCGCCGCGGCGCAGTTGGCAGGGGGGCGGCTGCGTGAAAGTTTCGGCATGACGCCGGTCATCGTACAGCGCTAAGGCCGAAATCGGGCCGACTATCGCATGGATACCGTTCCCGGCAAGATTGTCGGGAACCTATAATTCGAACTCTTCAGCACTGCGATTCTTCAATGCGATTTCTTGCCTTTCTTTTTGTGTTCTTGTCTGTTGCCACGAGCCACGCCCAGCCGATCCCTGTGCCGACCGTCAGCGCGCGGGCCTGGATTCTGCTGGACTACGCGACCGGCCAGGTGCTGGCGGCGCAGGAAGCCGATACGCGACTGGAGCCGGCCTCGCTGACCAAGGTGATGACCACCTACCTGGTGGCGGAAGCGCTGGCGCAGAAAACGCTGTCCCTGGCGCAGCCGGTGACCGTGTCCGAACGCGCCTGGCGCACCCAGGGCTCGCGCAGTTTCGTTCCGGTGAACAAGGGCGTCAGCGTCGACGAACTGTTCAAGGGCATGGTGATCCAGTCCGGCAACGACGCCTCGGTGGCGCTGGCGGAAGCCATCGGCGGCAGCGAGGACGCCTTTGCCGGCATGATGAACCGCACGGCGCAGCGCATGGGTTTGAAGGACACCCACTTCCTCAATGCCAGCGGCTATTTCGAAGGGCCGGCGCCGAACCACTATTCCACCGCGCGTGATCTGGCCCGGCTGGCCGCCGCGCTGATCCGCGACCACCCGGAAACCCACGCCCTGCATGCGACCAGGGAATACACCTACAACGGCATCCGGCAGTACAACCGCAATCGCTTGTTGTGGGCGGATGCGACGGTGGATGGACTAAAAACAGGGCATTCCAGCGCCGCCGGCTTCTGCCTGATTGCCACGGCCAAACGCGGTCCGCGGCGCCTGATTTCGGTGGTGCTCGGCACCGCCTCGGAAGACGCCCGAGCCCGTGATTCGCTGAACCTGCTCAACTGGGGCTTTACCGGATTCGATGCGGTCAAGCTCTACGACAAGGGGCAGGCGATTTCGCAGATCAAGGTGTTCAAGGGCGTACAAAACCGCGTCGGGGCGGGCTTCGCCGAGGATTTCGTAGTCTCCGTGCCGCGCGGCATGGCCGACAAGGTCACCGTACAGCTGGTCAGTCGGCAACCCCTGATCGCTCCGGTTTCTGCCGGCAGCGTGGTCGGCACGCTCAAGCTGGCGGTGGGCGGCCAGCCCTGGGGCGAGTATCCCGTTGTCGCGCAGAGCGCGGTTCCCATGGCCGGATTCCTCGGCCGGTTATGGGACGATATCCGGCTGTTCTTCCAATGACGGCGCGGGTCTTCCTCAACGGCCGGTGGTTGCCTGCGGACGAAGCCCGCGTCTCGGTCATGGATCGCGGCTTCCTGTTTGGCGACGGCGTGTATGAGGTAATCCCGGTGTATTCGCGCCAGCCTTTCCGCCTCGAACAGCACTTGGCGCGGCTGCAGCAAAGCCTCGACGGCATCCAGCTGGCCAATCCGTATCGTGTGGAACAGTGGATCGGATTCGTCACACAACTGGCGGGCCAAGCAGAATGGCAAGACCAGTCGATCTACATCCAGGTCACGCGTGGCCCCATGGCGGTGCGCAACCATGCCTTCCCCGCGCAGATCACGCCTACGGCAGTGCTGCTGGCGGAGCCGATGAGTCCGCCGCCCGCCAGCCAGCGCGAGCAGGGCATCGATGCCGTGTCCGCCGCCGACATCCGCTGGCTGCGCTGCGATCTCAAGACCACCTCGCTGCTGGCCAACTGCCTGTTGCGCCAATTGGCCGTATCCGCCGGCTGCGTCGAGACGGTGCTGTTCCGCGACGGTTTCCTCACCGAAGGATCCGCGTCCTCCATCTTCGTGGTGAAACACGGTGTGCTGCTGGCGCCGATCAAGAACCACCTGATGCTGCCCGGCATCACCTACGACGTCGTGCTCGAACTCGCCGTGCAGCACGGGCTGCCGCATGAAGTGCGCGACATCACCGAGGCCGAAACTCGTGCCGCCGACGAACTGTGGATGTGTTCCTCGACCAAGGAAGTGCTGCCCATTGTCACGCTCGACGGCCGTAGAGTCGGCGCTGGTGGCACGCCGGGACCCCTGTTCGCGCAGATGTATGGCTGGTACCAGGAGTTCAAGGCGACAGTGATGCGCGCCGCGCCATGAGCAAGGAAACCCTGCTCGAATTCCCCTGCGATTTTCCGCTCAAAATCATGGGCCCGACAGCGGCGGATTTTGCCCAGACCATCGCCGGCGTGGTGATCAGGCATGCACCGGACTTCGCTCCCGCGTCGATGGAAATGCGCCCCTCCAGGGCCGGCAATTATCTGTCGCTGACCTGCACGGTACGCGCCGTTTCGCAGCAACAGCTCGACGCCCTCTACCGCGAGCTGACTGCGCATCCGATGGTGAAGGTAGTGTTGTGATCGTCAGGAGGCTGGGTCGCGTCGATTACATGGCGACCTTCGCCGCGATGCAGGAATTCACCGCCGCCCGCGACGACGATACGGCCGACGAACTCTGGCTCTGCGAGCATCCGCCAGTCTTCACCCAGGGCCTGTCGGGCAAGCCGGAGCATCTGCTCAAGGACATCGGCATCCCGGTGGTGCAGATCGACCGCGGCGGCCAGATCACCTACCACGGCCCGGGCCAGATCGTGGCCTACCTGCTGCTCGATCTGCGGCGGCGCGAGCTCACGGTGCGCGGCCTGGTGAATCGCATAGAGCAGGCGGTGATCGACCTGCTGGCCGGCTACGGCGTCACCGCGGAACGCCTCGCCGGCGCCCCCGGCGTCTATGTCGGCAAGGCCAAGATCGCCGCCCTCGGCCTCCGCATCAAGCACGGCTGCAGCTATCACGGCGTGTCGCTCAACGTCGACATGGATCTGACACCCTACGGTGCGATCAACCCTTGCGGCTACGAGGGAATGGCCGTCACGCAGCTTCGCGATCTGACGGGCGAGTGGGATACTGCGAAGGTTGGCGAAGCCTTCGCCGCAGCACTGGAAGAACAACTCGCATGACGACCAAGCAAAAGGGCGAAGCCAAGACCGCCCGCATCCCGATCAAGGTGGTGCCGGCAACGACCATACTGAAAAAGCCCGACTGGATTCGCGTCAGGGCTGGCAACAGCGCGGGCCGCTTCGGCGAGATCAAGCAGATCCTGCGCGAACACGAGCTGCACACGGTATGCGAAGAAGCCACCTGCCCCAACATCGGCGAATGCTTCGGCAAGGGCACGGCCACCTTCATGATCCTCGGCGATCTGTGCACCCGCCGCTGCCCCTTCTGCGACGTCGGCCACGGCAAGCCGCTGCCGCCGGATGCCGAGGAGCCTGAGAAGCTCGCCCGCAGCATCGCGGCAATGAAGCTCAAATACGTGGTGATCACCAGCGTCGACCGCGACGATCTGCGCGACGGCGGCGCGCAGCACTTCGCCGATTGCATCGCGAAAGTGCGCGAGTTGTCGCCGGCAACGAAAATCGAAGTGCTGGTGCCCGACTTTCGCGGCCGCCTCGACATTGCGCTCGACATCCTCGCCCGGAGTCCGCCCGACGTCTTCAACCACAACATGGAAACCGTGCCGCGCCTCTACAGGCAGGCGCGCCCTGGCGCCGACTACGCCAACTCGCTGCAGTTGCTGAAAGCCTTCAAGGCACTCCGGCCGGGCATTCCCACCAAGTCCGGCCTGATGGTCGGCCTGGGCGAGACCGACGAAGAAATCCTCGCCACTCTGCGCGACCTGCGCGCCCACGATGTCGAGATGCTCACCATCGGCCAGTACCTCGCACCCTCCGGCCATCACCTGCCGGTGCTGCGCTATGTGCATCCCGACATCTTCGCCCTATACGCCCGTGAAGCCACCGCGATGGGTTTCACCCACGCCGCGTCGGCGCCGCTGGTGCGTTCCAGCTATCACGCCGACTTGCAAGCGCATGGCGCGGGAGTGACTTGAAGGTCGGCGTTCACGGTACATGTCCTAGAGATGGATTGCGTCAGCATTACCCAAATCGATGATCAGGTCATTGGCTCAACTTTAGAGAGTTACGATCAAAAGGTCGGTGATCGCAAGCTTGCTGGCTTTAATGAGTTTTGCCGTGCTTTTCCTTGTATTCAGGGATTGATTCCATATCCAGGCCGCCGTGCAATTTCGGATCGTATGAGGTATCACTGGTCGACTTGCCTCCCGCGCGACCGCAAAGTTGCCATGTCCATGTTTCCTGCGGCCCGTGCCCTTTCAGGTACTCGCACGTTACCTTGATGGTGTCGATCTGCGTGCAGCCCGGGCCTTGCTCCGCCATCGCGACCCAGTAAGCAACCTTGGATTCCACGGTATCCCTGAATTCCACGCAGCGCTTGCCTTCGTAGGTTACCGGGATTGAGGGGTCGCGTCTCTTGCGCTTATCCGCAAATGGTTCTCTTATTGGCGTGGACTCATCATGCGATGGCTCAAAATAGCGCTGCACCACCGAATCGGCGTACCAGTCCTTTGTCTTGTAATAGGATCGCTCATAGTCCGGCGTCAGTGTTGAATTCAGAAGATTCTTGACGCCAGCGCTATTTCCGCAATTGCTGACTGACTTGCCATCGACGATCGCGTGAAAGCCATCGTATTTCGCTAGCGGCCGTGATGGATCGCCGCCGATGATTTCAACAGCGTCAGATCGGGCATCAACGGATGTATAGAAGTCAAAACCTTGCATGTGTAGTACCGTTGGAATTGACGTCAACGCGTCAGTCGCAGTCAATCTATATCTGCTGATTGGCGCCGTAGTTATTTCCAGAGCCAGACAAAATTCCGGTTGCGATGGTGGCGTATTGGGTATTTGGCTAACGTCGGAAGCGGTAGCAGGCCTCGCGCTTGGCGCGCCCTGGTCGCTGCGGACAGGAACAGAGTCGAAGTTGAATTTCCGGATGCAATTCGGATGCCCCTTGGGCGCCAGGTAATACAAGCGGTAGCGGTCTCCTGACCATCCCTTGGCATCCAGGTGCCCCTTGTTCGAATATTCCCCCGGAAACATGGGATCCGTCTTGCTTCGAAGCTTCATCTCGAATTCGATGAAGGAGTATTTCCAGTTCAGCAGGGCTATCTGGGCCATTTCATCAAACGTCGAGCGGCTAAGAATGTCGAGTCCAGGATGATCTGGAATCCCCTTGATTCGCCGTGAATTGGAGATGCCGTCATAGTCCATGGCAACAAGGAAGCCATCAGCCAGAATCGGCGCCTTGGGCTGTGTCGCCAGGCTGATCTTGCTCATCTCGCTGCATCGCGCATTTAATCCGGTCGGCTTCAGGGTGTTGTAATCATCCATCACGAGTTTCGCGAACGGAAGGATGAAAAGCAGCGCCACTACTCCAGCCTGCGTGCCCAAACGCACCTGCTTGTCTGCAGTCTTGCGTCCGATGAAGTAGGCAATCGCCAGCGTGACCAGAAACCAGATGGCCGTTCTCATGAGAGAGGGACCACCCAGCCATAGCAGCAACCAAACGATAAGCAGGAAAATACTGGCGATGCCGCCGATGATCACTTTCATGGATGATCGATTCCTTGTTTAGTATTCGTGGCGTGGGTTCGGGTTGATCAACGGCTCGCGCATGCAACTCCTTGGCAGCTCAGTGTATTGAAGTCGTAGATGGAAGAGTGCCCCGGGTTTCCTTGAGGTCTCGGCATGCCCTTCGGGATCAGAAATATTGCTGAATGAGCGCCAAAGAGTCCTGCCGGATAGGTGAATGCGCCAAGCACCACGTAGGCGTTGTGCATCGCCGGCCTCTGTGGTCTCGGAATGCCCTGCCCGGCAACGTAGGGTATGTCCCGTTGCGGAGTGTTTTGGATGACAGCATCAACCCAAGCCTCGGCGTCGGTTGTGGTAGCTTTTCTGAGGAGTCCTTTGAGCACCGCTTCTTCAAGCCCTTCCCTGCCAGCAAGCGGAGCTGTCTTGTCGCGGAATTGTTCGGCTGATGCGCCGGATGACGCTGTGGTTCTGCCGCTTGCCGGCATGGCGGCACCGATCACAATCCGGCCGTCTGTTGCTGGGTAAACCGTATCCACGGCGCGCCCGAATATCCGCCGGGCAACCGGGTTCAGTTGAGCAAGAGTGTCTGGGGTGACATAGAAATATCCGCACGGCCCGTGATTGTCATAAGTGCTAATCAGTGACGGGATGCTTGGGCTCAGGCCCGCAATAACCTGTTTGTGATATCCGCTAGTCAGTACCGCAACAACCCGAGTGTCTTGTGCCACGTTTATGTTCCATGTTGTATGGTCATACGCACCAAGCATCAGCACGATCGGCCTACCCGGTTGATTCACGAATACATCAATCTGGGTGCCGGGATGATCAAGCTGACTTGCAAGCTGTGGAATCGATCGCCCTCTGTAGGCTCCTGCTGCGTATACGGCAAAATCTGAGGGAAGCTTTCCGGCGAACTGGAGGCATTCGTTAGTGTGTACATATTGCTGCGCAGGGAAAGGGAGGCTTGGGGTAGCAGGTGGTGCGCTTTCCATTACTCCTTGCGCTGACGCGCGCATGGAATCGGGTGGAACTGGTTGAGGTGGTGCGGACGGTGCGCTAACAAGCGGCGGGCTGCTCATGCCAGTCGGCGGTGCCTTTGTGGGCTGCGCCTGCGCCACTCTTTGCGCTTCAGCGGCTCGCCGGGTTTGTTCCTGCACCTTTTGGCTTTGTTCTTGCATCTTATAAATGCGAGCGCGCTTTTGCTGTGATGAGAAGAAGAGCGCAACTGCAATGGCAAGACCCCAAATCAAAAACCATCGCCAACCTCCGCCTTCTGCTTCCTCCGCTCTTCGATATACGCCGGCCTTGGGTTGTGATCCAGCGGTCGAACTTTCTCCGCCTGGGCGCGCTCCCTGATCGAAGCGCTGCCCGGGAACTTGCTGTTCAGCTTTTGGCTGTATTGGTGATCCGTCTGCTACTGTCGGCGGAATTGGTTGTGAAGCCGGACTGGGATCCGGTGTTCGCTCTGCTTTGGGTGGTATCGGCGCAAACCAGGCAACACCCATGAAAACCATCCCGGCAACGATAAAGGCAACGATATTTCCGAGCTGACCCAGCGTGCCGAAGTCGAAAAGAACAAGCTTGATGGCGGCCACCACCAGCAGTCCTGCACCGACACTCCATAGGGATCGGTCTTTCGTGCTCGTTCCCCACCATGCCAGTCCAGAGCCGAAAAAGACCCACATCAGCGAGGCAACGGCCGGCAGATGCATCTTGTTGATATCGGATGCCGTCATGACGGACTCATCAGGACCGAAGCCGCGCAGCAACATCGCCTGCAAGACGAGTGCTACCGACAATACCGTTGCTGCCCCAATTGCCAAGCTTACGCTGGCCTTCTCACGACTGCGCCTGCTTACATAGGCAATCAAGTAGCCGAGCGCCAGGATTTCAAACACGACCGGCCAAATGCCCCGTTCGATATGGAATAGCGTGACCCAAAGAAGTGCGGCGGCAGTGAAATACACGTGCAGCGGTTGAACCCGGTTATTCCAGCGTGCGCTGGTATTCAGCCAGTGACGACCCGCCAGGCCTGCGGCCACGATACCGGCTGTTGCGATAGTGATCTCATAGAAATCAGTATTCGCTCCAATGAGGTCGGTAGTGGAAAATGCCCAGGGCAGCAACGCAAAGGGCAGCAGTCCAATTGCGATCGTTGAAGCAAAATCAGTGCTATCTTGCTGCGCCGCAGAGCGCCCCGACCACGTAAGGCCAAGCAATACCGCCGGAGTTATGGCCATATACGCAATTGCCACATAGCTGGATGCATCGGGAGCGGCCCACCATCCCAGTCCAATCAGGGAAAATATCAACACGCCGCCAACGGTGGCTGATGCGGGAATTTTGTCGCCAAGCAGGACGTATAGCGTTAGCGCGCCAAGGATGATCCCGTAGCCCAACTGCGGCAAATAGTCGAGATTCAGGCGAGCAATTTCGGCGACAAAAGCGAGCGTTACCCAGCCGAAGCCAATCACGCCCAATATTTTGGCGAAGGATATTTCCCGGCGAAACCCGGTTATGGCGCCAATGATCATCAGCGTGCCTGCAAGCAGCCGATGCGCAAACATTTCGCTCAGAAATGCCTGCGGTGGTTGTGGGTGAGTGATGGACTGGATGATATGCAAGACACCAAATACCGTTGCCGCCCCACAGGCGAACTCCTCTATCTTGCGAAACCCGTCCTGACGCGATGCAACGACCAGCGTTGCCACGGACAATCCCAGCCCGACCAGCAACCAGGGTAGATCCTGGAAATAGGAAAGTGCGGCCGCTGTCGCCAATACCGCTGCAACCAGTGCATGGCGACCCGACTCAGGGTGATCGCGTGTGAAGAGGATCCCGGCAGCCACTCCCCAGATCAGCGCTAGCGCGCCGAGTCCGATCGCGCCTTCTGCGCGAACGTTTGGCGCGATTTTTAGCGTCAACGCGGCAGCCACCAGCGGCAACAACGCGAAATAAGCGATATCGAATTGAATGAACCGGGTGGAGCGAGTGAATTTGTGCTCAAGCAGCGGCATCGCCAAATGTACGACCGCCAGCGCCAGCAGTAGCGGCTGCATGTAGCCGTAGTGCTCTGGCTCATAGAACTTTCCGCTCCAGCCGAAGAACAAGGCGCCCGCCAGAGTGAACAAGAAACTCAGGTGGATGAGTGGGCGCCAGCCGCGAAGCGTGACCATGATCAGGCTGAGTACGCTGGCCGCAAGGTAGTACCCATAAACGGGGAGGACGCCTGGCGTTCCGAGTGCGAATTTTGGCGCGATGTAGGCCCCAACCATCGCCAGAATCGCTACCGACATCACGTTGCTCTGAACAGCGAAGACTCCGGCGGCTACCGCGACTAGTGCCAGCAAGGCCAGCGCGTTGACATCCGTGATGTAGTTGAAAAACCCGTAGGCGCTGTAGGCAGTCAGGTAGGCAACGCCAAACGCGGCGCCGGCCAGCGCCAGGTGAATTGCCCGGCGCGCCGGCTGATTCTTCAGGATCATGGATCCAAAACCCAGTACAGCGGCAGCGACGACGCCCGTTCCAAGCTTCATCTCGGGTGGCACGTCAATATTTTCGAAGGCGTAGCGCAAGAGCGCGCCGACCCCAATGATCATCAGGCCGGCGCCCACCTTGGCCGGCCAGTTGCCGGTCGTCAGCCAGGTCAGCAGCCCTGCCGGGCGAAATTGCAACTTGGCGTCGTTACCTCCTGACTCGTAAGTTAGAAGGGCTGCAAATAGCGCGGCGACAATCAGGACGAGGATAAGTGGTGTCATCTTTATGGTCCGAGTTCGTTGAAACGGCTTACGGTTTGGATGCAGCTCTTTTTGCGGTTGATGCCTGCCCTACGCCATGGCGCCACGGAGCAGGGCAACTTTCGCTTGCAGTCGTTCTGGTGTGACGTCTGCGGCTTGAATGGGCTCGCCGGCCACGAGGTCAATTTTCGAAAACACGCCGCGGCGGAATGGTCGGCTCATCGCCGCGCCTTCCTTGCGCGAGAAGAAGCTGCCCCACAGTCCGCGCAGGGCCATCGGCACCACGGGCACCGGGTTGCGCGCGAGTATCCGGGTGATGCCGGGGCGGAAGGGATTGATGTTGCCGTCGGCGGTGATCTTGCCCTCCGGGAATATGCCGACCAGATCGCCGGCGTCGAGCGCCTTGCCGACTTCGTCGAAGGCTTTTTCCATCATCGCCGGGTCTTCCTTGGCCGAGGCGATCGGGATGGCCTTGCTGGTGCGGAAGACGAAGCTGAGCACCGGCCAGCGGAAGATGTTGTGGTCCATGACAAAGCGGATCGGACGCCGACAGGCCGCCATGATCACCAGCGCATCGACGAAGCTGACGTGGTTGCAGACGATTACGGCGGGCCCCTCCTCCGGCACGTTATCGAGATTCGTTACGCGCAGGCGATACACCGTGTGGATCAGCATCCAGATGATGAAGCGCAGCAGGAACTCTGGCACCAGGCCGTAGATGAACAGCGCCACTGCTGCGTTGCAGATTGCCGCCACGACAAACAGCATCGGAATCGTCAGGCCGGCGGCCAGCATGCCGGCGGCACTGAGCGCGCCGACCACCATGAACAGCGCGTTCATGATGTTGTTGGCGGCGATGATGCGCGCGCCGTGCTCCGGGTTCGAGCGCTGCTGCACCAGTGCGTAAAGCGGCACGATGAAGAAGCCGCCGAAGATGCCGAGCAGGGCCAGGTCGATCAGCACGTGCCAGGTGGCGCCATGCTGGAGCAGTGCCAGCGCACCCAGCGGCAGCGGCGCGGGCGAGCCCGGCGAGGCGAAGGCGAGATCGAGGGCGAACACGGTCATGCCGATCGAGCCCAGCGGCACCAGGCCAAGTTCGACGCGCCGCGCCGAGAGTTTTTCGCAGAGCAGAGAACCGACGCCGATGCCGAAGGTGAAGGTTGCCAGCAGCAGGGTCACCGCGGTCTCGCTGCCGCCGAGCACATTCTTGGTGTAGGCGGGAAACTGGGCTAGGAACAGGGCGCCGAACAGCCAGAACCACGAGATTCCCATGATGGAAAGGAAGACGGTCTGGTTCTCGCGGGCGAACTGGATGTTGCGCCAGGTTTCGTTCAGCGGGTTGATGCTGATGGCAAGAGTCGGCGCTGGCGGCAAGGCGACGGGAATCGAACGCGAGGCGACATAGCCGGCGATGGCAATCGCCAGCCCGGCGCCGGTGATCCATGCCGTGCCGCCTTCGCTGCCGGCCAGCAGCCCGCCGAGCAGGGTGCCGAGCAGGATGGCGATGAAGGTGCCGGCCTCGATCAGCGCGTTGCCGCCGACCAGTTCCTCGCTTCTGAGGTGTTGCGGCAGGATCGCGTACTTCACCGGGCCGAACAGCGTCGAATGCAAGCCCAGCATGAACAGGCTGAGGAACAGCACGGCGATGCTGTGCAGCACGAAGCCCGCGCCGGCGACGAGCACAATGCCGATCTCCAGCAGCTTGACCAGTTGTGCCAGGCGCGACTTGTCGTACTTGTCGGCCAGTTGTCCCGCCGTCGCGGAAAACAGGAAGAAGGGCAGGATGAAGATTCCCGCCGCGAGATTGGCCAGCAGTTCCGGCTTGATCGTGGTCCAGCTCGCCGCCTGGAAGGTCAGCAGGACCACCATGGCGTTCTTCAGCACGTTGTCGTTGAGCGCGCCGAGGAACTGGGTCACGAACAGGGGGACGAAGCGGCGGGCGCGCAGCAGGCCGGATTGAGTACTCATCGGGAGAATTCCTTGGGGAGTTGGGTTCGGAGGTTCCACAGCGATGTCATATTGTCGCAGGAATGAGGCATGGCGCGGATCATGAAAGCGCCCAGGTGTCGATGGCAGCACGGCGCTGCGGCTTGTCGGCGGGCAGCGTACGCAGTCGCAGCGGCGCGCCGCCGAGGCCGGCGCGCTCCATCCACGCAAACACCGAGTCGACCGTGACGGTGTCGATCTGCCCGGCCATGCGCCGCCCGAAGGGATGGTCGTCGAAGCTGATGTGCGCCGACGATACGCGGGCGCCGAGGCGCGTCAACGAGGAAATCTGCAAGGTTGTCGGCCGGTAGTCGTGGGCGCGCAGCCAGTCGCGCGCCGCCGCGCGGCTGATGATGGCGGGCTCCGCCAGCATCGCCAGCGTCTCGATCGCCCACTGGTTGCTTTGCTGGTAGGGTCCGGACCACGGGTAGGCGAGCATGTTGTAGCGCGGCTCGTGCAGCGTGGTCAGCAGCTTGTCATCCTTCAGTCGCTCGACCAGTCGCGTGGCGATTGCGGGCATCAGCACCACCACTCCGGCTTCATGGGCGTAGAGGCCGTCGCCGAAGAATTCGGCCAGGCCTTGCCGATACAGCGTGCTGCGGCTGCTGCCGCACTGGTTGAGCTTGTGCACCACGCGCCAGGCGCCGCGACCGCCGAGCACCGCGTCGTCGCGATAGGCGATGCCCAGATGCGAATACCGCAGACCGTACTGGCTGAGATCCTGTCCGGCGCGGGCGATCAGCAGGACCCGGGTGCCGTCGCGCCTGGCCATCTCGTCGAGTTGCTCGGCAACGCTGACTGCCAGCGCGAGGTCGCGCCGCATCGACTCCAGGCTGGGCCGGCGCGGTTCGCAATTCTGGCCGGCCAGGGCGGCGGCGGCGGTGCCGAACAGGGTCGCCATGGCCAGTGCGGCGCACGCCGCGCGGAGCAATCTGCCCATCAAGCTGTTCAGATTGCTCATCACCGTATCCTCTCGTTGTAGAGCAGCGACTCGCCCAGGGCATTGGGCACCAGGCAGATCACTTCGCCGGCGACCGAGAGCAGCCAGCCGGCGGCGATGGCGGTCACCGAGAGCGCGGTGCCGGCCACCACCAGCGATGCGGCTGCGGCTTCGCCCGAGAAGCGCAGACTGGCGGTGGCGCCATCTGAAGCGCGGCGCAGCAACCACACGGTACTCGTGGCCGAGGCTTCGACCGCGACCACGGTGAGCATGGCGCCGGCGCTGAGGATCATCACCGGCGCGGCGCTGAGCACGGCGACCGGCAGCGAGAGCGAAAGGCTGGATGCGGCGCTGGCATCCGCGGCGCCGCCATGGGCGCGGCTTGGGCTGGCGAGCAGCGCGGCGGCGGGTGCGAAGGCGAGGCCGATCAGGGCGCGCAAGGCGCCGCGGCGGGAAGTGGCGTATGTCATGGGAGGCTCCTTGGTTGGGCGCAGGGCTTAGTGGTTTGCAACTGCGGGTTCGCTGGCAGGCAGCGCAAGGCCGGGTTCCTGCGCGCGTTCCAGCCGGTCGGCCTCGTAGGCATCGCGCAGGGTCTTGGCCAGGGTGAAGGCCGACGAGATCAGGTAGAGCCAGCTCACCAGCAGGTAGGCCTTCCAGGTCGGGTTGATCTCCATGCGCCACAGGCCCCAGGCAGTGAGCGCCATGGACAGGGCGAAGCCGCCCCAGACCACCATGGACCACATCGGCGTGTCGGAGGGAAGGATGGCGTTGTCGCGGACGTATTTCGACAGCGCGAAAGCCGCCGACAGGCAGAAGAAATAGCCCATGACCATGAAGGCGCGATCGAGATCCCCGCCCGGCAGCCAGGCCAGGCCAGTGCCGCAGACCAGCACGGCGATGCCGAAGGAAATCCATACCTGCATGCGCCAGGCGCCTGTGTCGCGTTGAACGATGCGAAACGTGTTTTCCATGATGTGCTCCTTGGTGGTTGTGTCGGGTGACGGCTGCATCATCGGCAAGCCTCGCTGCCGGTACAAGCAAAGGCGACGATGTGCCGTTTCGATCGACTTGTAGTATCGTTTGCGGATACTTTTTCCGGAAGTTGCCAACGTCATGAGCACTACCGCCGACCTGATTGCGCACCTCAAGACCGAACTCAAGGCCGCCGGCGTCACCTATGCCGTCGTCGCCGGGCGCCTCGACATGGCCGAGTCGAGCGTCAAGCGTATGTTCTCGAAAGGTGGCGACATGCCGCTGTCGCGCATCGACGATATCTGCCGCATCATCAACCTCGACTTTGCCGATCTCGCCCGCCGCGTTGCCGATACCGCGCCGCTGATGCTGGAGCTGACGCTGGCGCAGGAGAAGGCGGTGGTTGCCGACCGCACGTTGCTGGTAGTGGCGATCTGCGTCATCAGCCAGGTGCCGGCCGAGGAGATCCTTGCCACCTACGATCTGAGCGAGGCCAAACTGGTGAGGGCGCTGACGCAACTTGATCGGCTCGGCATCATCGATCTGCGCCCCGGCAACCGCTATCGACTCAAGGTGGCCAAGGGCTTCCGCTGGCTGCCGCAAGGCCCGGTGATGGCCTTCTTCCGCAAGGAGGTGCTGCACGACTACTTCGCCGGCGGCTTTGACGGCGAATCGGAAATGCTGATGGTGGTGCATGGCGAGATCGGCCGCGGCCTGGCCAATTCCTTCCGCGAGCGCCTGATGCGCATCGGCCAGGATTTTTCCAATCAGCATCTGGCCGACCAGAAACTCCCGCCCGACCAGCGCCGCCCCTACACCATCGTCATCGGCATGCGTTCATGGTTGATGGCTGCGCTGGCGGACATGCACCGGCGCAAGCCGTGATCTCGCCCCGTACCCGAACCGTCAAGCGGCCGACGATCAGTGCCGCCGCCATCGTGGCGAGCAGATGTTTCAGCGTGTGCCCGGTGACCGGGTCGAGCACGGCGGTAATCTGGTGGTCATTCACTTCCGCGATTTTGGCGACGACATAGATCGCCAGCGCGCCGCCGAAGGCCAGGCGATCTGCGGCGGGCGCCTGGTATAGCCACTGCCACAAGGGAATCAGCAGGATGGGCAGGCCCTGCAGCAGCAGGTAGGGCCGCAGGTCGCCATGGCCGGACAAGTCGGTGAAATACCACCAGCCGACACTGACCACGGCGGCCAGCGCCAGCCAGGTTGTGAGGCCGCCGCTGTTGCGCCCGCGCACATCGCCCAGAACGCCGGCCAGCAGGCCGCCACAGGCCAGTGCGATGGGCAGTCGGTCCCAGACCAGGCTGGCGTTGTCGGGCGCAAGGTGATACCAGGACGAGCCCAGCGCGGTGAGGAACAGCCCGACCAGAAAAAGCCGGTAACCCGCCCAGCCGTGGCGCAGATCGGGATGCGCGCTCGCCGGCGAGAGCTTGACCCAGCCCCAGAACGCGGCCAGCGCGAAGCCGAGATTCGAGCTTACGTCGCAGAAGTGCGGAATGCCAAAGCGCAGGGTCTGGTCGGCGAAGTCGTGATAGCCGGCTGGCTGGTGGATTGGACCGTGGAACAGGGCGGCAGCCGTGAGCACGACCGTAACCAGCAGAGGAAGATTTTGGCGCAGGGTTTTCATGGTGTTCTCCAGAGTGAAGGCGAAGCCAGCATGCGTCCAGTCCGCTACAGGGTAAATCGAAAGCGGCAAAGGCGCGGCATTTGCCACGAAAGGTATTGGCAGCCGATACCGGAGCGCCCCCGCACCCCTATTCGAAGGCAGATGGGTAAACTCCGACCGGTCCATGCCACTGCTGACGGCGGACAGGGCAAATGCAATAATGGCGGCCAACAATAACGAGGGGACCGAAATGGAAAAGCTGTGGCTCAAGCAGTATCCCGCCGGCGTGCCGGCCGAAATTGACGTGAACCAATACGAGACCGTGTCGCAGGTACTCGAAGAATCAATGAAGAAGTACGCCTCGCGTACCGCCTTCATCTGCATGGGCAAGTCGATTACCTATGGCCAGCTGGATACGCTGTCGTCCAATCTGGGCGCGTGGCTGCAGTCACGGGGGCTGGCCGTCGGCAGCCGCGTCGCGCTGATGATGCCGAACATCATGCAATACCCGGTCTGCGTTGCGGCGGTGCTGCGCGCGGGCTTTGTCGTGGTCAATATCAATCCGCTGTATACGCCGCGCGAACTCGAACACCAGCTGAAGGACAGCGGCGCCGAGGCCATCATCATCATCGAGAATTTCGCCACGACGCTGGAAAAGGTCATCGCCAACACGCCGGTCAAGCATGTGGTAGTGGCCGCCATGGGCGATTTGCTGGGCGGCCTCAAGGGGACCCTGGTCAATTTTGTTGTGCGCCGGGTCAAGAAGATGGTGCCCGATTTCTCGCTGCCGAACTCGGTGAGTTTCAACGATGCCGTGGCCCAGGGTGCTTCGCAGACGCTGAAATCCGTCACCCGCTCGCGCGAGGACGTCGCCTTCCTGCAGTACACGGGCGGCACCACGGGCGTCTCGAAGGGCGCCACGCTGCTCAACCGCAATATCGTCGCCAACATGCTGCAGGTCGAAGAGTGGATGCAGCCCGCGATCAACACCCGCACCGAAACGCAGCACAACTTCGTCTGTGCGCTGCCGCTGTATCACATCTTTGCGCTGACGGTCTGCAACATGATCGGCATGCGTACCGGCTCCTGCAACCTGCTGATTCCCAATCCGCGCGACATACCGGGCTTCGTCAAGGAGCTGTCGACCTTCAAGTTCAATGTCTTCCCCTGCCTCAATACGCTGTTCAACGCACTGGCCAACAATCCTGAATTCGCCAAGCTGGATTTTTCCAGTCTGAAGATCAGTCTTGGCGGCGGCATGGCGACGCAACGGCCTGTGGCGGAGAAGTGGATGGCACTGACCGGCAGCGCGATCGTCGAAGGCTATGGTCTGTCCGAAACCTCGCCGGTGGCGACCTGTAACGTGGCCAACCTCAAGGGTTTCACCGGCACCATCGGTTTGCCCGTGTCCTCGACCGAGATCGCCATTCGCGACGAGGAAGGCAAGGACGTTCCGCTCGGCGAATCCGGCGAGATCTGCATTCGCGGGCCGCAGGTGATGGCCGGCTACTGGAACCGCCCGGACGAAACCGCCAACGTGATGACCGCCGACGGCTTCTTCAAGTCGGGCGACGTCGGCATCATGGACGAAGCTGGCGCCACGCGCATTGTCGATCGCAAGAAGGACATGGTGCTGGTCTCCGGCTTCAACGTCTATCCGAGCGAGATCGAAGAAGTCGCCATGAAGCACCCCGGCGTGCTCGAAGCTGCGGTGATCGGCGTGCCCGACGAGCATTCGGGCGAAGTGCCCAAGCTGTTCATCGTCAAGAAGGACCCGGCGCTGACCGAAGCCGCGCTGCAGGAGTTCCTCAAGGCGGAACTCACCGGCTACAAGCGGCCGAAATACATCGAGTTTCGCGCCGACCTGCCGAAATCGCCGGTGGGCAAGATCCTGCGGCGCGAACTGCGGCCCAAGAGCTGAAATGCGCTCTGCCATCACCCTGCTGGCCGGGCTGTTTCTGGCCACCGCCGCCCAAGCGTTTTCCCTGGCCGATATTTCGGGCAAGGATGCCGGCGGCGGCCTCAAGGAAGCGCTGACCCAGGGTGCTGGCAAGGCAGTCGAAATGCTCGGCAAGCAGGACGGTTTTCTCGGCAATCCCAAGGTAAAGATCCCGTTGCCGGAGAGCGTGCAGCAGATCGAGGGCCTGCTGCGCGGACTCGGCATGGGCCGCCAGGCCGATGAACTGATCAACGCCATGAACCGCGCCGCGGAGGCGGCGGTGCCGCAGGCCAAGACCCTGCTGGTGAATTCGATCAAGCAGATGTCGGTGCAGGACGCCAAGGGCATCCTCTCCGGCGGCGAGGATTCGGCCACGCAGTATTTCCGCCGCACCACTTCCGCCCCGCTGGCGGAGAAGTTCAAGCCGGTGGTGAAGAAGGCCATGGCCAAGGTCAAGCTGGCGGAAAAATACGACCAGCTCGCTGGCAAGGCCGCCAAGCTCGGGCTGGTGCGCGAGCAGGATGCGCAACTGGAAAACTACGTTACGCAGAAGACGCTGGACGGTCTCTACCTGATGATCGCCGAGGAAGAAAAGGCAATCCGCAAGGATCCCGCCGGCGCCGCCGGCAAGCTGGCGCAGAAGGTCTTCGGCGCCCTCAAATAGAAGTCGATCCGCGCCGCAAGCTGCGCTGAATTCTGAAAGTCGGCGCTGGCAATACGGCGCCGCCGGGATTTTCTCCATGGTCAAACTCAATCCGGCGCAACTCGAAGCCGTGCGCCACCTCGATGGCCCGCTGCTGGTGCTGGCCGGCGCCGGCTCGGGCAAGACACGCGTCATCACGCACAAGATCGCCTGGCTGGTCGATGACTATGGCATTGCGCCAGCGCACATCGCCGCCATCACCTTCACCAACAAGGCGGCGAAGGAGATGAAGGAACGCGTCGGCAAGCTGATCGGCGGCCGCGCCGAGGGCGTGATCGTCAGCACTTTTCATGCGCTTGGCGTGCGCATACTCAGGCAGGAAGCCGCTGCCGTTGGCCTCAAGCCGCGCTTCTCGATTCTCGACGCGGCCGACACTACGGCGCTGTTCCAGGAACTCGCGGGCAACGTCGACAAGGGCCGGCTGCGCGCCCTGCAATCGCGCGTCTCGCTGTGGAAGAATATGCTGACCGAGCCGGAAGCGGCACTGAGCGATGCGGCTGACGAGTTCGAGGCCGCCGCGGCGAAGCTCTACGCCGATTACGAACGCACCCTGCGGGCTTATCAGGCGGTGGATTTCGACGACCTGATCCGGCTGCCGGTGATGCTCTTCAGCGAGCATGACGAAATCGCGCAACGCTGGCGCAGCCGGATCTGGCACCTGCTGGTGGACGAGTACCAGGACACCAATCGCGGCCAGTACCGCTTGCTGCAGCTGCTGACGCAGGGGCGCGATTCCTTCACCGCGGTCGGCGACGACGATCAGTCGATCTACGCCTGGCGCGGCGCCGACAGCGAAAACCTGCGCCTGCTGAAGGAAGATTATCCGGGCCTGAAGGTGGTCAAGCTGGAGCAGAACTATCGCTCCACCTCGCGCATCCTCAAAGCCGCCAATGCGCTGATCGCCAACAACCCGAAGCTGTTCGAAAAGAAGCTGTGGTCGGAGCACGGGCAGGGCGACGCGATCCATATTCAGACCTGCCGTGATGGCGACCACGAAGCGGAATGGGTCGCCTCGCGCCTGTCCGCCCATCGCTTCGAGCGGCGCGGCAAGTTCTCCGATTATGCCGTCCTCTATCGCGGCAACCACCAGGCGCGTGCCATCGAGCAGCAATTGCGCGCACAGCGCATTCCCTATGTCATCTCCGGCGGGCAATCATTCTTCGACCGCGCCGAGATCAAGGACATCACCTGCTATCTGCGCCTGCTGGTCAACCCGGACGACGACCCGGCCTTCATCCGCGCCGTGACCACGCCCAAACGCGGCATTGGCGGCACCACGCTGGAGGCGCTCGGCCGCGCCGCCGGGCGGCGGCACCAGAGCCTGTTCGCCAGCATCTTTGCACCGGGGCTGGATGCCGAACTCGGCGGCAAGCAGCGCACTGCCCTGCGCGAATTCGGCGACTTCATCAATCGCACCGAACGCAGCGCGGCGACGGCGCCCGCCGCTCAGGTGCTGAACGATCTGATCCGGGCCATCGGCTACGAAAGCTGGCTGTTCGAATCGCTGGAGGTGCGTGAAGCCGAAGTCAAATGGGCCAACGTCTGCGACCTCATCGAGTGGCTCGGGCGCAAGGGCGGGGACGAAGGCAAGACCCTGCTCGAACTGGCCCAATCCGTGGCGCTGCTGTCGATGCTGGACAAGAACGAAGGCGAGCAGGATGCCGTGCAATTGGCCACCCTGCACGCCGCGAAGGGCCTGGAGTTTCGTCATGTATTCCTGGTCGGCGTCGAGGAAGGCTTGCTGCCGCATCGCGATTCCCTCGACGCGACAAAGCTGGAAGAGGAACGCCGGCTGATGTATGTCGGCATCACGCGCGCGCAGGCCAGCCTGACGGTGACCTGGTGCGAGCGGCGCAAGCAAGGCCGGCAATGGATGCCACGCGAGCCCTCGCGCTTCATCGTCGAAATGGGCGAGGCGGCGCAGGCTGCCTCGGCGCAAGGAAATTCGGTGCCGGATGCCGGCACCGCTCGCGCCAGGGCGAGCGCTTTGCGGGCCATGCTGGCCGGCAAGCACCAATAACGAAGGGACCGCTAGCGGTCCCTTTCGGCTTTGTTCGCGGGCCTCGCGGCGACTGGCTACTTGGCCGCAGGTTCTTTCAGGTTGCCGCCGGCCTTGTTCGCCATATAGACAATGGCGCGTGCCAGTTCGGCATCGTTGGCGTCGGACCCGGCCCGCGGCGGCATGGCGTTCTTGCCGGCAATCGCCGACTTCAACAGGCCATTCAGTCCCAGTGCAAGGCGCGGCGCCCAGGCGGCCTTGTCACCGAACTTGGGAGCGTTGGCGACACCGGCTTCGTGGCAGGCGACGCAGGTGGCCTTGTACACTTGTTCGCCGCTACGATCCCCCACGGCAGCGCCCGCCGCAGCGGAAGCGAACTCGACCCGGGCCACGGGCGCGATACGGCTGTTGATGGCTTCCGGGTCAGGCTGCTGCAAGCCCTTTGCCGAACGCGCGATCGACACCATCGCGAATACGAAGGCAATGCTGCCGAGGGCGATAATCAGACCCCAGACGATGATCTTCTTGAAATTGAATTCGGAATTTGCAGTGGCAGACATGAGGTAATCCTGTGTGTTGGCTGATTTCTGGCGGAGTATAGCCAATCCCGCGTGGTCCGGCGGTAAAATGCGCCTCGGCGATCCATGCCGATTGATTCACCGTGCGCTCGTAGCTCAATGGATAGAGTACTGGCCTCCGAAGCCAGGGGTTGTGGGTTCGATCCCCGCCGAGCGCACCACCGCCTTCTACAGCAAGCATCTTCGCTCAGGTGCGAGGTATTTTTTGGCTCATGTTCCGCACATTCTTGAAGAAGGACGGTACGCCCTCAGCCGTAGCGTCTGCATTGTTACGGGAGGCGTCATTGGAGTCTGAATGGGGGTCCCGGTTGCAGGCGGCTCTGGGTGACGACGCCGCATTGCTGGCGCTCTTGAAGGAAAGCTCTTCAATCGAAATCAAAGTCGCTGCCGTGCAGGCGCTGAACGGTGAAGATGCGCTGAGGCAGGCGGAGCGTGAATTCCGAACCCACGACCGGCGCGTTCATTCCGTCGCCAAGCAGTGTTACGAAACCCGGATCGCGCAGCGCAAGACGCGGGCGCTGGCCAATGAGCTGATCGAAGCCGCCGTCGCCCAGACAGGTGAATCGATGATTCCAGCCAACCGTCTGGCCGAATTGGCCCAGGCCTGGCGCGCACTCGACGTCGACCTTCTGGAAAGCGATCAGGTGGCGAAATTTGCCGACCTGCAAGCGCGCCTGGCAGAGCGCGTTCGCGACTACGGTGACCGTCAGCGTTCCGTCAGTCGCTGGTCTGTCCATGCCAGACAGGTGCTGGCGAATTTGAGCGCGTGCTGCGCCCGGACCACCGATACCTCGCAGGCGCCACAGGAGTTGCTGTTTGCCCTGACCTCCGCACGTGACGAGGCCCGCAACGCACACGAGCAAATCTCCGCATTGATGCCCGCACCCGGCCCCGATGCGAAAACCGTCGTGGCGCTCGGCGACGAACTCTCCGCCGCCTTGCACGTCTCGGCCCTGATCGAGGCGAGGCTGACGATACTCGACGAGTTGCAGGCGGTCATGCGGCAGCCGGCGGCAGAGGGCGACACGCCCGAGCGTGGCGCGACGCCGGCGGAACGCTGGCGGTCGCTGGCGCCGGTTCCGCAGCAGCGCATCGCAGATGCACTCAATGCCCGCTTTGATGACTGGCAGCGCGGCCAGGATGAAGTTCGGGAAAAGCGGACTGCCGACAAACGGCAACGTACACGACAAAAGAATCAGGAACTGCATGAGGCACGGACCCGGTCGTTGATTGATCTCGTGGCTACTGTTGAAGCCGCGCTCGCCGCGGGTCGCGTGGCGGAGGCGGTCAAACAGCTACCCGCGTTGCAGTCGGCGTATGACCGCGGCGACGCAGGCGCTGATCTCCAGGGCAAAGTCGGCGCACTGCAGGCTGAAATTCTTCGCCTCAAGGAATGGCAGCACTGGGGGGGAGGGCGGGTGCGAGAGGGTCTGGTCGAGGAAGCCGAGACGCTGGCCCGCTCCGTTGTCGCTGCCGAGGGGACTCGCTCGGCCAAAGTGCCCATCGCTCAGCTTGAAAAATACATCGAGCAGTTACGCGGGCGGTGGAAGGAGCTGGATCGATTGGGCGGCGCAACCGGCAAGCCGTTATGGCAACGGTTCGATGCCGCGCTGAAATCTGCCGACAGTCCGATAGCAGCACACAAGGCGCGATTGGCCGAGGCAAGACTGGAGAATCTCGCGGCGCGGGAAAACCTGCTCGCCGCACTGGATGCGCTGAACATCGGCAATGAGCAATCCGGTGCGCCGCCCGACTGGAAATCCAACGCCCTGGCGCTCAGCCGTTTTCAGACGGAATGGCGCAAGCTGGGTCCGCTCGAACATACCGTGCCACACAAACGGCTGGCGGCGCTGACGCAGCGCATGCAGGCGAGCGTGAAACGTCTGGAGGACCCATTGCAGGAGGTTTTCCGAACGGCGCAAAGCGGGCGTGAGGCGCTCATCGTGCGTGTCGGGGAGTTGAGTCGCCGGGCGCATGAACGCGACGTTGTCAGCAAACTTCGTGAGCTGCAGGAGCAATGGCAACGGCATTCCAGATCGATACCGCTTCCTCATGCCGTCGAAAGAGCCTTGTGGGACAAATTCAAGACAGCGGCTGATGCGGTGATGAATGAGCGGAACGCGGCCGTCAAGGACCGCAACATCCGCTTCGAAGCCGGGCAGAAGGCGCGCGAGGAGTTGCTGGAGCGACTTCAAGCCCTGAACCCCGACACTCCTCCTGCAGACATCAGGCGGGTTCTGGCGGAAGTGACTGCCGAATGGCGCAGTTGCGGCGATGTGGCCAAAGACAAGGCCGCCAGGCTGGATGTCCGCTTTCAGGAATTGCACGATGCCGCACGGCAGTACCTCGCAGGCAGTGCCCAGAGACTATGGAACGCAAGCTGCGATTGCCTGCTTGCCAAGCTGGCGCTTTGCGATGAACTTGAAGCAAGCGAGCCACTCGTGCCTGCCGTCGTCTCGGACATCGAAGCGCGCTGGGCGAGTCTGCCGGCGCTGGTTCCCCGCTGGCAGGCGGTGGTGCAAGCGCGATTTCACGCAGGGGTCGCGCAGGCAAGACAAGGTGCTCTGGCGAATCTTTCCGGCGGCACGGCAAGCGGCAAGACGGTGGACGACCTGTTGCTGCAACTCGAATCGACCCTCAACATTGCTTCACCCGTTGCCGTCGAAGGAGCGCGGCGCGCACTGAAACTCCAGGCGCTGAAAAATGCCCTGGAGGGACGGAAATCAGCGAGTCCGGCCCCGCCGGACATTTCACAATTGACCGCAGCCGTCCTTGGCTGCACGCACATCACTGCGGATCAGCGCAATCGGCTCCAGGCGGTTATTGCCGCGTTACGCCAAGCCGGTCCCGGTTGAGGGCCGGCGCAGCGATCATCGGGTTTGCCGGCCCGGATCCAAGCGGCAACAGTTCGCGGAGATTGCGGACGAGGAGCTGGAGAGAATAGAGGCGGGGTTCACGGCCGCCTTCGGCCCAGGCGTTTAGCGCTTCTGTGCAGTGATCATTCATTCCAGTCCATCGAACTTCCAACAGCGGTCAGCTTACCGGGCGCTCCGGACTCTTGAACACCTGCTTCCTGTGCCAGTCGAGAAACTCTGGCTGCGGCAGGTAGTCCCGGCTTTGCGGCAAGATCAGGCTGGCGCCGTGATATGCGAGGATTCTTCCGGCTGACTCGTCGCTGCCGTTGAGGTGCTGGCTGAAAACCATCTGGTAGGTGTCGGGCAGAATGGTGAAGGCGCCGAGGTCGAAGACCTTGTGGTGCAGCGAGCACAAGGCGATGCCATTGGGCACGACGTCGGGTCCCCTGGCCTGAAACCACTTGATGTGTGCGGCTTCGAGGCCGATGGGCTGGTGGCCCAGGCGCAAATTATGACCGCAGACGCCGCAGCGGTATTGATAGGCGAGCAGCACTTTCTCACGGAAGGCCGGATCGCGACGGCGAGCCTGCTCCTGAAGTGATGCTGTAGCGGACAGATCTGCGGGGAGGCCCACGGCGGCCAGCACGTCGGAGCGGATCGACTCGGGGAAGTGGGCGTCGACGATGCGCCGGGCGATGGTCGCGACCAGTTGCGGATCACGTTGCAGGGCGCCTTGCAGGCCGGGTGGAAAGCCGCCGCGGACGTGGTTTTCTCGCAATTCGGTCAGGGTTGGCGTAGCAGACGGAGGGCGAGCGAGAATGGTCGTCGGACCTTCCAGTTGCCACAAGCCATCGGTCTGCAGATGCCAGAAAGGATGGTGGCGGGAACTGCCCGATCCATCCGGTCCGAATTCCTCAAGCAGTTGCTTCAGATGCGGTTCGACGTCGTTCCAGTCCATCGTCGCCGTCCCGCCAGCGCCGACTCTTGCGAGGGCAAACAGGACCAGTAGCGGCTTGTGCACGGCGCGCTGGTCACCCCGTTGCCAGACGCGCATGCGATCGAATGCCTGGAGAATATCGTCTCGAGTCATGGCCAGTATTTTGCCTTGTTTGGCAGCACCCAGCGCACGCCGCCGCGCGGGTCGGGACTGTCGCCGGCATAGCGTGGAATCAGGTGAATGTGCAGGTGCGCTACCGTCTGGCCGGCGGCTGATCCGTCGTTGATGCCGATGTTGTAAGCATCGGACCCGAACTCCGTGTCGAGTGATGCCTTGGCTTCGTCGAGCAGGCGCAGCATGCTTGCCCGCTCTGCCTTGGTGATCTCGAAGAACGACGCGACGTGTCGGCGCGGAATGATGAGCATATGGCCTGGTGAAACAGGAAACCCGTCCTTGACAACCACGGCCAGTTCATTTTCTGCAACGATGCGCAATGGCGGCAGATTACAGAACGGACATTGGTGTCGGCCGATAGGGTTTGGGGTGGCGCGTACGGCCCTGGTTTCATTTTCGATCAAGGCTTCAAGAGCACCTTCGGGTTGACCTTGGTTGCGCTCCTTCAAAGCCCCGGTGATCCGACTCAGCAGGCTCAATTGAACGGCTTCCTCTACGAACTTCGACATGCCTCCCTTTTCCATCCCTTGCGAGCCAAGAAACGTACGTATCGAAAGATCGGTCTCTTTCGAAACCTTGATCATCCAGCGAATGGTTTCAGACATATAAGCTCCAAAGTGGGTCGGCACTCATCCTCGGTTCGCGCTGGCGACCGTGCGGGTTCGAGCTTTTCCCGCGTGGAGTGCTTGGCAACATGCGACAGTAAAGGGCAGTATGCCAAAATTTGTAACAGTTTTGTTTCGTCTGCGCTATTGATTAAGCGTTTTGTTGCAAGGATAATGGTTTTGTCGCAACCCGCTCTGAATCCAATGTCCCTGCTCGGTTACGCCTGGCTGATCCGCGAACTCGCTCTCGCCGCGAGGCCGTTAGCTGTCGAGTCGCGTCTCGGTACCCGGATGCGCACCACCCAAAAGGCTGGAGGCGCTACCCGTCACGAATATCCGCCTCAGTATGCGCCAGCATCCGACGCGGTCGGTCATCTGGAGTTTGCCCTCAAACACGAATACGTCGACCTGTGTCTGCTGCGCGACGTGTTTCTGAACTGCGGTGCCGCGCCGATCGAAGCCGCCATTCGCGCCCGCCCTACCGGCCGTTACACGCGCTTGCTGGGATTCTTCTACGAATTCACGACAGGACAAACTCTCGATCCAGGTTTGGAGATAGGCGGAAACTACACTGATGCCCTGGTGGCGGATGAGTGCTTCGTCTCGCCAACGCCACGGCGCAACAAGCGCTGGCGTGTGTGGGACAACCTCCTCGGCGACAGCCGCTACTGCCCCATGGTGCGCCGCACGCCTGCTATCGTCGAGGGCCTGGCGATGCCCTTGCAGGACGAGTTGCGTGGATTGGTAGCAGACTTTCCTCCCGAGTTGTTCCGGCGCGCTTCCGACTACCTGTACCTGAAGGAAACCCGCTCGACCTACGGAATAGAGAATGAGGCCATGCCTCCAGCCGACCGTACCCGGCGTTTCGTCGCACTGCTGCGCTCGGCTGGGGAGGGGAATCTGGCTGGTCTGCTGTCAGAAGCGGAACTGGTGAAGCGCCAGAGCCTGATCGTCGATCCGCGCTATGCGGTGCCGACTTTTCGCGAGAACCACAATTACGTCGGCGAGCAACGACCCGACTACAGCCAGCGCTTGCACTACATATGTCCGCCACCACAGTGGATGGGTAGTCTGGTGGCGGGGCTCGCCCACTCGGCGCAACGGTCAGGGGGTTTGCCGGCGCTGGTGCAAGCCGCGACGGTGGCTTTCGGTTTTGTCTTTATCCACCCGTTCGAGGATGGCAACGGACGCCTGCATCGCTTCCTGATCCACGACCTGTTGCACCGAGGCGGTTTCGTTGCCGATAACGTCATGCTTCCCGTATCGGCAACCATGCTGCGCCACATGCCGGACTACGATGCCACGCTGGAACACTACTCGCGCCCGTTGCTGGACGGATGGCTGGCCTACGAGATGGACGAGGAAGGCGCGCTGACCATTACCAACCCGGAGCAGGTCGAAGGCTACTATCGCTATCCCGACCTGACGGCACAGACAGAGTACCTAATCCGCACCGTGGCGCTTTCCATTCGCGAGGACTTCGCCGAGGAACTGCGCTTTCTGCGCGGCTACGACGCGGCGCGCGCGGCGATACGCGAGATCGTCGACCTGCCAGATCGCCGGCTCGACCTGCTGTTACGCCTTCTGCACCAGACTGGTGGCCGTCTCGCCAAAGCGAAACGTCAACAATTTGCGGAGATTGCGGACGAGGAGTTGGAGAGAATCCGGACGGCCTTCACGGCCGCGTTCGGCCCAAGCGCTTAGCGCTTCTGTATCAATCGCGGGTCGCCTCGCCGGTCCGGGGCAGGGGAACCATCGGCAACCCGTGCGAAATGGAACATATCGCACAGCCAATGTCTGCGTCATCTGGGTACGTTAGCGAACAGAACGCGGGCGCGCTTCGCTGCATTGTGGGCGTTCGATATTGCGAAGGCTCCCAGAGAGTTTCCATCATGTTGTGCACTTTTCGACGGCTTGAAGCAGGTATGCGGCAGGGAATAGCGCCGCGCGCAAGCTTCCTGCGATTGTCTGTTGCGGCTGCCTACCTCGGCTTGGCGGGCTGCGCGACGGTGCAGAACGAGGATCGCGCGCGGATAGTCGATTTGCCGCTGGCCTCCGCCCATGCGGACTTCGCGTTCACACTGACCACCGGGTCCCGGCAGCTTGCTGCCTGCGACGAAGGCACGAACTGCCCGGAGCAAGGGGACCGGGATGCGGCAAAGCGCTTTGCCCTGCAAGTGCAGCGGGTCACCGGCGTTTTGCAAAAAGGTGCGGAGTTTCAGTATCCTGACCTGACACAACGCCTGCCGGGAATGGTCGGCAGCCTTTTCGATGTCTATGTAGTCGATGGCGATGAACCGGGCAGCGCGTCCAGCGCCAACGGAAGAATCGCCCTCAATGCAGGACTTGGCGCGCGGAACCCGTACGACGATTGGTTGGCCTTCGTCATTGCACGCGAAATGGGCCACGTAATCGCGCGTCACCATGAAGAAAATTCGGCCGCCGGCATCGTCACTTCAGTGATCATGAACATTCTCATCCCCGGCAGCAGCTTGCTGAAGACCCTGATGGCCGCGGGTGGTTCGGAGGTTGCCGCCAAGAGCCAGCGTGACGTGCAGGCGCTCGAAGCCGATGTCATCGCGCTTGACCTGCTTCAAGCGGCGGGCTTTCACCTGCGCGACATCTCGCTGACCCTGCTGATAGAACCGGTATCGCTTGATCAGGGCCCGTGGTCGAAAGGCTTCCAGGTTTCCGCCGAGCACCTCCAGGCCGAAGTCCGCAGGTCCGAGCTGGCCTTCGCCACGACAAGGTAACAGGCGTACACCGGGCGGAAGGCGCCATGGACCGGATGTGTTCGCTGGCGCACATACGGCGCGACTCGTGCGGGACAGCATGGGGGTCACAGGAAAGCCCCGCGCCATGACCGCCATGTACCAGAGCCATTTCGGCCTCGCCGAAGCGCCGTTCACCATCGCGCCGAACCCGCGCTATCTCTACATGAGCCAGCGCCATCAGGAGGCGCTCGCCCATCTGCTTTATGGTCTCGGCGGCGATGGTGGCTTCGTGCTCCTCACCGGCGAGGTGGGGGCCGGCAAGACCACCATCTGCCGCTGCCTGCTCGAGCAGATTCCCGAATCCTGCGACGTGGCCTACATCTTCAATCCCAAGCTGACCGCGGCGGAGTTGCTGTCGACCATCTGCGTCGAATTCCACATTGACTGTCCGCCCGGCAATACCAGCATCAAGGTGTTCATCGACTGCATCAACGCTTACCTGCTCGACGCCCATGCCCGCGGCAGAAACACGGTGCTGATCATCGACGAGGCGCAGAACCTTTCGGCCGACGTGCTGGAGCAGATGCGCCTGCTCACCAACCTGGAAACCAACCAGCGCAAGCTGCTGCAGATCATCCTTCTCGGCCAGCCCGAACTGGCGGCGATCCTGGACCGGCCCGAACTGCGCCAACTGGCGCAGCGCATTGTGGCCCGCTACCATCTGGGGCCGCTCACCCGGGCGGAAGTTGCCGCCTATGTCGGCCATCGACTGGAAGTATCGGGTGCCAGGCGCCAGCTGTTTCCCGCGTCGCTGATGGGCACCTTGTACCGCTTGAGCGGAGGCGTACCGCGGATCATCAACGTACTGTGCGACCGGGCGCTGCTGGGCTCCTACGTGCAAGGCAAGGAGCAGGTCAGTCGCGCGACGCTGACACAGGCGGCAAACGAGGTGCTGTACCGACCCGCGCGACAGAGCCGTTCCTTGCTTAGGCCCCTCCTGTTCGTCCTGATCCTGGTGACCGGCGGCGGCGTTGCGACGGCCGTACAGCAGTATCAGGAGCTGACCAGGCCGGCTCCGGCGTCACCCCCCGTCCGTGTCGCAGCGGCACCCGCCGCGCTTTCCGCTTCGGCGAAGGCGTCGCCAACTGTTCCCAAGCCGGCAGTACCGCTGGCGGAGACCCTCGACTGGCCGGCGGAGCAGCCACGTGCACAAAGCCGGGCCATGGCCTACGCTGCTTTGTTCCGGGCCTGGGGGGCCAATGATCAGGGGCAGAGCACATGCCGTCAGGCCGAAGGTCTGGGGCTGCGTTGTCAGACCGCTCGCGGCGGACTGGACGAGATCCGGCAACTCAACCGGCCCGCCGTGCTGCGCTTGCGCGACGATCGCGGCCTCGAGTTCTATGCCACGCTGACGGCGCTCGACGACCGCAGCGCAAGCTTCGCCATCGGCACCGAAACCGTGACGGTCGCCCTGGGTGCCCTCGCTTCACAGTGGTCCGGGTACTACACGCTGCTGTGGCGTGCGCCGCCGCCGCTGAACGACAAGCTCCGGTCGGGCGAGCGGGGGCCGAGTGTGGACTGGCTCGCCAGACAGCTCGCCCGGGTACAGGACAAGACAGCGGAAGCCCCCGCCGACGCGGTATTCGACGAGGCACTGGTGCGCCGGCTGAAGCAATTCCAGCTCGCCCAGGGATTGGTTCCCGACAGCAACCTCGGACCCCAGACGGTGATGCGCCTGAGCGGCGCCGGGGATGAAGCGGCGCCGAAACTGGTTCGTGAGGCGGAGGGTAAGTAGGCATGTCATACATCCTTGACGCCCTCAGGAAATCCGATCAGCAGCGAAGGCTCGGCGGGGTGCCGACCCTGACTTACGCTGCCGTCGCGGCGGTGGCGCCGGAACGGCCGTCGATGCTTTTCCCCGGCCTGCTCGGGCTGACCCTGATAATTGCCGTCGGCACGGCCATCGCCTGGCTGCGCCCGGCGCCAGTCGCACTGCCGGAGCCTGTCAGCCTGACGGCACCCATCGCGGCAAAACCATTTCCGCTGCCAGCAGCTCCGACGAAGGGCGAAGCCGATCCGGCCCGACACGAAGCGCCGGCCGCCACAGTGTCTGCCCCTGTGCTCGCAGTCCCCTCGCCACCACGAAAGCTATCGGCATCAGTCGCCACCAGGACACGCAACAGGTCGCCCATGGCCGATGTCGCAAGCATGGCCGGCGCTGACGACGTGTCGGGCAGGAAACCCGTGGCGAGTTCAGACATGCCCTCGTCAATTCGCAAGACTCTTCCCGTCATGTCGGTAGCGGTGCATGCCTACTCGAGCACGCCGGGCGATCGGCTCGTCAGCATCAACGGCCGGATGCTGCGGGAAGGCGACACCCTGGCGCCTGATCTCAGGCTGGAGCAGATAACCCCTGACGGCATGATTTTCACTTACCGCGGATACCGCTTCCGGCGCGGCGCTCAGTAGGGTTTGCCGGGAAGGATGCGAAGAGCCGGATTCGCCTCTGCTTCTGCGTCGAAAGCCGCATCAAGACTTCTTCCATGATTCGGCTTCACGGGAGACTATTTCTCCGGTAATGGATGGTGGTAGTGCAGGACGTTGAGGTAGCGGGCGACAGCGTCGACGTCTTCGCCGCGCCCGGATTGCGTTGTGGCGCACGTGCCGTACAGGGCTAACGCCAGCAGGCATTTTCTCCAGCGTCGAGTCATTTCGTTCTCCCGTTCGCCGACGTGTGCTTCATGGATTGACCGGACTATAAATGGAATGCATTCACTCTATGTGCGCCAGCGCACATGACTTCTGCCTTGTTCCGGATAGCCTGCTGATTCCAGCCATCCTTGGCCCAAAGTCTTTCTACTGCAAGGTAAATCATCATGTCCAGACAAAATGCCTATATCGCGAAAATGAAACTTCAACTTGACGAGTTGAACGTAAAAATGAACGAACTTGACGCCAAGGCACAGGAAGCGAAGGCCGATGTGCGCGACAAGTACAGGGAAGAAATGAAGAAGCTGCGTCACCAGTCCAAACTAGCCGTCGCCAAGCTGGAGGAAATCAAGCTTGCCGGTGAAAGCACATGGGAAGCGCTGGTCGCGGAAATGGAAAAAGTACGTGACGCATTTACGCATTCCTTCCACTACTTCAAGTCGCAAATCTAGGCAGGCGAACTTCATCGCTTGCGCCACCACCGGAGCGCCTGCTCATGTTCGGACAATTCACCTGTCGGTGGCTGCCGACCTTGGCGCTCGCTCTGGCTTTGGGCGGGTGCGGCGCTTTGGAGCGCAAGCCTGATCCGACTCTCGCCAGTGCGGTCCCCACGACCGTTGCCGCCGGCTCCGGCGCCGAAGCTCCGCCCCAGGCCCGGCCCGCTGCTGCTGGCGCAAGCGTGGACTACCCGCAAGGAATCCGGCCGGCAAATTCCCGGCTCCAGCTCAATCTGAACGTCTTCGGACTTTCCTACCACACGGATCGGGCGGGCACTCGCGACCGTCACCTGGACAACGAGCTCAATGTCGGGCTCGGACTCGATTACGAGTTCCACAATGATGCTCTGGGCGTGGCAACGCTGCAAACCGGATTTTTCAAGGACTCGGGGCGCAACTGGACGAAGATCGCCGGTGCGGGATACCAGTACAAGCTCGGCCAGCGCTGGCGGGCGGGTGCCGATCTGCTGGCCATCCACAGCCAGACCTACAACAACGGTCACGGCTTTATCGCGCCGATCCCACGTGTTACCTATGATTTCGGTCCGGTGAACGTGAATTTTGTCTATGTTCCGCGCTATCGAGACTACAACCGGTTCGCCGTCTTCGGGCTTTACTTCAGCACTCCGCTGGGGGCGTGGTGAACGCAGCCGGCGCATCTGCCGGTGCGGCTTTTCCCGGTGTATGTGCGCTAGCGCACGGAAGATCGGAGGCTCGATCGGCACCATCGGGCTTCGGGGCCGGGAACTCGCCTGCGGACGGAATGCAAGCGCATCGGCGCCGGCAATCAAGGACTCCCGTGTTTTGTACAGCATGAGCGTATAAGTAGGCGCGGTGCCATACGCACCGGCGGCCCGGCAATCTGCCGGCCCGATTCGCGCTTTGATAGAGGTTAGCCATGTTCGAGGGAATTTCGCTTCCGCCATTTGCAACGACGATGCCATCACGACGGAAGGAGACTTCTTCTTGAAAGCCGCTCATAGAGCCTTTGCCACGCTTGCCGGGGCGGTTCTGCTGGCCGCGCTCGGTGTTGCCGTAGCTTTCTGGACCTTCCTGCAGATCGAAGAGGCCGCAGCGGTGCGCAAGCATACCAACGCGGTTGTCGCCAGCGCGGACGATTGGCTGACTTCCATGATAGATGCCGAGAACAGCATGCGTGGCTACGTACTGACCGGCGACGAAGTCTTTCTGCAACCCTACCTCGCGGTGCGCAACGGCGTGGATTCCAACCTGCAGCAATTGCGCCAGATGACCCTGCTCGGCGCCGCCCAGAAGCATCTGGAGACAGTGAAGCCATTGATGGATGCCAGATTGGCAAACATGGCGACTGTCATCGAGTTGCGCCGCAACCATGACCTGCCCGGGGCCCTGGCGCTGGTGCGTGGTGGTCAGGGCAACCGGCTGATGGATTCGATTCGGGTCGAGATGCGCGGCTTTCTTCAACTCGAGGAAGGCGTGCTGGCGCAGCGTGATGCGGAATTTCAGGCCAGCATGCGCCACCTGTTTTCCCTCATCGTCATCATCAGCCTGTTGGCCACGCTGCTCTTGCTGGCGTTCGCCTGGTTGATCCATCGAGAAACGCAACAGCGGCTGAGGAATCTGGTTCACGTCGAGACACAGCATTTGCTTGAGAAGCAGGAGAAGACCAATACACAACTGCAGCAGGCCAACGTCACCCTGCTGGCCAGCGAGGAAAGCCTTGCCGTGACGCTCGACTCCATCGGCGATGCGGTGATCGCGACCGATGCCGGGGCCCGCGTGGTACGCCTGAACCCCGTAGCGGAGCAGCTGACCGGCTGGACACAGGCGGGGGCCTTCGGTCGCCCGGTGCACGAAGTGTTTCACATCATCAACCAGGAAACCCGTCAACTTGCTGTTATCCCGGTACTGGACACCCTGGCGCACGGCACGATACAGGGCTTGGCCAACCATACCCTGCTGATTGCCCGCGATGGCAGCGAGTGCGCGATTGCCGACAGTTGCGCGCCGATTCGGGACCGTAGCAACAAAGTGATCGGCGCCGTGCTGGTGTTCCGCAATGTCAGCAAGGAATACGAGGTGCAGCAGGCCTTGCGCGACAGCGCCGCGCTGGTCCAGACGATTCTGAATACCGTGGCGGACGGTATCGTCACCATTCATGCCCGCGGCGGCATCGTCGAGACAGTGAATCTGGCCGCCGAGCACATGTTCGGCTATAGCGCCGCAGAACTCGTCGGACAGAATTTCAGCCTGCTGATACCCGAGCTTGATAAGGACCAGCGCAATGGTTCGCTCGAGTATTACAGTGCCAGCGATGAGGCGCGCGCCAGCGGCCTCGGACGCGAGGTCGTGGGCCGGCGCAAGGATGGCGGCGTTTTTCCGGCCGAGATAGCGGTAAGCGAAATGTGGCTGGGAGGCCAGCGCTACTTCACGGGGATTTTGCGGGACATCACCACGCGCAAGCAGGTGGAAGAAGCCTTGCTCAAGGCCGGCGCCTTGCAAAGCGCGATTTTCAACAGCGCCAACTTTTCCAGCATCGCCACCGACGCCAGGGGCGTCATCCAGATTTTCAACGTCGGTGCCGAGCGCATGCTGGGCTACGCGGCCGCCGACGTGATGAACAAGATCACCCCGGCCGAGATTTCCGACCCGCAGGAAGTGATTGCGCGCGCGGCAGCACTGAGTGTCGAGCTCAACACAACCATCAAACCGGGCTTTGAAGCGCTGGTGTTCAAGGCCTCACGCGGCATCGAGGACATCTACGAGCTGACCTACATCCGCAAGGACGGCAGCCGCTTCCCGGCGGTGGTGTCGGTCACCGCCCTGCGCGACGCCGATAACGCCATCATCGGCTACCTCCTTATTGGCACCGACAACACTGCCCGCAAGCAGGCCGAAGAAGCCTTGCTCAAGGCTGGCGCCTTGCAGAGCGCGATTTTCAACAGCGCCAACTTCTCCAGTATCG
>JAUSCI010000012.1 GCA_030651305.1 Sulfuritalea sp. | reverse complement strand
GTATGCAACCGGCAAAGTCAGGTTGACCCCGCCGGTTGAAATGGAGTTGGAATTCAGCGGGTGGCCGAGTTCTGCCAGAGATGCGGCAGCAGTTCCTCGATCCGGCTGGCCGGCTGAGTTGGCAGCCGTGTCAGAACATCCTTGAGATAGACGTACGGATCGTGTCCATTGAGCTTGGCAGATTGAATCAAGCTCATGATGGCGGCGCCACGCTTGCCCGCACGCAAGCTGCCGGCGAAAAGCCAGGCCGATCGTCCTTGTGCAATGGGGCGTATTCGGTTTTCGTTCCAATTATTGTCTATGGGGATGTCGCCGTCACCGAGAAAGCGCGTCAGCGCCTCCCAGCGGTTCACGCTGTAGTCGATGGCCTTGGCAATAGCGGACCCCTCATGGACCAGTTTGCGCTGGGCCACCATCCAGGCCAAGAGCGCCTCGGCAATCGGCCGGCTTTCGCTTTGCCGCAACTGCCGTCGTTCATCGGCCGTCAGATCCATCGCCCGTTTCTCGATCTGGTACAGGTGGCTGTAGAAGGGTAACGCCGCTTCGGCGACCTGGCTCTTGTGATTGACGTACAGATCGAAGAATTTCCGCCTCGAATGCGCCATGCATCCGGCGTCGACAACCCCCTGCGTCAGGAGCTGCTTATACCCCGAGTAGTTGTCACAAACGAGGATGCCCTTCCAGTCGCCGAGGAAATCCTTGGCATGCTGACCGGCCCGGTTCTCGGCGAAGTCATAGACCACCCCTTGGAGGGCGTCATAGACCGTCGTGCAGTAACTCCATATGTACGCCCGCTTGGTCTTCCCCGCCCCCGGATTAAGCATCGCCACCGGCGTTTCGTCGGCATGCAGCACGCGCCGGGTCAATACGGCATCCTTCAGCGCATCCACCACCGGTTGCAGCGCGACACCGGTTTCTCCGGCCCATTGCCCCAGCGTTGAGGCGGGGATGACCAGACCGCTGCGGCCCAGGATGCCGGACAACCGGTACAACGGTAAGTGATCGGCGAACTTCGACACGGCCACATGCGCGAGCATCCCGGCCGTCGGCAGCCCCTTGTCGATCACCTGCGCCGGCACCGGCGCCTGGGTCAGGGTTTCGCAATGATCACAGACCCACTTGCCACGGATGTGGCGTTCGACGCTGATCGTGCCCGGGGTGTAGTCCAGCTTCTCGGCCACGTCTTCGCCAATACGCTTGAGCAGGCAGCCACAGCGGCACGTCGTGGACTCGGGTTCGTGATGAATGTCGGTACGCGGCAGGTGGGGCGGAATCGGCGCCCGTTTGGGCTGGCGCTTCTCGGTCTCGTTGGCCGGCGGGCCAAGCTTCTCGATTTCCTTCTCGATCGCCGCGATATCCGCTGCACACGTTTCGTCGAACAGCTTGATCTGATCGGCCGACAGGCGTTCAGCCCTGGCGCCATACTTCCAGCGCCGGTACAGGGCCAGTTCCTGCGTCAGCTTGTCGATCTTGCCCTGGCGCCAGGTGAGTTCCGTCGTCTGCTGGGCAAGCAGGGTGTCCTTGCTGGCGATCTGCGCGATCAACTGGTGCGCCAGTTCGCGCAGTTGCTCAGGATTCAGCTCGGGAAGAGTGGCGACATCGACCATGCCCAGAATGATACCGGTGCCGCGCCATGATTATGCGTCGAGCATCGCTGATTTATTCCCCGTCATCGTCCTTGACTACAGCAATCGAATCACGCCGTCCTCGCCAAGGCGTTGCCACGGCAAGCCAAGGACCAGCGCGTCGAATTGCCCGCGACTGAGCGACACCGTTGTTCCCTCTTTCGGCCAGGCGAATCGGCCCTGATCCAGACGGCGACTGGCCAGCCAAATTCCGATGCCGTCATGGACCACGGCCTTCATCCGCGTTCCTCGCTGATTGGCAAACAGATACGCGTTGTGCGGACGGGCTTCGCCGAAGACCAGAACAATTCTGGCCAACAGCGTGTCGGTCCCGGCCCGCATGTCGATCGGCACCACCGACATCCACACCGCCTCGGTCCGGATCATTTCAGCCAGCCGCGCAGCCATGCCGCGCATTCCGCTGCTGCCGCGACCGGCCACTCGATCTTCACCACCGCGTTTCCGCGCCGGGCTTCGATTCGTATCTCGGGCTGACTGGGCACTGTTGGCGTGATCGCCACCGGCAAGAACTCCGGGGTGCGTGCCACCGGGTCTTTGGAGTCAACCCGCCGACGCAGGCTCGGTACCGTGACACCGCGCACCCCCATCCATTTGCGCAGCAGGTTTGCATTGACCCCGTTGGCCAGCGCGATCCCAGCTACCGATATGCCCGGCTCGCTGCACGCGCGAACCAGCTCGTCCTTGAATTCCTCGCTATGCCTGCGCTTGCGGCGCGGCGGCTTCTCGATTCCCATAGTGTCCACCATCGTTCTTAGCGGACACCATGGTGCTCAACTCCATCGCTCGGGCATAGACGACTTCCCCGGGCGCTTACGTAGGTAATCAGGCCTGCCGCCTGGAGTTTGCCCGCCGCCTCAGAGACCGCGACACGGCGCGCTCCGAGCATGTTCGCGATCATGGCTTGGGTCGTGTTCAGGTGCGTGCCCGGTAACCGATCCAAACAGAGGAGAAGCCACCGGCACAATTGCTGCTCGATGCTGTGGTGCCGATTGCACAGAGCGGTCAGTGCAATCTGGCTCATCAGAGCTTGGGTGTAAAGGATCACCAGAGACGGAAACTCGCCCCCCTGATCGAATACCCAGCGCGCCACTTCAGACCGGACGCGATAGGCATTGCCAGCGCTCTGGACGATTACACGGTGCACGGACGTGTCGTTACCGATAACCGCTGGCTTGCCTACCAAGCCATCATTGCCCGTCAGGGCCAATGTAGCCGTGGCCCCATCCAGGGTGGTCCAGACCATTGCGACGATGCTGGTGGTCGGAAAATACAGGAAATCCAGTGTATCGCCGGTTTCATAGAGTACCTGGCCCTTGGATAGAGGCACAGCTTCCAATTCAGCCTCCAATCGCAGGTACTCCGCAACCGGCAATGCCCCAAGGATGCGGTTCTGCTTCGGCGTATTGAGGATCGCATTCATCAGTCAGCTCCCTGCATTAAATCCTGTCGCCGACGCACGCTTGTCATCGTGATCTTCCCGGCGCCATGACTCTACCCCGACCAATTATCTTCATATGTCCGATATCGGACATAGTACGCCTCGCCACCGGTGTATGGTGCGTGCAAAGGAATTAGATTCTTGGACGAACTTGATGCGGAGCCGTAGGTCCGGACTGGAGATCCAACATGAATCGAGAGCAATGGCAAATGAAGAAGGACAAAGCGACATCGATTGCCTTGCCTGCGGTCGATGGTCCAGGAGGGGCGATGGCACGTGATAACAGTGCCGACCATCCAGACTTCACGGAGTACGGCGCCACCCCATCCCTTACGGACCCGCACTATCAAACCTGCTTCGAATGGGCTTTGCCAATGCAGCAATCGAAGTAGCCGTAGCGCCAGGGCGTCCTGGCAAGAAGTTCACCCGTAACGCCCGTTTCACCAGCGCAAGGATTGCGGAAAGTGTGCGTCCGGAATTGCACTGAAGACAGACAACCGTTTGGCGAATAAACCCGCAACAAACATCAGCCACCCCGAAAGGATCGCATCATGTTCGAACAACGACTTATTACAGCGATGAGCCAGTCCGCGACGCAGAATGCCATCGGCTATGCTCGGCAAATGATGGAATGTACCCTGAAGCTGACGCAGTCGCAGATGAAAGTGATGGAAGGTCATCTGCGATGAGGTCAGCCAGGAATACCGTGAAACGCTGAGTTCAGGCGACCCATCCACGCTACCAAAGAATTGGTCGAGCTTGATGTCCACAGCCCTGCGTGCCAACACCGAAGCCGCGGCGCTCTTCATGAAGAACGCCAAGGAGTATCAAGGCGAACTACTGCAGGTGATGCCGAGTTGGACGCCGGGTCTTCCCGGACAGATCAGTGGCGAAATGATGGAGATCGCAAAAACAAACGGTTCGACCAGACAACCAGTCCGGGGAAAAAAAGCGGCGTGAATGCGGCCCGATTAAGGAGAAGACAAGTCATGATACATACACTCAACGAGATGGTTGGTCTGCCGGCCGCGACGGCACCGCCTGAGATCGCCCGCGCGGCCGACCAGTATTCGGAAGCATTGTTCAAACGGGCTTCGGGCGGGGATACAAACGCGCAACGCGATTTGCTCATACTGCACTGCGCTTATCTCACTTGGGCGTACGCCAAACCGCAGACCTGACTCTGCTCGACGACAGACGCGGTCGGAGCAGGGCTTGACACATGGCAAGGCCAGCGTAATTCGAATTGGAGAAGAACATGAAAGCAGGAACATTCCAGAAAGGCAAGAAGGGCGATCGATCGGCGAACATGGCCGGCATGATGGCCAACGCCGATGCCGAGCGGAGCCTAGAAGCACCGCGAAAGGAAGAGTTGATCGCCGTTGCAGCGTATTTTCGGGCGGAGCAGCGCGGCTTTGCGCCAGGAAACGAAATGCTGGACTGGTTCCAGGCGGAAGCTGAATTCAAGTCGGGGTCGAGCGCCGCGGATTGATGACGGCAGGCTGCCGAATCCACCCGGGGATCACGAGATGGCGGTTTGCGCTGAGCCGAAAGATCAATTCAGAGACGTCATGTCGAAAAGCGATCAGCAACGGGACACGCTCGCACTGAAGCGCCGACGCCAGGAAGAATCGGTGCCAAAGCGGCTTGGCCTCCGTTATGACCAACCTGGGATGCAACACCTGTTGTACCAACTTCCAGCGCACCGTGCCAGACTCGAGGTACAGCCGTCATCCCGGCGCACGCTGCTGCAAATTGAGAACAATCTGGCAAATGCTGAAATCGTCGAGCAGCTGATTGCGCGGCGCAATGATTTGAAACTCCTGACCGCAATTGATGCTTATACGGGCATCGCAATGGCGCGCCTCTATCAGCCGGACGCAATTTTGATGGATATGAAGATGCCGGGTATCGATGGCCGTGGTGCCCTTAAGATCTTGCGCGAAAATCCGGTGACAGCCCACATCCCTGTCATAGCAATATCGTCCAATGCCTACAAGGTAGAAATCGAACAGTGTCTCGCGGCCGGATTCTTTCGCTATGTAACCAAGCCATTCATGATCGATGAGCTCATGGCTTTGATCGATGTAGCCTTACGTTATTCGGCGCAGAATCATCCAGCGAAGTGGTGTTGAAGTCGTAGCACCATGACGAAACATCAGCCCATTGTCGAGGAGTTGATTGCGCTTCTTAAGTCGAGGCCGGACTTGGCGGATGCACTCAAGGAATCGATCCGCAAGGCCGCCCGCCCGGATGTCCTGACGTTCCCGCAATACGATGACTTCTTCTCCGGATTTCTCTGTGGGTGGACGAGGTTGCCACAATACTCTCTCTCAAGAAGCACATCCCAAGTGATTGAAACGTAGTCGAGTTTCAAACGGTACCCGGAATCGGAATACCCAGTCTGTACGTCTTGCCGAGTTTGAGAAAATCGTGCGCAACCGGTCATCAGGCAGGTTTGATGCACAAAGCAGCCAGGCAGAGGCGGGATTCATGCGGGAATCCCGCCGAGGTCTGTTCAGTATCTCGGCCCGCCCTGACCATAGAACGGCGGCCAGCGACCGACCAGGCTTTCCAGTAGTTTGAGTTCGTCGTCGCTGTGGTTGATGACGCCTGCCGGCACCATCATTTTCGGCATTTTCATGTCGTTGTGGATGTACATCGGCTTGTCGTGGTGCGTCGTGCTGTAGCTTTCGCGCTCCTGTGGAGAGGCCGAAGGGATCAGCTCGACGCTGCCGTAACACAGGCAGAAGTAGGTGCGCGCTTTGGTGCTGGTCCCTTCATCCTCGATGTAGCAGCCGGTGCCGCGAATGCCTATGGTGGCGGTGGCTACCTGAATCGTGCGTGCGCCTTTGCCGAAGACCGAGAGGATCTTGCCGGTGACAACGCGCATCAGATTTTGCGCGGCGTCGGCGCCGAAGCTGATGGTCGAGCTTTCCCTTTGCAGGAAGGCGTCCTGGCCGATGACGTAGATCGCCTCGCTGCCGGCTCCGGTAACAATGGTATCGCCCGGGCCGATGAGTTGGCCTTCGCGTGCCGGCTTCGAGTTCACGGTCACATCGCCGCGCAGCTTGTGCAGTCCCGGAGCGACGGGCGCGTTGCCCTTGGCCAGGGCGTCGCGGATCAGGCCGGAAATTCCCGCAGGGCCGAACAGGCCGGCGGCGGCAAGGGCTTTCAGCAAGCGGCGGCGTAGCTGCATGGCATTTCCTCCTATTTGTTCAGCTCCCGCATGCCGCGCTCCAGGCCGGCGAGCGTCAGCGGGAACATGCGGTTGTTGAAAATGGTGCGGATCAGTTCGATGGAGTGGCGGTAGTCCCACAGACGTTCGGGTTCGGGGTTGAGCCAGACGGCGCGCGGCCAGGTGTCGAGCATGCGCTGCAGCCAGACGGCGCCGGCTTCCTCGTTGGAGTATTCGACGGAGCCGCCGGGCTGGAGGACTTCGTAGGGGCTCATGGTGGCGTCGCCGACCACCACCACCTTGTAGTCCTCGCCGTACTTGTGCATCACGTCCCACAACGGGAAACGTTCGCCGTGGCGACGGCGGTTGTCCTTCCAGACGTAGTCGTAAATGCAGTTGTGGAAGTAGAAATATTCCAGGTGCTTGAATTCGCTCTTGGCCGCGGAAAACAGTTCCTCGCAGACCTTGATGTGGTCGTCCATCGAGCCGCCGATGTCGAGGAACAGCAGCACCTTGACCTTGTTGTGGCGCTCGGGGCGCATCTTGATGTCTAGCCAGCCGGCGTTGCGCGCAGTGCCGGCAATCGTGCTGTCGAGGTCGAGCTCATCCTCGGCGCCTTCGCGGGCGAAGCGGCGCAGGCGCCTGAGCGCGATCTTGATATTGCGCGTGCCGAGTTCCACTGTGTCGTCGAGGTTGCGGTACTCGCGGTTTTCCCAGACCTTGATCGCGGTGCGGTTGCCGGCCGATTCGCCGCCGATGCGGATGCCTTCGGGATGGTAGCCGCCATGGCCGAAGGGCGAACTGCCGCCGGTGCCGATCCACTTGCTGCCGCCGGCGTGGCGCTCCTTCTGCTCTTCGAGGCGCTTCTTGAATTCCTCCATGAGCTTGTCCCAGCCGAGCTTTTCCAGCTTGGCCTTTTCCTCTGGCGTCAGATGTTTCTTCATCAGCATCTTGAGCCATTCTTCGGGAATGTCGGCGTCGAGGCCCGGAATCTGCGTCACGCCCTTGAAGTATTCGCCGAAGGCCCGGTCGAACTTGTCGTAGTGCGTTTCGTCCTTGACCAGGCAGGTGCGGGCGAGAAAGTAAAAGTCGTCGATCGAATTGCCCGCGACGTGCGCCTTCAGTGCTTCCAGCAGCGTGAGGAACTCGCGCGTGGAAACGGGAAGTTTCTTCGCCTTGAGGTGGAGGAAGAAGTCGATCAGCATGGAAAGTCGGCGCTGGTGGAACGGCGAAATGCGCGGCGAATTTAGGGAGGCCTCAGCGGTTCTGGCGTGCCATGAAGACCAGGCGCTCGAACAGATGCACGTCCTGCTCGTTCTTCAGCAAGGCGCCAGCCAGCGGCGGCACCACGGTCTTGCGATCCTTCGAGCGCAGCACTTCGGGTGGAATGTCTTCGGCGACCAGGAGCTTGAGCCAGTCGAGGAGTTCCGAGGTCGAAGGCTTTTTCTTCATGCCCGGCACCTCGCGCAGTTCGAAGAAGACTTCCATCGCTTCGCGCAGCAGATTCTGCTTCAGCTTGGGAAAGTGCACGTCGACGATGCGACTCATGGTCTCCTTGTCGGGGACCTGGATGTAGTGGAAGAAGCAGCGGCGCAGGAAGGCGTCGGGCAGTTCCTTTTCGGTGTTCGAGGTGATGAACACGATGGGCCGGTGCTTGGCCTTGATCAGTTCGCGGGTTTCATAGACGTAGAACTCCATGCGATCGAGTTCGCGCAGCAGGTCGTTGGGGAACTCGATGTCGGCCTTGTCCACCTCATCGATCAGCAGCACGACCGGACTGTCCGCGGTGAATGCCTGCCACAACGTGCCTTTGACGATGTAGTTCGCGATGTCCTGGACGCGGCTGTCTCCGAGCTGCGAG
>JAUSCI010000080.1 GCA_030651305.1 Sulfuritalea sp. | reverse complement strand
ATCGCCGAAATCGCCGCGCTCAACATCGGAAGCCGGCCGGCCTCGCGCAAGAAAACCACCGCCATCGAGGATCTGCGCGCGATTCCCTGGGTCTTCTCCTGGGCGCAGTGCCGCCTGATGCTGCCGGGCTGGTTCGGCTTCGGCGCCGCAGTTGCCGCATGGCAGGAAAAGCATGGCGCGGCAGGAATGGCGCTGCTTGCCGAGATGAATCGCGAATGGGGCTTTTTCCGCGCACTGCTGTCGAACATGGACATGGTGCTGGGCAAGAGCGACATCACGATTGCCGAGCGCTACGCGCAGTTGGTGACCGACGAACGCTTGCGCAACGCCATCTTCCCGCGCCTCAAGGCGGAGTGGCAGGCAGCCATCGATGCGCTGCTGGCGATTACCGGGCAAAGCGAGCTGCTCGACGGCAACCCGCTGCTGAAACGTTCGATCCGCAACCGCTTTCCGTATCTCGATCCGCTGAACCACATCCAGATCGAATTGTTGCGCCGCCACCGCTCCGGCGAGACCGACCAGCGAGTCCAGCGCGGCATTCACCTGACCATCAACGGCGTCGCAGCGGGTCTGCGCAACAGCGGCTGATCGCCGCTACCCGTTACGTCACTAATCCTTGTACTGCTTTCCGCCGTAGCGCGTGACGCCGATCAGGATGCGCACCAGGCTGTAGGCGACCGTGGCGGCAAGACGCGCCAGCCATGAACGGTGCCGCTGATCCTCGCGCCGGATTTCCCTGGCCGCGCCTTTGATAGCGGCTTCGAGGCTGACCCGCAATTGGCCGGCGAAGACGGTGTCGTGCACCACCACGTTGGCTTCGCGCGCCAGCAGCAGGCTGAAAGGGTCGATGTTCGAAGAGCCGACGGTTGCCCAGTGGCCGTCGATCACCGCCACCTTGGCGTGCAGAAAGGCCTTTTCGTATTCAAAAACGCGCACGCCCGCCGACAGCATCCGATCGTAAAGCGACTGCGTCGCGTAGTGCTGCAGGATCTGCTCGACGCGACCCTGCAGCAGCAGTTTGACGCTCACGCCGCGCTTCGCGGCTGCCATCAGGGCCTTGCGAAAGCGACGGCCGGGAAGAAAATAGGCGTTGGCGATAAGGATCTCGCGCTGCGCCGAATAGATCGCCCGCAGATACGCATGCTCGATGTCATGGCGATGGCGCAGGTTGTCGCGAATCAGCAGCGCGGCCTGCGCCGTGCCGGGAATGACGGGCGCTACCGGCAACTGGGCCGGCGGAGGCGGACGTCGGCCGAGAATTGCCCAGCGTACCAGTCGCCAGACATGCCGCATGGCCGCATGAATGCGCGCCACCAGCGGCCCTTCAATGCGCACCGCATAATCGAAACGCGGCGACGTCGACTTGCCGTCGTCGAAATCGTCCAGCACATTGATGCCGCCGACAAAAGCCATGCTGCCGTCGACCACCGCCAACTTGCGATGCAGCCGACGCAGGCGATGACGCCTGAATCGGGTTCTTCCCGCCTCGGGCCGATAGGTCATCACCTCGGCGCCGCCGGCTTCCAGCTCTGCCCCGAGGCCGGAGGCAAACTCGCGCGCACCAAAACCGTCCACCAGCACGCGCACGGCGACGCCGCGCCGGGCGGCCCGGGCCAGCGCGGCAGCGACCCGGCGTCCGGTGGTGTCTTCGGCAAAAATGTAGGCTTCGAGATGGACCTCGTACAGCGCCGCATCGATTGCGGCGATTAGCGCCGGAAAGTACTCGCTACCCGAGTTGAGCAACTGCAGCCGGTTACCCTCGATAAAGTTATGCGAAGCGGTATCCACCCGGACGGCGCTCACGACCGGGGCATCCTGACTTGAAATTCGGCGGAGAGCACGGCGTGATCGGAAATGGTCGACCACGGCCGCCCGGCATGGACCTGGGTGCCGACGACCTGCAGGCCGCGCTGGTAAATGCGGTCGAGGCGGAACATCGGCAGTGAAGCAGGATAGCTGCGCGACGGGCGCTGGCCCGCGCCGGCGAATACCTCGACCAGACCGAGTCGTTCCGCCAGCAGATCATCGGCGCGATTGCGCCAGTCGTTGAAGTCTCCGGCGATCAGCAGCGGTGCGTCGGCCGGCACCAGGTCCTCGATGCGACTGGCCAGTGCGTCCAGCTGCAGCCGACGCGAGCGCGCAAACAGCGACAGATGCACGCAAACGCAATGCAGCGGGTGCGACAACCGCGGCAGCGCGACGGCGCAATGCAACAGTCCGCGCTTGTCGAAACGCAGATGCGTCACATCCTGGTTGTGTTCATTCAGGATGGGAAACCGCGAGAGGATCGCATTGCCGTGATGGCCGTGGTCATAGACCATGTTGCGACCGTAGGAGTAGTTCTTCCAGACGTCCTCGGCGAGGAATTCGTGTTGCGGCGCGGACGGCCAGTCCGGTAGGCGTTCGACATGCCCGAGGTGCAGCCCCTGCACTTCCTGCAAGAACACGATATCGGCAGACAATTCACGCAGCCGGTCGCGCAATTCATGCACCATCATGCGGCGATTGAACTGCGAAAACCCCTTGTGAATATTCCAGGTGGCGACGGATAAGGATAATGTCATGCTGTCCAGTCTGTTTGGTGATGAGACCCGGCACAAAAGTCGGCGCTGGCGGCACGGCGATCAGTGACGGGCACGAAGCGATCAGCTCATCGGCTCGGGCCATCGCCTTGCAGTATGGAAGGCGGGCAGGACTTCCACGGTAGCACCGCGCACTCGATAGGGCAGGATGCAAGAGAAGCGCGTCACGACAAGTTCGCGAGTGTCAGTATTGCTGCCTCCATGGTCGGCCCCTTGTGTTACGGTGTGTACATGCGGATCGTAGCATCAACAAGGGGGCAAGGACTGCTGATTGGAGGCCATCAACGGACGGTCAGGGCGGGGTAACGACCCGATTTTGAACGGCCGGTAGAGGCTGATCAGCGGCCATTCTTTCGATCAGGATTTCTGGCGACAGGAACCCAATCCAGCATGAACCAAGTCCGGATTTGCCGTCCCTGTTATCCCTTACGATAATGCCGTAGGTAAGGACAACGGAGATTGAAATGCCAACAGACGCCACACTCACCAGCAAGGGTCAGACAACAATCCCCAAGGAAATCCGGGATGGTCTTGGCATGAAGCCCGGGGACCGGATGACCTTCACTTTAATGCCGGATGCCACGGTTGTCATGCGAGTGAAAAGCAAGAGTGTCACCGAACTAGCCGGCATGCTGCACAGAAAGGGCAGGAAACCAATTCCGACTGAGCAGCTATCGATCTGATGCTCGGAGTCGACACGAGTATCCTCGTACGTTTTCTGGTGCGAGATGACGAAACCCAGTTTGAGAAGGCGCGCAGGTTGATCCGGCGCGAAGTCGCAGCGGGACGTCGTGTCTTCGTCAGCCAGTTGGTTCTTCTTGGAACAGAGTGGGTGCTGCGAAGCCGGTACGGGTTGCAGAAAATTGAGATCATCGGGACCATCTCGGCGTTGCTGGACGCAAACGATGTTCAATTTGAAGATGAGGCGGCGGTTGAGGAGGCCCTGTTTGTCTGGAAGGACAGAGCCGTCGGTTTTGCTGATTGCCTTATCGGGGCCCAGAACAAAAGATTGGGATGCTCGGCGACGGCAAGCTTTGATGTGAAGGCATCCAAATTGCCGGGTTTTGTCACTGCCTGAGAGTCAAGCGATCCAGCGTAAATATCGAATCGGTCAATTCCTCTCGACTTGGGCGGCATCTTTGCCGCCCAACAGTCGGAATACCCGAACTGCATTCTTGTAAGCAACCCTCTCGGCAGTCTCGGGCTTCAATTGGGGAAGAAGTCCGGTCCGAATGGACTCGATAACATCGTCGTATATTCCCCAGCTATGCACATCATCCACGCCGACCATGAAACGGTCAGGAAAATCTTCGATCAACTGGATCCATTCCGGCTTTGCCCCCGGCGTACTGAACATGCCGTCGCCCCAATAAATTGTCCTCGCCGGATCACGCATCCCTTCCTGACTGGTTTGGGGACGACTGCGATAGCTCAGGTCACAAAACACGTTCGGATGTTTTTGGAAGAATTCCCGAATCTGAATTGCCTCAGTATCCTTGCCACAATGGGCGAGTACGACTGTTCCTCGCCTGTCCGACTGGAGTAATTTTCCGAGTCGATCAACGGAATCTGGATGCCATTGCATGTGAAGGGGCAATGGACGTTTGTGCTTGATCGCAAGCTGGTATAGCTCGACAAACAATGGCGCGTCCGTCGGTAGCCGGCGCTTGAGGTGCACGATCGCCGAGGACGATTCTGCATTTGGATGCAATTCCCCAAAGACGGCTTGCGGTTCAGCAGAGAGTTGCTCATCAAGGAGCTTAAGCAGAGCGTCACGGCGCGAATTGACGGGATCAGTATAAATTTGTGCCCCACCTTCGTCTGAGTCAGCCCGCCGGATGGACATCCAGCCAACCGCGGGCATGTATCGTTCGCCGAGCAACCGCTTTGCTTCGAGATCACGTTCGAACGACTCTTTGCCTGTGAAGCCCTCGATGGCTCCTACGCCGACAACCCAGCGGATGTTGTGCTTCTCCATACGCGCCTTGAGTTCTTCGGGTGACATGAACCACATCAAGTGAAAATGCACATCAGCAAGAGGCAATTCGCGGACTAGCTTTGCCGATTCTGGACCGGTCGCTCCCAAACCAACATCGGCCGCGACGGCATGCAATGAGATCCAAAAGAGCGCTGCGCCCAACACGCCGCCCAATATTCTCATGATGCTTCTTCCATAAATCCGCCTGCGAGCAGTCACAGAGTCAATCGGCCTCCGACTGCCTCATTGGTACTTGTTGAAAAAGGCGATCATCCGCGCGGTGGCATCCTTGGCAACCTCGGCATCGAAGCGGTAGGTCATGGTCTCGTTGTTAAGGCGATAGACGTATCCACTGTTCTCGGCCTTGTCCCATCCATGCGTCGTCTTCGGATAGAGATGCCAATTCACGTCTTTCCCTGCGGCTTTCATTTCCTCAAGCAGGGGAAAGCAGTGCTTTGGCGGGACTTCAATGTCGAGTTCGGCCATCAGCATCAAAATCGGTCGATCGCTATCGGCGGATAGCATATCCAGTTTGCGCGTTGATGCGCTTTCCTGGATGGCGCAAGATCCATAGTTTGCTACTGTTGCCCGAAACCGCCCTCTGGCGCCGAATGCCTCGGCGCTCTGCGGACTGGCCAGCAGAGCGGCTGCGAAGGCGCCTAAGGAGTAGCCTGTCTGAAATATCCTGTTCTTGTTGATGTACGCTTGGGCTTGAAGATGGGTGAGCGCGTCGTAGGCATCCTTGGCAGATTCGGCGGGAAACAGGCCACTTCCAAGCTTGATTCCGCGAGGTCCGTAGGTATCGACCACCAGCACGGCAAATCCGGCGGCAAGCAGTTCCCTTGCGTGAACCAGAAGATGCTGACTGATTCCTCCATTTGTGTGGCTGATCACCGCGGCGGGGAACGGCCCGGGGCCGGCGGGCGTATAGATTGCGTTGCCAAGAGCGCGGATGTCGGTGAGGTCGTCGACGCTTCGCTTTTCGCCATCGAATACCAACGGCTTCGCGCTGGCCGTCCAGCGCAATTTGGCGAGATCGGCGGCCGAAATGGCGCCCAGCCCACATTCCTTGCGTAACCGTGCGCCTGCTTCAGCACCGGATACAAAAGGATCGGACACCTTCCTTTCGCCGGCCAGCTGCATGGTCGTGCCGACCACAATCTGCCTTCTTTCGGCGTCGGCAAGTTTGCAGTACGTCGCAAGGTCTGGATACTTGCCGAGTACAGCGTCATAAATAGTCTTCACGCTCGACTCATCGGCTGCGAGTGCCATCGAGGCACCCAGAGCGGGTACCGCCAATAGTACCGAGGCGAGCAGCCGCAAGCCGTCAGTTCTTGACATGATCCAGCCCTTCAAGAGAAAAGAAAGCCGGCTCTTGCCGGCTCTTCCACTCCGAGGCGCAATACTAGCCGCGGCACTCGCGACCGAGCGCCTGCCCAGCCTCGCCGCCGATTGCTTGTGGGTTTCCTTTCAGCTTGCCGGCTGTCATCAGGCCCATCACGGCTTCGGTCGCCGCTTTGCGTATGCCGTCGGGCCCTTTTTGGCAAAGCGCCTTTAGGTCTGGATTGGCTGCCTTGACGGCGGCGACCACCGCAGTGACCTCTGCAGGATCCTCTGCAGCCAGAGCCAAGATTGGCAGAACCGCGAGCGAAGCAGTCATGGCTGTACATGCAATTTTTCTCAACATATTCATCTCCTGAGGTTGGTAAAAATGCCAGCATAGTCACTTTATATGTAAAGCAAAGGAACTGTCAATTACCAACGCAGTCGTGTTACCGACGCAGTCGGGTGACCATCTTGATCAGTGAGTTGTTTGCAGCCCTCACAATCGGCCAAAGTGAGAATAGATGCAGTCACTAGGCGTGAGGTGGAATCGCTTCTGGAGTTCAAAATTTCTCGCAGATCGTCAGCTATCTGGCGCTGACGCAATCACGACACTGAGCTTCTCGGAGTACCTTTTCAGCGGGTAACCGAACGTATGTTTTGTACGTGAGGGCGAGGCGGGGTTTCGCCAGCTTTCACGACACGGCGAGCATCCGCTCCAGCGAAATTTTCGCCAGCTTCGCCTCGTGCTCGGGCACGCTGATCCGATTCACCACCCGACCCTCGACCAGGTTTTCCAGGGTCCACGCCAGGTGCTGCGGATCGATGCGCTGCATGGTCGAGCACATGCAGATGGTGCTGGCCATGAACTGCACGATCTTGCCTTCGTGCGCTACCTCCTTCGCCAGCCGCTCGACCAGGTTGAGTTCGGTGCCGACCAGCCAGCGCGTGTTGGGCGGCGCAGCCTTCACCGTCTGCAGGATGGTTTCGGTGCTGCCAATGTAGTCGGACTGCTTGCAGACTTCGAAACTGCATTCCGGGTGCGAAATGACAATGCCATCGGGATGCTGGTTGCGGAACTTGATGATGTCCTTGGGCTGGAACATCTGGTGCACCGAACAGTAGCCATGCCAGAGGATGATCCTGGCTTTTTCGATCTGCTCGCGGGTGAGGCCACCCTGTTCGAGATCGGGGTTCCAGATCACCATCTCATCCAGCGGAATGCCCATCTTGTAGCCGCTCCAGCGCCCCAGGTGCTGGTCGGGAAAGAACAGCACCTTCTCGCGCTGGGCGAAGGACCATTCCAGGATCTTCGGCGCGTTGGACGAGGTGCAGACAATGCCGCCGTGATCGCCGCAGAAGGCTTTCAGATCAGCAGCGGAATTGATGTAGGTGACCGGCGTCACTTTCTCATCGGGATCCAGCACCGCAGCCAGTTCGCGCCAGGCGCGTTCGACCTTGGCCAGGCTGGCCATGTCGGCCATCGAGCAGCCGGCGGCCAGATCGGGGAGGATGGAAACCTGTTCGGGGCGCGAAAGGATGTCGGCCACTTCGGCCATGAAATGTACGCCGCAAAAAACGATGTTCTCGGCATCGGACTGCGAAGCCAGGCGCGAAAGTTTCAGGGAATCGCCGGTGATGTCGGCGTGGACGTAGACGTCGGCGCGCTGGTAGTGATGGCACAAGAGCACCACTTTGTCGCCCAGCGTCGCCTTCGCGGCACGGATGCGCTCGCCGGCGTCCCTGTCGGCCAGGGTGTTGAAGCGGTCAAAGGAGATGGTCGCAGTTTGCATGGATTGAACTCCGGGGATTGGCCGTGGCGAACTCCCGACGGAAAGCCTGCGGGACAGGCGGGATAGAATGTGAGGCATTCAAGTATAGCGTCACCCCATGTCCCGCGAAACCCACTCACACGCCGTGGTCGATAGCCAGAACAACGGCACGCGATCACAAGACGAAGCGCGCTTCCAGGAAGGCCAGCGCATCACCTGGGTCAGCGTCGCCGTCAATATCCTGCTGACAGCCATGCAGCTGGTGGTCGGCTTCGTCGCCCATTCGCAAAGCCTGATCGCGGACGCCATGCACACGCTGTCGGACATTGTTTCCGACGGCTTCGTGCTGTTCGCCAACCGCAAGGGCGCGGAAGCACCGGATGCCGATCATCCCTACGGCCATGGCCGCTTTGAAACGGCGGCCTCGCTGGTACTCGGCCTGCTGCTGGCGGGCACCGGCGCCGGCATCCTGATTGCGGCCGCCGGACGCCTGCAGGACATCGGCAGTGCACCGCCGGTGGGCGTAGCCGCCATGTGGGCGGCAATGTTCACGCTGGCGGCCAAGGAAGGACTGTTCCGCTACATGCTGGCGACGGCCGAGCGCCTGCGTTCGCCGATGCTGGTGGCCAATGCCTGGCACGCCCGCGCCGATGCGCTTTCGTCACTGGTGGTGGCGGCGGGCATAGCCGGCGCATTGATCGGCTTCAACTTTGCCGATGCCGTGGCGGCCATCATCGTCGGCGCCATGATCGTGCGCGCCGGCTCCAGGTTTGCCTGGGCGGCCATCCGCGAGCTGATCGACACCGGCCTTTCCGCCGAGGAAGTGGCGGCGATAAGGCACACCATCGCCAGCACCCCCGGCGTGCTCGGGATGCATGAATTGCGTACCCGGCGCATGGCGCACCAGGTGCTGGTCGATGCCCATGTCCAGGTCAACCCTCGCATCAGTGTCTCCGAAGGCCACCGTGTTGCCGAATCAGCGCGACAGCAGGTGCTGGACAATCATCCGGAAGTGCTCGATGTACTGGTCCACGTCGATGCCGAAAACGACTTGCTCGGAAACGCCGCCACTCAGTTGCCGGACCGCGCTTTTCTGCTCGCCCACCTGAGCGCTTTGCTCGACGCCAATCCGCCCGAGTTTGAACGGACGACCTTGCATTACCTCGGCACTCGCGTCGAGGCAGAAGTCTTTCTGCCACCCGGTTTCGCCGACGAAGCCGGTCTCGCCACGATCAGGCGGCGCGTAGCAGCCGCCCTGCCCGACGACCCGTGGTTCGTTGCCATCCGACTCAATCAGCGGATTGCACCAATTTAGTGCAGGCCACGTCGCAATTGCACGCCATTGGTGCATTCATCGAGGGGTCGAGAAGCAAAAAGACTTGTGGCACAATCGCTTTCTTTCCCAGGCCAAATGGCACGCTAACTGCTATTAGGTGCTGCACCGTTTCCCGTATCGATTTCCCCGTATTTGCCATTCACTCTCAGGAGAGCAGTTCATGATGACCCCCCAGGACGTAATCAAGATGGTCGAAGAAAAGGAAGTCCGTTTCGTCGACTTCCGTTTCACCGACACCCGCGGCAAGGAACAGCACGTTGGCGTGCCGATCTCCGCCTTCGGCATGGAAAAATTTGAAGATGGCCATGCCTTCGACGGCTCGTCCATCGCCGGCTGGAAGGGCATTCAGGCCTCCGACATGCAGTTGATGCCGGATGCGAACACCGCCTACATCGACCCCTTCATGGACGAAACCACTCTGGTGCTGACCTGCGACGTGGTCGAGCCGGCCGACGGCAAGGGCTACGACCGTGATCCGCGCTCGATCGCCAAGCGCGCCGAGGCCTATCTCAAGTCATCCGGCATCGGCGATGCGGCCTACTTCGGCCCGGAACCCGAGTTCTTCATTTTCGACGCCGTCGAGTGGAAGATCGACATGTCCGGCTCCTACTGCAAGGTCATTTCGGAAGAGGCGGCCTGGGCTTCGGGCGACAAGTTCGACGCCGGCAACAGCGGCCATCGCCCCACCGTCAAGGGCGGCTACTTTCCCGTGCCGCCGGTCGACAGCCTGAACGACATCCGCGCCCAGATGTGCCTGGCGCTGGAAGCCTGCGGCGTGCCGGTGGAAGTGCATCACCACGAAGTCGCCACCGCCGGCCAGTGCGAAATCGGCACCATGTTCGGCCCTCTGGTGCAGCGCGCCGACTGGACGCAGATTCTCAAATACATCGTGCATAACGTCGCCCACAGCTACGGCAAGACCGCGACCTTCATGCCCAAGCCCATCGTCGGCGACAACGGCTCCGGCATGCACGTGCATCAGTCGATCTGGAAGGGCGGCAAGAACCTGTTCGCCGGCAACGGTTACGCCGGCCTGTCCGACACAGCGCTGTACTACATCGGCGGCATCATCAAGCACGCGCGCGCCCTGAACGCCATCACCAACCCGCTGACCAACTCCTACAAGCGCCTGGTCCCGGGCTTCGAAGCTCCGGTCAAGCTCGCCTACTCGGCGCGCAACCGCTCGGCTTCGATCCGCGTACCCTACGTGCATAACGACAAGGCGCGCCGCATCGAAGTGCGCTTCCCGGATCCGGGCGCCAATCCCTACCTGGCCTTCACCGCCATGATGATGGCCGGCCTCGACGGCATCCAGAACAAGATTCACCCCGGCGATCCGGCCGACAAGAACCTGTACGACCTGCCGCCGGAAGAGGATGCAAAAATCCCGACCGTCTGCTCCAGCCTGGAACAAGCGCTGGAATACCTCGACACAGGCCGCGAATTCCTCACCCGTGGCGGTGTCTTCAGCAACGAAATGATCGATGCCTACATCGAGCTCAGGAATGAAGAAGTCACGCGCTTCCGCATGACCACCCATCCGCTCGAGTACGAGATGTATTACTCGATTTGATTGGTCGCGCAAGGCACAGCAGGAGAAAGGACGGGCGCTGCCCGTCCTTTTTTTCTGCATTTGACATACACTTTGCGCCATGAGGAAACTACTTCTTGCTCTCCCGCTGGTACTGCCGCTGACTGCGGCTGCCAGTACGCTCTACAAGTGCACGGAAGAGTCCGGTGCGGTGCTCTATACAAACCAGAAGACCAGCAAGAAAAACTGTATCGTGCTTTCTCAGCAATCGCCGCCGCCTTCGCCGGGGATCGGCGCAGCGAAGCAACGCCCTGCCGCGACGCCGACGCCCGGTGACTTCCCGCGCGTTTCGGGCAGCGAGCAAAAGGCGCGTGACAGCGATCGCAAGGCGATTCTCGACAAGGAGCTGGCCACCGAACTGCAAAATGCGGAGAAAGCCAGAAAAGCCCTGTTCGATGCCGGCAGCCAGCCCGCCGACAAGCTCCAGTCCCTGCGCGATACCGTGGCCTTGCACGAACGGAATGTCGAGTCGCTCAAGAAAGAGCTCGGCAACTTGCGCTGATTCGCTGCCCAGGTCAAAGCCCAGTGGCTGGTGCGTTTCTTGCGAGAATCATCCGTGATGAACACCACCGAAGCTTTCCAGGCCTTTAGCGGACTCGATCTGCTTTCCTCCGCCGTCGTCCTGGTCGACGCGAAGCTGATCATTCGCCATGTCAACCCGGCAGCGGAAAACCTGTTCGCCACCAGTTCGCGCCAACTGCTCGGCCACCCGCTGCAACGCCTGGTGGGAGACTCTTCCGAACTTTCGACCGCGCTCGACAACGCGCTGAAAAACAACTGGAGCTACACCGGTCACAACATCCTGATCAAGCTGGCACAGGACGTGGAGCTGCATGTCGATTGCACGGTGACACCGGTGGAAACCAGCAACGCCAGGCTGCTGCTGGAAGTGCGCCCGATCGACCAGCAATTGAAAGCGACGCGGGAGGAACAGCTCGCCCAGCAGCAGCAGGCCAACCGCGAACTGGTGCGCAATCTGGCGCACGAGATCAAGAACCCGCTCGGTGGCATTCGCGGCTCGGCGCAGTTGCTGGAACGCGAGCTGGACAGCGAGCCGCTCAAGGAATACACCCAGGTCATCATCGAGGAAGCCGACCGCCTGCAGACGCTGATGCAGCGCCTGCTCTCGTCCCATCGCGTGATGCAGCCGGCGCTGGTCAACATTCACGACATTCTCGAGCGCGTGCGGCGCCTGATCCACGCCGAATACCACGATGTCAGGGTCAGGCGCGACTATGACACCTCGCTGCCCGACATTACCGGCGACCGCGAGCAATTGATCCAGGCAATTCTCAATATTTCGCGAAACGCCGCACAGGCGATGCAGGGCAAGGGCGAGATAATTTTCCGCACCCGGGCGGCACGACGCGTCACGCTGGCCAAGAAGCACCACCAGCTGGCACTCGAATTGCAAGTGATCGACAACGGCCCCGGCATCGCGGCAGACATGTGCGACAAGATCTTCTATCCGCTGGTGTCGGGCCGTGAAAACGGCACCGGCCTCGGCCTCACCATTGCCCAGAGTTTTGTGCAGCAACACGGTGGCACCATCGAAGTCGATTCGCGCCCGGGCCGCACCTGCTTTTCGCTGATGCTGCCACTGTCGAGAAAGAACAAGGAAAAAACATGAACCCCGTCTGGATCATCGATGACGACCGCTCCATCCGCTGGGTGCTGGAAAAGGCCCTCGGCCGGGAGAACATTCCGGCCAGGTGCTTCGGCTCCGCCGACGAAGCGCTGGCAGCATTTGACAGCGGCCAGAAGCCGCAGGTGCTGGTCTCCGACATTCGCATGCCGGGCAGCAGCGGGCTCGATCTGTTGCGCCATGCGAAAGAACATTATCCCGATCTGCCGGTCATCATCATGACGGCCTATTCCGACCTCGATTCCGCCGTGGCGGCCTTTCAGGGCGGCGCTTTCGAGTATCTGCCCAAGCCTTTCGACGTCGATCAGGCGGTGGATCTGGTGCGCCGCGCTCTCACCCAAGCATCGCACCAAAACGGTGCGCCCGAGGAAACCAGTGCCGTGCCCGAAATTCTGGGGCAGGGCGTCGCCTTGCAGGAAGTCTTTCGCGCCATCGGTCGCCTGTCTCAATCGCACGCCACGGTGCTGATCAACGGCGAATCCGGCACCGGCAAGGAACTGGTTGCCCGCGCCCTGCACCGGCACAGTCCGCGCAAGGACGCGCCGTTCATTGCCATCAATACGGCCGCCATTCCCCGCGATCTGCTCGAGTCCGAGCTGTTCGGCCATGAAAAAGGCGCCTTCACCGGCGCCAGCGCACTGCGTCGCGGACGTTTCGAGCAGGCTGACAACGGCACGCTGTTCCTCGACGAAATCGGCGACATGCCGGCGGAGTTGCAGACCCGGTTGCTGCGCGTGCTGTCCGAGGGCAACTTCTATCGCGTCGGCGGCCAGCAGCCGGTCAAGGCCAACGTCCGCGTGATCGCCGCGACGCACCAGGATCTGGAAGGCCGCGTCAAGCAGGGCCTGTTTCGCGAAGACCTGTTCCACCGCCTCAACGTCATTCGTTTGCGCCTGCCGCCCCTGCGCGAGAGGCGCGACGACATCCCGCTGCTGGCCAGACACTTCCTGCAAAAAAGCGCCCAGGAACTCGGCGGCGAACCCAAGCGCCTCACCGATGCGGCGCTCAAATACCTGCAGACTCTTGATTTCCCCGGCAACGTGCGGCAACTGGAAAACCTCTGCCACTGGCTGAGCGTGATGGCCCCGGGGCAAAGCGTCGATATTGCCGATCTTCCCGGCGAACTGCGCGACGGCTCGGATGCGGCGGCGCGGCGTGATATGCCAGCCAACTGGAGCGCCTCGCTGGCGAGCGAAACCGACCGCTTGCTCAGCGCTGCGCCCGGCGAAGTATTCAATCAGCTTACGCGCCAGTTCGAAGCCACGCTGATCCGTCGCGCCCTCAATGCCACCGGCGGACGCCGCATCGATGCCGCGCAACTGCTCGGCATCGGCCGCAACACCATCACGCGCAAGATTCAGGAACTCGGCCTGGATGACATCAAGGGAGATTCGAAGGCGACCTGAAAACGAAGTTTCAGTGAAGGCTAACGTCGGCTTCGTCGACGTTAAGCGTAGCGGCCGCAACTAAAGGCCTGCTTCAAGTATAGTCAGGCCGGCCGTTCCAGAAGCGCCGCCAGGCGCCTGTCGTCATAGGAAACCTGCATGCCCGCCAACATCGCTGCCATTGCCGCCAAGCTTGGGGCCAACGCCCGTCGCTTCGATATCGATGTCCTGCCCACCTGCGATTCGACCAACGCCGCCTTGCTGAGCCGCGCCGAAGCCGGTGCGCCGTCCGGCACGGTGGTCATCGCCGAGGAGCAAACGGCGGGCCGCGGCCGGCGCGGCCGCAGCTGGTTCGCCAGCCCCGGCGACAGCCTGACCTTTTCCCTGCTCTGGCGTTTCGCGCCGGGCACCGCACCGGCCGGGCTTTCCCTCGCAGTGGGCGTCGCCGTTGCCCGCGCCCTGCAGAAAGTCGGCGCTGGCGAGACGGCGCTGAAATGGCCCAACGACATCCTCAAGGACAGCCGCAAGCTGGGCGGCATCCTGATCGAACTGGTTCCCGGCGCGCCTCATGCCGCCGTAATCGGCATCGGCATCAATCTGCGCCTGCCGTCCGGCATGCCGGAGGACGTGCGCGCCGCGTCGACCGCGATTGGCGCAAACGGAAACGCAGTGGACGAGAACGACCTGTTTGCCGCCTTGCTGAGCGAACTGCTGGCCACGCTGGAAACCTTTGCCAACCTCGGCTTCGCCGCGATCCGTCCGGAGTGGATGACGCGCCATGCCTTTCAGGATGTCCGCGTCGTTCTGTCGACCGATTTCGGGCCGCCCGGCGAAGGCATCTGCCGCGGCGTCGACACCGACGGCGCGCTGCTGCTCGAAGTCGATGGCCGCATCGAGCGCATCCTTTCCGGCGAAGTCTCGCTGCGGCCGGCCTGACGCCGATGATCCTCTGCCTCGACGCCGGCAATTCGCGCCTGAAGTATGGCCTCTTCGACGGCGCCGGCTGGCGCCTGCAGGGGGCGCTGGACTATCAGGCCTTCGATGATCTGAGCGTGCAATTCCCCGGGAAGCCGCAGCGCATCGTCGCCTGCAATGTCGCTGGCGAAGCGACGCGGCTGCGCATCGAAGCGCTGGCCGGCCGCCTTGCTCTGCCAATCGAATGGCTCGCCAGTTCCGCCGCCGCCTGCGGTGTCAGCAACGGCTACGACAAGCCGCGGCAACTGGGCGCCGATCGCTGGGCGGCACTGATCGCGGCACGGGCGCTGCACGCCGGGCCTGCGGTAGTGGTGATGGCCGGCACCGCGACGACCATCGACGCGCTCGATGACAAAGGCGTGTTCCGCGGCGGCCTGATCCTGCCCGGGCTGCACCTGATGCGCACTGCGCTGGCACGCAATACCGCCGATTTGCCGCACGCGGCCGGCCAATACAAAGCGCAGCCAACCAACACCGACGACGCCATCGTCAGCGGCGCGATCCACGCCACGCTGGGCGCCATCGAACGCATGCGTGCCACGTTGAACAAGGATGCGCTGTGCCTGCTCTCGGGCGGCGCGGCGGCGGAACTGGCGCCGCACCTGGGCCTGCCCCATCGCCTGATCGAAAACCTGGTGCTGGAAGGTCTGGCGCGGTATAGCCGGACTGTTTAGTCTTGCTTGTGCATGACTAGAAGTCCTACTAAAATAGGACTTGTGACTGAGTTGGAGAGAAAAATGCTGCAAACCCTTCGGCGTGCCGGCGGTTCGTTGGTGATGACCGTCCCCAAAGCCTTTGTCGAACAGAACCAACTCCAGGATGGTTCGCAGGTAGACCTTCTGCTGGAAGGCGCGCGCATGACAGTCAGCGCCCCGCGCAGGCACCGCTACAAGCTGGAGGACTTGCTGGCCGAGATGCCGGGCGAATTGCCTCGCGTTGAGGGTTGGGATGCGATGCGTCCGGTCGGCAAGGAAGCACCGTAATGGCCTACACGCCAGATCGCGGAGACATTGTGCATCTGCAGTTCGATCCGGCTTCCGGGCAGGAAATGAAGGGTCCGCATTTCGGCTTCGTCGTCAGCGCCAAGGCCTTTAACAGTCGTGGGCTGGCGATGATTTGCCCGATTTCGCAAGGCGGAGCGGCGGTGGCTCGCACCTATGGCACGGTGGTCACGCTGATGGGATCGGGCACCGACACGCAAGGCGCAGTCCATTGCCACCAGCTGAAATCCCTGGATTGGCGGGTACGCAAGGCGAAGTTCAAGGAGGCGGTCCCGGAGCTGATAATTGATGACGTGGCGGCGCGGATTGAAGCCATCCTGTTTGAATAAGAACAGCTGCCTGCCGCGCCGCACGACCGACAATCAATCGTGAATCGCGGGCAGGGCATCAACCCAGAATTTCATGAGGTCAGACGGACGATGTCGCTACGGCGGGCTGCAAATTGCAAGCTGGCAAGGATGTCTTCCCGTTCAAGATCGGGAAAGTCCGCCAGGATTTGTTCGGTGCTGACACCATCGCCCATCATTTCGATGGATGTCGCTGACCCGAATGCGCATGCCGCGAATGCACGGCTTGCCGCCGCATTTCCCGGCTTCGATGGTGATGCGATTGAGCAGGCTGGCATTCATTGATGGCGCTCCTCGATGCGTTGCAGGAATCACAGATCAAAACCGCACCGTATCGCCAGCGCCGACTTTCAAAATGCCCCCTCCGCGTCTCAACGCCGTTGGTCGTTTCTTGTTCGGTCATGGGCGACGTTCGCCAGGATCGGCGCAATGTTGGCCAATGACGGCAATGCGGAAATCAGCCGGACTGTCACTTTCGGCCACAAGCAGTCGTAGCAAAGCCGTAAAACTGACCCGCGCGACCGACAGCTTCCTCATGAGATACCGGCCGCGCCGCCCAGCAGTCGTTCGGCCTAGTTTGGCCATTGCTGCCGTTGGCTCGATTCGGTGGCGATGTCAGCGATGTGGGCTGATTGCCGACTGTGGTGAAGCCAGGCGCTCCAAGGGCTGCTTCCAGCATCGGCGACGCACCCAACCGTCGATGATTGGACCTTCGATGCCTCATGGCGAACGGCAGCCCCCAACCCCCCCCCACTCGGAATGCCAAAGAAAGAGTTCTTGTGCCTCCGGTTCCCGCGCGGCAGAGTTTCATAAGCCCGAAACCACACAACCTACCAAGATTGGAGAGCTATATTGCCCTTGTCATGATAAATTTGGATGTCAAACCGTCGATCAAAGTACGCTGAAGGAGAGCCAGTTGCATCGCTACAAAATGCCCCTGATTGTTGTGCTATCGATCTGTGGCTGGTTCAGCCAATGGTCGTTGGCGCAGTCACCGACAGAAACCGACGCCAACCGTTGCACCGATGAAATCGTAAAGCACGTTGGGTTGCACTTTCGCATCAGTCACTTCGCCTACCCGGCTTCGGGCATGTACCCAAGCGTTGAAAACGGCGGGCTCATCGTCGCGGGGGTGTGTAAAAACTGGCCGGGAAACCGTGCGAGAGTAGTTTCCGCATTTGCGTACGACGCCGGGGTTGAGTATGAAAAGCAGCTATTAGTTGCTGTATTTGATGTCCAGAAGAAGCGCGTCATTGCCGCGTACCAGAGCGTAATACCGGAAGATGCGGCAACCGAAGTTAGCAGATATTCATTGAGACTTGACATGGCCCCGTACCGGCTATCGGAAACCACGAGAGCTTTCGGACTTCGTTTGAACGCGTTTAAAGAGAGGTGCACCTATGAAGGCGGCTCTGGAGAGGAGCTCACTCTTTTCGTGATGGATGGAAAAGCCATTCGGCCAGTACTTTCAGAAACCATGTCTCACTGGCGTTACGCCAGAGGTGATCGATGTGGAGGAGAAGACGTTGAACGCGTGGAATCAAATGCAGTGATTTCGGTCGAGCCGAGTTCAACCAACGGGTTTGCTGATCTTAGGCTCACGGCTAGACCGAGCGACAAAAGAAAGCCGGTGCACGCCCTAGTCAAATACAACGGCGACCACTACGATCTCCAGCCATGGAATAAATCATTTAGCGCATGGTGGGAGGCTACCGTTGTGGAGGATGCGCCCGCCGTATTACTTTCCGATGCGATCGTTGCTGGGGATGTTGAGCAGGTGAGAAAGCTCGTTGCGAAAGGAATTGATCTCAATGCAAATGAAAACCGGAACGAAACGCCTCTGCATGAAGCAGCAAGCTTGGGAAAGAAAGACATAGTCGATTTCCTGATCGATAGTGGTGCCAATGTCAATGGAAGGACGCGGTTGGGAGACACCCCACTGGGCGCTGCAGCAGAACGCGGCTTTCGCGACGTAGTGGAATTGTTGCTAGCCAAGGGCGCCGATATCAATGGAGCCGGGTATTTGGAATTGACGCCGCTGCATAAAGCCGCCGTCGCAAAGCAATCAAAGATAGTAGGATTGTTGCTGTCGAAAGGCGCGAACGTCAACGCTGACGCATCGGGATCAACACCGTTCCACTACGCTGCAATGGGTGGCGACAAAGAAATCATGGCGATGATGATTTCGAAGGGAGCCGACCTTCATGTGAGAGACGAGCGAGGACTGACACCCCTTCATAGGGCGGCCTATTGTGGAAGCAAGGAGGCCGTAGAGTTCTTAGTTGCCAAACACGTTGACTTGGAAGCCCAGGATAGGGATTTGTTGACACCCTTACATTGGGCAGCAAGTGGAGGCTGCACCGAAATTGTCGACCTGCTTTTGAAGAACGGTGCGGATGCCAACGCGACGAATTGGCAAGGGGAGACCCCATTGCAGTTGGCGATAAAAAACAAAAAAATGGAGGTCGTCAAAATATTGAGCGCTCAAAGCGTCTTGGCATCCCCCGTACTCCATGCCAACAAAAAAGCAAAGATCAAAGCGTTGTTTGAGAAGTTGCGAACACGAAAGATCGCCGAACTGCGAGCACTTCTTTCCGCAGGTCTCAGCATTGATGCAAAAGAGTTCGGGCGCACACTTTTACATCAAGCCGCGTCACAGGGCGACAAAGAGATGGTTGTACAGCTGTTAGAGAGAGGAGCAAACCCAAACTTGAAAGATCACAATGGGTGGACGCCGCTGCATATTGCGACGGATCAAGGTCGCTGGGATGTTGCCGAAGAACTCTTGTCAAAAAATGGCGCCGTAAGTGCCAAGAGTGATAAGGGTCTAACTCCGCTGCACTTGGCTATCGCGAAAGGGCATGACGAAATCACCAAGCGACTGATTGCAAAAGGTGCAGAAATTAACGCTAAGGACGTCAAATGGCAGACTCCGCTTCATTTTGCAGCAAGTACGGGGCGACCAAATGTACTGAGCCTCCTTTTGCTGAACAACGGAGATGTCAAGGCAAGGGATGTGGAGGGTAGCACTCCACTCCATTCTGCCGTTAGCTCGCGCAATACCGAAATGGTGCGACTTTTGCTTGAAAGCGGTGCGGACGTCAATGCAATAAATCAAATGGGAACCGCTTTACATGTAGCCGCATACCGAATTGCAGCGTTCCAGGATAATCTCGATATGGTGAATTTCCTGATTGCAAAAGGTGCCGATATCAACGTAAAGAATGCAGCAGGATTGACCGTGTTGCAGGCGACAAATGGCGATCAGAAACCGTTAATCAAAGTCCTCGTCGCACATGGCGCGAAATGACAATCCATCCGCATTGGGGACATTGGAGTAGAAATTCTGACCGTCGCCTTTGAGGTGAGTGCAGCACTGGCGAGAGGGGAAATCTGCCATTCGGCACGGGTTTCTTGACGAGCGTCAGGTAACTGTGGATTGCTGACCAAATCAGCGTTTGGCACGAACGTCCTTACTGCCGACCACGAGTCACCCAGCTGGAGTCCCTGGGCGGCTGCTTTCTGTTCAGTAAGCTGCCCGAAGACTTTGATTTGTCATCAGGCCGTTTTGGGCACAAAGCGTAAGTTCAAGTTTTCGATAAACAGACCCTCAAGCTTGGCGCCCTCACCGTAAGCCAAATACGAACCGGAAGCCTCGGCTTTGCTCTCTTCCCAGCGCTTTAGTGGCGAACCATCAAGCCTTGAGCAACTCCTGCGCGATGATCAACTGCCGCACCTGCGTCGTGCCGGCACCGATCTCGATCAGCTTGCCGGCGCGGTAGAGGCAGTTCACTTCGGTCTCCCACATGAAGCCGTTGCCGCCGTGGATCTGCACGGCATGATCGAGCACCGTCTTCAGCATGTAGCCGGCATGGAGCACGGCGGCGGCGGAGCGCTTGTGGATCTCGCCGCGCCCGGCCTCACCGGCGGCGGCGACTTCCTTCAGCACCTGGTACGAAAATGCGCGCACAGATTCGAGCGCGGCGTACATGTCAGCCAGCATGCCCTGCACCAGTTGAAAGCTGGCAATGGGCTGGCCGAACTGGACGCGGGTTCTGGCGTAGTCGAGCGACAGGTCCAGCGCGCGCTGGGCGATGGCGATGACATGACCGCTGAAGAAGATGCGCTCGATGTCGAGCCCGCTCATCACCACCCTGACGCCCTTGTCTTCTTCGCCGATCAGGTTTTCCGCCGGCACGCGGCAATCGTCGAACAGCAGTTCGCCGGTCGGGCTGCCGCGCCAGCCCATTTTCTTCAGGCTTTGCGCCACCGCGAAACCCGGCGTGCCCTTTTCCACGACGAAGGCCGAAATGCCATGCTGGCCGCGTTCGGGCGTGGTCTTGGCGTAGATCAGCAGCAGGTCGGCGACCGGACCGTTGGTGATGAACATCTTGCGGCCGTTCAGCACGTAATGGTCGCCGTCGCGGCGTGCCGTGGTTTTCATCGAACCCAGCGCGTCCGAGCCGGCGCCGGGCTCGGTCAGGCCCAGGGCGCCGATGCCGGACAGCATCCGCGGCAGGAAGCGCGCCTGCTGATCCAGGCTGGCATTCCTGACCAGGTTGTTCACGCAAAGGTTCTCGCTGGCACCCCAGCTCGCGGCGAGCATGTTGTTCCAGTAGGAAAGCGCTTCGCCGATGAAATACTGCGAGACCAGATCGAGGCCCGGCCCGCCGAGCGACTCGGGCACCGTGGTGCCGAGCAGGCCGACTTCGCCCATCTTGCGATACTCGTCCTCGGGAAACCAGTCCTCGTCGTCCATGCGCCTCAGTAACGGATGATGCCGCTGCTGCGCATAGCGCCAAGCCATGTCGTAGATGTGCTGGTGCTGCTCCTCGAAGCCGTAGTTGCGCAAATCGATCATGATCATTTCCTTTGCCGAACAATCAGTCTAGCCGATCGAACCGGACACTTGATCGCACCGCTGTCATGGCCGACAATGCGTTACCGTCTGGAGGAGTGTTCCATGCCCGCCCACTTTCTCGCCACGCTGCCGAACTTTCTCGCCTACCTCGGCACCGCCATCGTGTTGCTGGTTGCCTTCGTCGCGATCTACCTCTACGTCACGCCCTACGACGAGGTCGCGCTGATCCGTAGCAATAACACCGCGGCGGCCATCTCGCTCTCCGGCGCCTTGCTCGGCTTCGCCTTGCCCATCGCCAACGTCATCGCCCACAGCGACACGCTGCTCGACCTGGCGGTGTGGGGCGTCGTGGCAGGCATCGTGCAACTGCTGGCCTGGGGCGTGGCGCGCGTGGCGTTGCCGAAGCTGCAGGAAGACATCGCAGCCGGACGCGTGGCACCGGCCACCTTTGTCGCTGCACTTTCGATTACCGTCGGCCTGCTCAACGCCGCCTGCATGACTTACTGATATTCACATATTTACCAAGGGAGACGCTCATGGCACTCATGGATTTCATCAAGAAACAGTTTATCGACATCATCCAATGGACCGAGGACGATGGCGACACCATGGCCTGGCGCTTTCCCATGGCCGAGCTCGAAATCCAGAACGGCGCCAGCCTGACGGTGCGCGAATCGCAGATGGCGGTGTTCGTCAATGAAGGCCAGATCGCCGACGTCTTCGGCCCCGGCATGTACAAGCTGACGACGCAGACGCTGCCGGTGCTGACCTACCTGAAGAACTGGGACAAGCTGTTCGAGTCGCCCTTCAAGTCCGACGTCTACTTTTTCTCCACGCGGCAGAAGCTCGACCGCAAGTGGGGCACGCCGAATCCGGTGACCATCCGCGACAAGGATTTCGGCATGGTGCGGCTGCGCGCCTTCGGCATCTATGCCTTCCATCTGACTGACCCGAAGGCCTTCCACACCACGATTTCCGGCACGCTGGAGAGCTATACCTCGGAGCAGCTCGAAGGCCAGTTGCGCAACACCATCGTCGGCCACATCGCCGACATCTTCGGCGAGTCCGGCGTGCCCTTCATCGACATGGCCGGCAACCAGGTCGAGTTCGGCAATGCCTTGCGCGCCAAGATGGAGCCGATGTTCGCCGGCTACGGCCTGACGCTGGACAGCCTCAACGTGCAGAACATCTCGCTGCCCGAAGAGCTGCAGGCCATGCTCGACAAGCGCATCGGCGTGAACATGATGGGTGGCATGCAGGCTTACACGCAATTCCAGACCGCCGAGGCGATTCCGCTGGCGGCCGCGAATGAAGGCGGGCTGGCGGGACTGGGCGCCGGCGTCGGCGTCGGCTTCGGCGTCGGCCAGCAGGTGGCGGCGTCGATGGCGCAGTCATTGAACCCAACGCCGGCCCCGGCCGCCGTATCGCCAGCGCCGACTCCTGCGCCGGCCGCCGTATCAGCCGACGAGGTCGTCGCCACCATCGAGAAGCTGCACGGCCTGGTGGGCAAGGGCATGCTGTCCCAAGCGGAGTTCGATGCGAAGAAGGCCGAGTTGCTGAAGAGGCTCGGGTAAAACCCATTAGCCACAGAGGACACAGAGGACACAGAGGAAAACCCCATGAGGCAACCTTTGCCTTTCTCTTCGCCTTTCTCTGTGCTCTCTGTGTCCTCTGTGGCTAAAAAGGTTTTCTTTTAATGCCCTTTTCCGCCAACTGCCCGGCCTGCGGCGCGCCGGTCGTCTTCAAGTCGTCGGCGTCCTTCCACGGCGTCTGCGAGTTCTGTCGCAGCACGCTGGTGCGACATGGCGGCGACCTGGAAAATCTTGGCCGCATGGCCGACCTGATCGAGGATGCCTCGCCGATCCGGATCGGTACCGAGGGCCAGTATCACGGCGTGCATTTCGCGGTGATCGGGCGCATCCAGTTGCGCTATGACGCGGGAGTCTGGAACGAGTGGCATGTGCTGTTCGACGACCAGCGCGGCGGCTGGCTGTCGGACGCCAACGGCGAATACCTGATCAGCTTCCTCACCGCGCCGGGCGCGCCGCTGCCCGAGTTCGCCAAGCTCATGCCAAACGACGAGCTGAAGCTGGCCGGCAGGGACTTCGTCGTCACCGACCTCGAAGAAGCCATGTGCATTGCGGGCGAAGGCGAACTGCCCTTCGCCTTCGGTGCCGGCTATCCGGCGCAACTGGCCGACTTGCGCACCACCGACGAGTCCGCGGCCGCTTTCGCCAGCATCGACTATTCGGAAACGCCGCCGCTGTTCTTCGTCGGCGAATCGCTGCCGTTTGCCGCGCTCAAGTTCGCCAACCTGCGCGGCGATCAGGCTGCCGGGAAACCCGCCGGGGTCGTCAAGACGCTGCAATGCCCGAAGTGCGGTTCCGCCATCGCGCTGCACGACAAGGCGGTGAAGAGCGTCGCCTGTCAGTCCTGCCTCACCATCCTCGAACCGGCGAATGAAAGTCTGCGCATCATTCAGAAAGCCACCGCCGCGACACGCATCGAGCCGCTGATTCCGCTCGGCAGCGTCGGCAAATTCCTCGGCAAGGACTGGACCGTCATCGGCTTCCAGCAGCGCGTCATCACGGCAGACAGCATCGAATATCCCTGGCAGGAATTCCTGCTGCACCAACCGGAGGAGGGTTTCCGCTGGCTGGTGGAAGCCGACGGACATTGGAACTGGGTGAATCCGGTCGGCAAACCGCCGCGCTATAGCGTCGGCGTGCCGACCGTGACCTATAACGGCGAAACCTATCGGCGCTACTCGGCCGGTTCGGCCGTAACCCGCTATGTCATCGGCGAATTCACCTGGAAGATCAAGGTCGGCGAAACCTGGGAGACCATCGACTTCATCAACACGCCGAAGATGCTGAGCCGCGAGGCCCGGCCCAACGAAGTCAGCTGGTCGCTCGGCGAATACCTGCCGGCCGAGGAAATAGCCGCCGCGTTCAAGCTGAAAGCATCGCTGCCGGCAGCAGTCGGCATCGGCGCAAATCAGCCGAATCCGCGCAGCGAGAACCATCGCCGCGTCTTCGGCAATTTCTGGAAGTTCCTGGCCCTTGCCATCGTCGCCCAGGCGCTTTGGTTTTTCGTTCTTGGCGGGCGCACCCTGCTCGACCAGCGCCTGGTGTTCTCGCCCGGCAAGGACGAGCCGGTCACCACGCAAACGTTCCAGCTCGCCAGCGATGCCCGCAACATAGTGCTGCGCCACGATACCGATCTGGACAACAACTGGCTTGGGCTGGGCCTGACGCTGGTCGAGAAGAACAGCGGTCGCGCCTGGGTGGCGCAAAGCGACGTCGCCTATTGGCACGGCTCGGACGGCGGCGAAAGCTGGAGCGAAGGCGATCGCACGCGCGAGCTGGTCTTCCGCGATTTGCCGGCCGGCACCTATTACTTCGTCGTCGACCCGGAGATTTCGGCGGAGAAGCCCGTTGCCGTGGTTGACCGCGTCAGGGTCAGCCGCGACCAGGCGGCCTGGAGCAACTTCTTCTTCCTCTTGATCTTTCTCGCCGGCTTGCCGCTGTTCAGCCGCTACCGGATGAACGCCTTCGAGAGCGAGCGCTGGAAGAACGCGGATTTCCTCTCCAGCGGCGCCGACTTCGGCTCCGGCGACACGGACAGCGATTCCGGGGGAGATGACTGATGCCGCGCATTGCGATGGTGCTCAGCATTGCCGCCTTCACCTTGTTCAACTACGGACAATACCTGGGCTGGAGCATGTTCTCCGAAAGCGCCGACGCCCAGCCGGTACGTTCCGCCAACGCGGCGCGCGCCTTCCACAAATGAGCGGTCTCGACCGCACTTGACGGAGGAACCATGCAAATCCTGCTGATTTCCGGCATCGGCTTCGCGATCTGCGCGGTGTTGTTCGCCCTGCAGAACAACATCCCGGTCACCGTGAGTTTTTTTGCCTGGAGCTTTGGCGGCTCGCTGGCGCTGGTGCTGCTCATCACCCTCGGCCTCGGCGCCATGATTGCCGGCCTGGTCTCCTCGCCGGCCGTGATTCGCGGCCAGTGGGCAGGCAAGCGGATGCAGCGTCAGGTGGCCACCCTCGAAGAGCAGAATCGCAGTCTGCAGCAGCGCGTCGGTGAACTTGATGCCCAGCTGGAATCCCTGCTTGGCGCGCAGGCCCTCCCGCCAACACCGGTAGTGGCGGACGACAAACCCTACGTCGGACTCAAGACCCTGCTGACCGGCGCCACCACCAACACACCAAAGCCCTGAGGGCCAAGAGTCGGCGCTGGCGGGACGGCGTTTCGTCAGCGCGCCTTGCGGTCCATTGCCCCGATATGCAGCGTCCCCTGCTGGTTTCCGTCTTCATCGTCGCCTCCTGCGGGCTCGCCTACGAATTGATCGCCGGCGCGCTGGCAAGCTATCTGCTCGGCGATTCGGTGATGCAGTTTTCCACGGTGATCGGCGTCTATCTGTTCGCCATGGGCATCGGCTCCTGGCTGTCGAAGCATGTCGGCGGCAATCTGTTGATTCGCTTCATCCAGATCGAACTGCTGGTGGGTCTGCTCGGCGGCCTCTCGGCGGGGCTGCTGTTCCTCTTGTTCACGTTGCACGCCGGACCCTTCCGCTTCACCCTGTACGGGCTGGTGCTGCTGATCGGCATCCTCGTCGGACTGGAAATTCCGCTGATCATGCGCATCCTCAAGCGCGAGGTGGCCTTCAAGGACCTGGTGGCGCAGGTACTGACTTTCGACTACATCGGGGCGCTGGCGGTGTCGGTCTTGTTTCCCCTGCTGCTGGCGCCGCACCTGGGCCTGGTGCGCAGCGCGCTGCTGTTCGGCCTGCTCAATGCGCTGGTCGCGGCCTGGGCGCTATGGCTGTTCCGCGCCCAGATCGGGCCGCTGGTCTTGCTTCGCACGCAATGCGTCGCGGTGCTTGCCTTGCTCGCGGCGGGCTTCGGTTTCGCCGGCCACTTCGTCAGCCTGGCCGAGGCGAATCTGTACAGCGAGGACATCGTCCATGCCGAGTCGAGCCCCTATCAGCGCATCGTCATTACCCGCTGGCGCGACGAGCTGAGGTTGTACCTGAACCACAACCTGCAGTTTTCCTCGCGCGACGAATACCGCTACCACGAAGCGCTGGTGCATCCGGGCCTCGCCGCGCTGCCGGGCGCCCGCCGCGTGCTGGTGCTGGGCGGCGGCGACGGCATGGCGGTGCGCGAGATACTCAAGTACCCGCAGGTCGAGAGCATCACCCTGGTCGATCTCGATCCGCGCATGACGCAACTGTTCTCGCAATCGGCCATGCTGCGCGAGTTGAATGCCGACGCGCTGAGCTCGCCCAAACTGAAAATCATCAACGCCGACGCCCTGCAATGGCTGGAGCAAACCGAGGAGTTGTTCGACTTCGTCGTCGCGGACTTTCCCGACCCGTCCAATCACAGCCTCGGCAAGCTCTACTCGACAGCCTTCTACCGGCTGCTAAGACAGCATGTCGCTGAGACCGGCCGGATCGTTGTGCAGGCCACCTCACCGCTGTATGCGCGGGAGAGTTTCTGGACCGTGGTCGCCACGCTGGAAGCCGCCGGCTGGCAGACTGCGCCCTACCATGCGCTGGTGCCGAGCTTCGGCGAATGGGGCTTCATTCTCGCCGGGCGACGCGAGTACCGGCCTCCCGCCGCCATCCCGGTGCCGACCCGCTTCGTCACGCCCGATGCACTGCCGGCGCTATTCCACTTCCCTGCCGACATGGCGCGCCTCCCGGCCGAGCCGAATCGCCTCGACAACCAGTCGCTGGTGCGCGTCTTCGAGCGCGAGTGGGGCGCGGTGCAGACGCATTGATTCCGCTTCGCCTGTCTGAATAGTCGGCGCTGGCGTGACGGCGGCAAAGGCCGGAGAACGTGTCGAAAAATCGGCCTTTCTTGCACACGCGTCTTGCGACGTGAAAAGAAAACAGGAATTCTTATACATATCGTGGGCGACGTGATAAGCTATTCGCGATTTCTTATCACGTAACGGCAGGGGAAAGCATGGCCGAACTGAATATTCCCAGCCCCGCCAGCCTTGAGACCAAGGCGGTATGGCAGGGCCTGGCCGAGGCGCACCGCCATTTGGCGGAACTGAAGGGCTTGTGCGAATCACTACCCAACCGCGCCATCCTGCTCGATACGCTGGCCATACAGGAGGCAAAGGACAGCTCCGAAATCGAGAACATCATCACCACGCATGACGAGCTCTATGCCTACGACCAGAGCGGCTCGGCATCGCCGGCGGCCAAGGAGGTGCAAAACTACATCGCGGCCTTGAAAGTGGGTTTTACCGATGTGGTGAATTCCGGCCTGATCCGCATGAGCACGATCCTGCGCGTGCAGGAACAGGTCGAGCGGAACAGCGCCGGTTTCAGAAAGCTGCCGGGGACGGTGCTGAAGAATCAGACCACGGGGGCGGTGGTCTATGCGCCGCCGCAGGATGCCGTAGTGATCGAAAAGCTGATGACGCAACTGGTGAATTTTATTCATGCCGATGACGATTACGACCCCTTGTTGCGCATGGCGATAGCGCACCATCAGTTTGAAAGCATCCACCCGTTTTACGATGGCAATGGCCGCACCGGGCGCATCCTGAATTTGCTGATGCTGCAACGCGAAGGCCTGATGGAATTGCCGGTGTTGTATCTGAGCCGGTATATCACCTCGACCAAGACGCAGTATTACCAGTTACTGCAGTCGACCCGCGAGACGCATGGCTGGGCGGACTGGTGCGTATATGTCGTGAAGGGCGTGGCGGTCACCGCCAGGAGCGAAATCCGGCTGATCAAGCAACTGCGCGAACTGATGCAGGCCACGAAGCAAAGGCTGCGCAATGAATTGCCGAAACTGTACAGTCACGAGTTGCTGAACAACCTGTTCCGCTATCCCTATACGAAAATCGAGTTCGTCGAAAAGGACCTGGGAGTTTCGCGGATTACGGCGGCCAAGCACCTGGATGCGCTGGTGGCTGCGGGTTATGTGGAAAAGAAGAAAATCGGGCGCACGAATTTTTATGTCAACCGCCCTTTGTTCACGCTTCTGACGCAGATCAACCTGAACGATGAACCTGGAAACCTCAATTGAAACCGCTTTCGACACCCTGACTTCGGCGGGTGGTCGCATCATGGATGCTCTTGATGAAATGCTGACTCAAGCGTGGGGTTGACTTGGCGAGTGAAGCGGTCATGACGCCCACTACAGTCTCGTAAAGCTAGTTAGGCAAACATTGATTATCGCGCCAAGAGAATTGGCGCCCCCCAAATAGTTGCGATGTTCAATGTTCTTTTTGTAGAAGTTGCGACGGCAGCAACGGGCACGATGCCGCCATTGGCTCCGTAAAACCGGTCGCCTGCTTCCAGTCTTGCGCCACTCGGCATCGGGTGTTTGACTCGCGGGGTCGCGCCGATTGAGGCCGGTTGGCGCGGTCGGACCGGAATGGTTCACCGCGAATCAGGACCGCTTGATTCCAGCTCGTCTTGCTGGCACCATTGCATCACAAATGCAATGCACGGAGACCGTCATGAAAACCGCCGCCATCCCAGCCGTCCGCGTCCCGCCCGAGCTTCGCCAGGCCGCCGAAGAATTGTTGGGGACTGGTGAAACCCTGTCCGGCTTCGTCGAAGATGCCGTGCGGCGCAATGTCGAGTATCGGCGGGCGCAGATGGAGTTCATCGCGCGCGGCCTCGCTTCGCGCGACGCGGCACTGGCTTCCGGACGCTACGTAAAGGCCGCGACCGTCCTCGGCAAGCTGGAGCGACGCCTGAAGAACGCACACAAGAAGGCGGTTATCGTCAAATGAAGAAGTTCGTCGTCCGCTTCACGGAGGAAGCGGAAGCGGACTTGCTGCGTTTGTTCGACTATCTGCCCGAACGCGACATCGGCGCCGCGGAACGTGCGGAACTGGCCATCGCCAAGGCTGTCGAGTTGCTGCAAATCTTTCCTTTCTCCTGTCGCAAGGCGGGCGGCGGTGCACGCGATCCCTTCCTGCGCGAATTCATCATTCCCTTCGGCAATTCGGGCTATGTCGCGCTGTTCGAGATCGAGGCCGACAACTACGTGACAATTCTCGCGGTGCGACATCAGCGGGAAGACGACTATCACTGATGCGCCGCCGCGACTTCCTCGCTGGCATTTCGGCCTCCGGCCTGCTGGCCGCATGCGGTTCCAGGGCCGCACCGCCACTGCCGCCCGGTACGCTCTCGGGCGCCAACGACGCGCTCGGCCACCGCCTGCGCAAGCCGGACTTTCCGGCGCCATCGGAAACACGGCGCACCACGGTAGCCATCGTCGGCGGCGGCATCGGCGGGCTGTCGGCGGCGTGGAAGCTGGCGCGCTCGGGTTGCGACGATTTTTTGCTGCTGGAGATGGAGACAGAGGCCGGCGGCAATTCCCGCGCCGGAAGGAATGAAGTCTCGGCGCATCCGCTCGGCGCGCATTATCTGCCGCTGCCACCGCGCGAAGCGCGTGCCACGCGCCAACTACTTGCCGAACTCGGCGTGCTGCAGGGCGACCCGGAGGCCGCGCACCCGAGCTACGACGAGAAATACCTGTGTCATGCCCCGCAGGAGCGGCTTTACAGCAACGGCTATTGGCAGGACGGATTGTGGCCGACGCTGGGTGTGCCGCCAGCGGAGCGTGCGCAATACACCCGCTTTCAGGAGTACGTCGGCGATTTGCGGCAGCGGCGCGATGCTGCCGGACGGCGTGCCTTCGCCCTGCCGCTGACGCTTTCCAGCCGCGATCCGAAATTGCTGGCGCTGGACCGGATCACATTCCGCGATTGGTTGCTGCGCGAAGGCTACACCGCGCCAGGTTTGCATTGGCTGACCGACTACGCCTGCCGCGATGACTACGGCACGAGTGCGGCGCAGACTTCGGCCTGGGCCGGCCTGCATTACTTTGCCTGCCGCGATGGCGAAGGGCAGGTGCTGACGGCGCCGGAAGGTAACGCCTGGCTGGCGCGCGGCCTGGCGCGGGCGGTTAGCGGCCGGGTGCAGCCGAACGCGCTGGTGTTCCGCGTCGAGGAGCGCGGAAAGGAGCACGTCTGCGACGTCTACCTTGCGGCGGAGAAGCGCAGCATCCGCATCATCGCCCGCGAGTTGATCTGGGCTGCGCCGCTGTTCCTGATCCCGCATGTGTTCGCCGCGCCGCGCCCGGAATGGCTGGCTGCAATCAGGGGCGCCGAATATGCACCTTGGGTCGTGGCGAATCTGACGCTATCATCGGCGCCGCAGACGCGCGCCGGTCATCCGCTGGCCTGGGACAATGTCCTGCACGACAGTCCGGCGCTCGGTTATGTAGTCGCCACCCATCAGGCGATGCGCTACGCGCCGGGACCGACGGTGATCACCTGGTATCGGGCGCTGCATGAAGAGTCGGCGTCCCACCAGCGCCGACTCTTGCACAATCGCGACACATGGGCCGCGGAAGTGCTGGCCGATCTGTCGCGGCCGCATCCCGAGATTCGCGAACTGGCGACGCGCGTGGATATTCACCGCCACGCCCACGCCATGATCCGCCCCTTGCCCGGTCGCCTCTGGAGCGGCGCGCGCAGCGGCTTCGAGCGGGGCAGGGCGGGAATCCAGTTTGCCCATGCCGACGTGTCGGGCCTGTCGCTGTTCGAGGAAGCCAATTTTCGCGGCGTGCTGGCCGCCGAGCGCACGCTGTCCCGGCTCGGCGTATCCTATGCCTCCTCACTATGAACGGCCTGCACATCCTTGCTGAATTTCACGCCTGCGAAGGCGACCGCCGCTTGCTGCTCGACGCCGACATGCTGGCCGCGCTGTGCCGCCGCGCCTGCGCCACGGCCGGCCTGCTGGTCGTCGCCGAGGCCTTCCACCAGTTTCCCGCGGCAGGTGCCACCGGTGCCTTGGTGCTGGCCGAATCCCACCTCGCCATTCACACCTGGCCGGAGCTGGACGCGGTGACGCTCGACCTTTACGTCTGCAACTATAGCCAGGATAATCGCGCTGCCGCGGAGACTGCCTACAGCGCCCTTCTCAATGAGTTGAAGCCAATGAAAATAGTGCGACGCGACATATCCCGGGGCGGCTTCGAGCCGGATGATCCCAGCTCCGGCAGCCTGCCCGGCTAACGAAGACCATGCGGCTATTTTTCTTCCTGCTGGTGTTGGCCAATCTGGTTTTCTTTGCCTGGACACAGGGCTATTTTGGCGCGTCCGACGAGGATCGCGAACCGCAGCGGCTGGCGAACCAGTTGCACGCCGACAAGCTGCGCATCGTGCGTGAGGCGCCAGCACCCGCAGCGAAGAACGGGGATCTGGCCTGTCGCCTCGTCGACGGCCTCGCGGTGGCCGACGCGGAGACGCTGAAGGCAGCCGTGGAAGCGATCGGCGGTGAAGCGAAAACCCAGCCGCTGGCGGCGTCGATGCTCTATCTGGTACTCATCGGTGATCTCGCCAACCAGGCCGCCGCCGACAAGAAGGCCGCGGAACTGACCCGGTTCGGCATCGCCGATCAGCGGCCCGCTGCGCTTGAGAGTGGTCGCCATGAAATCATTTTGGGCAGCTTCCCGGACGAGCCGGCCGCGCGCGAATTCCTGCAGGGACTGTTGAAGCGGGGAATCAAGTCGGCGCGCGTGGAAGGCCGCGATCAGGCGGCATCAAGAGTTCGGGTCGAGACCCGCGCTGCCGCATCGGCCCTGCTGCAGCAACTGCCGAAACTGATCGCACCCTACGCCGACGCCACCATCGGCGAGTGCACACCGTAAAGCTCAATGAGCTATGTTGTCGGACTTACCGGCGGCATCGGCAGCGGCAAGAGTGCCGTCGCCGATCTATTCGGCGAGCGCGGCGTCACGGTGGTCGACACCGATGCGATTGCCCACGCCCTGACCGCTCCGGGCGGTGCCGCGATGCCGGCCATCCGTGCCGAATTCGGTGATGAGGTGGCCAACGCCGACGGCGCACTCGAGCGCGCCGCGATGCGTGCCATGGTCTTTGCCGACCCGTCGGCGCGCAAGCGCCTGGAAGCGATCCTGCATCCGCTGATTCGCGGCGAAAGCGAACGTCAGCTGTCGGCGAATCCGGCCAACTCGCCCTATGCCATTCTGGTGGTGCCGCTGCTGGTCGAATCCGGAGACTACCGCAAGCGCGTGGACCGCGTCGCCGTGGTCGATTGCGCCGAGGCCACGCAAATCGACCGTGTCATGCGCCGCAACGGCCTGGCGCGGAGCGATATCGAGCGGATTCTCGAGGCCCAGGCGACGCGCGCCGAACGCCTGGCGGCAGCCGACGACATCATCGACAATGACGGCGCACCGGCTGAACTACCGGCGCAGGTCGAACGCCTGCATGAGCACTATCTGGCATTGTCGCGCCGGTTTTGTTGAGATTTGCACTGAATTGGGTCACAATCTCGGCAGATTTTCCCATTTGGCTGGCATGTGATCACTTACGAATACCCACTCAGCGAGCGCGTTCGCACGCTATTGCGGCTCGAAGATCTGTTCGACAAGATCGTTCATTTCGCTGCCGCCGAAGGTGCCCTGGAGCACCACGTCGCGCTTGTAACCCTGTTTGAGATTCTCGAGGTCGCCGGTCGCGCCGAACTGAAATTCGATCTGGTGCAGGAACTCGAACGCCAGCGCCAGATACTGCTTTCCTTCCGCAACAACCCCGAGATTTCCGAGGACGCCCTGTCCGGTGCGCTCTACGAAATCGAGCAGGCCAGTTCGCTCTTGCTTTCCATGCACGGCAAGATCGGTCATTACCTGCGCGAAAACGAATGGCTGATGACCATCAAGAACCGCGCCGCGATTCCCGGCGGCGTCTGCGAGTTCGACCTGCCCGGTTACCACTACTGGCGGCATCGCGAGTCGGCACTGCGGCAGCAGGACATCCGCGGCTGGATCGCGCCGATGATGCCGATCCGCGCCGGGCTTGCGATTGTGCTGCGCTTGCTGCGGTCCTCGGGCCGGTCGGAACAGAAAACTGCCCAGCGCGGCACCTTCCAGCTAATGCTGAGCGGTCGCAGCGCACAGTTGATCCGCTTGAAGACTGGCCAGGGGGATCCCTGCCTGCCGGAAATTTCCGCCGGCAAATTCGCCATCAACATCCGCTTCCTGCGTCCGGACATGGATCAGCGACCGCGCCAGGTCGACTCGATGGTCAACTTCGAACTCACGCTGTGCAACCTGTAAGGCCTGCAGCACCGCGCATCGTCACCTGCCCGAAATGCGGCAGCGATGTCGAATGGATTGCCGAGAACCGCTACCGGCCGTTCTGCTCGGCGCGCTGCAAGGGCATCGACTTCGTTGCCTGGGCCACCGACAGTTATCGCGTCGAGGCGCCGGACGAGCCGCATCCGGAAGATCAGTCCGAGTAGAACGGCTAGCCGCCCCAGGCGGCGCGAATCGCTGCTACACCGTGAGCACCGGCCCGCTGGGCCCTATCGAGATCAGCAGGCGACAGCCCGCCCAGTGCAAAAGTCGGCACTGGCGGCACGGCGACTGCGGCTGCAAAATTGTCCCAGCCGATTCCTGCGACCTTCGGATGGCTGGCCGTTGCCCTGACCGGACCGAACACCGCGAAGTCGCAGCCGAGCCGTCCGGCCAGTTCAAGTTCTGCCGCCGAATGACAGGAAGCTGCCACCAGCGGAAACATCGGCCGCGCCGCTATTAGCGCAAGCTGCCACGCCGGCAGGTGCACGCCATCGGCGCCCGAAGCCTCGGCCAATACGACGTCAGCATTGACCAGCGCCTTCGCGCCATACTGGTGGCAAAGGTCGACTGCGGCATGGACGAAGGCCGAACGGCGCGCCGCATCGAGCCTGGGTTCGCGCAACTGCACCAGCTTGAGGCCGGCTTCCAGCGCCTGCGCCAGAGCCAGCAACTGCGCATCGATGCCGATCTCGCCGGCATGGGTGATGGCGTAAAACTCCGGCAGGGCCAGCGCGGCCAACACCGGGGCATTGGCCGGCAGCATCGGTGAAACCGTCACCGCATCAACTCGCTGCCAGGCCAGCGAACTATGCACGTGGTCATGCGGCTCGCCATGCCATTCGCGTACCAGAAAAAAGTTGAGGCGGACATGGGCGTGTTCATAGACATGCTGACGGCGTAGCCAGGGATCGGCGCGCACGACTTCGATGCCCAGCTCCTCATGCAGTTCGCGCAGCAGCGCGGCATGCGGCGTTTCGCCCGGCTCGACCTTGCCGCCGGGAAATTCCCAGAACCCGGGGTAGAAGGTGCCAGGCGCGCGCTGCCCGAGCAGGAATTCGACGGATCCATCGGCCGCACGCCGTTCGATGACGGCGGCGGCGACTTCGGTCAGCTTCACGTCGCGCCGGGGCTCGGCTTGCGGACGGCAGGTTTTTTGGCGTGACGCCCGGCATAGTCGCGGGCAAATTGCCAGGCCACGCGACCGCTGCGCGAACCGCGCATCAGGCTCCATTGCAGGGCCTCGCCGCGCGCGGCGGCGATCTGCTGCGGCGAGGCGCCGAACTCGGCCAGCCAGTGGCCGCAGATCTCCAGGTAGTGATCCTGGCCGAAGGGGTAGAAGGACAGCCACAGGCCGAAGCGCTCCGACAGGGAAATTTTTTCTTCGGTGGTTTCGCCGGGATGAATGTCGCCATCGGCGTTGTACCTGGTCTCCAGGTTTTCCGACATCTTTTCCGGCATCAGATGGCGGCGGTTGGAGGTCGCATACACCAGCAGGTTGTCGGGCATGCCGGTAATCGAGCCGTCGAGGATGCTCTTCATTGCCTTGTAGCCGGGCTCGCCCGATTCGAAGGAGAGGTCGTCGCAGAAGATGATGAAGCGTTCGCGGCGACCGGCAATCAGATCGACGATCTCCGGCAGATGAACAAGATCGTCCTTGTCGACTTCGATCAGGCGCAGTCCCTTGACCGCGAACTGATTCAGCACGGCCTTGACCAACGAGCTCTTGCCGGTGCCGCGCGCGCCCGTCAGCAGCACATTGTTGGCGCTGCGCCGGGAGACGAACTGTTTGGTGTTCTGCGCGATGCGCTGCTTCTGCTCATCGATGCCCTGCAGGTCCTCGAAGCGGATCAGGTGCGGCAGCTTGACCGCCTCCAGCCAGCCGCGCCCGTTCCGCGTCCGCCAGCGAAACGCCCTGGCTGACCAGTCCGGCGGCGGCAGCGGCGGCGGCAGGATCGCCTCGATCCGATCGAACAGGGCATCGAGGCGGTCAATCCAGTGTCCGTCTTCTGATCTCATATCGGTTAAGCTTGCGGGCTCTTGAAAGCATCGAACTTTAGCAGATTCATGTTTCGATTCCTCGCTGCAGTCATTGCCCTGCTGGTCGTCGCCGGCTGCACGGAGCTGCCCGTCCAGCCCGACACGCGCGCCGAATCCTGCCCCCTGCCGGCCGCCTGTCCGGTCTGCGCCGCCTGCCCCACCGCAGAGCCACCCAAGCCTGCCGCCAAGCCCTTGCAAACCGCCGAGTGGAGCGAGCTGCCGGGCTGGAACGACGACGATCCCGGCATCGTGTTCGCCGCCTTTGTCGCCAGTTGCAGGAGCCTGGAAAGGCAAGCGCAGTGGAAGCCGGCCTGCAACTCGGCCAGGTCGGTAAGCGACACGGCTGCGGCGGCCTTGCGCGCATGGTTCGAAGGCCAGTTCCGGCCCTGGGCGCTGGTCAACCCGGACGGTTCGCGCAGCGGCCTGATCACCGGCTATTACGAACCGATCCTCAAAGGCAGCCGCAGCGAAAGCGATGGCTACCGCTATCCGGCCTTCGGTCCGCCCGGTGACATGATTGTCGTGGAACTGGCCGAGCTCTACCCGGAGCTCAAACACCTGCGCCTGCGCGGACGCCTGGAAGGGCGCAAGCTGGTGCCCTACTTTTCTCGCAGTGAATGGACTCCGCAAGAAAGCAAGCGCTCACCTGAGGCGCTGTTGTGGATAGACGACCCGATCGATCTTTTCTTCATGCAGATCCAGGGCTCGGGCCAGGTGCAACTGACCGACGGCAGCCGCGTGCGCCTCAATTACGCCGACCAGAACGGCCATCCCTATCGCTCGATAGGACGCTGGCTGATCGAGCGCGGCGAACTCAAGGCCGAGCAGGCGTCGATGCAGGGCATCAAGTCGTGGGCCAGGGCCAACCCGTCGCGACTGGCCGAGTTGCTCAACGCCAACCCGAGCCTGGTGTTCTTCCGCGAACGGCCCGTCGAAGGCAGCGGGCCACAGGGCGCCATGGGCCTTGCCCTGACGCCTGAGCGCTCGCTGGCGGTCGATCCGCGGCATGTGCCGCTGGGGGCTCCCATATGGCTCGCCACGACCAGACCCAACAGCGATCAGGCACTCACGCGTCTGATGCTGGGTCAGGATACCGGCGGCGCGATTCGCGGCGTGGTGCGCGCCGATTTCTATTGGGGCAGCGGTGCCGCCGCCGGCAACCAGGCCGGGAAAATGCGCCAGCAAGGTCGAATGTGGGTGCTGATGCCGAGGAGCTACCAAGCGCCGGAAACATCGGGCAATGCACCAAAGTAAACGGCAACAGGTTTTCGCCGTATCGCCGGCGCCGACTTTCACCATCCCGGTGCAGCACGTCGGCCAATAGCACCAGCAAGGTGCGTTATCCTTCACGCCGAGAGACAACCAGACTGATTTATAACTGATTTGTCGGCAGGAATGGACATTGCTTTCATGCATTCCATTTGTGCCTTTGGCCACTGGGAGCACCACAATGGAGAATTTCAAGACATCCGCCGACGTACTGTTCATACTGCTCGGCGCCATCATGATCCTGGCCATGCATGCCGGCTTTGCCTTTCTGGAGTTGGGAACGGTACGCAGGAAGAACCAGATCAATGCGCTGGTAAAGATCCTGGTGGATTTTTCCGTATCGACGCTGGCCTATTTCTTCATCGGCTACGGCATCGCCTACGGCGTCAATTTCTTTGCCGGCGCCGAGACGCTGGCGCAAAAGAGCGGCTATGAACTGACCAAGTTCTTCTTCCTGCTGACCTTTGCCGCGGCAATCCCGGCCATTGTTTCCGGCGGCATCGCCGAACGCGCCCGCTTCAACGCGCAACTGGCCGCTACCTTCCTGCTGGTCGGCTTTGTGTACCCCTTCTTCGAGGGCATCGCCTGGAACCACGCCTACGGCATCCAGGACTGGCTCAAGGCCAGCTTCGGCGAGGAGTTCCACGACTTCGCCGGCTCGGTCGTGGTCCATGCCGTCGGCGGCTGGATCGGCCTGGCCGCGGTGCTGCTGCTCGGTGCCCGCACCGGCCGCTACCACAAGGACGGCCGCATCGCCGGTGCTCATCCGCCGTCCTCCATTCCCTTCCTCGCGCTCGGTGCCTGGATCCTGACCGTCGGCTGGTTCGGCTTCAACGTCATGAGCGCGCAAACGCTGGACAAGGTTTCCGGCCTGGTCGCGATGAACTCGCTGATGGCCATGGTCGGCGGCACGCTCGCCGCCACGATAGCCGGCCGGAACGACCCGGGTTTCGTCCATAACGGCCCGCTGGCGGGCCTGGTGGCCATCTGCGCCGGTTCCGATCTCATGCATCCGCTCGGCGCGCTGGTCACCGGCGCCATGGCCGGCGGCCTGTTCGTCTGGATGTTCACCCTGACGCAGAACCGCTGGAAGATCGACGACGTGCTCGGCGTCTGGCCGCTGCACGGCCTGTGCGGCGCATTGGGCGGCATCGTCGCCGGCATCTTCGGCGCCAAGGCGCTGGGCGGCATGGGCGGCGTAAGTTTCATGTCGCAACTGATCGGCACCGCCATGGGCGTGGCCATCGCCTTCTGCGGCGGCCTCTTGGTCTATGGTGTGCTCAAGAAGACCGTTGGCATACGCCTGGACGCCGAGGAGGAATTCAATGGCGCCGACCTCACCATACACAAGATTTCGTCCAGCGCGGAGCGGGAAACGCTCTGGTAGAAACCGGAGGTGCGAAAGGCTCCTGCTCCGCTCAAGAGCCTTTCGCGGCCGGAAAATATTTCTCCAGCATCTTGCCGAAGTCCGTTGGCGTGGTGTAGCGAAGCGCGATCTCGTTATATGCAAACGCCCGTTTCAGGCTCTCGGCACCGAAGCGGTTCTCCGGATCGGTGGTCACCACGACGACGACGTTGCGCTCCTTCGACCATGGCAGCCACTGATACTGCTGGCAGGCAGCCCGATCGAGCTTCTTCGCCAGCTCCCGGTCGGGTCGCCAGCTGGTCTCGCAGGGCTGGTAGGGAAGATTCACCTGCGCCGCCAGCGCGCGTCCGATCGCCGCCAGCGGAACCTTGAAGTCCTCCACCAATACCTGCTCCAGATCCTTGCTCTTGCGCTGCGCCCAGCGTTGCGCCAATTCCAGCTCCTGCGAGGAAATCACTCCCTGCTCCGCCAAGACTTCATAGCGCTTCGGCAGCAGCGCCCCGGTCTTGATGCGCTGAAAGAACGCCAGCGCCAGGACCGCGCAGAATTGTTCCAGGCCATCCTCGGACACGCTGTCGAACTGCCCGTCGGCGCGCTGGTTGATCAGTTGCAGCACACCGACCAGTTCCTTGCTCAGGCCCTGCAGCAGGGGTGCCACCAGCATGCGCTCGGTCCGGTAGCCGGTGATTTCATCGACCTGTTTGCGAAACTGCAACTCGGGGTCGATGCTGCTCAATTCCTCGGGGTCGTTCAAATTGTTGATCCGCACCGTGCTGCGGGTCAGTGCGACATAGCCGGCAATGCTCTGCTTGTCGATCGGCAGCACCAGCTCCTTGTTCGAGTCGATGCCCATCTTTACCTTAGAGACCAGGGCGCCGCGTTCCTTGTTGACCACGTACAGGGTCAATCGCTCGCATTGAAACAGTTCGCAGATCTCGGGCGACAAACCGATCATGATCTGCGCGATGTTGTCCGTCGCATGGACCTTGTTCGACAAGGCCTGCAGTTTTTTCGCAAAGTCGAGCCTGACCTGCATTGCCGCAAGCTGCTGCTGGTCAGTCTGGGGTGGCGCAGGAAGTGTCATCTGGCATCCTCGGAACGGGCACGCCGCGCTACGCGGCATGCCTTGATTATATTGAAGTCGCAGCCGGTCTGCTTCAGGCCGGTCCACTCGCCGGCGGCGACGGCAAACGGCTTTCGAGCAGTTTGACCACTGTGTGCAGAACGCGATTGACGGGTGTCGCGATGCCATGCGCCGCACCGCGCCGCAGCACATAGCCATTGATGTGGTCGATCTCGCTCGGCTTGCCGCGCGCCACGTCGTGGGCGGTCGAGGAGAGCTGGCCGGCCATGCTGACCGCGATACCACGCACGGCCTCCCGGATGTCCCCCGGCACGCTGATTCCCTCGGCCCCCGCCACGGCGAGGCACTCGTCCACCACATCGCGCATCACGTCCTCCATGCCCTGGCCCTGCACCATGCGTCCGTAGGGCATTTGCGTGATGGCGGAGAGGGCGTTGTAGGCGCAATTGATGATCAGCTTGGCCCATAGGGCGCCGGCCACGTTGGCGGAAATCTGCACCGGCACCTCGGCAGCGGCGAATAGCGCAGCCAACTCCTGGCTGGTAGCCGACGGTCCGATCACCAGTTCGCCGCGCCCGTGGTGCTTGACGTGGCCCGGTCCGGCCATTTCGGTGGCAACGTAGACCACGGCCGGCATGACTTCGCGGCCCAGCACCGCCTGTAGCCGCTCGGCATTGTCGTAGCCGTTCTGCAGGCTCAGCACCACGGCGCCAGGCGCGAGATGCGGCTTCATCTGCAGTCCCGCGATTTCAGTGTCGGTCGACTTGACGCAGCAGAGCACGAGCTGCGCACCCTCGATGCCGCTGGCATCGGTGGCGGCCTGCAGCGGAACGTGCTCCTGGAAAGACTTCGTATCCATGAACAGACCGTCACGACGCACCGCTGCCACATGCTGCGCCCGTCCGATCAGCACCACTTCATGCCCACCGCGCGCCAGCATGCCGCCGTAGTAGCAGCCGACCGCACCGGCACCCATCACCGCAATCTTCATCGTGCGTCCTCCCGTAATTGCCAAACCCGCTTCACTTCAAGGCGTTGCCGACGATCTCGGCGACTCCCCGGGCCAAACCTTCGCAGGCCGCGATCTTCTCCAGTGCCGCCTGCGCATGGCCCCGGCGCACGGCATCGAACTGGCGCCAACGGTCGAAGCTGCGTGCCAGCCTTGCCGCGACCTGCGGATTCATCGCCTGCAATGCGATGATGACCTCCGCGGCCAACGCGTAGCCGCTGCCGTCAGCGGCGTGGAAGTGGCGCGGGTTGGCGGCGCAGAAGCTGCGCAGCAAGGCATAGACCTTGTTCGGATTCTTCAGGTCGAAGGCCGCATGCTGCATGAGTTGGCGCACCCGCCCCGCGGTTTCGGGCAGGCGCGAGGTCGCCTGCACCTGCAGCCACTTGTCGATCACCAGTGCCTCGCCCTGCCAGCGCGCATGGAAGGCGGCGAGGCCGCTGGCGCGCTCGGGCAAATCGAGATTGGCCAGCAGGGACAGGGCGGCGATCACGTCGGTCATGTTGCCGCCCCGCTCGAGCTGCGTCAGCAGGCGCGGCAGCACCGAGGTTCGGACATAGGCCTCGTCGCTGTCGGCCAGGTAGCCGAGGCACAGGTTGCGCAGGGCGCGGCGGCCGACCTGGATGCCGTCCGGGGCATACGGTTCGAGTGGCGCGAGCGCGGTCCACACCGACTCGAACGCGGCGCGCAAAGCCGTGGCAAGGTGGCGGCGCAGACTGAGGCGGGCGCGGTGGATCGCTTCCGGGTCGATCACCTGGCCGCGAGCGGCCACCTCCTCGGCCAGCACCTGCTCGGCCGGCAGCACCAGCGCTTCGGCGGCGAGCACGGCATCTCCACCATTACCCAAACCCAGCCCGTCCTCGAGCACGCGACGGACGGCCGTAACCAGGCTCGCGGGAATCCAGGCATCGCCTTCGCCGCCGACGGCTATCCCGGCCAACAGCACGCGCGTGGCCAGGCGCTGTCCGGCGTCCCAACGGTTGAACGGGTCCGGGTCGTGCGCCATAAGGTGGGCGAGTTCGGCATCGGACTGCTCGAAATCGAGATGCGCCGGCGCCGAGAAATTGCGCAGTAGCGAGGCGACGGGTGCAGCCGGAATGTTCTCGAAGACGAAGCTTTGCGTGGTCTCGGTCAGCGACAGTACCTTTGTGCCTTCCGGCAACGCGTCGCTGCCATCGGGCAGCACCAGACCAACCGCCACCGGAATGTGCAAAGGCCCTGCGTCGATCGCCATGCCCGCTTCCTTGAGGCGCTGCTCGTAGGCGGTGGGCGCCAGCGACTGCGTCAGGGTCAGGGTGTAGCGTTTGGCCGCCGCGTTGTAACTGCCCGCAGCCTTCAGGTGCGGCGTGCCGGCACGGGAATACCAGCGGCGGAACTGGCCGAGGTCGACACTTGAGGCGTCCTGCATCGCGGCGACGAAATCATCGCAGGTCACGGCCTGCCCGTCGTGGCGCTGGAAGTAAAGATCCATGCCCTTGCGGAATCCTTCGCGGCCGAGCAGGGTGTGAATCATGCGCACGACTTCGGCGCCTTTTTCATACACCGTCGCGGTGTAGAAATTGTTGATCTCGGCATAGGACGCGGGACGAATCGGATGCGCCATCGGCCCCGCATCCTCCGGGAACTGGCCCATGCGCAAGCCGCGCACGGCCTGGATGCGCGTCACGGCGCGCGAATGCACGTCGGCGCCAAACTCCTGGTCGCGAAACACCGTCAGGCCTTCCTTGAGCGAGAGCTGGAACCAGTCGCGGCAGGTGACGCGGTTGCCGGTCCAGTTGTGGAAGTACTCGTGGGCGACGACGCGGTCGATGTTCTGGTAGTCCATGTCGGTCGCGGTGTCGGGGCGGGCCAGCACGTACTTGGTGTTGAAGATGTTGAGGCCCTTGTTCTCCATCGCACCCATGTTGAAGTCGCCCACCGCGACGATCATGTAGTGGTCGAGGTCCATCTCCAGGCCGAAGCGCTGCTCGTCCCAGGCCATGGCTTTCTTCAGCGCCGCCAGGGCGTGGCCGCACTGGTCGAGCTTGCCCGGTTCGACATGGACCGCGAGGCGGACCTTGCGCCCGGAGCGCGTGACGAAGCTGTCTTCGAGCACATCGAGCTTCGCCGCGACCAGGGCGAACAGGTAGGCCGGCTTGGCGTGGGGGTCTTCCCAGCGCGCCCAGTGACGCTTGGCATCGCCCTCGCTGACGCCGGACGCGACGAGGTTGCCGTTGCTCAGCAGTTGCGGGAAGCGCTCGCACTCGGCCTCGATGGTGCAGGTGTAGCGCGACATCACGTCGGGCCGGTCGGGGAAGAAAGTGATGCGGCGGAAACCCTCGGCCTCGCACTGGGTGAAGTAGCCGTCCTGCGAACGATAGAGGCCGGAGAGCTGGGTGTTGTTATCTGGCTCGATGCGTACCACGGTTTCGAGCACGAAGGAATCGGGCAAGGACGCGGAATCGACGCCGAAGATGCTCAGCGCATTGTCGGCCAGGGTATAGCGCGAAGGCGCCAACGCCGTGCCGTCGAGGCCGACGGCACGCAGGGAAAGCTCCTCGCCATGCAGCACCAGCGCGCCGCCGGCGCCGCGCGGATTGCGCTTGCAGGCAAGCCGGGCGCGGACTTCGGCATAGCCCTCGTGGATCGCGACATGGAGATCGACCGTGTCGACCAGCCAGGCCGGCGGCGTGTAGTCCTTGAGGTAGATGGCGTGCGGGGTTTCGGTGCGCATGAGGGTCTTGGAAGATCGCCGGGAATGGGCGTACTCGGTCAGAAAAGTTTAACGCGGAGCAGGAGCGTATCAGACGCGACGGCTTTGCTGCAAAAGTCGGCGCCGGTGGTACGGCGCCGAAGGCCCCGAGTTCGAAGAATGATCCGGCCTGTCAAAAAAAATCCCGGCACATGGCCGGGATTGAAACCGATTCCTTGCGGAACCGGAGGAGGAGACATTGCTTTCGCTGATCCGGCAGCCTTCCAGGTCTATGCCGTGGGGTGCGGGTGAGCGGACACACATTCCTTTGCCAGCCAGATGCAGATGGCTGCCAGTGCGACGGCGATGATGCCAACGACCAGGGCGGCGGGATTGTGGGTCTGAATCAGGATGACGGCCAATCCAAGCAGAAGAACCAGGATGCCGCCAATAAGGTTGGTCAGAAAGAAAAATGTTCTCATGGAAACCTCCGTCAATCAGGATAGTTGCTGAACGCCAATCAGGGCGGAAGGATTCGCCACGATGGCATTTTTCGTCGAACGGGAATACCGAAGACGAGTCAATAGGCGCTTGAAGGCTTTCCAGCCGGCGGAGATGAGTTTTCCCATCGCTTCGCTGCGTTGCCGATTCGCTTCCCGGATGTGGGCTTCTATGTCGCTGTAACTATGGTCCATGATGTGGATCCTTTCCTTTGAGTGGCGCCCCTCGTGAGGGCACGGTGCTAAGATAACGTCAATGTTGCATCGCAACAAACGATCAATTCTCATCTGACGCTGAAGAAAAACTCATCCATGTCGTACCGATTGCCTCCGCTGAATGCACTGCGCGCCTTCGAGGCGGCGGCGCGGCACCTCAGCTTCAAGAAAGCGGCGGCCGAACTTGCCGTAACGCCCACCGCGGTAAGCCACCAGATCAAGATGCTCGAAGAGTTTCTCGGTCTGTCGCTGTTTCGTCGCCTTACCCGCGCGCTGGAGCTGACGCCGCAGGGCGAGGCGATGCTGCCGAAGGTGCGCGAGGGGCTCGAGTGCTTTGCCGCGGCCGTCGAAAGCACGCACGAACAGACTTCCACGGGACGCCTGATCGTCGTCGCCCCGCCCATGTTCGCCACCCGCTGGCTGGTGCCGCGTCTGCAGCGATTCACGCTGGCCGCGCCCCAGGTGAAACTGCACGTCGTCAGTTCCCTCGGCGCCATCGACAGCGACCCGCCCGGCGGGGAGCTGCAATTCGACAGCATCGATCTGCGCGAGGACGACTCCCAGATCGTGGTCCGCTACGGCACCGGCGCGTATCCGGGCTGTCGCGTCGACCGCATCTTCGGGCCCGACTACATCGCCGTCTGCAGCCCCAAGCTGCTCAAATCCAAACGCCCGTTGCGCCAGCCGGCGGATGTCCGCTTCCATGTCCTGCTCCATGACGACACCATCGCCAACGAGCGCGCCCGTCCGAGTTGGGAGGAATGGCTGCGGCAGGCAGGCGTTGCCGGCGTCGACTGCAACGCCGGACCGCACTTCAGCGACTCGGGATTGGCCTTGGTCGCCGCGGTCGACGGACTCGGCATCGCGCTGGCGTCGAAGCCGCTGGTCGCTGCCGAGATCGCGGATGGCAGACTGGTAGCGCCGTTCGACATCTCGGTCGGCCAACCCTATGCCTATTACCTGGTGACTCCGGAAGCGATTGCCGAGCGCCCGGCGGTCGAGGCATTCCGGCAGAGTTTGCTGTCGATGCGCGACACGGATTGACCGGCCGACGGCGCGGCCTGCCGGCCTGGCATCGGCCGCTGCCCTTCCTCTACGAAGCCTCCTGAAGATCGTTTGGCCGATGAATCGCCGTATCGCCAACGCCTTCATCTCCTCGAACTCTGGCCAGCATGCAGTAGCAATCCCGGCAGAATTATGTGAATATGTCCATATCGCCGCCATAACGGAAGAATAAATGGAATCAGTCAGCCGTTTTTTACGATGCCCCGACAGCAGCTTCTTCCTCTTCGGGCCGCGCGGTACTGGCAAATCCACCTGGCTACGCGACACGAGGCCGGACGCCATCTGGCTGGATCTGCTCGATCCCGAAGCGCAGCGTCTCTATCAAGCGCGTCCGGAACGGCTGCGCGAATTGCTGGCCGGTCGGCCCCACGTGATGGATGTCGTGATCGACGAAGTCCAAAAGGTGCCGGCCCTGCTCGATGTGGTGCATGGCCTGGTCGAAACCGACAAACGTCTGCGCTTTGTCCTGACCGGATCCAGTGCCCGCAAACTGCGACGCGGGGAGTGGAACCTGCTTGCCGGGCGCCTGGTGGAAGCCAGCATGCATCCCTTCATGGCTGCGGAATTGGGTGAGGCGTTCAATCTGAAACAGGCGTTGGCCAGTGGTCTGGTGCCCCTGGTATGGGGTGCCGCCGATCCGGACCGTAGCGTACGCGCCTACGCCTCTCTGTATTTACGGGAGGAAGTGCAGGCCGAAGCGCTGGTCCGTGATCTGGGGGGGTTCGCCCGCTTTCTGGAAGCGATCAGTTTTTCTCATGGGTCGCTGCTCAATCTGGCGGAAGTGGCGCGGGAATGCCAGATCGGGCGCAAGACAGTGGAGGGCTACCTCGATATTCTCGAAGACCTGCTACTGTCGTTTCGCCTTCCCGTATTCACCAAACGCGCCAAACGCCATCTGGTGGGTCACTCCAAGTTTTACTACTTTGACGTGGGTGTCTATCGGTCGCTGCGTCCGGCCGGTCCTCTGGATCGGCCGGAAGAAATCGAAGGGATGGCCCTGGAAGGACTGGTTGCGCAACACCTGCGGGCCTGGATCGCGTATCGGGGATCCGGGGCGGAACTCTATTATTGGCGCACCAAATCCGGCAGTGAAGTGGATTTCATTGTCTATGGCCGGGATGTCTTCCGGGCCATAGAGGTCAAACGAGCGGCCCGCGTGTCCAGCAAGGATCTTCGTGCGCTACGTGCTTTCCGGGAAGACTATCCCGAAGTGTCTCCATGCCTGTTGTATCTCGGCAAGGAGCGATTGGCCATCGATGGCATTCCCTGCATCCCGTGCGAAGAGTTTCTTCTGGGCCTGCATCCGGACAAGGCGGAGTTTCCACAATGATGGAAGGTGACGATGAGCGCGAAATCGCCGTCTCGCCATCCGCAGCGGCGAGGATCCGCAGCGGCTTCAATCGACGCACTGCATGTAGAATCACAATGTCATTCTCATCAAGAAAGATCGGGGTTCCAGGTGGCGACGCTGATTCCAAGCTACGGGACATGTGCCGGGCGCATGACACCCGGTGAGCGACGCTTCGCGCAGCGGCTCGAAGCCAAGCTCGAAGAGGATTACCTGTGCTGGTTCGACGTTCCTGTCGGTCCCACGAACAGCCATCCCGACTTCATCGTTATGCATCCCCATCGCGGGCTGCTGATCCTCGAAGTAAAAGACTGGAAGCCGGACACCATCCAGTCGATCACCAAATCTGACGCGGCAATACTCACGCCCCAAGGACTGAAACATGTCCTCAATCCGCTGGAACAGGCCCGCCAATACGCCCATGCCGTCGTTAACGTTCTGGAGCGCGACAAGCAGTTGACGCTTTCCAGTGGCCGGATGGAAGGGCGGCTAACCTTTCCATGGGCCTATGGCGTGGTGCTTGCCAATATCTCCCGGCGGACTTTCGAAAGTTCCGGCCTCGCGGAAGTCATCGAGCCGCAGTGTGTGCTTTGCCAGGACGAAATGACCGAGTCCGTGGATATGGAAGCATTTCAGCAGCGGCTCTGGGAAATGTTTTCGGTTCGTTTCCACGGCAACCTGACTCTGCCGCAGCTCGATCGCGTCCGGTGGCATTTGTTCCCTGAAATCCGTTTGCCAAATACGCAGCAAGGGCTCTTCAAGAAGGACGAACTGGCGGCCGTCGAAATCCCGGACCTGATGCGGGTAATGGATCTTCAGCAAGAGCAGCTGGCGCGGAGCCTCGGCGAAGGTCACCGCGTAATCCACGGCGTGGCGGGTTCGGGCAAGACCCTGATTCTCGGCTACCGCGCCGAGCAACTGGCCAAGGTGTGCGCCAAACCGATCCTGGTGCTGTGCTACAACAAAACGCTGGCGGGGCGACTGATTCACTGGATGTCGAGCAAGGGTGTCGCCGACAAGGTGCATGTCCGGACATTCCACAGCTGGTGCCGCAGCCAGTTGAGCGCTTACAACGTCAATTTCTCCAGCCAGCAGGAAGACACGAACGCGCTTATGGCCGAGATGGTCCAGTCGGTCATCCGCGCTGTCGAGCGCGGCCAGATTCCCCCGGCGCAATATGAGGCCGTGCTGATCGACGAAGGCCACGACTTCAAGCCCGAGTGGCTGAAGCTCGTGGTCCAGATGGTCGACCCGCACAGCAACTCGCTGCTCGTCCTCTACGACGATGCGCAGTCGATCTACGAGGCGGGGCGGCAGAAGAACTTCAGTTTCAAGAGCGTCGGCATCCAGGCGCAGGGCCGCACGACGATCCTGAAAGTCAATTACCGCAACACGCAAGAAATCCTCGAGTTCGCCGCGCAGTTCGCCGGCGAGTTACTGAGTGCGACCGACGCCGAAGAAGACGGAGTCCCGCGACTTGTCCCCATCTCGGCGGGCCGCCACGGCAATGCGCCCATCGTGGTCAAGCTGCCGACGCTGCAGGCGGAAGGAGAATGGATAGCGGAGCGCTTGAAGGAAGAGCACGCCAAAGGCACACCTTGGCGTGAAATGGCCATCCTGTACCGGCACTACGACCCGATATGCAAGACGGTCCGCGCCGCATTGCGGAAGGCAAGCATTCCCAACACGTGGAAAGACGATGTGACTTTTGGTGCAAGCCAGGACACCGTCAAGCTGTTGCCATTCCATAGCAGCAAAGGTCTCGAGTACCCGATCATCGTTATTCCCGGTGCCGGGCTGCTACCGACGCCGGAGAAGGCGACCGAAGAAGATGCGCGTCTGCTGTATGTCGCAATGACGCGGGCGACATCGCAACTGATTGTGACCGGGGCTCACAACGCTTGAGAGACAGGTAGCACGGTTTGATTTGGTTTGTCGCGCAAGCCATGCGAAAAGTCGGCGCTGGCGGTACGGCGATTCAAAGCGTCGGAGGAGGAAGTCACTCCGACCCCATAGACACTCTAGTAAGAACGGCTATCCGGTCGATACTTGTCGCGCCGCCGCTTCCGCTAAGAGCCGCGTCAACTGAGTTACTTGACGTCGCAAGCCGAGGGGAGTCAGAGAGGACAAGGAATGTGGGACGCGAAAGTCGAGATCAATCCACTTGTGCGGTTTTCGCGTGATCAGATAGCAAACACGATTTACATATCCAATACCCGGCGTGATCCATTGGTCGCGGCCAGACTCCCCATCGCGTATTGTCCATATGTACTCTGGGTCTGTTCGTCTGACAATTTCCAAGTCATCACCAAAAGTCTCAAGACCTATACCACCCCAAATATCGAAATGTGCTTCGGGATGACGATAGGGCATGAAGTAGTCGTAAAAAGTGTCTTCGTGAAGGGAGTAGGGGCCACCCATTTCTCATTTCCCAGATTTGCTATCAGCAAACTCATCCATACGATGGCGAGCGACAAATTTGGTGTCCGGAAGAAAGCGCTCCGGTAGTTCGATGGAGCGACCATCCAATGGAAGGATCACGGACTGTATAAATGCGTTCTCGCTACGTTTTAGTTCGGTCGATACAAGTACTGTGAAATCGTCGGACAAAGCAATCAAGCCCTTGTCGAACGCTTTGTCATGGATGGCAGACAAGCACAATCCGTTTCTGGGATTCAGGCGATTTGCCTTGTCCGTGCGCCATGGAACAATATGACTGGCAATCAGCAAGCGCGGATCCGACAACCCAGACATGCAGCAGCGTCCGCGATAACTACTCAGCACCGCGCGGCGGAAAAAGTGTTGCTTGATTCGTTGCTCGGTCACAACACGACGCGTCTCGCCTGTGAAGTCTTCCAAGCCGGTGGCCTCGTCAGCATCGAGGGCGGTTGTGGGTACTTGGCCTTGCGACTCGACCAGTGCCGTTCTAAGGCGGTTGCACTCGACGGCCAGTCCTTCCCAATTGGCTTGAAACTCCTCCCAAATCTCTCGGTCAAGTGAACCGGCGTTGCCTAGTCCGGCACGTCCTGTGGATGTAATCGCCGGATCCAAGCTGGCGAAGTTCACCAGCTTCATCGCTACCGCGCTCGGTGTGCGGCCGATCAGTTGTGCCAGTTCCGCGATTTCCGCATTGCGACTGTGCAGCTTGCCGAACGGCAACTGGCAATACAAGTGAAATGCGAGCTTGAGCTGCTCCCGACTCCAACGACTATTTCTCACCGTATCCTCCTTGCTTGAATTCAGATCTGTCATTTCGAGTCTAGCCGGTTCGGTCGCTTCTGGAAAAATGAAGTTTCAACTTGCGACAAGTATTGACCCGCGCTAGCTCACCAGACGAGCCTATTGCTTAACCAAGGCTTCCAAATTGGAGCCTATGGAGCCGGAGTGATTTCCTTCTCCGACGCTTCGAATCGCCGTGTCGCCGTACCGCCAGCGCCGACTTTTCATAGCCGCCGGTTCCACGGCAACCTCGTCTCCCGCTAGTGTGCCTCCTGCTGCAACCCGACGAAGCGCTGGAGAATCCCGCGCCGGCGACTACAATCAAGCGCAAACAACAGGCGCCCCACCCCAACAAGGACCGCCATGGCCTTCTCCCTGACGTCGATCTTGCCGCTGCCCGACATGCTTGCGCTGGGCTGGTTCTTTCTCTGCTGGGTCGGCTACGCGTATTACGCGGACCAGCGCCGCTGGGGCACGCGCGAACTGGCCAGCGTGCTACACGCCTACCGGCTGCGCTGGATGACGCGGGTGCTGGAACGCGAAAACCGGATCGCCGATACGGTGGTGCTGCAGACGGTGATGCGCAGCGACAACCTGTTCATCACCACCACGCTGTTCATCATCGCCGGCCTGATCAGCAGCCTGGGCGCCGTCGACCGGGTGCAGGCCATGGTCTCGGGCATCGGCTTTATCGCCGTGTCATCGCGCGAAACCGTGGAGCTCAGGATCCTGGTGCTGATCGGTATTTTCGTTTTTGCCTTCTTCAAGTTCACCTGGTCGCTGCGCCAATTCAATTTCACGCTGATGCTGTTCGCCTCGGCGCCGATGCCGGCAGAGAAGGATGCGCCGGACCGCGCCGATTTCGCGCCGCGCGCGGCGATGATGGTGACGCACGGCTTCGCCAGCTTCAACCGCGGGCTGCGCGCGTATTTCTTCGGCCTCGCGGCGCTGGCGTGGTTCATCCAGCCCTGGGCGCTGGTGCTGGCGAGTTCCTGGGTGGTGCTGGTGCTCTACTGGCGCGACAGCCGCTCGGCCACGCTGGCGACGCTGGCCGGGCCGGTGACAGGGAGGGAGTTGCCCTGAGCCGATGCCGGACTTGCGCCGCGATTGTCGCCGTTACCTGCCCGCGCAGCGGAATCCCAGGTACGCAGAGCGAAGCCGGCGCCGACTTTCGTATCTCTTTATGGCAAGTTTGATTCGATTCACTTTTGCAGTCCAGAAGTTTGCATATCCGCAGGAAGATAAACTTGCCGAAGTTTGCATAGCCTGCTATGTTGCAAACTATGGGTGAGCATAAATCATCAAAGATAAACCAACTCCAGGACTTGCTGGACGAAGGCCTGCTGGCGCCGACCTCTTGGCTGGAAGAACAGGGCTATTCCCGCGCGCTGTTGTCCAAGTACGTCGAAGGCGGGTGGCTGAGCTCGCCGGCGCGTGGCGTTTATCGTCGGCCGGGGCCGCCGCTGAAGTGGCAGCATGTGGTGGCCAGTCTGCAGCTTCTGGCGGGCAGCTTCGCGCATGTCGGCGGCCGGACGGCGCTGGTCCACCGCGGCCTGGAACACTACGTCCGCATGGGCGGGACGGAAACGATCTTCCTCTATGGTCCCGACGTATTGCCTGCCTGGGTGAACAAGCTCGGTTTGCCGGAGCACTTTGTCGTGCGCAACGATGCCATGTTCGGCAACTTGCGCGCGCGGCGCGACGAGCAGGGAAAGTTGGTTGATTTCCAAGGCGCGCCGCTTCATTCCGGACAACTGGCCGCTTTCGGCCTGCAGCAGATGACATGGGGCGCCTGGGATTGGGAACTGCTGTATGCCTCGGACGAACGCGCGATGCTCGAAGTGCTGCAGGATGTGCCGGCGAAGGAGTCTGTCTACGAGGCCGATGTGCTGATGCAGGGTATGGCGCATCTGCGACCGGCCCGCGTGGCGGCACTGCTGCAGGCTTGCGCCAGCGTGAAGGTGAAGCGGCTGTTCCTGGCGCTGGCGGAGCGGCATCAACACCAGTGGCTGGCGCATCTGGACGTGAGCCAGGTGGATCTGGGCAAAGGCAAGCGCATGCTGGCGCCCGGCGGAAAACTGCATCCGACGTATCTGATCACACTGCCGGCGGATCTCGATGATCATGCCCGCTAGCCCTTATTCCCGGCAGGTTCGCCTGCTGGTCAGCGTGCTGCCGATGGTGGGCAGGGAAGCCTGTTTCGCGCTCAAGGGCGGGACGGCGATCAACCTGTTCGTGCGCGACATGCCGCGCCTGTCGGTGGATATCGATCTCGCGTTTTTGCCGACGGGAGATCGCGCGGCAGCGCTGCAGGAGATCGATGCAGCCCTGGCCCGAATCTCGGATGGGCTGACGGGGCGCCCCTATGGCTATCGGGTACGCGCCGGCAAGCGCCAGGAGGGCCGGGCTTATGGCTTGCTGGTCGCGGATGGCGCCGCGGAAATCAAGATCGAGGTATCGCCGGTGTCGCGCGGTACGGTATATCCGCAAGCCATGCGGCGCATCGTCGGCAGCGCCGAGGCCGAGTTTGGTTTTGCCGAAGTGCCCGTGGTTTCCTTTGCCGACCTCTACGCGGGGAAGATCGTCGCGGCCCTGGACCGTCAGCATCCACGGGATTTGTTCGACGTGAAGTTGCTCCTGGCAAAGGAAGGGATAGACGATGAGTTGTTTCGTGCCTTTCTGGTGTATCTGATCAGTCACGACGGTTCCATCGCACGGGTGCTGAATCCGACGCTCAAGCCACTGGAAGATTTGTTCGAGCGCCAGTTTGTCGGGATGACCACGGAGCCTGTCACGCTTGAGAATCTGGAACAGGCTCGTGACGAGCTGATTGGCGTTTTGCATGGCCGGCTGGGTGAGCGCGAAAGAGCTTTTCTGGTTTCCTTCAAGCGACGCGAACCGAAATGGGAACTGCTTGGCGTGGCGCATGCGCCCGATTTGCCGGCGATTCGCTGGAAGCTGCAAAACCTCGCGCAGATGACGCCGAGCAGGCATCGCGATGCAATCGGCAATCTGGAACGCGTATTGGAAAAACTGTAGTAAAACATGAACGCCCCGGTGCCGGATGTCGAGCATGCCGAGAGGGACCGCCGCACCATCCTGCAAAGCCCGGACCGGCTGGCACCGACTTTCGCGTTTCGCGAAATAAGAATATTTCGTTAAATATGTTGTCTTTCAATTAAGTAATACGTATATTCGCCATTTGCAAATAGCGAATATGGTGTCGCCATGTACCGATCCAAGTCGAATCCACAAGTCGTGCTCCGTCCCCAGGATCTGGTGGTTCTGTTGCGGCTGTCGCTTGAACAGGGCGTACCGCCGACCTATGCGGCGCTGGCCGGCGAACTTGGCTTGACGGCTTCCGAGGTGCATGCCGGTCTGGAGCGCGCCGCATTTGCCCAGCTTGCGCGCAAAGACAAAGCGGGCAAGGCTTCGGTGGTGCGCGAGGCCTTGCGCATGTTCGTCCAACACGGGGCGCGCTACTGCTTCCCCGCAACGCGGGGCGAAATGACGCGCGGCATGCCGACGAGTTACGCCGCGGCGCCGTTGAAAGACCTGATCATGCAGCCCAACGAACCGCCCCCGGTCTGGCCGCACAAGGCCGGCAGCGTACGCGGTGCGGCTTTCTATCCTTTGTATCCGACGGTGCCGGACGCTGCGGGGCGCAATCCCGCCTTGTATGAACTGCTGGTACTGTTCGACGCGGTGCGTGGCGGCAGCCCGCGCGAACGCACCATCGCCTTGCAATTGCTCGACGAGCGCCTGGCGTCATGAACCCCAACGATCCCAATGTGGTGATGATGGAGCTGGTGGCCGAGCGGCTGGGCGACGGATTGCGCGACGAGCTGGTCTTCCTCGGCGGTGCCGTGACCGGGCTGCTGATCACCGATCCGGCGCAACCGGCCATCCGCCCGACCGAGGATGTAGACCTGATTGTCCAGGCGACAGTGCGCGCCGACTACGCGCATGTGGAAAAAGCCTTGCGTGCGCAGGGCTTCGTCAATGACATCAGCAAGGATGCGCCCATCTGCCGCTGGCGCGTCGGTGCCGTCACGGTCGATGTGATGCCGACCCTGAAGGAAATTCTGGGCTTCTCGAATCGCTGGTATCCCTTGGCGCTTGCGACTGCCCGCAAAACGCCCTTGCCGAGCGGCATGGTCATTCGACTGGTGACGGCGCCGGTGTTCGTTGCGACCAAATTCGAAGCTTTTGCCGACCGCGGAAAAAATGACTATCTCTTCAGCCACGATCTGGGCGATCTGATTTCCGTCATCGATGGCCGCGATGAACTCATGGCCGAGTGCCGTCAGCTTGATGACGAGTTGAAGGACTATCTGCGCGGCTGGGTGAGCCGACTGCTCGCGACCCCAGCATTTCTCGAAGCCCTGCCTGGACATTTGCCGGGCGATGCCGCCAGCCAGGCACGTCTGCCCGATCTTGAAGACAAACTGCGCCTGTTGGCGAAATTGGACTGACCATGAACGCTTCCACCCTCGTCCAGAAACTCTGGAACTACTGCAACGTGCTACGCGACGACGGCATGTCGTATGGCGATTACGTCGAGCAACTGACTTACCTGTTGTTCCTCAAGATGGCCGACGAGCGATCGCGCCCGCCCTACAGCCAGCCCAGCCTGGTGCCCGCGAAGTACGCCTGGCCGACGCTGCTGGCCAAGAGCGGCGATGAACTGTTCGACCACTACCGCCACACGCTCGACGAACTCGGCAAGCAGAAAGGCACGCTGGGCCTGATCTTCGCCAAGGCGCAGAACAAGTTCCAGGACCCGGCCAAGCTGACGCGGGTGATCGTCGACTTGATCGATGCGGAAAACTGGTCCTCGCTCAACGTGGATGTGAAAGGCGACGCCTACGAAGGCCTGCTGGAGAAGAACGCGCAGGACACCAAGAGCGGGGCGGGGCAGTACTTCACGCCGCGGGCCCTGATCCAGGCCATGGTGACCTGCATCGCGCCAAGGCCCGGCGAGAAGATTTGCGATCCGGCCTGCGGCACGGGCGGCTTTTTGTTCACGGCGCACAACTACATTACACACAAGAACCCGCACCTGACCAGCGCAGAAAAACGCCACCTCAAGGATGCCGCATTCACCGGCTGGGAACTGGTGCAGGCGACGGCGCGGGTGTGCGCGATGAACCTGATGCTGCACGGCATCGGTTCGGAAACCAGCGTGCCGGTGCGGGTGACGGATGCGCTGGCGGCCGACCCCGGCGAGCGCTTCGAGGTGGTGCTGGCGAATCCGCCCTTCGGCAAGAAGAGCAGCACAGTGATCGTCGGCGAGGACGGGCGCACCACGACCGAAAAGGACATCATCGAACGCGACGATTTCTGGGCGACGACTTCGAACAAACAGCTCAACTTCGTGCAGCACATCAAGACCCTGCTCGACATCCACGGTCGCGCCGCGGTGGTGGTGCCGGACAACGTGCTGTTCGAGGGCGGCGCCGGCGAGACGATCCGTCGCAAACTTCTGCACGAATGCGAAGTGCATACGCTGCTGCGCCTGCCGACGGGGCTGTTCTACGCCCAGGGTGTCAAGGCCAACGTGATTTTCTTCGACAAGAAGCCGGCTTCGGAAACGCCGTGGACGAAGAAGCTGTGGATCTACGATCTGCGCACCAACCAGCATTTCACGCTGAAGACCAACCCGATGCGGGTCGACGATTTGATGGAGTTTGTTGAGATCTACAACCCGAAGAAGCGCAACGAAAGAACGCCGACCTGGTCGCCGGAAAATCCGGAAGGCCGCTGGCGCGCCTATGACTACGCGGAACTGGCGGCGCGCGACAAGGCGAGCCTGGACATCTTCTGGCTGCGCGACGACGCGCTGGCTGATTCCGACAATCTTCCCGCACCCGAGATCATTGCGCAGGAAATCGTCGATGACCTCGAAGCGGCGCTGGAGCAGTTCCGCGAAGTGCTGGCCGACCTGCGGCCGGATGCCTTGTAGGAGCAACGCAAGAGTCGGCGCTGGTGGTACGGCGGCTTCACGAGCCGCTTGCGCTAGTATCCTGTCTTTCCAATCCAGGGAACCCGGACCATGACCGCGCTATTCAGCCCTCTCCAACTCGGTGCAAACACTGTGCCGAATCGTATTTTCATGGCGCCGCTGACTCGCTGCCGGGCAGGCACAGAGCACCTGCCGAACGCCTTGATGGCGAAGTACTACGCACAGCGCGCCAGCGCCGGGCTGATCGTTGCGGAAGCCACGATGGCCATGGCAGGCAACTCGTCGTTCTGGCACGAACCCGGCATCTACTCTGCGGCGCAGGTCGCCGGCTGGAAGCTCACCACCGACGCCGTGCATGCCGCCGGAGGCCGCATCTTCCTGCAGCTCTGGCATGGCGGGCGCGCCTGCCATCCGCTGCTCAACGACGGCGCACAGCCGGTAGCGCCGAGCGCTATCCCGATCACGGGCGACGAGGTGCATACGCCACAGGACAAGCAACCTTACGTCGTGCCGCGCGAACTTCGCGACGATGAACTGCCCACCATCGTCGCCGGATTCAGGCAGGCCGCCGAGAACGCCAGGGCGGCCGGTTTCGATGGGGTCGAGGTGCATGGCGCCAACGGTTACCTGCTCGATGAGTTCTTGCGCGACGGCGCCAACAAGCGTGGCGGAGCGTATGGTGGGCTCCCGGAAAACCGGGCGCGCCTGATGTTGGAGGTGATCGATGCCGTCAGCGGCGTCTGGGGCGGCGATCGGGTCGGGCTGCGCATTTCGCTGCTCAACAGTTACAACAGCATGATCGACAGCGATCCGATCGGACTGGCGACATGGCTTGCCGGCCGCCTGAACGATTTTGGCCTGGCCTATCTGCATGCCATGCGCGGCGATTTCTTCGGTCAGCAAAAGGGCGATGTCATGACGCCGATTCGCGCGCATTACAAGGGCGTGCTGGTTGCCAACATGGGCTACTCGGCCGCTGAAGCGAGCGCGGCTATTGCCGCAGGACAGGTCGATGCGGTCGCCTTCGGCACCGGCTTTCTCGCCAATCCCGACCTGCCGGGCCGCATCAAGGCCGGGGCGGCACTGAACAAGCCGAATCCGGCCACGTTCTACAGTCCGGGGCCGGAAGGCTATACCGACTATCCGCGAATGCGCGCCGAAGTAATGACATGAACATCGAACTCTCGCTGCACGAGACACGCGTCATCGGCTGTCTGATCGAAAAGGAAATCACGACGCCCGAGCAGTATCCGCTATCGCTCAACGCGCTCACCAACGCCTGCAACCAGCGCAGCAATCGTGATCCGGTGCTGGATATGGACGAATTCGTGGTACAGCAGATCGTTGATGGCCTGATCAAGAAATTCCACGTCAACGAACATGGCGGTTTCGGCAGTCGCGTACCGAAGTTCCAGCATCGCTTTTGCAACACCAACTACGGCACGCTGAAGTTCTCGCCGCAGGAACTTGGCATCATTTGCGAACTTTTCCTGCGCGGCCCGCAGACGCCGGGAGAACTGCGCAGCCACGCCAGCCGGCTGTGCCGGTTTGAAGACGTGACGGAAGTCGAAGCGGTGCTGAACCAGCTCGCCGGGCGCGAGGACGGCCCCTACGTGGTGCGCCTGGCACGCGAACCCGGCAAGCGCGAATCGCGTTACGCCCATTTGTTTAGCGGCGATCCTGTCGGCGCAGCAAGCGACGCCGAAATCCAGGCAGCCGTGCTTGGTATTGCCGACGCGGACGAGAACGGGCATGCGGCAAGTAGCCGTTTTGGCCTGCTCGAAGCGCGGGTTGCCGAGCTTGAAGCAGAGGTCGCGGCACTGAAAAAGCTGGTCGAGGACCTTGCTACCCCTGAGGAAGCGGCGTCCGGTCGATAAAGCCGTCAGTCGTTGACGCGACCGCGCAGGGCCTTTACTTTTCCACGCAGAATCTTGCCGTCGACGCGGCGTTTCTGCGAACTGCGCGTCGGCTTGGTGGCGCGGCGCAGGCGCGGAATGTGCGCGGCCTGGGCAATCATGGCGCGCAGCCGCTCCAGCGCGGCGAAGGTGTTGCGTTCGAGGCTACGGAATTGCTGCGCCTTGATCACCACCACGCCATCGGCGCTGATGCGCTGGTCGCCCAGTTGCAGCAGGCGGGCCTTGATTTCGTCGGGCAGCGAGGAGGCGCCGATGTCGAAGCGCAGATGCACCGCGTTGGAAACCTTGTTGACGTTCTGGCCGCCCGCGCCCTGGGCACGAATCGCCGTGATCTCGACTTCGTCTTCGCGCAACAGGGATTCGGCTTTGGCGGCGGGCATGGCTATAAAAGTCGGCTCTGGCGGTACGGCGATCAACTCGCCAGATACAGGCGCCGGCGTTCTTCATCCAGCAGCGCTTCCTTGACCACTTCCAGCACGGCGTCGACATCGGCGATGCGATGGTCGATTTCGATGCGGCCGGTCAGTTCGCTCTCGGGCGTCAGGCTGCCGGCCTGATACAGGCGCCAGATTTCCTTGCCATAGTCGCTGCCAGCCAACTCGGGAGCAAAGCGGCTGAAGTAGCTCGCCAGGTTAGCGACGTCGCGCTCCAGCATCGCGCCGGCGTTGCTGTTGCCGGCGGCATCGACGGCCTGCGGCAAATCGATGATGACCGGACCGTCGCTGCCGACCAGGATGTTGTATTCGGACAAGTCGCCGTGGATGATGCCGGCGCACAGCATGCGTACCACCTGATTGAGCAGCCCGGCATGGAATTGCAGCGCCTGTTCCGTCGATAGTTCGATGTCATTGAGGCGCGGCGCCGGCTGGCCGTCGGCATCGGTCACCAGGTCCATCAGCAGCACGCCCTCGGTGCAGATGTAAGGCTGCGGCACGCGCACCCCGGCGGCGGCGAGGCGATACAGGGCATCGACCTCGGCGCTTTGCCAGGCCTCTTCCTGCATCTGGCGCCCGTAGCGCGTGCCTTTCTCCATGGCCCGCACCTGCCGGCTGTTCTTGGTCTTGCGGCCCTCCTGATACGACACGCTCTTGCGAAAGCTGCGCTGATTGGCGTCCTTGTACACCTTGGCGCAGCGCATATTCTCGCCGCAGCGCACGATATACACGGTCGCCTCCTTGCCGCTCATCAACTGGCGCAGCACCTCGTCGACCAGGCCTTCGGCCACCAGCGGCTGCAGTCGTTTCGGCGTTTTCATCGGGTCTCAGCCGGCCTTGTCCGCCAGCAGATGCACTTTCACTTTCTTGCCCTTGACCGTACCGGCCGACAGCTTGCGCAGCGCCTCTTTCGCAATGCCGCGCGCGACGGCGACATAGGTGCTGGTTTCGGTGACGTTGATCTTGCCGATCTGCTCCTTGCTGAAACCGGCCTCGCCGGTCAGCGCGCCGAGCACGTCGCCGGCGCGGATTTTCTCCTTGCGCCCGCCGAGGATCAGCAAAGTCACCATCGGCGGCAACAACGGTTTGCCGGGGGCGGCCTGCAATTCGCTCAAAGAGTGCCACTCGATCTCGTGGCCCAGCTCTTTTTCGATGTTGTCGACGCGCGCCATCTGGTTGCCGCTGACCAGGCTGAGCGCCCATCCTGCCTGGTCGACGCGGCCGGTGCGGCCGATGCGATGGACATGCACTTCGGTGTCCGGCGTGACGTCGACGTTGATCACCGCTTCGAGCTGGTCGATGTCGAGGCCGCGCGCGGCGACGTCGGTGGCGACCAATACGGAACAACTTCGGTTGGCGAACTGCACCAGCACCTGGTCGCGCTCACGCTGCTCCAGTTCGCCGTGCAAGGCCAGGGCGACGAAGCCTTCGTCGCGCAGCACCTGCAACAGGTCGCGGCATTGCTGCCGCGTATTGCAGAATGCCAGCGTGCTGACCGGCCGGTAGTGCTTCAGCAGCAGCGCGACGGCAGCCAGACGCTGGTCTGGCGCAACCTCGTAGAAGCGCTGGCGGATCTTGCTCGGCTCGTGTTGTTCGAGCAGCGTAATCTGTTGCGGCTGGCGCAGGAACTGCCGGCTCAAGCTGGCAATGCCTTCGGGATAGGTGGCGGAAAACAGCAGCGTTTGCCGTTCCTTCGGACAGGCCTTCGCCACGACGACGATATCGTCGAAGAAGCCCATGTCCAGCATGCGATCGGCTTCGTCCAGCACCAGGGTGTTCAGCGCCGCCAGATCGAGGCTGCCGCGTTGCAGATGATCCATGATGCGGCCGGGGGTGCCGACCACAACGTGGGCGCCGTGCTCCAGGCTGGACATCTGCGGCCGCATGGTGCTGCCGCCCCACAGGGTCAGCACCTTGATATTGTCTTCGCCGCGCGCCAGGCGGCGAATTTCCTGGGCCACCTGGTCGGCCAGTTCGCGCGTCGGACAAAGCACCAGCGCCTGGACCGCAAAACGACGCGGGTTGAGTTTCGCCAGCAGGCTCAGTGCGAACGCCGCCGTTTTCCCGCTGCCGGTCTTGGCTTGCGCAATCAGGTCATGGCCGGCCAGTGCCAGCGGCAGGCTGGCGGCCTGGATCGGCGTCATCTGCCGGTAGCCCAGTTGTTGCAGGTTAAGAAGCGTGGCAGGTGCCAGCGGCAGCTGATCGAAAGACAGGTCCGACACCTTGTCGGCTGCTTGCATGAGCGGAGGGGATGCGCTGGAAGTTGCTGCTTGGGCTTGGGTCATGCGGGATTATAAAGGGCGCCGGTACAGCGCGCCTTGAAGGGTACCGTCCTCACCCGATTGCGCCGTTCCTGCGGCGCGCCGCCTGTTCGAGGCGCTGCTTTTCGGCGAGTACCTTGTTGGCGTAGGCCTGCTCATCATCATCAAGCGCACCGCCGTAATATTGCAGGCCTGCCATCAAGCCGCCCTGCCGCCGAATGGATTCCTGGAGAATCTGGGCGCCCATTATTACGTTGGTCACCGGATCCAGGAATGGCTGCTCGGCCGCAGCGTTCGGGACCTTGTCCTGGTGATAGCGGGGGATGATCTGCATCAATCCTTGTGCGCCCATGGGACTTTGGGAGAACGGATTGAACCTGGATTCGATGCTGATCACGGCAATCAGCAGCAGGGGATCGAGTTTGTGCTTGGGGCCGATAGCCTGAGCAGTTTCGAAAACCGGCAGAAGCGCTTCGGCGGAGACGCGGTAGCGCTGGACCACGGAATCCAATGCAGCCCTCATGGCGGGGGTCAGGGTTTGCGTGGTTTGTGCTCCATCCTTCAGCGGCGGCAACGCGCCAGCGGATATCGAAAAACCGGGGATGGATGGTGCCATCGAACCAAGAGCACCGATGTTGTTTGCCACGGCAGCGGTGACAAAAAAAACCAGGACCAGGCCTGTCATCGCGGCGTCGAGGTGAAGGTAGGTGAGGAAAGCACCCATGCTGCGTGCCATCGAGTATTTCGGGGGGATAGTAGTTACCGACAAGATTTCTCCTTTGCTGTTGGCAGTACAACATCAGTACTGCGATGAACGCGGCAAACGATCAGGGGTACAACTGGAATTAGTGAGGGGAGCGAAGGCGGCCGTTTGATTTGGCGCGATCACTATGCGGTGTCAAAAAGGGTGCCGGAGGGCACCATCAACTTCTGCCAAGGTGCTCAACCCATGGAATGGTGCACCGCAATAGCCCGTATTCTATGGAATATTTCGGGTTTGTCAAGCCAAGATTGGTGCGCCGCAACAACGCGGCACACAGGCCTAAACGTCGATATTGCGGGCGTACAGTGCGTTCGACTCGATAAAGGCTCGGCGCGGCTCGACATCGTCGCCCATCAATGTGGTGAAGATCTCGTCCGCAACGATGGCGTCGTCAATCTGCACCCGCAGCAGGCGGCGCACCGTCGGGTCCATCGTCGTTTCCCACAACTGCCCGGGATTCATTTCTCCGAGCCCCTTGTAACGCTGCTTGGCCAGGCCGCGCTCGACCTCGTTCAACATCCACTTCATGGCGTCGGCAAAACTGGTTACCGCCAGTGATTTCTCGCCGCGACGGATTACCGCTCCGTCGCCCATGAGCCCGGCAATCATCTGCGCGGTTCGGCGAATCTGCAGATAATCGCCCGAGAGAAGAAAGTCTTCGTCAATGCGCCCGGTGCGCAAGTTGCCGTGACGCATGCGGATGACGGCAAGCATCCAGCGCTCGTGCTTGTCGTCGAAGCGAGCTTCTATCCTGACTTCGCCGGAAAGATGGGCGGCGATTCGCGCGGTGCTCGCCCGCGAGGCGGCCTCGGTCGACGTATCGACTTCGATGTCATGGGCCAGCAGCGCATGTAACACTTCACCATCGATGAAATCCGTAACGCGGCGAATCACGGCTTCCGAAAGCAGATAGGCGCGCGCCAGCGCTCCCAGCGCTTCACCTTCGACAACGGCAGCTCCCGCGCGCGGCGTCAGCTGCGTGCCATCCAGGGCCAGGCGCAGCAAATGCTGGTTGAGTTCGTGGTCATCCTTGATGTAGGTCTCGCTCTTGCCGTGCTTGATCTTGTACAGCGGCGGCTGGGCGATATAGATGTAGCCGCGTTCGACGAGTTCCGGCATTTGCCGGTAGAAGAAGGTCAGCAGCAAGGTACGGATGTGCGCGCCGTCAACGTCGGCGTCGGTCATGATGATGATGCGGTGATAACGCAGTTTGGCGATGTCGAAGTCTTCGGCACCGATGCCGCAGCCGAGCGCAGTCACCAGGGTCACGATCTGCTCACTTGAAATGAGCTTGTCATAACGGGCCTTTTCAACATTGAGCACCTTGCCGCGCAGCGGCAGAATTGCCTGAAACTTTCGATCACGGCCCTGCTTGGCGGAGCCGCCCGCCGAATCACCCTCGACAATGTACATCTCGCACAAGGCAGGGTCTTTTTCCTGGCAGTCGGCCAGCTTGCCCGGCAGGCCGAGGCCGTCAAGTACGCCTTTGCGCCGCGTCATGTCGCGCGCCTTGCGTGCGGCTTCACGCGCCCGCGCCGCCTCGACAATTTTTCCGGTTATGATTTTGGCATCGAGCGGACGCTCGAGAAGATAGTCCGCCAGCTTCTGCGCGACAACTTCCTCGATCGCCGGACGGGCTTCGGAGGAGACCAGTTTCATTTTGGTCTGCGACGCGAACTTCGGATCCGGCATCTTCACGGAAAGCACGCAGGCAAGACCCTCGCGCATGTCGTCGCCGCTGATCTCGACTTTGGCCTTCTTGGCGATTTCGTTTTCTTCGATGTACTTGTTGATGACCCGGGTCATCGCCGCCCGCAACCCGGTGAGATGAGTGCCGCCGTCTGATTGCGGGATGTTGTTGGTAAAGCACAGCACCTGCTCGGCATAGGAGTCGTTCCACTGCATCGCGACCTCGACGTCGATATTGACGCCGTTCTGCACCGAAACTCCTGAAGAGTGAAAAACGGCCGGATGCAGCACGGTCTTGGTGCGGTTGATGTACTCGACGAAACCCTTGACGCCGCCGGAGAAAGCAAAGTCCTCTTCCTTGACGTTGCGCTGATCGATCAGCTTGATCTTGACGCCATTGTTGAGGAAGGACAGCTCGCGCAAACGTTTGGCGATAATGTCATAGTGATATTCGACATCACCGAAGATTTCCTCGTCGGCCATGAAATGCACTTCGGTGCCCTTTTTCTCCGTGGCACCGAGAACCTTCAAGGGCGACACCTCCACTCCGTTCTGCATTTCGACCAGGCGATCAATGGCGTGGCCGCGATTGAATTCCATGAAAGACTTCTTGCCATCGCGACGAATTATCAGCCGCAGCCATTTTGACAAGGCATTGACGCAGGAGACACCGACGCCATGCAAGCCACCCGAAACCTTGTAGGAATTCTGGTTGAACTTGCCCCCGGCATGCAGAACGCACATGACGATCTCGGCAGCTGAGCGCCTGGGCTCGTGTTTGTCATCGAACTTGATTCCGGTGGGAATGCCGCGACCATTGTCGGTTACCGAAATCGAGTTATCGGTATGAATAGTGATTACGATGTCATCACAATGGCCGGCCAGGGCTTCATCTATCGCGTTATCCACGACCTCGAACACCATGTGATGCAAACCGGTACCGTCGGACGTGTCGCCGATATACATGCCGGGGCGCTTGCGCACGGCTTCCAGGCCTTCGAGGATCTGGATGGAGCCCTCGCCGTAGGCTTCGGTCGCACCGGCCTGGTTGGTGTCAATGGTGGGCTGGAAGTTGGAGCTGTCCGTGCCGCCCTCACCCGTGTGCACATGCGCATCGTTGTTTTCGGGGGTGCCGTCGGGCTTGTTTTCTTCGGTCATGGCTCACTTCTCTTCACAAAATCACAAACTCTTGAATGACCAAACCCCCGGGAGGCCGGGGGTTTGCGTCGTAGGGCGCTATCGTTTAGGTAGCATCAAATTCTCATCGGCATCACTACGTACTTGAACGTGGCATTGTCCGGAATGGTGAACAGTGCCGAGCTATTGCCGTCGGACAGCTCCAGTTTCACCATGTCCTGGCTCATATTGGCCAGCGCGTCGATTAGGTAGGTCACGTTAAAGCCGATCTCGATGCTGTCGCCACCGTAGTCGATGTCGAGCTCGTCAACTGCTTCCTCCTGCTCAGCATTGTTGGACGCAACGCGCAGGCTACCAGGGTCGATGTTCAGGCGCACGCCCTTGAACTTGTCGCTGGTCAGGATGGCGGTGCGCTGCAGCGTGGCCAGTAGCGCGGTGCGGCCCAGCGTGATGCTGTTCTTGTGGTTCTTGGGGATGACGCGGTTGTAGTCGGGGAACTTGCCCTCGACCAGCTTGGTCACGAACTCCATGCCGTCGAACACGAACTTGGCCTGATTGTTGGCGAATTGCATCTCGATGGCACCTTCGGCGTCCGACAACAGGCGCTGCAACTCGACGACAGTCTTGCGGGGCAGGATTACTTCCTGTTTCGGCACTTCGACGTCCAGCGTGGCGGACGCAAAGGCCAAGCGGTGGCCGTCGGTGGCGACCAGGCTGAGCTGTTTGCCCTCGGCGACAAACAGGATGCCGTTGAGGTAGTAACGGATATCGTGTACCGCCATGGCAAACGACACCTGGCTCAGCAGGCTCTTCAGTGTTTTTTGCGGCACGCTGAACACCGGGCCAAAGTTGGCCGATTCCTGCACCAGCGGGAAATCTTCGGCGGCCATGGTCTGCAGTGTGAACTTGCTTTTTCCACCCTTCAGGATGATCTTGCTTTGGCTGGATTCGAGCGACACGGTCTGGTCCGAGGGCATAGTGCGCAAAATGTCAATCAGCTTGCGCGCACCAATGGTGGTGGTGAAGTTGCCGGTGTCGCCACCCAGTTCGGCCGTGGTGCGGATCTGGATTTCCAGATCGCTGGTGGTGACCTGCAGCGAGGTGCCGGTTTTGCGAATCAGCACGTTGGCAAGAATGGGCAAGGTGTGGCGACGCTCCACAATACCGGCCACGGACTGCAGTACCGAGAGGACTTTGTCCTGCGTTGCCTTCAATACGATCATGTCAACCTCTTTTTAAATGTCAGTTTTGGCACCTGTCTTCAGATAGTGCCCATTTTTTCTAAAATCCCGCCATTTTCCCAGTTTTAGCAGCCACTTTTGGCGCTGGCGCTTTTTATTCCTGATTAGCCTTTGAGCGTTTGCTCCAGCACGTGTAACTGCTGGTTCAGTTCTGTCATTTGCTGGCGCTCGCCGCCAATTTTGCGCACGGCATGCAGCACCGTGGTGTGGTCACGTCCGCCAAACAATTCTCCAATTTCCGGAAGACTCTTTTGTGTCAGCTCCTTGGCCAGGTACATGGCAATCTGGCGCGGGCGGGCGATGCTGGCCGGGCGCTTTTTGGAGTACATGTCGGCGACCTTAATCTTGTAGTAGTCGGCCACCGTCTTCTGGATGTTTTCCACCGAGATCTGCCGGTTTTGGATCGACAGCAGGTCGCGCAGGGCTTCCCGGGCCAGCTGGATGGAGATTTCCTTCTGGTTGAACCGCGAATAGGCCAGGATTTTGCGCAGGGCGCCTTCGAGCTCGCGCACGTTGGAGCGCACGTTCTTGGCAACAAAGAAGGCCACCTCTTCGGGCATTTCCGAACCCTCGACCCGGGCTTTGTTGATTAGAATCGCGACCCGCATTTCGAGTTCAGGCGGCTCGATGGCCACCGTCAGACCGGAGTCGAAGCGTGAAACCAGGCGCTCGTGGATGTCGGTCAGGCCCTTGGGGTAGGTGTCGCTGGTCATCACAATATGTGACTTTTTGGCCAGCAAGGCCTCAAAGGCGTTGAAAAACTCCTCCTGGGTGCGGTCCTTATTGGCAAAGAACTGCACATCGTCTATCAGCAATAAATCCAGGGAGTGATAACGCTCCTTGAATTCATCAAAAGTCTTGCGTTGGTAGGCCTTAACCACATCCGAGACAAACTGCTCCGCATGGATGTAGAGAACTTTGGATCCGGGCTTGTCGGCCAACAGCCGGTTGCCCACCGCATGCATCAGGTGGGTCTTGCCCAAACCGACACCGCCATAGATGAACAAAGGGTTGTACAGATGCCCTGGAATGGTGGCCACGTGCATGGCGGCGGCACGGGCCATGCGGTTTGCCGTACCTTCCACCAGACTGTCAAAAGTCAGCATGCTGTTGATGCGATTCTTGGGCAGACCGGACGGTGTGGCTTCACCGGCCGCAACGCTCTCCTCGGCCGAAACCATCTCCGCTGTCTGTGGAGCAGAGATAACTCTGGCAACGGTTTCTCGTGGAGTGATCGCTAACTCAACAAGAACTGGCTGGCCATACATTTTCTCCAACATGGCAGAAATTCGGCCACTGTATTGGGCCCGGACCCAGTCGAGCTTGAAGCGGTTGGCGACAAAGATGGTGACCTTGGAGAAGTCTTCCAGGACCTGGGCGCTCAGGGGTTTGATCCAGGTGTTGAATTGCTGTTCAGGCAGTTCTTGGGCGAGCTGGTCGACACAGCTTTGCCACAGGCTTTGGCCGATGTCCAGACCGGGTGACAGGGCGTGGTTGGATGGAAGTCCCTCTGGCATTATTCTTTTCAGCTTCTGTGGATAGTTATGGATTGCTGCGCGCTGGATTGTAATTTATCAAACCCTTATCCACAATTTTGTTTGCGGCACGGAACTTACAGCATTACGCGGTGTGTTGGATGTAAGGTGTTGCCCCTGTTCAGAAAATTTGCGATAATCGATGGTTCCCCTGATTGTGTTCGGGGCGATTAGACCGAGATCTTCCTTTGTTCACGTCTGTTTGAACAGGAGGGGATCAGAACTGAGCCTGTTAGGAATTCCAAATGAAACGCACTTACCAACCCTCCAAAATCCGTCGCGCCCGTACCCATGGTTTTCTGGTTCGCATGAAAACCCGTGGCGGCCGTGCCGTGATCAACGCACGCCGCGCCAAAGGCCGCAAGCGCCTGGCAGTCTAGTTTTTGCTGGCCGCGGGCATATCGAGCACTTCCGTGCAACGATTGAAGACGCGGCCCCAATTTCAGGCAGTTTTGGCCGGCTCTACGCTCGCCCGAACCGCGCACTTTGCGCTGCATTGCTGCGCGTTGGAAGCGACTGCGTTGGCGACCCAGAACCCTGGGGCACCTTCCCTGTTTCCGGTTCCTGGGGTGTGGCTGGGCGCCATGGTGCCCAAACGCTGGGCCAAGCGTGCCGTGACGCGCAACGCGATCAAACGCCAGATTTACACCGTGAGTGCTGATTTCGAACCTCGACTGTCAACGCGAGCGCACGTGGTGCGCCTGCGCGCTTCGTTCGACCGAGCCCAGTTTGTCAGCGCCACATCGGATGTGCTCAAAGCCGCGGTGCGGGCCGAACTCCAGCAGTTGTTTTCGCGGGTCGCGCCGTCAATTGCCGCATGATGCAATCCCTGCTCATGGGCCTTGTCAAAGCCTATCGCCTGTTTCTGAGCCCCTGGTTGGGTTCGGCTTGCCGCTTTGAGCCCACCTGCTCGGTGTATGCCTTGCAGGCTTTGCAGGCCCACGGCGCTGCGGTTGGCAGTTACCTGACGGTATCGCGCATAGGGCGCTGCCACCCCTGGTGCGCGGGCGGCTCCGACCCGGTTCCCACTGAACCTCCCCGGCTGTTTACCCGGCTGATCTCTTCTCCCACTGAAAAGAAACCCTCATGAACGATATTCGCCGCACCATCTTGTGGGCAGTCTTTGGCATTTCCATGGTGATGCTGTGGGACCAATGGCAGATATACAACGGCAAGAAGGCGACTTTTTTCCCCGGTCCTGCCCAGCAGACCGCACCGGTCGCGGCCGGCGCGCCGAGCGTTGTGCCCGGCGCCAATACGGCGGGTGTGCCTAGCGTTGCGGGCTCGGCCCCCAATGGTGCGGTGGTGCCGGCAGGCCCAGCCGCATTGGCGGCCCCTGTTGCCGCAGCAGCGCCCAAGGAGCGGATCGAGGTCACTACCGACGTACTCAAGCTGACCTTCGAGACCGAAGGCGGATCGCTGGTGCGCACCGAATTCCTGAAGCATACGGACATGGCGGACAAGAGCAGGAACTTTGTTCTGCTGGACGACAGCAAGGATAGGGTCTACATGGCCCAGACTGGTGTGATCGGTGGCAGTGCAACCGGTAGCTTCCCGACACACAAGACGCCCATGGTGTTCAATGGTTTGCGCGCTCTCAAGGATGGCGACAACGAGCTGGTAGTCAAATTCACTTCTGCGGACGTGGGCGGTATCAAGCTGGTCAAAACGTACACCTTGCGCCGTGGTGCGTACGATATGGCGGTCAAACACGAACTGACCAATGTGTCGATGGCACCGCTGGCGCCGCAGTTGTACCTGCAGCTGGTGCGTGACGGTAACAAACCCGCGGGGGAATCGTCGTTTTACTCCACGTTCACAGGCCCAGCGGTATACACCACGGCCAAGAAGTACCAAAAGGTAGAGTTTGACGAGATCAAGAAAAAGAAGGCCGACTACGAAAAGCAGGCAACGGATGGTTATGTGGGCATGGTGCAGCATTACTTCGCCAGCGCCTGGATGCTGCCAGAGGGTATTTCGCGCACGATTTCTGTCGATGGAGTGGACATTGGTTCGTCAGTTGCCGATTGCTGCTACCGCGCAACCATGATCACGGCCCCGGAGACGATTGCCCCAGATACCACCAAGGTGATCGACGCCAAATTCTTTGCCGGTCCGCAAGTGGAGACCCAGCTTGAAAAATTGGCGCCGGGTCTGGAGCTGGTCAAGGACTACGGTTGGCTGACGATTCTTGCCAAGCCGCTGTACTGGTTGCTCGACAAGTTGCACGGCTTCATCCAGAACTGGGGCTGGTCCATCGTGGCCCTGGTCGTGCTGCTGAAAATAGCGTTCTACTGGCTCAATGCCAAGGCCTATGCCAGCATGGCCAAGATGAAAGCCGTGAATCCCAAGATCACCGAGATGCGTGAGCGCCTGAAAGACAATCCGCAGCAGATGCAGCAGGAGATGATGCGCATCTACCGCGAGGAAAAGGTCAACCCGATGGGTGGCTGCTTCCCCATCATGATCCAGATTCCGGTGTTCATTGCGCTCTACTGGGTGCTGCTGTCCAGTGTGGAGATGCGCAATGTGCCGTGGATTCTGTGGATCAAGGACTTGTCGTCCCCCGACCCCTTCTTTATCCTGCCCCTGGTCATGACGTTGACGACCTTGTTGCAAACGGCGCTGAACCCCACACCGCCGGATCCGATGCAAGCCAAGATGATGTGGTTCATGCCATTGATCTTCAGCGTGATGTTCTTCTTCTTCCCGGCTGGCCTGGTGTTGTACTGGATTACCAACAACATTCTGTCCATCGCCCAGCAGTGGATCATCAACACCCGCATGGGCGTGCCGCCGCAGTTCAACTTGCCTAAATTCAAGTAACCCCAGAGATAGATACCCCCCGAAGCGCCTACGGCGCCTCCCCCCAGGGGGCGACACCAGTGGCCCGGCGAAGCCGGTTCCACGGTGTCCCTGGCGTAGACTCCCCCTCGCTCCACGGTTTCTTATGCTCGCCCGCCATCAGGACCCCATCGTCGCGATTGCCACTGCACCCGGACGCGGTGCAGTCGGAATTGTGCGGATTAGTGGCAAGGCTTTGGGCCCGTGGGTGGTACACCTGTTAGGGCGCACGCTGCGGCCACGCGAGGCGACGTACCTGCCCTTCAACGACGCGCTGGGTTCCCCCATCGACCAGGGCCTGGCGCTGTTCTTTCCGGGACCGCATTCGTTCACCGGCGAGGACGTGCTGGAGCTACAGGCCCACGGCGGGCCAGTGGTCCTGCAGTTGCTGTTGGCGCGTTGCCTGGAAGCGGCTGCGCAGGTGAGTCCGGTGTCCGGGCTGCCGTTGCTGGGCGGCATGCGCATTGCGCAGCCAGGTGAATTCTCTGAGCGCGCCTTTCTGAACGACAAGATCGACTTGGCCCAGGCCGAGGCGATATCTGATTTGATCGACGCCAGTACCGAGGCGGCGGCGCGCAGTGCGACCCAATCCCTGTCCGGCGTTTTTTCCCGCGAAATCCATGCGCTGCGCGACGCGCTGATCCATTTGCGCATGCTGGTGGAGGCGACACTGGACTTCCCGGAAGAAGAAATCGACTTCCTGGAGAAATCCGATGCGCGGGGCCAGCTGGACCGCTTGCAGCGGGGCCTGCAAACGGTGCTGCAAAAGGCGTCGCAGGGCGCACTGTTGCGCGAGGGCATTACGGTGGTGATCGCCGGGCAGCCCAACGCCGGCAAGTCATCCCTGCTGAACGCACTGGCGGGCGCAGAGCTGGCCATCGTCACACCCATTGCCGGCACCACCCGCGACAAGGTGCAGCAGACCATCCAGATCGAAGGCGTGCCCATTCACGTCGTCGATACGGCGGGCCTGCGACCCAGTGACGACACGGTAGAGCAAATGGGTATCGCGCGGGCCTGGGAGGCCATTGAAGGTGCCGATGCGGTTTTGTTCCTGCACGACCTGGTGCGTGCAAATGCTATCGATTACATAGCGGCAGATGCAGTCATCACGAGGGCTATAGCCCAGAAACTCTCAAGTAGTGTGCCGGTCATCGACGTCTGGAACAAGGTTGATGCAGTGTCGGCCCCGGCGCCCACCACCGGCATCGTGCTGTCCGCTAAAACAGGCGCGGGACTTGACGTGCTGCGCCGCAGCTTGCTGGAGGCCGCCGGTTGGCAGGCCGCCAGTGGCGGCGGTGTCTTCATTGCCCGGGAACGTCACGTGCAGGCCCTGCGCCGTGTGGAGGGCCACCTTACGGGCGCCGCGCAACACCTGGCCGTGCACGACCAGGCGTTGGACCTGTTGGCCGAGGAGTTGCGTTTGGGGCAAAACGCGTTGGCCGAGATCACCGGTGAATTCACATCGGACGACCTGCTGGGTGTGATTTTTTCGAAATTTTGCATTGGTAAGTAGCTGGCATACACTCTTTTGGTCGTCGAATCTGAAAGCCATAAGAATGTCCCTCCTTAACTGGTTTACCAAGAGACCGCCCAACCGCCAGTCGGTGCCTGCTGAAAGCTCGGGCTTGGGCCATATTGATGCGACCGTGCCATTCAGTGCTTCCGGCAAGCCCCGTGGGCGTTCTGCGTCCACCCCGCCCGGCAGTGCCGCCAATCGCAAAAACGAGCGCCTCGAACGCCGGGAGTTGCTGTATTCGGTGGTGCGCGAGGCCATGATCAAGGCCGGGGTGTTGTCATCCACCTACAAGTTCAAGGTCTTGTCACTGGATTCCCGCGGACGCCAGTACCTGATCATGATGGACCTGGCGCGCCAGTACGCGGGCGAGACGGCCCGCCTGGCAGAGATCGAAGGCTTGATCGCCCAGCACGCCAAGACCCGGCACGACATTCTGGTCACCGCCGTGTACTGGCGAATCAATGAGCACGTGACCGCCGGGTTGTCACGCGTCAGTGCGGTCGCTCCGGTTGTGACCCCGGTGGCCGCCCCGGTGATCCCCCCCGCAACTGCGGCAGCCGCGGCAACACCCAAGCGCGGCTACGAACCCTTGCATCCGGAAGAAGTGGCGGCATTCAAGCAGGCGCTGGCATCGGTAGCGACAACCCAGCCCTTGTCCGCGCCGGGCGAAATTGTCCGGTCCGGGCGTCGCAATCCCGAACCGCCACCGGCCTTTGTCGACACGGAGCTGGACGACCGTCCGTCTCCGCTCAGTGGTACCCAATACGGAGACCTGTGACGCGCGGCACGCCGATCGAATCTGGTGTTGTGGTTGTCAGGGCTTCAGTGCCCGCTGAAATCGACCAGGGTGAAAAGCGGCAGGCCCGATTCGCGCAGCTTGTCGGAGCCGCCCAGTTCGGGCAAATCCACAATCGCCGCCCCCTCCATCACGTGGGCGCCCAAACGCTCCAGTAATTTCCGTCCGGCCATCATGGTGCCGCCGGTGGCAATCAGGTCGTCGATCAGCAGGACCCGGTCACCCGCCTTGACGGCATCGGTGTGCAATTCCACGGTGGCGCTGCCGTACTCGAGTTCATAGGTTTCTTCGACGGTCGTGAAAGGCAGCTTGCCTTTTTTGCGGATTGGCACAAAGCCGACATTGAGTTCGTAGGCCACGACCGCGCCCAGTATGAAGCCCCGGGCGTCCAGCCCTGCCACCACGTCGGGGCGCATGCTGGGGTCCATGTAGCGGTGCACAAAGGCGTCAATCAGCACCCGGAACACTTTGGCATTCTGCAGCAGAGGTGTGATGTCGCGGAACTGCACGCCGGGCGTCGGCCAGTCGGGCACGGTGCGGATATGGTCTCTGAGGTACTGGTTGATGCTGGTGTGTTGCATGGTGTTCTAGCCCTTGAGGAGTTTTTGTTCTGCCACGGCCAGGGCTTCGGCCTTGCCGGACAGTACCAGGGTGTCGCCGGCTTCCAGCACCGCGTCCCCTTGCACGGAACCGGCTTTCCCATTGCTGTGGCGCAGGCTGACCACCTGGACCTCCAGAGCGTGCAGGGTAAAAAAGTCCAGCGTGCGACCGGCCGCCTTGGCGCCCAGGGGCAGGGTGAAGGTTGCCAGCCGTTCGTATTGCAGTTCATCGACGGAGTCGTCATCGGTACCGCGGAAAAACCCGCGCAGCAGGTTGTAGCGGGCGTCGCGCTGGTCCTGCACGATGCGGATCACTCGCCGCATGGGCACACCGACCAGCGCCAGCGCGTGGCTGGCCAGCATCAAGGAGCCTTCAATAGTTTCGGGTACGACTTCGGTCGCACCGGCGGCTTGTAGCACCTCCAGGCTGAGGTCGTCCTGGGTGCGCACGATGACCGGGACCTGCGGGGCATGGGCGCGGGTGTGGCTCAGCACCTTCAGCGCACCGGCGACGTCCAGGTAGGTGATGACCACCGCACTGGCGCGGGCCAGGCCCGAGGCGATCAGGGCCTGCAGGCGGGCGGCATCGCCAAAGACGACGGAGTCGCCGGCGGCGGCGGCCTGGCGGACCCGGTCGGGGTCCAGATCCAGGGCCATGTAGGGAATGCCTTCACCTTCGAGCATCTTGGCCAGATTTTGGCCGCAGCGGCCATAGCCGCAAATGATGACGTGGCGGTTGGCACTGATGGACTTGCGCGCAATACTGGTCATTTGCAGGGACTGCTGCAACCACTCGCTGGAGACCAGTTTCATGACGATGCGGTTGCTGTACATCACGATGAAGGGCGTGGCCAGCATCGACAGCACCATGCTGGCCAGGATGGGGTTTAGCAGTGCCGGGGGGACCAAGGAATTGTTCTGCGCCAGCGTCAACAGTACAAAGCCGAATTCGCCGGCCTGGGCCAGGTACAGACCGGTGCGCAAGGACACGCCGGAACTGGCGCCCAGGGCCTTGGACAGTGCTGTGACCAGCGCCGCCTTGAACAGCGTGGGCAGGACCAGCAGCAGCAACACCAGGGGCCAGCGCTCCAGCACTAGCCGCCAGTCCAGCAGCATGCCGATGCTGATGAAAAATAGCCCCAGCAGGACGTCATGAAACGGGCGGATGTCGGTTTCCACCTGGTGTTTGAATTCGGTCTCCGAAATCAGCATGCCGGCGATAAAGGCGCCCAGCGCCAGGCTCAGCCCTGCCAGCTCGGTCAGCCAGGCCAGGCCCAGTGTGATGAGCAACAGGTTCAGCACGAACAGTTCCTCGCTCTTGCGGCGGGCGACCAGTGTTAGCCAGCGGCGCATCACATGCTGACCACCGACCAGCAGCACCGTGATCAGCAGGGTGGCCTTGATCGCCGCTATGACCAGCGCGCCGGCCAGCTCTTCACCGGAGGCGCCCAGCGCCGGGATCAGCACCAGCAGCGGCACCACGGCGAGATCCTGGAACAGCAAGACCCCCATGACCCGCTTGCCATGCTCGGATTCGCGCTCCAGCCGTTCCACCATGAGCTTGACGACGATCGCGGTGCTGCTCATGGCAAGGGCACACGACAGGGCCAGCGCGGCTTGCCAGGGCATGCCCCACGTGGCCGGTGCCAGCGCGGCCAGCCCCAGGGTGGCCAGTGTGGCGACCAGGATGGTGACGGCCACCTGAAGCAGACCCAGGCCGAACACATGCTGGCGCATGGCCCGCAGTTTGGGCAGGTTGAACTCCAGCCCGATGACAAACATCAGGAAGACGACGCCGAACTCACCGAGATGGCGCACCCCGTCCGCGTTCTGTGATAGCGCCATGGCATTGGGTCCGACCGCGACGCCTACCGCCAGATAGCCCAACATCGGCGGCAACTGGAAGTACCGGCAGGTCACTACCCCCAGCACCGCCGCGAGAAGATAGAGAAGGGTAATTTCCAGTCCGGACATGCCGCGATACTAGCAAGAGACGCAGCCGTCTATAAAATGCCTCCATGACTCTCCACGCACCGCGGCCTCCTGCACCGTCGGCCCAGCGCGCCATTGCGCTGGCCCATGAAACTTTTGATATCGAGGCCACGGCTGTATTGGGTCTGAAAAACCGGGTGGGCGCATCCTTTGCACAGGCCGTGGAGATGGTGTTGTCCATCCAGGGCCGGGTGGTCGTGATGGGCATGGGAAAAAGCGGCCACATCGGGCGCAAGATTGCCGCCACACTGGCGTCGACCGGCACCCCTGCCATGTTTGTGCACCCGGCCGAAGCCAGCCACGGTGACTTGGGCATGATTACAACGGCGGATCTGGTGCTGGCCATTTCCAACAGCGGTGAGTCACAGGAAATGGCTGCCATTTTTCCGGTGCTCAAGCGCCTGGGCGCGCCGGTGGTGGCCATGACCGGCAATGGCCAGTCCATGATGGCCCTGCATGCGGATGTATGGCTGGACAGTGCGGTCGACAAGGAGGCCTGCCCGCTGAATTTGGCGCCCACCGCCAGCACCACGGCGCAGCTGGCTCTGGGCGATGCACTGGCCGTGGCCCTGCTCGACGCCCGCGGTTTCAGGGCCGAGGATTTTGCGCGCTCCCATCCGGGTGGCGCGCTGGGGCGCAAACTGCTGACCCATGTCAGCGATGTCATGCGTTCGGGCGGGTCGGTGGCGAGTGTGTCGCCCGATGCCAATTTCAGCGCATTGATGCGCGAGATGAGTGCCAAGGGCTTGGGCGCGACGGCAGTTGTAGATGCGGATAACCGTGTGCTCGGCATTTTTACCGATGGCGATTTGCGCCGTTTGGTGGAACAGGGAATCGACCTGCGGGCTAAAACGGCGCAGGACGTGATGCACCGGTCTCCGCACACCGTGGGTCCGCAGGCTTTGGCCGTGGATGCTGCCGAGATCATGGAAGCCAAGCGGATTACCTTGTTACTGGTCGTGGACCTGGATGGCCGTTTGTGTGGCGCCCTGAACAGCAACGACCTGATGCGTGCGAAGGTTATCTGATGAAACCCGCACTGAATTTTGATCCGGAGCTGTTGCTCAAGGCCCAAGGGATCAAGGTCGCTTTTTTCGATGTGGACGGTGTGCTGACCGATGGTGGCCTGCTGTTCACCGAGACCGGGGAGACGCTCAAGCGCTTCAATACGCTGGATGGCCACGGCATCAAGCTGTTGCAACAGGCCGGTATTGTGCCGGTCGTGGTCACCGGGCGCGATTCCAAACCCTTGCGGCTGCGCTTGCAGGCGCTGGGCATCGTGCACGCCCATTTTGGGACCGAGGACAAACGGCCTGCGGCGCAGCAAACGCTGGCGACCCTGGGGCTGGACTGGAGCCAGGCGGCCGCCATGGGCGATGACTGGCCGGATTTGCCCGTGATGCGCCGCTGTGCCTTTGCCTGTGCACCGGTCAACGCGCACACGGAGGTGCTGGCTGTTGCCCACCACGTGACGACGGCCCGTGGCGGGGACGGCGCGGCCCGGGAGTTTTGTGATGTTCTGCTGGTGGCCAGTGGGCGCTATGTCGAATTGCTGGGTGCGTACTCACAATGATGACCGTGTTGCGTGATGCCTGGGATCGGTTCATGCTGTACTTCCCCCTGGTGTCCATGGGCCTGCTGGCGCTGGGCACGTACTGGCTGGTGCGCAGCACGCCGCCAGCCAACGGTCCGGTGATGCAGCGCCCGGCGCGCCATGAACCGGACTATTTCATGGAGAATTTTTCGGTGCGTACCTTCGATGCGGCAGGGCGTATCCGCACCGAAGTGGTCGGTGCGCGGGCCCGGCATTACCCCGATACCCTGTGGCTGGAAATTGATGCGATCCGGGTACGCTCTTTTGACGAACAGGGACGCCTGACGACGGCCACGGCCCAGCAGGGGCTGACCAACGAGGATTCCTCGGAAGTGCAGTTGCTGGGACAGGCCGTGGTGGTGCGGGAGGCCGACACCAGCAAGCCCGGCAACAGCGCGCCCAGGATGGAGTACCGCAGCGAGTTTCTGCATGCCTTCATGAACACCGAGCAGGTGCGTTCACACAAACCGGTGGAGTTGTTGCGCGGCCAGGACCGGTTTACCGCCGAGCGCATGGAATTTGATAACGTGGAGCAGGTGCTGCACTTGAGCGGCCGGGTCCATGGCACCTTGATGCCCGTCGTGAAGTAACCCGCAAGAAATTAGCTACAGGAGGCAGTCCGTGTCCCAACTGATATTTGTCACCGGCGCTTCCAGCGGTATTGGACAGGCTCTGGCCTGGCGCTACTACCAGGCCGGTTATGCACTGGCCCTGGTGGCCCGGCGTACCGACGAGATGCAGACCTGGGCCACGCAGCGCGGGCTGGATCCGGCGCGCTACCAGATCTACAGTGCCGACGTGGCGGAGGTGGACAGCATCGTGGCCGCCGCGCAGCTGTGCCTGCAACGCCAGGGCGTGCCGGATGTGGTCATTGCCAACGCGGGCGTCAGCATCGGCATGGATACTGCGGTGCGGGAGGATCTGGCGGTGATGACCCGGGTATTTGCCATCAACAATGTCGGTCTGGCGGCGACCTTTCATGCCTTCATCGATCCCATGGCCCAGCGTGGTTCGGGTGCATTGGTGGGCATTGGCAGTGTGGCCGGAATCCGGGGCTTGCCAGGACACGGGGCCTATTGCGCCAGCAAGGCGGCCGTGATCAGTTACTGCGAGAGTCTGCGCGGTGAGTTGCGCGACAGCGGTGTCCAGGTGTTGACCATTTGCCCCGGCTACATCGATACCCCGCTGACCCAGAAAAATCGGTATGCCATGCCCTTTTTGATGTCGGCCGACGTTTTTGCGGACAAGGCGTTTGCAGCCATCCGCGGCGGTGCAACGTACCGTGTGATTCCCTGGCAAATGGGCTGGGTTGCCAAAGGCCTGCGCGTGTTGCCCAACTGGCTGTTTGACCGCGTGTTGTCGGGGCGCCCGCGCAAGCGCCGTGTGACTGAAGTTTGAGGGCAACAAAAAAGGACCCGAAGGTCCTTTTTTGATTGGAGAGATTCTCCGGTAGCTGCTTAGTAGCTGCTACGGCCACCGCCGTAACCACCACCGCCGCCGCCGCCGCTACGGCCGCCGCCAGCGCCACCGCCGTAACCGCCACCACCGCCGCCGCCACCACCGTAGCCGCCGCCGCCACTACGGCCGCCGCCAGCACCACCACCAAAGCCGCCGCCGCCAGTGCGGGGAGGACGTGCTTCCATGGGACGTGCTTCGTTCACCACGAGACCGCGGCCACCGAATTGTTGACCGTTCATGCCGCCGATAGCTGCTTGTGCTTCTGCGTCACTGCCCATTTCCACAAAGCCGAAGCCCTTGGAACGGCCGGTGTCACGTTCCATCATGACTTTGGCGCTGGAAACGGAACCGTAGGCTGCAAACGCTTGTTGCAAGTCTTCATCACGGAAGGAATAGGGCAGGTTGCCCACGTAAAGTTTGTTGCCCATGTAAGGACTCCTCAAAAACTAACTCTCAAAACGCGATGGTGTCCAAACCCGCAATCAACAAACCAATGAAGACTTAAAGCAGACGCGAAACTGGTAAATCACCGCAAACTCGTACACCGAAATTCCGGCAATACCGCACCATTATGCGGGTTTTTTCCAGAGTTGCCTAATTTTTATTAGACCAGGGGCTTATTTTTGGCCGGAATCGTCTGGTGTGGTGTAGTTGCGCCACTGGCGCAGACCGTTGCGCATGGTGAGCATCTGGCGCTCGAACTTGGGACAGGCGTCGCACATGGCCATATGGATGCGCAGGGCCAGGCGGTCTGCCAGCCCGAGATCGCGGTCTTCCCGGGCCACCAGGATGGCGGCGACTTCGCGGCAGGTTCTGTGGAATGGAATCATCACGCGCTGGCTTTCATGAACCAGTTGAGCTCCAGGCACTCCCGCAAACGCAGGCGGGCCCGGTGCAATTGCACATAGAGGTTGGTCGGAGTCAGTTGCAACTCCTTACAGATTTCTTCACTGGAGAGCTCCAGCCACTCCCGCATCAGGAACAGACGCCCCTGGGACGCCGGCAATTTGCTGGCGCAGGCCTCCAGAATCTCGAAGAACTGTTGGCTGCTGGTTTGTTGTTCGGGGTTGCCCCAGTCGGCCG
>JAUSCI010000077.1 GCA_030651305.1 Sulfuritalea sp. | reverse complement strand
GTCGAAGTGATTGGTGCCTCGCCCGAAGCGATCGACTAGGCCGTAGACGGACTGAAGTTGTAGGTCGCGATGACGAAGTTCGGCCTGGGATCGGCCCGCTCCGGCATCGCGCACAGCATGGAAGAAGCCTGGACGGTGCAGAAGACCCTGGGTTTCCCGACCGTGATCCGCCCCAGCTTCACGCTGGGCGGCACCGGCGGCGGCATCGCCTACAACTCGGAAGAGTTCGAAGTCATCTGCAAGCGCGGCCTGGAGGCCTCGCCGACCAACGAGCTGCTGATCGAGGAATCGCTGCTCGGCTGGAAAGAGTACGAGATGGAGGTGGTGCGCGACCACAAGGACAACTGCATCATCATCTGCTCGATCGAGAACCTCGACCCGATGGGCGTGCATACCGGCGATTCGATCACCGTCGCCCCGGCGCAGACCCTGACCGACCGCGAGTACCAGATCATGCGCAATGCCAGCATCGCCGTGCTGCGCGAGATCGGCGTCGACACTGGCGGTTCCAACGTGCAGTTCGCCATCAATCCGAAGAACGGCGCGATGGTGGTGATCGAGATGAATCCGCGTGTCTCGCGCTCCTCGGCACTGGCCTCGAAGGCGACGGGTTTCCCCATTGCGAAAATTGCGGCCAAGCTCGCCGTAGGATTTACGCTCGACGAACTGAAGAACGACATTACCGGCGGCGCCACGCCGGCGTCATTCGAGCCGTCGATCGACTATGTGGTGACCAAGGTACCGCGCTTCGCCTTCGAGAAATTTCCGACGGCCAATGATCGGCTGACGACACAGATGAAGTCGGTCGGCGAAGTCATGGCGATCGGCCGCAGCTTCCAGGAGTCGATGCAGAAGGCGCTGCGCGGGCTGGAAGTCAGCGTCTATGGCTTCGACGAAATCGAGGCCGATCAGGAGGAAATCAACCGCGAGCTGGCCAGCCCCGGCCCGCAGCGCATCTGGTACGTGGCGCAGGCTTTCCGCGAAGGCTACACGCTGCAGCAGGTGTTCGACCTGACCAGGATCGATCCTTGGTTCCTGGTGCAGATCGAGGACATCACCACCACCGAAGCCTGGATGGCCTCGCAGAATCTTGAGGAACTTGACATCGACGCGCTGCGCGGCCTGAAGCGCAAGGGATTCTCGGATCGCCGCATCGGCACAATAGTCGGCGCTGGCGAGACGGCGGTGCGCGAACGTCGCCATGCGCTGGGCCTGCACCCGGTGTACAAGCGCGTCGATACCTGCGCCGGAGAGTTCTCGACGGCGACCGCCTACATGTACTCGACCTACGAGGAAGAGTGCGAAGCGCGGCCCACCGCCAACAAGAAGATCATGGTGCTGGGCGGCGGCCCCAACCGCATCGGCCAGGGCATCGAGTTCGACTACTGCTGTGTGCATGCCGCGCTGGCCATGCGCGAAGACGGCTACGAGACCATCATGGTCAACTGCAATCCGGAGACCGTGTCCACAGACTACGACACCTCGGATCGCCTGTACTTCGAGCCGGTGACTCTCGAAGACATCCTTGAAATAGTCCATGTCGAGCAGCCGACCGGCGTCATCGTGCAGTTCGGCGGCCAGACCCCGCTGAAGCGGGCGCGCGAGCTGGAAGCCAACGGTGTGCCGATCATCGGCACCAGTCCCGACATGATCGACGCCGCCGAGGACCGCGAGCGTTTCCAGAAGCTGCTGCACGACCTCGGCCTGAAGCAGCCGCCGAATCGCACGGCGCGCACCGAGCCCGACGCGATTCGCCTGGCGGCCGAGATCGGCTACCCGCTGGTGGTGCGGCCTTCCTACGTGCTGGGCGGCCGCGCCATGGAAATCGTCCATGAGCAAAAGGATCTCGAACGCTACATGCGCGACGCGATCAAGGTGTCTTTCGATTCTCCGGTATTGCTCGATCGTTTCCTCAATGATGCCATCGAGGTGGATGTCGATGCCTTGTCCGATGGCACGCAAGTTCTGATCGGCGGCATCATGGAACACATCGAACAGGCCGGGGTGCATTCAGGTGATTCAGCCTGTTCGCTGCCACCGTTCAGTCTGTCGCCTGCGCTGCAGGATGAAATCCGCCGTCAGACCGAAGCCATGGCGCACGCGCTCAAAGTAGTGGGGTTGATGAACGTGCAGTTCGCCATTCAGAAAGATGAGCGGGGCGACACCGTGTATGTGCTGGAAGTGAATCCCAGAGCGTCACGCACCGTACCGTTTGTGTCCAAGGCCACCGGATTGCAACTGGCAAAAATTGCCGCGCGCTGCATGAGCGGCGTATCGCTCGCCAGCCAGGGCGTTACCAAAGAGGTGATCCCGCCCTATTTTTCAGTGAAGGAAGCTGTGTTCCCCTTCATCAAATTACCCGGTGTGGATACCATCCTCGGTCCTGAAATGAAATCCACCGGCGAAGTGATGGGAGTAGGACAGACCTTCGCCGAGGCCTTCGTCAAATCGCAACTGGCTGCCGACGTGAAGTTGCCCACTGCTGGCAAGGTGTTCATCAGCGTGCGCCAGTCGGACAAGCCGCGCGTGGTGGAAATTTCCCGCAATCTTGCACAACTGGGATTCAGCCTTTACGCTACTCGGGGTACTGCGGCAGTACTGACGGAAGCGGGGCTGACGGTGACCCCGGTGAACAAGGTGACAGAAGGCCGCCCGCATATTGTTGACATGATCAAGAACGGCGAAATCAACTTCATCATCAACACCGTGGAAGACAAGCGTAGCGCGATTCAGGATTCATATTCGATCCGCCACGCCGCGTTGCAGGCAAGGGTCACGTATTACACCACGCTGGCTGGCGCCCGCGCCGCCTGTATCGGCATGGCCAGTATGCAGGAACTGCAGGTCTACGATTTGCAGGGATTGCATGCGCGGCTGTGCGAACATAAATGAGAAAGGGGAGAAAATGGCCACGATTCCATTGACAGTAGTAGGCGCAGAAAAACTGCGTACCGAATTGCACGAAATGAAAACCGTGCAGCGTCCGGCGGTGATTGCCGCCATCGCTGAAGCCCGCGCTCACGGCGATCTTTCCGAGAACGCCGAATACGATGCCGCCAAGGAGCGCCAAGGCTTCATTGAGGGACGCATTGCCGATCTGGAAGGCAAGTTGTCCAATGCCCAGATTATCAACCCGACGCTGCTCGACGCTGACGGTGCCTGTGTATTTGGTGCGACCATTGATCTGGAAGACATGGGCAGCGGCGAAGTGGTTACCTACCAGATCGTCGGCGAC
>JAUSCI010000075.1 GCA_030651305.1 Sulfuritalea sp. | reverse complement strand
ATAGGCGCCCCGCACGCGGCGATGCACGCCGGCGACGGCCTTGAAGATGATTTCCGCATCGACCTGGTACTTGGTCGACGCCGCCTGCAGTTCGTGCGCCAGCACGTTCAACAACACCTCCGTATCGGAGTTGGTGTTCATGTGGCGCAGGTCCTGGAGGAACATGTCCTGCTTCAATTGCCCGGCGTTGGTCAGATTGCCGTTGTGCGCCAGCATCAGGCCGAACGGCGAATTGACGTAGAAGGGCTGCGCCTCGGCGGCGTTGTCGGCCGAGCCGGCGGTAGGGTAGCGGCAATGCCCGATACCCCAGTTGCCCAACAGGCTGCGCATGTTGCGGGTACGGAAGACATCGCGCACCAGACCGGAGCCCTTGTGCATGTGGAAACGCCCGCCCTCTGCCGTCGCTATGCCGGCAGCATCCTGGCCGCGATGCTGGAGCACCTGCAAGCCGTCGTAGAGCAACTGGTTCACCGGCGTGGTGGCCACCACACCCAGAATTCCGCACATGGTCCTTCTCCGCCGGGCCGTCCCAAGGGGAAGCAGCCAAAACATGGAGCGGGCAGCGCCCGCGAACAATTATCGCCCCTTACCCCGGGAAGGGGGAAGGGGGGATGATCCTTTTCCTCTATCGAAACCGAATCCGTTTTGCCGCGTCAGCCGGCAACCAGGGTTTTGCCGCAATCACCGCTATTTCCAGCGGCGGCGCCAGCATTGCATCGCGCCACCAGTCTGCCTTGGGCAGCGGCGTCATGCCCGCCACCAGCACCGCCATCCATACCACCAGAAGCCCGCGCAGGACACCAAAAGCCGCGCCCAGCAAGCGATCCAGCAAACCCAAGCCAACTGCCTTAAGCATCAACGAAATCAGCATGCGCGCAATCGCGAATACTATCAATACGCCGACAAAAATCAGCACATAAGCCGCTGCCTGCCGCATGCCCGGTTCGGCGATCTGCGCCGTCAGCCAACCGGCCACCTCAGACGCCTCGGCACGCGCCACCAGAAATGCCACGACCCAGGCAGCCAAAGCCAGAATCTCGCTCACCACGCCACGCCACAACCCCAACAGCGCCGATGCCACGATTACCGTCAGCACGGCGTAGTCGAACGCGGTCATCGCCTACTTTGGCGCTACCGGACCGTCTACGCCGATTATCCTGATTCTGGAACGGGCCTTTTCGGCCGCATCCTGCCCGGCGAAAGGGCCGGCCCGAACGCGGGTGCGCGGTCCCTGCGGTGAATCGAATTTCTCGGTGTAGGCCGGAACGCCGACGCCCTTCAATTTTGCCAGCAGCAGCTTGACGTTACCGACTTCTTTGTAGGCGCCGAGCTGAACCACCCACTGCCCGGACGCGTCGGTCGCCGGCTGTTCAGCCGCCTCGATTTTCTTTTCCGGCTTCGCGAGTTTTTCGGCGGGCTTGGCGACTGACGGACCAGCGGATTTGGCGACAGCAGGGGCGGCAGAAGGCAGTGCGGCTACGGGTTCGGGTTTCGCTTTTGGATCGGCTTTCTGTTCCGCCACGGGTTCCGGTGCCGACATCGGCGTCGCCTCGGGTTTGCCCGGCAGGACCTTGGCCGCGAGGCCGGTCGAATCCTGACTTGGGATGCGCACCTGGATGTCCTGACTCAGCGGTCGCGGCTCGCGGTCCATCACCATCGGCAGAACGATGACGGCGAACAGCGCCAGCGCGACGGCGCCAACCAGCCGGCGGCGCGCACGCTTCTTCAGCTGCAAATCTGCGTCAGGCGATGTGTCTTGTTCCGCCATCGTGGTTACGCTGGCCGGCCAAGCATTTGCAGGGCCGCAGCAACAGTGAGGAAGGATCCGAAGGCGAGGATTCTATCATCTTCGCCTGCGTTCTCTTGCGCGTAAGCGAGCGCCGCTGCGGGCGTGGCGAACACTCCCGCCACCTTCATTCGCCGGGTCTGCAAACGCCCGGCCAGGAAGTCGGCGCTGGCGGCACGGCGGCCTTCCAGCGTGCACGGCAGCCAGTGAGTTACTTGGTCACCGAGCGCGTCGATCACACTATCGATATCCTTGTCGGCGAGCATGCCAAGAACCGCCCAAGTGTTGCCGTGGAAGTCCATTTCACCCAGGTTGGCGGCCAGTACACGGGCGGCTTGCGGGTTGTGGGCGACGTCCAGCACCACGCTGGGCCGCCCCGGCAGGACCTGAAATCGGCCCGCCAGGTCGACTTCGATCAAGCCCTTGCCTATGTCCTTTATTGCCACTGGCAACCGGGCGTGCAGGGCATCGAGTGCCGCCAGCGCGCAGGCCGCATTGGCCAACTGCCGTTCGCCGCGCAAGGCCGGAAAAGCCAGTCCGTCACGACGGATTGTTTCGCTTTCGCCACACCGATCCCTGTCATTGGCTTGACGCCCCCAATACGACCACTGTAGCCCCTGCCGCAGATAGCCGAATTCCCGCCCCAGAATCTGGAGCCTGGCGCCAATCGCCGTAGCGTGGGCAATCAGGGATTGCGGTGGCAGCGGATCGCCGCAGATGGCAGGAACACCGGCGCGGAAAATGCCGGCCTTTTCACGTCCGATCGCCTCTCGATCCGCACCGAGAAAGTCCATGTGATCGAGGTCGACACCGGTAACGATGGCGCAATCTGGTTCGTAAGTATTCGTGGCGTCAAGTCGGCCACCGAGTCCGACCTCGAGAATGATGGCATCGAGTGCAGTCGCGGCGAACACTTCCCATGCAGCCAGCGTGCCGAACTCGAAATAGGTCAGCGCCTCGTCGCCGCGTGCGCGCTCGACGCGGGCGAACGCGGCGCACAAGCTGTCGTCATCGCCAGCGACGCCGTTGATCCTTACACGCTCCCTGTAATGCAGCAGATGAGGCGAGGTGTAGAGTCCGACGCGGTAGCCGGCGGCGAGCAGAATGCGCTCCAGCATGGCGCAGGTCGAACCCTTGCCGTTGGTGCCGCCGACCAGAATGACCGGACACGTCTCGCGTTGGCCAAGGCACGCCTTGACCGCAGCCACCCGCTCCAGTCCCAGTTCGATGCCGGCGCTGCCACGCGGATGCAACGCGTCGAGGTGCGCCAGCCAGCCGTCCAGTCCTTCAATTGCCAAACGCGGCAATGCGGGCATCAGGCGGCCGGGACGCGCTGCAGCAGAGTCAATAGTGACGCCAGCCTGTCGCGCAATTGGCGTCGGTCGACGATCATGTCGATTGCGCCCTTTTCCATCAGGAACTCGGCACGCTGGAAGCCGGCCGGCAAGGTCTCGCGCACCGTCTGCTCGATGACCCGCGGCCCGGCAAAGCCGATCAGGGCGCCGGGCTCGGCAATCACCACATCGCCGACAAAAGCGAAGGAGGCGGAAACGCCGCCCATGGTGGGATCCGTCAGCAGGGTGATGAATGGCAGCTTGTGATGCGCCAGCTGCGTCACGGCGGCGGTGGTCTTGGCCATCTGCATCAGCGAAAACAGGCCTTCCTGCATGCGCGCGCCACCCGAAGCCGTGATGCAGATGAAGGGCGCCTGCAGTTCAATCGCCGCCTTGACGCCGCGCACGAAACGCTCGCCGACCACGGCCCCCATCGAGCCGCCGAGAAACTCGAACTCGAAGCAGGCGATCACCACCGGCACGGTCTTGATCGCGCCCTGCATCACCACCATCGCATCAGCCTCGCCGGTATCCTCGTTCGCCGCAACAAGGCGATCCACATAGCGCTTGCTGTCCTTGAACTTGAGCGGATCCATCGGCAGGATTTCGGCGCCGATCTCGAAACGGCCCTCGGCATCGAGCAAGGCATCGAGCCGGGCCCGGGCGCGCAACCGAAGATGATGAGCGCACTTGGGACAGACGTTCTGGTTGTTCTCCAGATCGGTACTGTAGAGCACCGCCTCGCAGGCCGGGCATTTAGCCCACAGGCCTTCGGGAATCGACTTGCGCGCGCCTTCCGAGCGCTTGATCTTGGGCGGCAACAACTTTTGTAACCAACTCATGGCTTCACTCCGTCCATTGCGGCGCGCACTCCGCGCAGGAATGCGGTGACCCGCTGTGGCGCTTCCTGGGCAGCACCGCTCTCGATTTCCTCGATGACGCGACTACCGATTACGACGGCATCGGCCACTTCAGCGATGCGCGCGGCGGTAGCGCCGTCACGGATGCCGAAGCCGACGCCGACCGGCATGCCGACCTTTTCGCGAATCAGCGGTATGCGCCGCGCGACTTCGTCCAGATCGAGATTGCCGGAGCCGGTCACGCCCTTGAGCGAGACATAGTAAATGTAACCGCTGCCGATCTGCGCAACTTCATCGTAACGCCGCTCGGTAGAGGTCGGCGCCAGGAGGAAGATCGGATCGATTCCCGCCTGCTTCATTGCCACGGCGAATCCGGTGCATTCCTCCGGCGGGTAGTCGACCACCAGCACGCCATCGACGCCGGACTTCTGCGCATCGCGGGCAAAGTCCTCGACTCCGTAACTCTCTATCGGATTGGCATAGCCCATCAGCACCACCGGCGTCGCCGCGTTCTCCTTGCGGAATTCAGCCACCAGGGCCAGCACGCGACGCAGGCTCATGCCATGCGCCAGCGCCCTTTCGGAGGCGCGCTGGATGGTCGGCCCGTCCGCCATCGGATCGGAAAACGGCACGCCAAGCTCGATGATGTCAGCACCGCCCGCAACCAGCGCCCGCATCAGCGGCAAGCTCAGGTCCGGATCGGGATCGCCGGCGGTAATGAAGGGGATCAGGGCCTTGCGGCCTTGCGCGGCGAGCGCGGCGAATGTGGTCGGGATGCGTGACATTGTTGTTGGGGTCAAAACTGGATGCCGGATTTTTCGGCGACCGTATGCATGTCCTTGTCGCCGCGGCCGGACAGATTGACCAGCAGCATCTTGTCCTTGCCCAGCGTCGGCGCGAGCTTGGCCGCATGGGCCAGCGCATGGCTGGATTCCAGCGCCGGAATGATGCCTTCGAAATGGCACAGGTCATGGAAGGCCTGCAGCGCTTCGGCGTCGGTGATCGTGACGTACTCGGCGCGGCCGGAATCCTTGAGCCAGGCGTGCTCGGGGCCGACGCCGGGATAATCGAGGCCGGCCGATATCGAGTGGGTTTCGATCACCTGCCCGTTTTCGTCCTGCAGCAGGTAGGTACGGTTGCCGTGCAGCACGCCGGAACGGCCGGCCGTAAGCGAAGCGGCATGCTTGCCCGAATCGAGCCCGTGACCTGCGGCTTCGACACCGATCAGCTTGACTCCAGCGAGCGGAATGTAGGGATAAAAAATCCCCATCGCATTGGACCCGCCGCCAACGCAAGCGATCACGGCATCCGGCTGGCGGCCGACAAGTTCCGGCACCTGCGTCTTGCACTCCTCGCCGATCACCGCCTGGAAGTCGCGCACCATCATCGGATAGGGGTGCGGACCGGCGACGGTGCCGATGATGTAGAAGGTATTGCCGATGTTGGTCACCCAGTCGCGCATCGCCTCGTTCAAGGCGTCCTTGAGGGTCTTCGAGCCGGATTCCACCGGGACCACGGTTGCCCCGAGCAGCTTCATGCGATAGACGTTGGCGGCCTGGCGCCTGATGTCCTCGGCGCCCATGTAGACCACGCACTCCATGCCATAGCGGGCGGCGACCGTGGCCGTGGCGACGCCATGCTGGCCGGCGCCGGTCTCGGCGATCACCCGCGGCTTGCCCATGCGTCGCGCCAGCAGGGCTTGGCCGATGCAGTTGTTGATCTTGTGGGCGCCGGTGTGATTGAGGTCCTCGCGCTTCAGGAAGATCTGCGCGCCGCCGAGCAGGCCCGACCAGCGCTTGGCGTGATAGATCGGGCTGGGCCGGCCGACATAGTGCTTGAGGTCGTATTCGTACTCGGCGCGGAATTGGGGATCGGCCTGCGCGGCGGCATAGGCCGCGCGCAGTTCGGCCAGCGCCGGCATCAGCGTTTCGGCGACAAACACGCCTCCATAGGGTCCGAAGTGGCCGCCCGCATCGGGCAAGTTATAGGGAAGTTCCTGCATCTGCAATTCGCACTCCGGCTATGAAATCGGTGATCTTTTGCGCATCCTTGATGCCTTTGGCACTCTCCACGCCGCTGCTGACATCGACCGCCCACGGCCGCACGGCGCGCACTGCATCCGCAACGTTGCCCGGATGCAGGCCGCCGGACAGAATGACGGGTAGCGGCAAGGATTGCGGAATCAGGGACCAATCGAAGCTCTGACCGCCGCCGCCGTAGCCGTCGACATGAGCATCCAGCAACAGGCCCGATACCCCGGGAGCCCTTGCAAACGCGGCCGCGTATTCTAACAAATTGAAACCCGGCTTCATGCGCGCCGCCTTGATCCAGGGCCGGCCAAATTGCGAACAATACGCCGCGTCCTCGTCGCCATGAAACTGCAGCATATCGACCGGCGCATGCGCAAGCGCGGCGCGCACAGCCTCTGGCGATTCGTTGACGAAAAGCCCTACGGTGGTGACGAAGGCCGGCACACGCGACATCAATTGCGCCGCCCGCTGCGGCATCACATAGCGCGGACTGGGCGAATAGAAGACGAAGCCCAGCGCGTCGGCACCGGTCGCGACTGCCGCAGCCAGATCCAGCTCACGGGTAATGCCACAAATTTTGATTCGGGTACGGGTCATAAGATCATCGCCGTCTCGCCAGCGCCGACTTTCAGTTGCCAGGCCGGATCATAATCGACCCCCGCAAAATACAGCCCACAGGCGTCGAAGGTCGGTGCGGCGCGGGCGCGATCGCGGCCCGCCAGGATTTCGCCGACCCACTCCGGCGGATGCGCACCCTTGCCCACATACACCAGTGCGCCGACGATATTGCGCACCATGTGCTGGAGAAATGCGCTGGCTTCGAAATCAAATACCAGAAGATCGCCATGACGCGCAACGTCAGCACGGCGCAGGGTCTTGACGGGCGACCTGGCCTGGCACGCGACCGCACGGAAGGCCGAGAAATCATGCTCGCCCAACAACAAGCCCGCCGCTTCAGCCATCGCCTTCGCGTCCAGCGGGCGATGAAACCAGCTGACGCGCCGCGCCATCAGGCCTGGACGTTCGGCGCGATTCAGCAGTAGATAGCGGTAGTGTCTGCCGAGCGCCGAAAAGCGCGCGTGAAAGTCACTGGAGACCGGTTGCGCCCAGCGCACCGCAACGCTATCCGGCAAATGGGTATTGACGCCACGAACCCAGGCCGTGTCAGGGCGCACAGCGTCGGTATCGAAATGCACCACCTGCGCCAGGGCATGCACCCCGGCATCGGTGCGTCCGGCGCACGCCACGCGCGTCGGCGCGTCGGCAATGATGGATAGCGCCGATTCCAGCGCATCCTGCACGGCACCTCCGCCCGCCTGCGACTGCCAGCCGCAGAAGTCGGAGCCTTCGTATTCGAGTCCGAGCGCTATTCTCATGCCAACCATGCGCCGAGCATCAAGGCGCCGGCCAAAGCGCCGAGAACGAAGTCTGTCACACCAAAAACGGACGCGGGAAGCGTCAGTGTCGTTGCGGCACGTTGCGACTCGCTGCTTTGGCCCTTCCGCGAGATTTCCACTTCGTTCAAAGTCAGCGCCAGACGCACGGCTATCCGGTCTCTGGAGATATTCAGCAGGGCAAGCGGTGCCAGGAGGGAGCGCATGCCGGCGACCAGTTCCGGGGGCGGCAAGGCTCTCAGTAGCAGCGCTACGGTAGAGAGCGCGATGATCAAGCGCGCAAGATTGTCGGCAGCGAGCAGCAGGCCTTCCTGGCTCGCTCCGGGAACGCCAGGCAGCGGTGTCCCCGGAGTCAGCCAGCCGAACATTACCAGCATGGTCAGCAGCAACCAACAACTGCGGCGCAGGAGCAGACGCAAATGGGATGTCGCCGCGAGCAGCGCGACCAGAACGAGCCCCAAACCACCAAGGAACAAGACCATTCCATCACGGGAGGATGCCGCCAGGAGGACTGCCAATCCCAGCAGGATCAGGCTTGCGGGATGCGGACGCTTCACTGGAACTGCCTCTCCCGGTGCGCTGGCGCCGGGAGGTCCTGATTGATCAGCCGAGACTGTCAAGTTTGGCGCGGGCTACTTTCTGCTGTGCCGGACTGCCCTCTGCCAGTGCTTCCTCGAACAGTTCGCGGGCACCGTCCTTGTCGCCCATTTCCTCATAGGCCATCGCGAGTTCGATCTTGGTCACCACTTCCGGGTTGTCGGGTATTTCGGCGGCGGCAGACTCTGTGTCGGCCGCGGCCGGCGTCTCCAGTTCCAGGCTGATACCGCCGAGATCGAGTGGTGCCGGCGCTGGCGTCGCGTCAGGCGCAGAAAGCTCGAGGGACATCTCGGGCAACGGCGCAGGCGCCGCGGTCGCCGGCGACCCCAGATCGAAGTCGAAATCGATGCCGTCCGAATCGGCCGCCACTGCGGGTGCTTCCGGCGGCGCATCAGGCTTATCCACAGAAAGCGGAAAATCAAGCGCAGGAGACGGAGCTTCCTTTGTCGGCATGTCGAAATCGATGTCGAGTCCGGCCAATTCGCTCTTGGCCTCCGCCTGCGGCGCGGCGACAGGACTTGCGGCCTCCGGCGCACCCAGATCGAGATCAAAATCCAGTCCCATGCTTTCGGGCTCGGCTACCGGCGCCGCGGAAGCAGCCGCGGCGCCTCCCGCGTCAGCGGCACCGATGTCCAGGTCAAAGTCGAGGACAGCCGTCTCGTCAGGCGCAGGAGCAACTGCAACAGCCGGTGACGGTGGCGCCTCGAGAACCGGGGCGGCATTGACGATCATCGTGGCATTCATATCCAGTGCGGCCGGGGCTGGCGGGGCTGCCGCCGCGCCGTCGGATGTCGCCGAACTGTAGAGGAAATAGTTGGGATCCAGAACGGCTCCCATTGCCGCCGCCTTCTCCCAGTTCGGGCCGGCGCCGTCAGTCAGGACATGCAGTTCCTTCGCCACCGATTCAAACTGGGAAACATTCTTGCGCGCGGCGTAGATGTCTAGCAACTTCAGGTGAATTGCCTGCCGCTGCGGATCGGTCTTGAGAGCTTCCAGAAGGATCTCTTCCGCCTGCGCATCGCGCCCAAAAGCCAGGAAGGTGTCTGCTTCGACGACCGGATCGACAGTCTCCTGATGCGCCGCCATGCCTGCCCCGGTAGAACTGAACTGACTTGACTCCTGCTCGCTCGGAGGCGGCGCCACCGTTGTCGAACTGAACAGCGAATGGGACGAAAGATCGGTCTCGGCAATGGTTGCGTTGGCTTCCGCCGTCGCCGCGCGCTTCTTGCGGTAAGCGGAAATTCCCAACCAGCCGAACAGAAGCGCCAGCACGGCACCGCCACCAAATACCAGCGGCGCGTTTTCTTCCATGAAGTCCGGCTCCGGCTCGGGCGGCGGAGCGACGGTCTTCTTCGGCGGCGGCTTGGATGCTTCGGCCGGCTTGCCTCCATCCGCCGGTTTGGCCGCGGCGCCTGCATCGACTGGCTTGGCCGCTTCCGCGGGCGGCGTGGCTTCCAGCGGCTTTTGCGGCTCGGTTGCCTTGATTGGTTCCGCTGCCTTGGGAGTTTCCGCCGGCTTTGCCGCCGGCGCCGGCGCGGGCACCTCCGGCTTCTTGGCTTCCGCGGCAACGGGCTTCGCCGCCTGAGCCTGCTTCTGCAAATCGGCGCCGGCCTGGCTCTTCATCTCCGCGAGCTTTTTCAAGTCGCCGAGATTCCTTTCCAGTTCCGCAATACGGCTGCCAGCCTCCTTGAGCGCCCGTTCGCGAGAAACCAGATCCTCTTCAAGAGCCGCGATTCGCCCTTGCAACGGCCTGCCCTTGGCATCCTTCGCCGCTTCCGTGCGCGAAACTTCCAGTTTGTCCTTGCCCGTCGCCAGCGGGACCTTGTCTTCCACTTTGGGCGCGATCTTCCCGCTAACGGCTTGCTTCGCTCCCTGTTCCTTGGCCGGTCCGGCCGCGGCGGCAGCCGCCAGCCGCTTGCGATAGGCGTTGAAATCGGCAGCCTGAGCGACAATCTCTTGACGCGCTTCGCCAGCGGAAATCTGGCGTGCCGCTTCGGCATCGGGGATCGAAAGAATCTTGCCGGCCTTGAGACGATTCATATTGCCGGCATCAAATGCGTCCCTGTTGCTGCGAAACAGCGAGACCAGCATTTGATCGAGGCTGATGCCATCCGGCCTGGTCTGCGCCGCAATCTTGCCGAGGGTGTCGCCCGACACTACCGTGCGCGAATTGCCCGCAGCGGAGCTTGCAATGCGCTTCTCGGTCGGCAGTACCGCCGCCGCCGAACGACTATCGACCGCCGGACGGGTTTCCGCGGGCATCGCCGCCACTGCCTTTTCTGCTGGCCTGACCACCGGAATCTCGCTCCGCCTCTCGGGTGCGGCAATCGGCGCCGGAGCCATTCTGGCAGCCAGGTCGGGCGGATCAAGCAGGAAGGTGTACTCGCGAACCAGCCGCCCCGAAGCCCACGTCAATTCGACCAGCATGTCGATGAACGGTTCGTTCAGGGGGCGATCGGTGCTTACCTCAACATAGCGACGACCGCCGCGTTCCTTGACGTCGCGCGAAAACCGCAAAGTCGCCAAGGCTGGCGAGTAGTCGATTCCGGCTTGGCGGAAGGCGTCGGCAGCCGCTACCTTGACTGCCAGGGAAAGCCCTTCGTCTTGAGTCGCGCTGACCTCAAGTTCGGCCTTGAGCGGCTGCCCCAAAGCGGAAAGCACGGTAATCTTTCCCAATCCGGCAGCATGCGTCGCCAGAGGCAAAACAGCAATCGCCACCGCAATAACGGTGGCCTTGAGACGATTTCGCTTGTCAGTATTGCGCACTGTGACTCCCGACGGGCTTTTTGTCATGTTATTAAAATAACATCATGGTGTTAGCGATGCAAGCTCAACCTTCCCATTACATTCTGGCCGAATACCGCGCGCGGCATCAATGCAACAGGATGCGCAACATGCGCCGCAAAGGCTCGGCGGCGCCCCAGAGAAGTTGATCGCCAACCGTAAACGCCGACAAATACTGCGGCCCCATGCTGAGTTTGCGCAGGCGTCCAACGGGAACGCTCAAAGTGCCGGTCACCGCCGTTGGCGTCAGCTCCTTCAGGGTGATCTCGCGTTGATTCGGCACTACCTTGACCCAATCATTGTGCGCCGCCAGCATGCCGTTGATCTCGTCCAGCGGCACATCCCTGGTCAGTTTGATGGTGAAGGCCTGCGAGTGGCAACGCATGGCGCCGATGCGCACGCAGACGCCGTCGACCGGAATCTGCGCATCAGTGCGGCCGAGGATCTTGTTGGTTTCGGCCTGTCCCTTCCACTCCTCGCGGCTCTGGCCATTGCCAAGATCCTTGTCGATCCAGGGAATCAGGGATCCTGCCAACGGCACGCCGAAGTATGCCGTGGGGAAACTCTGGTCACGCAAAATGCCCGCAACTTCGCGATCAATGTCGAGGATCGCCGAGGCGGGATCGTCCAGCAGATTCTTCACCACGCGATGCGTCTCGCCCATCTGCGCCAGCAGTTCGCGCATGTTCTGGGCGCCCGCGCCGGATGCCGCCTGATACGTCATCGACGTCATCCACTCGACCAGTCCCGCCTTGAACAGGCCACCCAACGCCATCAGCATCAGGCTCACCGTACAGTTGCCGCCGATCCAGTTGCGGCCGCCCTTGGCCAGGCTGTCCTGGATGACGTCAAGGTTCACCGGATCGAGAATGATCACGGTGTCGTCCTTCATGCGCAGGCTCGAAGCCGCATCGATCCAGTGACCCTTCCAGCCGTCCGCGCGCAGCTTGGGAAAAACCTCCGTGGTGTAGTCGCCCCCCTGACAGCTGATGATGATGTCGAGCGCCTTCAGCTCATTGATATCTCGTGCGTCCTTGAGCGGCGGTGCTCCGGTGGCAAACGCGGGAGGCTTGCCGCCGGGATTCGACGTCGTGAAAAACACCGGCTCGATGAGGGCGAAATCATTCTCCTCACGCATGCGCTGCAGCAGGACCGAACCCACCATGCCACGCCAACCTACCAGACCTACACGCTTCATGATCAATCTCTCACTATAAAATTAGAGTGCCGCAAGCACCGCGTCGCCCATTTCCCGGGTGCCGACCTGCTTCATTCCCGGTTCGTAAATATCTCCGGTGCGAAGACCCTGCGCCAGCACTTTTTTCACCGCGTCCTCGATCCGCCGGGCGGCAGCATCATTGGCAAAAGTGTAGCGCAGCATCATCGCCACGGAAAGAATTGTTGCCAGCGGATTGGCCACGCCCTTGCCGGCAATGTCCGGCGCGGAGCCATGACAAGGCTCGTACAGCCCCTTGTTGTTGGCATCCAGGGAAGCGGACGGCAGCATGCCGATCGAGCCGGTCAGCATCGAAGCCTCGTCCGACAGGATGTCGCCGAACAAGTTGCCGGTGACCATGACGTCAAACTGCCTGGGGTTCTTCACCAACTGCATCGCCGCATTGTCGACCAGCATATGCGAGAGCTCGACGTCCGGATATTCCCGCCCGGTTTCGATCGCAACGTCGCGCCACAGCTGGGTGCACTCGAGCACGTTCATCTTGTCGACCGAACAGACCTTGCGGCTGCGCTTTCGCGCCGCTTCGAAGGCCACGCGCAGGATGCGGCGGATCTCACTCTCGGTGTAATGCATGGTGTTGAAGCCGAAGCGTTCGCCATTGCGCACCTCAATGCCGCGCGGCTGGCCAAAGTAGATGTCGCCGGTCAGTTCCCGCACGATCAGGATATCGAGACCCGCCACCACTTCGGGCTTGAGCGTTGAAGCATTGGCCAGTTCGGGATACAAAATGGCCGGACGCAGGTTGGCGAACAGCCCGAGCTGCTTGCGAATGCCAAGCAGGCCGCGCTCCGGCCTCTGTTCCCGCGGGTTGTTGTCCCACTTGGGACCGCCGACGGCGCCCAGCAGCACGGCATCGGCCGCTTGCGCCAGTTTCTGCGTCGCCTCCGGATAGGGGTCGCCGGTGGCATCCACCGCGCAGCCTCCCAGCAGCGCTTCTTCCATCTCGAACGCGAGGCCAAGCTCCTTCAGCACCCGCACCGCTTCTGCCATAATTTCCGGCCCGATACCATCACCGGGAAGTACGCAAATCTTCATTGAAAATTTCCTCTATGCGAAAAGCCAGGGCCAGTTCGGCACGGCGAAAGCGGCAGATTATCTCACAGCCTCGCTCGCCGAATCGCCCGGAACACCGCGCCAGACCAGAATCAGGCCGACCAGCGCGAGCAGGGAAGCAGCACTGAAGGTGATCTCCGGGCCAAGCCGTTCCCACATGGCGCCGGCAAGCAAGGCGCCGCCCAAACCGCCGGCACCATAGGCAACGCTGCCGTAGAGCGCCTGCGCCCGCGCCTGCTGGCCCGCCACGAACCAGCGATTGAGCGCCGCCATCGTCGCCGCATGGTGCGCACCAAAGCTGGCGCCATGAAGCAACTGGGCGAACACCAGCAGGCCGACGAATCCGGCGGTCCAGCCGATCAGCAGAAAACGCACCGCCGCCAGCGCAAAGCAGCCCAGCAGGATCTTCCGCATCGAAGCCATGGCTGAAATTCGGGGCATGAGCAGGAACACGACAATCTCCGCAACCACGCCCAGAGTCCAGAGCAAACCGACCATGGTCTTGCCGTAACCCTGCGCCACCAGGTGGATCGAGTAGAAGACATACAGCGCACCATGCGCAGCGGACATGAACAGCCCGGCAGTCAGCAGGAACACAACCTTGCGCTGGCGCAATACCTCCATGATCGGGCCGGCAACCAGGCCGGCGTGTCCCTTTGTTTCAGCCAGCGTCAGCGCGCTGAGAAACGTGCCCAGCAACAACGCCCAACTCACCCAGAGTTGCGAACTGATCGGCGCCGAGTCGAGTACGAAGCCGACCCCCAGCACGGTAACGATGAAGCCGACCGAACCCCAAAGCCGGATACGACCGTAGCGCTCGGGGTTGGCCGCGAGATGTCCCAAAGTCAGCGCTTCGACCAGCGGCAAGGATGCGCTCCAGAAGAAGTGAAGAACGGCGAGGCCGATCAGCAGACCGACAAAATCCTGCGTCAGAAACACAACTGAAAAACTGGCCAGCGAGGCGGCGGTCGACGCAACGACGATGCGCACACGCCGGCCCCCGCTGTCGGCCAGCCAACTCCACAGCAGCGGCGCCAGCAGACGCATGAACTGCCCGAGCGACATCAGTACCGCAATGCGACCGGCCGAAAACCCGATGGACTGGAGATAGAGGGCGAAATACGGCAGGAAGGCGCCGATGAACGCGAAATACCAGAAATACCAGGCCGCGAGGCGGCCCTGCGCCGCGAAGATCAAGTACTGTGTTTCTGGCCGGCACGGAAGGCCAGCAGCAACTGGTAAATCTCGTCCTTGAGCTTGACACGCGCCTTCTTCATGTCCTCGAGCGTGAAGTCGGCGACCGGCATGTCATGCTCCTCCAGATTTTCGACCTTGCCGGTGAGGCGATCGTAGCGTCCGAACAACCCGGCGAAATAAATGTTCGCGGCCCTCAGCGCGTCCATCGCATCGCGCATTTCTGGAAATTCGGTGTAGAGATCGTGGTGATCTATGCGCATGGCTTCCCAACCTGTAACTCGTTAATCTGAAAACCCCTTGAATTCTATCAGGCAGTACCGGGAACCCTACCCGGAATGGCCGCTGTCGGACAAGTCACGTCGGCGCACTGCGCACGATGATGCAGCGCGGCGTCAATCAGCACCAGCGCCTGCATGGCTTCGGCGATGGGCGTGGCGCGAATGCCGACACAGGGATCATGCCGGCCGTGGGTTTCGATCAGGGCCGGTTTGCCGGCGAGATCGATGGTACGACGCGGCAGCCGAATGCTCGACGTCGGCTTCACCGCCATCTTCACCACCACGTCCTGACCGGTCGAGATACCGCCCAGTATGCCTCCCGCATTGTTGCCGAGGAAGCCTTGCGGGGTCAGTTCGTCTCCATGTTCGCTGCCCTTCTGCGCCACCGACCTGAAGCCGGCGCCGATTTCCACGCCCTTGACCGCATTGATGCCCATCATGGCATAAGCGATGTCGGCGTCGAGGCGGTCATACACCGGATCGCCCCAGCCGACCGGCACGCCGCGCGCCACCACCGTTATCTCGGCTCCCACCGAGTCGCCGGACTTGCGCACGGCATCCATGTAGGCTTCGAGTTCAGGAACAATTCCGGCATTGGCGACGAAGAAGGGATTGGTATCGATTGCCGCTTCGTCCTGCCAGGGAATCTCGATGCTTCCCATCTGGCTCATCCAGCCGCGCACCGTGACGCCGTAGCGCTGCCGCAGCCACTTTCTGGCAATGGCCCCGGCAGCAACGCGCACCGCCGTTTCGCGCGCCGAAGCGCGACCGCCGCCGCGATGATCGCGAATCCCGTATTTCTGCCAGTAGGTGTAGTCGGCATGGCCCGGGCGGAATTTTTCGGCGTTGTCGCCGTAATCCTTGCTGCGCTGGTCCTCGTTGCGGATCAGCAAGCCGATCGGCGTACCCGTGGTGCGGCCTTCGAATACCCCGGAGAGAATCTCCACCGTATCCGACTCGCGCCGCTGGGTAACGTGGCGCGATGTTCCCGGCTTGCGCCGGTCAAGATCGGCCTGAATTTCCGCTGCCGATATTTCCAGCCCCGGCGGACAGCCATCCACCACGCAGCCGATCGCCGGACCGTGAGATTCACCGAACGAAGTGACACTGAAAAGGGAACCGAAGGTATTGCCGGACATGGATATGAAATGGAACAGCGCAGGATGCGAAAAAGAGCCAAGAGCTTACCATGTTGATGGCGCAGCTTCTCTCGCCGCCGACGCTGCGGCTTTTTCAGCGCCTCGCCCGGCGTCATACGAAAGATCGCCTTACGGAACGGCGCCGGATTGCCCCAGCGCCTTCACCGCATCGCGCACCACGGCCTTGAGTTTCGCCTCGTCCGGCCCGCCCAGCGTGTCCATCAGTTGCGTTCGCATGCGCGGATCCCAAGTCCGGCGCAGATGGCTGGCGATGTCCATGACCGCCTGTTCGCGATCCGGCATGGCCTCGAAGAAAGCGCCGATCTGGTTGGCCATCCTGATCAGGGTATCGGGCTTCATGGACTGCTTTCGGCCATCGTGTTGTTTCCGGTATAGATCGCGCAGGCCTCCTGCCGCAAGAAGCCGATCAGGGTGAGATTCAGGCTCTGCGCCAGGCGCACGGCGCGGGCCGTCGGTGCCGACACTGCGGCGAGGGTGCCGATGCCGAGCGCGGCGGCCTTCTGCACCATCTCGAAGCTGGCGCGGCTGGTGATGATCAACGCGTGGTCAGCGGCGGCGCTGCCATCGCGGGCCATTGCGCCGAGGGTCTTGTCCAGCGCGTTGTGGCGACCGACGTCCTCGCGCACGTGGCTAATCGCGCCATTGCGATCGACGCGGCAGGCGGCGTGAGTAGCGCCGGTCGCCTGCTGCATCGCTTGCAGCGTCGGCAGACGGCGCATGCCTGCGTACAGCGCGGCCAGCGGAAATTGCTCTGCCGACGGCAGCGGCACCAGGTCGCGCATTACCTGACCCAGGCTTTCGGCGCCGCACAAGCCGCAACCGGTGCGCCCGGCAAGACTGCGGCGATGCGCCTTGAGGCGGCCGAAGTCCTCGCCGGCGATTTCGATCCGCAGGGTGATGCCGGCCTCCGCCTCGACAATGGCCACATCGAAGATATCCCGCCGGCGCGCCACGATGCCCTCCGACAGGCTGAAACCGACGGCCAGGTCTTCGAGGTCGGCGGGGGTCGCCAGCATCACTGCGTGGCTGATGCCGTTGTACTCGAAGGCGACTGGCGTCTCCTCGGCGAGGTCGTCCGGCCGACTTGCTCCGTCGCGCCACACCGGGCGCCTGACGATCGGCGTCATGCCCCGACCAGCCGCGACACCTGCACCGCGGTGACCTTGTACTCGGGACAGTTGGTGGCCCAGTCCGAGTTGTCGGTGGTGATCACATTGGCCCCGGACTCCGGGAAATGGAAGGTGGTGTAGACCACGCCGGGCTGCACCCGCTCGGTGAGCGTCGCCGGCAGCGTGGTCGTGCCGGCGCGCGACTCGATGCCAACCCGGTCGCCGTCGCGGATGCCGCGCTCCTCTGCATCGTGGGGATGGATCTCCAGCAGGTCGGCGCCATAGAAGTCGGTGTTGGCGGTACGCCGCGTCTGGGCGCCGACGTTGTATTGCGAGAGCACGCGGCCGGTGGTCAACAGCAGAGGGAAGCGCCGCGTCACTTTTTCGTCCGTCGGCACGTACTGGGTGATCAGGAAGCGGCCCTTGCCGCGCACGAAGCTGTCGACATGCATGGTCGGCGTGCCCTCCGGCGCCGCATCATTGCAGGGCCATTGCAGGCTGCCGACGCGCTCCAGCTTGTCGTAACTGACGCCGGCAAAGGTCGGTGTCAGGCGCGCGATCTCGTCCATGATCTGGCTCGGGTGTTCGTAGTGCATGGCGTAGCCGAGCGCATTCGCCAGCGCCATGGTCACCTCCCAGTCGGCCTTGCCGGAGAGCGGCGGCATCACGCGGCGGACGCGCGAAATGCGGCGCTCGGCGTTGGTGAAGGTGCCGTCCTTTTCGAGGAAGGAAGCGCCGGGCAGGAAGACATGGGCGTACTTCGCCGTCTCGTTGAGGAACAGGTCCTGCACCACCACGCACTCCATGGCCGACAGGGCGGCGACCACATGATGCGTGTTGGGATCGGACTGCGCCGGATCCTCGCCCTGGCAGTAGAGGCCGAGGAAGGAGCCGTCGAGCGCGGCATCGAACATGTTGGGAATGCGCAGGCCCGGCTCGGCCTGGATCGACACACCCCACTCGCGCTCGAAGGATTCGCGGGTCGGGGTGTCGGAGACATGGCGGTAGCCCGGTAATTCGTGGGGGAAGCTGCCCATGTCGCAGGAGCCCTGCACGTTGTTCTGGCCGCGCAGCGGATTGACGCCGACGCCTTCGCGGCCGACGTTGCCGGTGGCCATGGCCAGGTTGGCGATGGCGATCACGGCCGTCGAGCCCTGCGAATGCTCGGTGACGCCAAGGCCATAATAGATCGCGGCATTGCCGCCCGTCGCATACAAGCGCGCCGCGGCGCGCAGCTCGGTAGCGAGCACGCCGCTGGCAGCCGCCAGCGCCTCGGGCGAATTGGCCGGGCGGGCGACGAACTCGCGCCAGTCGGCGAAGGCTTTGGCCTCGCAACGTTCGGCGACGAAGGGCTGATCGACCTGTCCCTCGGTGACGATCACATGCGCCAGCGCCGTAAGCACCGCGACGTTGGTGCCGGGCCTCAGTTGCAGGTGATACTCGGCGCGGACGTGCGGCGAGCTGACCAGATCGATCGCACGCGGGTCGATGACGATCAGCCGGGCGCCCTCGCGCAAGCGGCGCTTGAGGCGCGAGGCGAACACCGGATGGGCATCGCTCGGATTGGCGCCGATGACGACGATGACATCGGCCATTTCCACCGACTTGAAGGTCTGCGTACCCGCCGATTCGCCCAGCGTCTGTTTGAGGCCGTAGCCGGTCGGCGAGTGGCAGACGCGGGCGCAGGTATCGACATTGTTGTTGCCGAAAGCCGTGCGCACCAGCTTCTGTACCAGGTAGTCCTCCTCGTTGGTGCAGCGGCTGGAGACGATGCCGCCGATCGAGTTCCTGCCATGCTGTTGCTGGATGCGGCGAAACTCGGCGGCCGCGTGGGACAGCGCCTCGTCCCAGCTCACCTCGCGCCAGGGATCGCTGATCTTGGCCCGGATCATCGGTTTGGTGATGCGATCAGGATGGGTCGCGTAGCCCCAGGCGAAGCGGCCCTTGACGCAGGCGTGCCCCTCGTTGGCGCGCCCGTCTTTCCACGGCACCATGCGCACCACTTCATTGCCTTTCAACTCGGCGCGCAGGCCGCAGCCGACGCCGCAATAGGCGCAGGTGGTGGTCACGCTGCGCTCGGCCTGGCCCTTGTCGATGATGCTCTTTTCCATCAGCGTCGCCGTCGGGCAGACCTGCACGCAAGCGCCGCAGGAGACGCAATCGGATGCCAGGAAGGATTCGCCCTGCCCCGCCGTGACACGCGAGCCGAAGCCGCGCCCGGCAATGGTCAGCGCAAACGTGCCCTGCTGTTCCTCGCAGGCGCGCACGCAGAGGTTGCAGACGATGCACTTGCCGGGGTCGTAGCTGAAGTAGGGATTGGACTCGTCCTTGACGACGTCGCTGAAGTGGTTCTCGCCGGGGGTCGGTTCACCCTTTCCGTAGCGCACCTCGCGCAGGCCGACCACGCCGGCCATGGTCTGCAGCTCGCAGTTGCCGTTGGCGGCGCAGGTCAGGCAGTCCAATGGGTGATCGGAGATGTAAAGCTCCATCACGTTGCGCCGCAGCTTCGCCAGCTGCGGCGACTGGGTGCGCACCTTCATGCCGGCTTCGACCGGCGTGGTGCAGGAGGACGGGTAGCCCTTGCGGCCTTCGATTTCGACCAGGCACAGACGGCAGGAGCCGAAGGGTTTGAGGAAATCGGTGGCGCAGAGCTTGGGAATCATCACGCCGGCCTCGGCGGCGGCGCGCAGCAGCGAAGTGCCAACCGGAACACTCACAGGAAGGCCGTCGATCTCAAGCATCACCGTATCGCCAGGACCGACTCTTGGCGTGCCGAAGTCGACGTCGTGCGGAGCATTCATCGGAAATCCTCCGGGAAGTGATTCAACGCCGAGGTGACCGGAATCGGCGTCATGCTGCCCATGGCGCACAGCGAGCCGTGGGTCATGGTCTCGCAGAGCTCGCGCAGCAGGTCGATCTGCTCATGCTGCCCGCCGCGAATGCGGTCGATGACTTCCACGCCGCGCGTCGAACCGATGCGGCAAGGCGTGCACTTGCCGCAGGATTCGATGGCGCAGAATTTCATCGCGTAGCGCGCCTGCTTCGCCATGTCTACCGTGTCGTCGAAGGCGACGATGCCGCCGTGACCGAGTCCGGCGCCCACTCCACCAAGGGCGGCAAAGGCCTCGTAGTCCAGCACGGTGTCGAACTGCGATGCGGGCAGGTAGGCGCCCAGCGGACCGCCGACCTGCACCGCGCGTAACGGCCGGCCCGAGCGCGAGCCGCCGCCAAAGTCGTATAGCAACTGGCGCAGCGTGAGGCCGAAAGGCACTTCGACCAGGCCGCCATACCTGATGTTGCCGGCGAGCTGGAAGGGCAGCGTGCCGCGCGAACGGCCGACGCCGAAATCGCGGTACCAGCCGGCGCCACGCGCAAGAATGTCCGGCACGCTGGCCAGCGTGATGAGGTTGTTGATCACCGTCGGCTGGCCGAAAAGGCCGCAGATCGCCGGCAGCGGCGGCTTGGCGCGGACGATGCCGCGCCGGCCCTCGATGCTTTCCAGCATCGCGGTTTCCTCGCCGCAAACATAGGAGCCGGCACCCTTGCGCACCTCGATCCGGAAGCTCCCGAGCCATTCGTTCGCCTGCGCCAGCGCCGCTTCGAGCGCAGCGATGGCATGCGGGTACTCGGAGCGAACGTAGATGTAGCCTTGCGCGGCGCCGACGGCGAGGCCGGCGATGGCCATGCCTTCGAGCAGGCCGAAGGGATCGCCCTCGAGCAGCATGCGGTCGGAGAAGGTACCGGAATCGCCCTCGTCGGCATTGCAGACGACATACTTCCGCGCGGCCGGCGCGTCCAGCACAGTCCGCCACTTGATTCCCGTGGGAAAGGCGGCGCCGCCGCGGCCGCGCAGGCCGGAATCGGTCACGATGCGCACGATGTCGGCCGCTGGCATGGCGCGCGCCCGGGCCAGACCCGCGCCGCCGCCATTGGCCAGGTAATCGTCGAGCGAGCGCGGATCGACGCAGCCAACGCGGCGCATGGTGACGCGCTGCTGGCGCGCCAGGTAAGGGATTTGTTGCGTGGGACCCAGGCGCAAGGGATGGGCGCCACCCGAGATGAAACCGGCATCGAACAGACCGGGCACGTCGGCAGCCGTCACGGGCCCGTAGGCGATACGTTCGCCACCGACCACGACATCGACCAGCGGCTCCAGCCAGAACATGCCGCGCGACCCGTTGCGCACGAGTTCGATCGCCATGCCTCGCTGCGCGGCTTCGCTGGCCACGACCGCGGCCACGGCTTCGGCGCCGAGCGCCAGTGCCGCGGCATCGCCGGGAACGAGTATCGTCGGCTTCATCGCGCGGCCTCCATGGCCTCGATCAGCGCGTCGAATTTCTCCGGTGTCACCCGCGCGTGCAGCTTCGTCTCGTCGATCTGCAGTGCCGGGCCGATGGCGCACAGGCCGAGGCAATACACGGGTTCCAGCGTGACATCGCTGCCGGCCAGGCGCGCCCGCGCATGTTCCGCCAGCGCTTCGCCGCCGACCGACTGGCAGGCTTCGGCGCAGCAGACACGGACCACGTGGCGGCCCGGCGGCGTCTGGCGGAAGTGGGCGTAGTAGCTGATCACGCCATGGACTTCTGCGCGCGAAAGATTCAGCCCCTGGGCGATCAGCGGCACCGAATCCGGCGGGATGCAGCCCAGCGCGTCCTGGATCTCATGCAGGATAGGCAGCAGCGCGCCGGGGCGGGCATGTTGCTGCTCGATGATGCTGGCGACTCTGGCAAGGCTATCCATGGTGCTTTGTACCCTGCCTGCGGCAAAAGCGAAAGCGGGAAATAACGAAGGCCTATGCGGGTTTCTCGAACGACTCGGCCAGCGCTTTCGCCTCGGCGATCAGCGCCACCACCATCGGCGGCTGCGGCTCACGGGCAAGGGTGACGAGTCCTGTGGCCCAATCCACAGCCGGCTCGACCAGTTCGATGGCGATCACCCCGGGCGGCGTACCGACCTGCTCCAGCACGCTGCGCGGCACGATCGACGACCAATGGCCGGAGCCAACATGGGCCAGGATGCTGATGATGGAATTGGTTTCCAGCATCGGCGCAACGCCGGCGCCGACTTTTGCGAAGACGGCGTCGATGGTCTTGCGGTTCTGCATGTCGGGTGTCAGCAGGCACAACGGGACACTGGCCGCCTCGGCCCAACTCACGGTCTCGCGACCGACAAAGCGGCCATCGGCAGCCGTCAGCAGCACGTGGCGCTCGCGCCAGACGGGGACGATACTGAATCCGGGAGCCTGCGCCGATTCCACATAGACGATGCCGGCATCGAGTTCGAAGCGGCGCAAGCGCGCAAGGATCTCGTCGGTGGCAAGCGAGAGCACCTCCGCCGTGACCCGCGCATGGCGCCGGGCAAACGAGGCCGTCAGCGCGGCGACCACGGTCAGCGCGGTGGGTATCACGCCGAGGCGCAAACGCCCCGTGAGCCCGTCGCGCTGCTTCGCCAGTTCCTGCTTGAGACCTTCCGCGCTGGCCGCCATGCGCTGGGCGTATTCGACCACGCTGCGGCCTTCCGGCGTCAGCCCGGCGAACTGCTTGCCGCGCTCTACTACCGCGACGCCCAGTTCGGTTTCCAGATCGCGGATCGCGGCTGAAAGCGTCGACGGCGAAACATGGCAGGCCGCAGCCGCGCGGCCGAAGTGCTTCTCTCGCGCCAGCGCAATCAGGTAGAGATATTTGCGGGAGATCATCCGGCGCGACTACCGGGAATCAGCCAGAGACCCGGCGATGCCCCGCCAGCCAGGCAACGCCTCACAGCCGAGGCCGTTTCAGCGCTCCAGCAACTTCAGCTTGTCAGTCTTTTCAACCCATTCGTCGGCATCGGGCGGCGGCTCCTTGCGCTCGATGATGACCGGCCAGGTTTTCGCCAGTTCGGCATTCAGGGCTATGAAGTGCTCCTGTCCGGCCGGAACATCATCCTCGGCACAGATAGCCTCGACCGGGCACTCGGCAACGCACAACGTGCAGTCGATGCATTCCTCGGGATCTATCACGAGAAAGTTCGGCCCCTCATGGAAACAATCCACGGGGCAAACATCCACGCAATCGGTGTATTTGCATTTGATGCAGGATTCAGTGACAACGTAGGTCATGGCTTCGCTCCAGTTTCAGCAGACAATGTACCATCGTCATGCGCTATTGGCGCAAGGCAGAGTTCGCCATGGCGGCTTTTTTTTGCTAGGATTCGGTCATGCATGCGGCTGCTTCGCTGCAATTCATCGCGCCACCCGGCCGCGGATGCGGCAAGCGGAACGCAAAACTTCCCGAGGAATCCATGAGCGAACACATTCACCACGTTACCGACAGTACTTTCAAGACGGAAGTGCTTGACTCCGCCCTGCCCACTCTGGTCGACTTCTGGGCCGAGTGGTGCGGCCCCTGCAAGATGATCGCCCCGATTCTCGACGAGGTAGCCAGGGATTATTCGGGCAAGCTGCGCGTGGCCAAGCTGAACATTGACGACAACCCGAAGGTTCCCGGAGAGTTCGGCATCCGTGGCATCCCGACCCTGCTGCTGTTCAAGGGCGGCAGCGTCGAGGCGCAAAAAGTGGGCGCCCTGTCCAAATCCCAACTTACAGCATTCATTGACAGCAATCTCTGATCCCGTTACATTCGGTCCCGGAGTCTAGTTCCGGGCCGCTGAAAAGCAAGGCAGGCGCCCACGCCTTAAGGGCGCCGATTCGATTCCCCCCCGATCGAATTCTTTCCTGAATTCATCCCCTATACCCCTCTGTTCCGACGCTTCCCGCCGGAATTTCTGCGCAGGTAGTCCATGCACCTATCCGAGCTCAAAGCCCATCATGTCAGCCAGTTGCTGGAGATGGCGGCCGCCAACAACATTGAAGGCGCCAACCGGTTGCGCAAGCAGGAACTGATCTACGCCCTGCTGAAGAACCAGGCCAGGAAGGGCGAAACCATCTTCGGCGACGGCGTCCTCGAAATTCTGCCCGACGGCTTCGGTTTCCTGCGCGCGCCCGAGGAGTCCTACCTCTCCAGCACCGACGATATCTACATCAGCCCGAGCCAGGTGCGCCGCTTCAACCTGCGTTCCGGCGACACCATCGAAGGCGAAATCCGCTCGCCCAAGGAAGGCGAACGCTATTTCGCCCTGGTCAAGGTGGATCGCGTCAATGGCGAATCGCCGGAAGCTTCGAAACACAAGATCCTGTTCGAAAACCTGACGCCGCTGCACCCGACGAATCACATGCTGCTGGAGCGCGACATCCGCAGCGAAGAGAACATCACCAGCCGCAACATCGACATGATCGCGCCGATCGGCAAGGGCCAGCGCGGCCTGATCGTATCGCCGCCCAAGGCCGGCAAGACCGTGCTGATGCAGCACGTGGCCCACGCCATCACCACCAACCATCCCGATGTCACGCTGATCGTCCTGTTGATCGACGAGCGACCGGAAGAAGTGACGGAAATGTCCCGCACCGTCAAGGGCGAAGTGATCGCCTCCACCTTCGACGAACCGGCCACGCGCCACGTCCAGGTGGCGGAAATGGTCATCGAAAAGGCCAAGCGCCTGGTCGAGCACAAGCGCGACGTGGTGATCCTGCTCGATTCCATCACCCGCCTGGCGCGCGCCTACAACACGGTGCAGCCGGCCTCGGGCAAGGTCCTGACCGGCGGCGTGGACGCCAACGCCCTGCAAAAGCCCAAGCGCTTCTTCGGCGCCGCGCGCAACATTGAGGAGGGTGGCTCGCTGACCATCATCGCCACGGCGCTGATCGAAACCGGCTCGCGCATGGACGACGTGATCTACGAGGAATTCAAGGGCACCGGCAACATGGAAATCCACCTCGACCGCAAGATGGCGGAGAAACGCGTCTATCCGGCGATCAACGTCAACCGTTCGGGTACGCGCCGCGAGGAACTGCTGCTGGTACCCGCCGTGCTGCAGAAAATGTGGATCCTGAGGAAGCTCCTGTACAACATGGACGATATGGAAGCCATGGAGTTCCTGCTCGACAAGGTCAAGGCAACCAAGAACAACGGCGAGTTCTTCGACGCCATGCGCCAACGCTGATTGATTGCACATACTTGAAAATTAGCGGATAATCCCGCGCTCTGTCGGTTCGCCAAACCCACGAGCCGCGCTCGCACCCCGAAAGGAAATCAAATGAAAGACGGCATTCACCCCAAATACGCCGAAATCGAAGTTACCTGCAGCTGCGGCAACAAGTTCACCACCGCCTCCACCAGCGGCAAGCCGCTGCACATCGAAGTCTGCTCCGCCTGCCATCCGTTCTACACCGGCAAGCAGAAGATCGTCGACACCGCCGGCCGTGTCGAGCGTTTCCGCCAGAAGTACAGCAAGAAGGCGGCCTGAAGCTGCGCCAGCGCGGCAGGCAGTGCAAAACGGGCAGCCTGCGGGCTGCCTTTTTTACTGGTGACCGGAACTTGGCAACGTGCCCGATCTGACCGACCGCAACCACTCCCCCGCACCAGCCCTGGCCCGGTACGGCACACTGCTTCTGTGCGCCATCTGGCTGCTGGCGGGAACGGTAGGGCATGACCCCTGGAAGGCGGACGACGTCCTGCACCTCGGTGTCGCTTTCGGCATGGCTGGTGGCGACTGGCTGGTGCCGCGCATCGCCGGCGACCCCTGGCTGGTTTCGCCGCCGCTGTATCACTGGGTGGCGGCACTGTGCGGCAAGTTGCTGGGAGGGTTGCTGCCTTGGCACGATGCTGCCCGTCTCGCTTCGGTTCTGTTCGGCGGCGTCTTCCTCGCCATCCTTTCGCGCATGGCGCAGCAACTTCTCGGCGCCAGCGCCGCTCTGGCCGCGCCCTTGCTCGCCATCGGCACGCTGGGCCTGCTGGTGCCGCTGCACGAGGCCCAACCGGCGATAGTCTCCATTTCCGGTTTCATCATCTCCCTTTGGGGCCTTTCCCGCTGGCAACAAGTGCCATTGCATGGCGGATTGCTCTTTGGCGCCGGGATCGGTATCGGCTTTCTCGGTGCCGGTATCGATAGCGCCGCCATTCAACTGGCGACCGGGCTGATGCTGGCCCTGCACCCGGCCTGGCGCACGCGGGGCAGCCTCGTCGCCTGGCTGGCCGCGGCAGCAATCGCGCTCATGCTGATGGTGCCGTGGCCGTTCCTGCTCTGGCAGCAAGCCCCCGCCCTGTTCGATCTCTGGTGGATCGCCGAAAAGGGCAGCGCGACATTGCGCGGCGGTTTCAGTCGCAATCATTTTGAACTGCTGGCCTGGGCCAGTTGGCCCGTGCTGCCGCTGGCCGTGTGGAGCCTTTGGCTGGAACGCAGGCACCTCGTCAAGCCGCCAACCGTCATGCTGCTGGCTGCCAGCGTAGCCGCACTGGTGGCGTTTTTTGCGGACGAGCCCAAAGCGACTGCGCTCCTGCCGGCCCTCGTCCCCCTCACCCTGCTGGCGGCGGCTGGCGCGGGCCGCCTGCGGCGCGGGGCCGCCAGCGCTTTCGACTGGTTCGGCATGATGACCTTCACACTCATCGCGGCGCTGATCTGGCTCGGCGGAATTTCCATGCTGACCGGGGAACCGGCGCGGATCGCCAAGAACTTCAGCAAACCGGCTCCGGGTTTCATTGCCGAGGCATCCACCCTTGCCATCGTGCTGGCAATCGCGGCCAGTGTCGGCTGGATAGCGGTGATGCTGCGCACCCCGCGCTCGCCCTGGCGCGCCGCAGCGCGCTGGAGCGTCGGGCTGACGACCATCTGGCTGCTGTTGATGGCACTCTGGCTGCCCTGGATCGATTACGGAAAAAGTTACCGTAGTGTCAGCGCCGACTTTCGCCACGCACTGGGCAATCATCCCGGCTGCATCGCACGACGCAACCTCGGTCTGGCGCAACGCGCCTCGCTGGATTACTTCAACGGCATCCGCACCATCGGCGGCAACCGCGCCAAGGATTGCCGCTACCTCATCATGCAGACCGCGCCGCGCTCCGAAAAAGAACTCGCCGGATGGACGCTGATCCGCGAAACCTCGCGCCCCGGCGACAAGAGCGAACGCTTGCGGCTGTATCGCCGTGCCGAGTGATCATTATTCCGATTACAGCTTGAGGAAATGCTCGCGGTAATACTTGAGTTCGTCGATCGACTCAAGGATATCCGCCAGCGCCTCGTGCCGACCATGCTTCTTCAGTCCCTTCGCCACTTCCGGCTTCCAGCGCTTGCACAATTCCTTGAGGGTCGATACGTCGAGATTCCGGTAATGGAACCAGTCTTCGAGTTTTGGCATGTAGCGCGCCATGAAGCGCCTATCCTGGCAAATCGAATTGCCGCACATCGGCGTCGTCTGGCGCGGCACGTGACGCCGCAGAAATACCAGCGCCTGGACTTCGACCTCGGCCTCGCTGAGAATCGAATCCTTGACCCGCTGTATCAGGCCGGAGCGGCCATGGGTCTTGCGGTTCCAGTCGTCCATGGCGTCGAGCACCGCATCGGACTGATGCACCACCCAGGTCGGCGCTTCGGCCACCACCTCCAGATTCGAGTTGGTGACAACCATCGCCAGCTCTATGATGCGATCATTGTCGGGACTGAGGCCGGTCATTTCCATGTCCAGCCAGACGAGCGCGTTCTGATCCTGTGCCATAATTTTTGATTGCCCATTCCTGTGTCGTCGCATTTTCGCACAGCAGACCCCTGCCCATGACCGCATATCACTTCACACTGATCTTTCTCGTCACTCTGGCCGCATCCACGGCCCTGCGCCTGTGGCTCGACCTCCGGCATCTGCGCCATGTTGTCCTCCATCGCGATTGGGTGCCGGCCGGCTTTGCCGGTCGCATCGAACTGGACGATCATCGCAAGGCCGCCGACTACACGGTGGCCAAAGTGCGCATCGGCCTGATCGAAATCGTGGTCGACACCGTGGTCCTGTTGGCCTTGACGCTGGGCGGCGCGCTCAGCCTGATCGACCAAGGGCTGGACGCCTGGCTGGGCCGTGGCTATGTGCACGGCCTCGCCCTGTTCGCCAGTGTCGGCCTGATCGGCTTCATCATCGGCCTGCCCGCCAGCCTCTACCGCACCTTCCGCATCGAGGCGCGCTTCGGCTTCAACAAGCTGACCTGGCCGCTGTGGCTTGCCGATCTGGCCAAGGGCATCGCGCTCGCCGTGCTGATCGGCGGGCCGCTGCTGCTCGCCGTGCTGTGGCTGATGGACGTCATGGGCAAGTCCTGGTGGCTGTATGTCTGGCTGCTCTGGCTCGGCTTCAACCTGCTGGTGCTGTTCCTCTACCCGACGGTGATCGCGCCGCTGTTCAACAAATTCACGCCATTGGAAGATGCCTCGCTAAAAGCCCGCATCGAAGCCCTGCTCAAGCGCTGCGGTTTCGCCTCCTCCGGTCTGTTCGTCATGGACGGCTCGAAGCGCTCGGCGCATGGCAATGCCTATTTCACCGGCTTCGGCCGCGCCAAGCGCATCGTGTTCTTCGACACCCTGCTGGACAAGCTGGCGCCCGAGGAAATCGAAGCCGTGCTGGCGCATGAACTCGGCCATTTCCACCACCGCCACATCGTCAAGCGCATCGCCCTCAGCAGCGTCTTGAGCCTGGCCTTTCTCTGGCTGCTCGGACAATTGATCGATCAGCCGTGGTTCTTCGCCGGACTGGGAGTCGGCGCTGGCGAAACGGCGTCGGGCACGGCGATGGGCCTGCTGCTGTTTTCGATGGTGCTGCCGGTATTCCTCTTTCCGCTGGCGCCTCTCACCTCCGCCCTTTCGCGCCGCCACGAATACGAAGCGGATGCCTATGCCGCAAAACAGACAGCGGCGACAGACCTGATTACCGCCCTGGTCAAGCTCTATCGCGAGAACGCGGCAACCCTGACCCCGGACCCGCTACACTCCCTGTTCCATGATTCCCATCCACCTGCCAGCCAGCGCATCGCACGGCTGAATGCCTCGTAAAGGAAATGCCATGACATTGGTTTGCGATCTATCCAAGGGCAAATGCAAGCCCTGCGAAGGCGGCGTGCCGCCACTCAGCGACGATGAAGCCGCCAAGATGCTCGCCACGCTGGACGGCTGGCAGCGCGAAGGCAACATCATCAGCAAGACCTACAGTTTCAAGAACTACCACGAGACCATGGCCTTCGTGAATGCCACGGCCTGGATCTCGCACCGCGAGGACCATCACCCCGACCTCGCCGTCAGTTGGGGCCGGTGCACCGTCAGCTACACCACGCATGCCATCGGCGGCCTCTCCGAAAACGACTTCATCTGCGCGGCCAAGATCGATGCCTTGCTCGCGCTGTAGTTTTCGTTGACCAGCACTTTGCTCAAACGCGGCACCATCGTTGCCGCCTTCGGCCGGCATTACGAAATCGAGTTCGTCGGCGGCAGCCTTGCTACCGGCTATCCGCTCGGCAAGAAAAGCCCCTTCGCCGTCGGCGACGAAGTCGACCTTACCCCCGACGGCCAAATCACCGGCCACGCAGTACGGCGCAGCCTGCTCTATCGCAGCGACGCCTACCGGCAAAAACTAATCGCCGCCAATGCCACGCAATTGCTGCTGGTGGTCGCCACCGATCCATCGTTTTCCGACATGCTGCTCAGTCGCGCGCTGGTCGCCGCCGAGCATGAAGGCCTGCAACCGGTCATTGTCCTCAACAAGTGCGACCTCGCCGCCGCACTTCCCTCAGTTTTGTCAAATGCGAGAAAGCTGCTGGCACCTTTCATCGCGCTCGGCTGCCGCGTCGTCGAACTCTCGGCGAAATTCGATCCGTCTCCGCTGCTGCCGCTGCTGGCCGGCGAAAGCTCGGTCATGGTCGGCCAATCCGGCATGGGCAAATCGACCCTGATCAACGCCCTGGTGCCCGGCGCCGCCGCGCCGACGCGCGAACTGTCGACCGCGCTCGACAGCGGCAAGCACACCACCACCTACGCCCGCCTCTACAAACTTCCGAACGGCGGGACGCTGATCGACAGTCCCGGCCTGCAGGAGTTCGGCCTCAAGCACCTGACGCCGCAGGAAATCGAATTCGGCTTCGTCGAGTTCCGTCCCTTCCTCGGTCAATGCCGCTTCCGCGACTGCCAGCACATGGCCGAGCCGGACTGCGCGATCAAGGCTGCCGTGGCCAGCGGCGTCATCCACCCGCGCCGCCTCGAACACTTCCGCCAATTCACCTCGGAATCCCGCCATGGATCGCACTGAGCGTTTCTACAAGATAGACCAGATGATTCACGAGCGGCGCCTGGTGTCGTTCGTCGACCTCATGGCGGCGCTCGAAATCTCGCGCGCGACGCTCAAGCGCGATCTCGAATACATGCGCAACCGCCTCAACGCGCCGATCGTCTGGGATCGCGATGCCGGCGGTTATCGCTTCGACACCCCGCATCCCGACGGCGGCGCGCAGTACGAATTGCCCGGCCTGTGGTTCAACTCCGGCGAAGTGCATGCGCTCTTGACCATGCAGCATCTGCTGGTTGACCTCGATCCCGGCGGCATACTGACGCCGCACATCCAGCCGCTGATCGCCCGCCTCAACAACCTGCTCGGCAGCGCCGAAAACACCGCCGAGGAAATCCGCCGCCGCGTGCTGATCGTCGGCCTCGGCAAGCGCGACCTCAAGCTGGCGCATTTCGAGAAAGTCGGCGCCGCGCTGCTGCGCCGCAAGCGCCTGGCCATCACCTACTTCGCCCGCGGCAGCGGCGAAACCACCGAGCGCGAAGTGTCGCCGCAACGCCTGGTCTATTACCGCGAGAACTGGTACCTGGACGCCTGGTGCCACTTGCGCGGAAGCCTGCGCAACTTTGCCCTCGACTCGATCCGGCAGGCAAACGTCGTCGAACGAAAAGCCCGCGAGGTTTCCCGGCGCACCATGGACGAAGCGCTCGGTCCCGGCTACGGCATCTTCTCCGGACGATCCCTGCAGCGCGCCAAGCTCCGCTTCACGGCCGAACGCGCGCGCTGGGTGGCGCAGGAAACCTGGCATCCGAAGCAGAAGGGCCGCTTCGATGCCGACGGCTCGTGGCTGCTCGACTTCCCCTACGCCGACCATCGCGAACTGATCATGGACATCCTCAAGTTCGGCGCCGACGTCGAGGTGCTGGCCCCGGCCAACCTGAGGCAGCGCGTCGCCGACGAGGCCGCGCGCATGACGCAGCTCTATGCCGCCGCGCCGAAGACCGCCAGGCCAAGGAAATCCCGATCCTCCGGATCGCCTTCGGCAGCTTGAAGAAGCAGCCGGCCGTCGATGGCCGGCATGCCCATGCGCATTGCATGGCAAATCTCCCCGAACGTGCATTCGTTCAAACCTAAACTATGGTAGTGTTTTGGCGCAGGTCCCAAATCACAATAAATGCCCAACAGGAGAGCCCCATGAAAATCAGTTCATTGCTTCGAACGCTCGCCGTCGGCTACATTGCCGCGCTGATGGCGCAGCCGGCTTTGGCGGCGACCACCGTGAAAGTCACGCCGCTCGGCGGCCAGGAGGGCGAACTCTGCCCGCTCGACCGCGCCATGATCTTCGAGGACCCGAGCGGCACGCGCATCCTCTACGATCCGGGCCGCACCGTGGCCGGCGCGGACGATCCGCGCCTGGGCAAGATCGACATCATCCTCATCAGCCACATGCATGGCGACCACGTCGGCAACGCCCACAACAAGGCGCCCAACGCAGGCAGCTGCGACAAGCCCGACACCTCGGTCTCGGCCCTGCCGAATTCGAGCGCCGTCAATATCGCTGTGGCCAAGAATGCCAGGATCGTCACCGGCAGCGAGATGCCGCCCTTCTTCGCCAACAAGCTCAAGGCCGCCGGCGGCGACCCGAAGAACTCCATCCTCGCCCGCTTTGGCGCCAGCGTGAAAATCGGCGGCGTGACGATCGCCACGGTGCAGGCGATTCACAGCAACGGCCTCGATCCCGACTACATCGGCGGCGAGCTGGGCAAGCACATGAAGGACGCCGGCATCGCCGGTTATGTCGGCGAGGCAACCGGCTACGTGCTGAAGTTCAGCAACGGCCTGGTGGCCTATCTCTCCGGCGACACCGGCATCACCGGCGAGCAGGAAAAGGTCGTGCGCGGCCATTACGCCGCAAAACTGGCCGTCATGAACATCGGCGACACCTTCACCACCGGCCCGAACGAAGCAGCCTACGTCATCAACGACCTGGTCAGGCCCGCCTCGGTGATCCCCTCGCACGTCAATGAAGTCGCGACCAAGGGCGGCAAGGTGCTGCCGGGGAGCAAGACTGACAGCTTCATCAAGGCCGTCAAGGTGCCCGTGCATCTGCCGCTGAGCGACAAGACCATGGAGTTCGACGGCGGCGGCAAGTGCGTCGCCGGCTGCTGAGCCAGGGCCGCATAAACCTTCTTGGGGCAACGCGGGCAAGGCGTCGCCCCGTTTCATTGGCGCGCTAGCCCCGCTACCGGGTTTGCCGCCATGGCGCCCTCGATGCCGTGGCGCTTGAGCGCATCGGCAATGAAGCCCGAGGCCTTCATCTCCTCGACGAATTTCGCCACGTAGGCCGCACCCGCCGCGCGGCCCTTCGGCACCGCCATCGCCTGGTTGATTTCCATGAAGCGCCCGTCGAGCAGGCGCAAGCCGGGCACGCGCCGGGCGTCGGCCTGCATCTGCTGCTTGACCCCCGCCGCCACCTCGACCTTCTCCGCCACCATCATGTCGGTGACCGCCTGCGATGTCGTTGCGCGCAGCAGCTTCGCCTGCTTCAATTCGCGGCTGAGATAAAGGTCATAGGCGCTGCCGCGCCCGACCACCACGCGCACGCCCGCGCGGTCGACGTCCTCGTTGCGGTGGATGGTCGAATCCTGCGGCACCACGTAGGCGCCCTCGATCACCAGATAGGCCGCGCTGAAATCGGTATCCGCCGCGCGCACCGGATCGATGGCAAAGAAGCCGACATCCCAGGCGCCGGCCTTGATGCCCTCGACCACCTTGCCCGCCGCCGTGTAGATCACCGGCTCGACGCGCACGCCCAGCCGCCGCGCCAGCTCGCGCGCCAGATCGACCGAGACGCCGCGCGGCTCGCCCGTGCTTGCATCGCGCGTCGCCAGCAGTGGGTTGCCGAAGTTGATGGCGGCGCGCAGCTTGCCGCCCGGCGCCAGTTGCGCGACCACGACCGGTGACGGCGCCGGGGGCAAATCGGGCATCGTGGCGGAACACGACGCGAGCAGCGCGGCCACCGCGAACAGGGCGAAGTCGCGGCCGGTCACGAGAGCGTCTTGGGCCGGCGCATGGTCATCTCCACCGAAGCGGCGCTTGCCGCCAACGCCCGGCGCGGGTACCGCAATGAGGGCCTCGCCGCTTTCCAGGACCACACGGAACGCGGCGCCCTGCTCAACGGCTCAAACGCCGAGGATCTTCATCGCCTTGGCGAGCGTATCCACCGACTCCTGATGCTTGCCAGCTTTGTGAAAGGCTTCGCCATCGGCACGCAGCTTCTTCACTTCGGCCATCTGGTCGGCGGAAAGCGTCGGCTTCTTGTCGAGCGCGGCATCGATTTTCTTCATGTCGGCCGGGCAGTGAAAGGCCAGCGCAGCACCCGAAAATGCCAACATGGCAATCAGCGTCATAAACCTTTTCATCATAGTCTCCTTGACTGGTTTTATTAACGAACTCCAACCGCTGCGGACGCGGCAGGCTTCGTCAGCATAGATCGCTGATCGGAAATGTCAAACCCATAATTACATCATGGTCATCACAGGATTCGCGGTGTTTAGCTGTATACTTGCCGGCATCGGTTTCCAATCATGCTTACCCACAAAAGTCCGCGCTGGCGGCACGGCGACCGCAACGCCCAAGGAAGACCCTGATGCCCGCCAGTCTCGAAGGCCAGCTCGTCGTCGCGCTCTCGTCGCGCGCGCTGTTCGATTTCGAGGAGGAAAACCGCGTCTTCGAAGATCAGGACGATTCCACCTACATGCGCCTGCAACTCGAACGCATGGACCAGCCGGCGCGGCCCGGCGTCGCCTTCCCGCTGGTGCAGAAGCTGCTGGCCTTCAACACGCCCGAACGCCAGCGCGTGGCCGTAGTGATCCTCTCGCGCAACGACCCGGTCTCGGGCTTGCGCATATTCAAGTCCGCCAGTGCCGCCGGCCTCGAACTCGAACGCGGCGTCTTCACGCGCGGCCGGCCGCCCTACCACTACCTCAAGCCGCTGGGCGCCAACCTGTTCCTGTCCGCCAACGAAGTCGACGTGCGCGAAGCGCTCAACGCCGGCTTCCCCGCCGCACGAGTGTATGCAGCATCGCTGACCGAGGCCGAAAAGCACCCGCTGGAAGTGCGCATCGCCTTCGACGGCGACGCCGTGCTGTTTTCCGACGAGGCCGAGCGCGTGTTCCAGGAACAGGGCCTCGCCGCCTTTCAGGACCACGAAGAGCGCCAGGCACTCAAGCCGCTGCCGCCCGGCCCCTTCCTGCCCCTGCTCGAAGCCCTGCACCGCCTGCGCGCCGCCAGCGCCGGCGGAACAATGAAAGTCCGCACCGCGCTGGTCACCGCGCGCAGCGCCCCCGCACACGAACGCGCGATCCGCACCCTGATGGAATGGAAGGTGGAAGTCGACGAGGCGATGTTCCTCGGCGGCCTGGAGAAATCACGCTTCCTCAGTGAATTCGAACCCGACTTCTTCTTCGACGACCAGACCAGGCATTGCGAGCCGGCGTCGAGGCTGGTGCCGACGGGGCATGTGGTTAGCGGGGTGGCGAATTCTGCTTAGCATCCAAACGGATCAGCCGGTCTATCTCAAGCCAACCTTATGTCACTAATGGTGAGTCCTACCGGCTAAAAGCGCGAGTCGCGGGAGTCGACGCTGGTGGCACGGCGTTTGGCTGTCGCGGCGTTTGGCTTGACGTGGCACGGGATGGCCGGCAACATGCTTGCATGCAGCCGATGACCGACTACTTCCGCAACGATGTGATAGAAAAGCGACCCTACATTCGTTTGGAATGGTGTATCGAGGCGCTACGGAATCCGGTACGACGCGAAGTCCAGCCCGAGGACGGGCGCGTGCGATACTGGATCTGGATTGAGGAACTCGGACGCCATCTACGTGTCGTAACGCTGCCGGATGGTGTCACGCTGCACAATGCATTCCCCGACAGGAGATTCAAGCCATGAAACTCAACTACGACGCGGCGACCGATTCACTCTATATCCACCTGGCCGAGCGGCCTTCGGTGGACTCCGACGAGGTCGTGGATGGAGTGGTACTGGACTACGACGCGGCAGGAGCCCTGGTTGGGATCGACGTGCAGCATGCCTCGCAACGTGCCGATATCCACCAGTTGGCAATTAACCACATGCCACTCGTTCATCTCGAAGCAGCCTGAATAAAGTCGAGCCTGGCCCATTTGATTCTTCAGGAACAGGGCCTCGCCGCCTTCCAGGACCACGAGGAACGCCAGGCACTCAAGCCGCTGCCTCCCGGCCCCTTCCTGCCCCTGCTCGACGCCCTGCACCGCCTGCGCGCCGACAGCGCCGGATGCAAAATGAAAGTCCGCACCGCGCTGGTCACCGCGCGCAGCGCCCCCGCGCATGAACGCGCGATCCGCACCCTGATGGAATGGAAGGTCGAGGTCGACGAAGCCATGTTTCTCGGCGGTCTGCAGAAAAGTCACTTCCTGCGCGAATTCGAACCCGACTTCTTCTTCGACGACCAGACCCGGCACTGCGAGCCGGCGTCAAGGCTGGTGCCGACAGGGCATGTGGTTAGTGGGGTGGCGAATTTAGGTTAGTCCGTCATTCGACGCTTGATCCAGAACCGTCGACGAATCGGTACAACCTAGATGCCGAAAACCGAATACTTTGGGTCTTTGTACAGCGGGTGATAGCCATTCCCGATCTGATAAGAAAGTCCTTCTACTCGCTTCTGACCTTCAGCTTGATTGTCAGTGAGCAAACCATGCGAGCGGTAGGCTACGCTGTGGATGTGCGCTCTCGAAGGGCTTTGTAGAAAATCAGAGGTCATCAACTGTAACCCTGTGGCATTTCCTCTCCATGGGCTGTCCGATTGCGCGAGATCGGCGAATTGTTCTACTGTAAGGTCGTGAAGTTGAACAGCGAGAATTGCCGGACGAGTCTTGGTGAACTGCCCCTTTGCTGCCTCCCGCAACTGACGGTGCATTCCGTTGAGTACTTCGTCTGATTTTCGGCTTTCGAGAGACAGAACGACAGCGCGCTGACCCGGAGAAAATTGGATCATTAGGTTTGAGTTCGAGCGACCGGTGTACCCGGAAACGAAGTCTTGTATCTCTCTCTGAGAAAGCTGTTGGGGACTCTTACTGAAAGAACTGCTCTCGATTGAGAAGTTCGACACCTGAACTTCAATGGACTCTGTCCGCGTAACTGCTTTACCACCAAGTATGCCAAACCGAAGCGCCTGATCTATTTCCTGATGTTGCTCAGGAGAAGGCGTCAAACGATCCGGAATTATTATTCGTACGATCAGGCCCGTAGACGCCGATCGATATATCTGAGCGAGTGTGCTGGCTAATTCTCGAAAGAGTACAGCCATACGTCGACGATGGATTTTCCTACCCAAGTCTGCTGAAAACATCTTGCATTCAATTTCGATCTCGACACTATCCTTTCGAGCTACGAAGTCAAATCCACCGCCCTGCTCCAAGTCGTGGAATTCGACATCAAATCCGCGGCACATGAGGTGGACTGCGGTCGAGACCTCATGCTGAATTGACAGGAGTCCCTTGTCCTCCTTTATTCCGTCTAACAACATTCCGCGGAGTCTGTGCTTCCCAACCGCGCTGAGACGCTCGTATATACGTACTACGCCTGCTGCAAATGCCACCAACTCGTACTGCGCCATGTTTTCGACTCGAAATGGCGACTGCGGGGTCAAGGGTTGGCTACAAAGCACCTCATTGAAAGTCCACTCAATAGAGCACCGTTCCCGAAGCCACTCTTCCATAAACGGGTTTTCGGCGAATTCACGATGAAGCCATTCAAAACGACGGCTCCACGGCTCAATTCCGGTTATCTGAATCAAGCTCGTCAGCAACTGTGATACTTCTGTGTCGTGAACATCAATTGAAAACTTCATACGCGTAACTATACGAGTCTGCTTCACGCTAGTGAATCAAATGAATTGTCATTGGGGTCAGAGTAATTTCACTTTCTGCCCGCCTGAACCAAAGGGTCAGAGTGATTTGACTTTCTGACCGCCTGACATGCTACGTCGCGTCGGTATTCTTCCTTCGGAAATCTCAGCGTTGATTTTGAGCGCGACAGATTGCATTCATCGAAACGGATTCAACATCAATCGATTAGGGGTCGGCGTCGAATTCAATTGGCGCGGTATAGATCCGCAAGAAAGTCGGCGCTGGCGGTACGGCGATCAGGCCGCCCTGGTAATCACCACCAGTCGACCTCAATGCCGCTTCGGAAATCGATTGGCCTCCATCTGGATCAGTTATTGACCTTGGCCAGGATTCTTGCCAGCTCCGACGCGGAAAGCCCTTCACCGTAGAGTTCATTTACCTGCCAGAGGCCGCTCGCGCGAATCTTGTCCTTGGGCGACGACAAGCCAAGCCATCCCGCCGAGGCCCCACAATCGCGGCAAACCGACACTGTTGAAACCATCTTCGCCTCAAGGTTCATGCGAGAAGATTTCTCGGCTTCACCTATCACCACGAACTCGAATCGTTCCCGGATATAGGCCGATACCTGCCGTTCCACTTCGGCCTGCTTCCTGAAATCAACCAGCGGCCCCAACTCGTCCTTTGCCTTCCTTGTAGTCAGGTCGAATTCCCATTCGCGAATGAACGGGTCGTGATTGCGGTTCAGCAGGGCGCGACCGATATTTTTGCGGAAGATGCTGCGGTCCTTGCTGGGCGTGATGAAGTGCTGCTTGAGTCGGGATCGCAGTTGCGCTTCGCCAGTGTGCGTGCCTATGCGCACGATCCGATCACCGCCGTGGCCCGTCTCGCCCTTCTCGAACAACACGTAAAGTCCATTCGATGGAATCCGTTTGGTGTCGAAGGGGAATCGATGCCGCTCCGGTACCCGCAAGGCTTGATGCAACTGGGCGCAGATGTCGCTCATGTCCGCTGGCTGAGAAACTGAAGTTGCCGACCGATGGTAAGGCCCTGCATCGGCACCTCGGAATGAACCATGTGGGGAACCAGAAACTTCCGGTACTTGTCACCGGCCAGAAACACGAAACGGTCGCGCTTCAGGTCGGCCACCGCTGCAAGCTGCGACACCACGCCGCTGGCCCATGCTCTGATCTGCCCGATTCCCATGGTGTTGAGCGTAAGTTCGTAGGGTTCGATCTGATCTTCCAGCGCCAGAAGGCCGTGCTTTGCGGATAGCACGTAGATCGCGTCCGGCTTCAACGATTCGGCGTACGCGAGGTTGAGCCGGAACAAAGGGCTGACATAGATGTCTCTCGCCCTGGCCGCATGTGCCAGTTTCTTGCTCACGCAGGAAATCAGAACAATCGTCTTCATTGCTGTTTATCCCCTTGAAAAATCAACCTTGCCACACGGTCGACCACCCAGCCGAATAAAACGGCTGCCGGGAAAAGCCACCATAAGCCGCCGATGGACGACAGTATCACCGCGACGATGATAAATCCCCACATTGCTCCCTTCAGAAAGCTGATCATTGTTCGCCTCCATAGAAATGCCGAATCGTCACCACCGATTGCAATCTACGCTTGCGAAAGCTCACTGGATGAGCCAGTCCGAATCAGATCAGCTGGGCTGAAGTCGACTCCGATCGTCCGTGGAAAAATCGGCGCTGGCGACACGGCGCTCAGGCCGACGCCGGCAGGCCCGGGGCGGAGGAATCAAAAACCTGACGGAGCCACGGGCCTGCCGGTGACGGCCGGGGGCTGTGCCTAGCGAAACGGATTCAACACGGGCACGTTGAAGCGCTTGAAGTCGCCTACGTTTCGCGTCACCACGGTCAGCTTATGCACCATCGCAGTGGCCGCGATCATCGCATATTCATACACGGTATCCGATTGGCGGTGCATCAGCTTCGCCCACTGCCGAAACGTCACGGCATCCATCGGCAGCACGTTGTAGGCGGCGGCGACCTGGTCCGCCCATGCTTCGATCTCGGCCGCCTTGGCCGCATCCTGCTCGCGCGTGATTTCGATGCCGGTCTGGATCTCGCCCAAGGTGACCACGGAAATGTGCAGATCGGAGTCGTCGATGCCTTCCAGCCAGGAAATCACGGCCGCCTGCGGGCGCGGCTTGCGCAATTCCGAAACGACGTTGGTGTCGAGCAGATACATCGCAACGTCAAAGCGCGGGCGGGGCGCGACGCTTTGCCTTGCCGCGCGCCGGCAGCGCCAGATTCGCTCGAGTGGAGGCGGACAGCAGCAGTTCCTTCAGCGACGGGCGCGCCGCGTCGCGCAGCCGTTTCCATTCCGCGATGGGAATCAGCACGGCCGTTTCCGAACCGCGCCGCGTAACGACCTGCGGACCTTCGCTGACGCAGGCATCCAGCAGTTCGCTGAAACGGGCTTTGGCGTCTTGCACGGGCCAAGTATTCATGGCGTATCTCCGATGACCAGTCATCTGACTAGTTTATGCCGACTCGAGCCGGAGCGCAAATCGTCCGCGATGAGGCCGGCAGCGCCTTGAAAGTCGGCGCTGGCGACACGGCACTCAGGCCGGCGCCGGCTGGCCCGGGGCGGAGGAATCAAAAATCTGACGGAGCCACGGGCCTGCCGGGGACGGCCGGGGCCAGCCACAAGACGAGACTCCGGCTTGACCTAATTCCCGCATGCGACAATCCCCGCATGCCCGCCGCCCTTCCCTTGCGACACTTCCTGCTCGCGCTCGCCGTGGTCGCCGTCTGGGGCACCAATTTCGTGGTCATCAAGCTCGCCCTCGGGCATCTGCCGCCGCTGCTGTTTGCGGCCTTGCGCTTCTGCCTCGTGCTGGTTCCGGCCATGTTCTTCCTTGCGCGCCCGGCGGTGCGCCTGGGCAACCTCGCGCTGTATGGCTTGCTGATCGGGGTCGGCCAGTTCGGCTTGCTCTATGTCGCCATGAACGGCCATATCTCGCCGGGCCTTGCCTCGCTGGTGATCCAGGTCCAGGTGTTCTTTACCATCGGCCTGTCGATGCGCCTCTCCGGCGAACGGGTGCGCGGCTTCCAGTGGTTCGCCCTGCTGCTCGCATCGGCAGGCATCACCGTCATCATCCTGCATACCGACGGCACCACGACGCCTCTCGGTTTGCTGCTGGTGCTGCTGGCGGCGCTGGCGTGGGCCGGCGGCAACATCGCCGCGATACGGGGCGCCCCGGCCAATATGGTCGCCTATGTGGTCTGGTCCAGCGCCTTCGCCGTACCGCCGCTGATTGCGCTCACGCTCTTCGTCGAAGGCTGGGATGCCGTGGCGGCCGGCCTGCAGGCGGCCGATGCGGCGACATGGGCGACCGTCGCCTGGCAGTCATGGGCGAATTCGATCTTCGGCTATGCGGCCTGGGGCTGGCTGCTGGCCCGGCATCCGGCGGCGACGATCACGCCGATGGCTTTGCTGATTCCGGTGTTCGGCATGGGCGCGTCGGCGCTCATGCTGGACGAACCGCTGCCGCCCTGGAAGCTGGCCGCCGCGGCGCTGGTGATGGCCGGCCTGGCGCTCAACCTGCTGTGGCCGCGAGTGCGCGCCGCCCTGGCCCGGAAAGGATGATCGAAGCGTCTTGGCACAAACAGGATCATCGACCGTGACGCGCCGGAACGCCAACGATCAGGCCGCATCCTGTCCTGAAGTCGGGGAACTTACCGCCATCCGCGTGTACGCCATGGCGATCAGATCGCAGGCCACATGATGTTCGATTCCGCGGCGGACCATTTCGCCGAGAATGTGCTCGTGTTCGGTCCGTTGCCCCGCCTTCATGTCGCGCAGCATGGATGAAGTGAACGTTGAACCGGGCTCCGTCAGCATGGCCAGCGCCTTGTCGCGCGACGACTGATTGACGGGATAGCCGCAGCGGTCCGCGATAGCGCAGCATTCGTCATGGATCTTGCAGGCCAGCGCGGCGCCGTAAGGCGTTGCAACGATCTCGCCAACCGTGCCCTGAAAAAGCGTCGTCATGCCGGCCAGGGTCGCCAGGAAAACCCATTTGTCCCACAGCACCTGCTCGATGTCATCCGAATAGTAGCTGTCGAAATCCGCGTCCGCGCACTGCGCAATGAACTCCCTGGCAATCGATTCGTGGTCGGCGTGACGATGCCCTGCGGTGAGCGAGTGCAGTGCGGTGAGCCGCCTGACGGCGCCTGTCGCGGTGAGGGTGGCGGCGATGTGCGCGACACCGCCGAGCACCCGCCGCCTGCCGAAGCGCTGGTCAAGCAGCGCGATGTGGTTCAGCCCATTGAGAAAAGGCAGGATCGCGCCTTTGCTGCTGGCGCCGTCAATCGACGACAGCGCATCGGCGAGGTCGTAGGATTTTGGCGCCAGCATGATCAGATCGTAGTCCGGCGCAAGTTCCTCGCTCGTGACGCACCTCGGGAACACGGTAAAGCTGTCATTCGGCGCCTCGATGCTCAACCCGTGCTCCTGGATCAGCCGCCGCCGTTTGTCGCGCAGCACGAATGTCACATCCGCTCCGGCGCGCATGAGTTTGGCGCCAAAATAGCCGCCAACGCCGCCGGCGCCAAGTACCAGTATTTTCATGTCCGTCTCCATCGGGCTTCGCGACAGCTTATCGCGGCGCGGCGGGAAGCAACAAGTACCGGCCAAGAACTCGCATTGGTCGGCCCAGGAGTCGGCGCTGGCAATACGGCGATTGGGGGCTGAGCAATGGCCCCCGGCAGCAGCTCGCGCCACCAAGCTTCCACCGCCACCACCAATCGGCGCTTGCGCGCCACCAGCCTCACCCCCGCCGCGCCCCGCACCGCCTCCACCAGCACCATCGCTTCGCGCGGCACTCGATAGCTTTCGCCGACGGCGAGAAACAAGTCGCCCGCCGCGCCACTGGCGGTGATCCACACTGTGCCCGATTCGACATGCAGTTCCGCATGCCGCGCGGCATCCAGGCGCAGCGGCCGGTCGGGATGCAGCAGCAGGGTTTCGCCGGCGGGCATGGCTATGCCTCCCGCAGGGCCGCCCCAAGGGAGGCATGCGCCCCCTTGGGGGGCAGCGAACGAATGTGAGCGTGGGGGTCCATATATATCCTTGGTCGATGTCGCCATGCTAGGCAGTGTCGCGCGGCCGATACAGATGCACCCCGGCGAAATTGTGACCGTGACAGTTGCGCCAATCTGCAACTGTGCCGATCGATAATGCAGACTACTGTGCGGGTCGCCCCGCCGCTCACGGCGTCACAATCCAGCCACGATGCTTTACGAAAACCTCGCCAACGAATTCGCCACCCTGATCGGCAGCGGCCAGTTGCAGCCGGGCGACCGCCTGCCTTCGGTGCGCCACCTGGCGCGACAGCGCGCGCTGTCGATCTCGACCGTGGTGCAGGCGCTGCGCACCCTGGAAAGCCGGGGCATGGTCGAGGCGCGGCCGCAATCGGGCTACTACGTGCGGCGACGCCCGGCGCGCATGGTCGAGGCGCATGCCGGAGCGCCGGCGGCGGCGCCGGTGGCGGTGGGCGTCAGCCGTCGCCTGGTGCAAGTGCTGCACGCCAACGAGGCGCCGGGCATGGTGCCGCTGGGTTCGGCCCTGCCGGCGCCGGAACTGCAACTGGGGCCACGCCTGAACCGGCTCTACGCCAGCATCGTCCGCCGCCATCCGGGGCTGCTGGCCGGCAGCAGCCACAGCAACCTGAATGAGGCGCCGTTGCTGCATGCGATCACCCGGCGCGCGCTGGAATGGGGCTGTCCGCTCGCCGCCGACGAACTGGTGGTGACCAATTCCTGCACCGAGGCGATGGCGCTTTGCCTGCGCGCCGTGACCCGGCCCGGCGACACGGTGGCGGTTGAATCGCCGACCTATTACGTGATGCTGCAGTTGCTGGAATCGATGGGCCTGCGCGCACTGGAGATCCCCACCCATCCGCTGAGCGGCGTGTCGGTGGATGCGCTGGAACTGGCGACTCGGAAACCCGCCGCCGAGGGCGGCGTCAGTGCCTGCCTGTTGATCCCCAGCGGCGCCAACCCGCTCGGCAGCGTAATGCCCGACGCGGCCAGGGAGCGGCTGGCGGAGCTCCTGGCGGCACGCAATGTCGCGCTGATCGAGGACGACATCTACGGCGACATCTGCTTCACCAGCGCGCGGCCGCGACCGATCCACGCCTTCGACAAGAGCGGCAACACCATGCTGTGCACGTCGTTTTCGAAGACGGTGTGCCCGAGCCTGCGCGTCGGCTTCGTCGCCGCCGGCCGGCGCGCGGCGGAGGTGGTGTTGCAGAAGACATTGACCAGCGGCAAGACCAATCCGCTGACCCAGCACGTGATCGCCGGGCTGATGGAGTCGCGCGGCTTCGACCTGCATCTGCGCACGCTGCGGCGGCGCTTTGCCGAGCAGATCGCGCGCACGCGCGATGCGGTGGCGCGCCACTTCCCGGCGGAAACCCGCGTCACCGATCCGCAGGGCGGCTTCGTGCTCTGGCTGGAACTGCCGCGCGAAGTCGATTGCACGGCGCTGCACCGGCGCGCGGTGAAGGAAGGCATCGCCTTCGTGCCGGGCGAGATGTTCTCCGCCAGCGGCCAGTACCGCAACTGCCTGCGCCTGGCCTGCGGCCAGCCGTGGAGCGGCATGCTGGACGACGCGATACGGCGCCTGGGGAAGCTGGTCGCGGACTGATCGTTATGCGCAGCGGCATCCACTCGGGCGGCGCCGATGATACGGCGCCATGCCGCCTGCAAGCGGCGTCCAACTTCAGGCAGGCGCGGCCTTGACCCTGACCAACACCTGCATGCCCGCCGCCAGCAGCGCCGTGGCGCAGACGCCGTGGGCGACCGCGAGGCCGAGGCTGAAGCCGCTCATCACGGTCAGCACACCCAGCGCGAACTGCACCAGCAGCAAGGCCAGCATCAGGCCGGCGCTGGCGCGCGCCGTGCCATGCGCCAGAGCCTGCAGGCCGCCGATTCCGAGCAGCAGCAAGGTAGTCAGCGCGCAGTAGCGATGCAGCAGATGCAGTGCGACGCCACCGTCATCGCCCAGCGCGGTCGCTGTGGCCACGCTGGCGAAGGGATTGAGCGCGCTCCAGCCGGTCGCCGCGGGCCAGGCGGCATCGCCGCAGCCGGGCAGCGTGGGGCAAGCAATGGCCGCGTAGCGCGCGCCGATCAGCGCACCCAGAGCGATGGTCAGCGCCAGCAGCCCCAGCCCGGCGTGCAGCAAGGCGGAGCTTCGACGCGGCGTGGCCGCAGCGTGTTCAGGCCCGGCGGCAAGCACGGTGCGCCAGGACAGCAGGACCAGAACGGTGCCGCCAAGGATGTTGATGAAACCGGCCCACGCCCGGTGCGGATCGGCGCTCCAGATGCCGACGAAGGTAAGCAGGATCATCAAGGCCAGCAGCGCGGTGGCGCAGCGCGCCGCCGGCTGAATCGGGTCGGGACGAATGCAATGCCAGGCGGTGTAGAACGCCAGCAGGAGCGAAAATGATGCGGTGACGCGATGCAGGATGCGGACCGCGCCGACATGCGGGTGCGGCCCGCCGACCAGCAATTGGCCGTAGCAGTCGGGCCAGCCGTCACAGCCCAGGCCCGCTCCGCTCAAGCGGATGTACGCGCTGATAAGGACAATCAGAAACGACAAGGCCGCCAGCAGCAATGCCAGATTTCTGATCCTCGTCAGGCGAACGCCGTGAGTTTCCACAGCGGAATCTACGCTGGCGAGCGAGGCAGCGACAGGCCGCGAAGAACCCCGACGATCCCGCGCCAGAGAATCGGCAGCAGCCAGGCGATCAGTGCCGCCAGCATCAGCAGCAGGGCCAGCATCAGCCAGGGATGGGCGAACATCAGCCACAATCCGGTGAGGGCGACGAAGTCCTCGCCGAAGGATGCGGCGATGTTGGTGAATGGCTCGGGCGAGGCGTTGATCATGGCTCGCGTGCCCGCCTTGGTGAAGTGCGTACCGGCCGCCAGCGTGCCGCCCAGCAGCGCCATCGCGGTCTGCCATTCGATCCCCTGACCGCCGAACACCATGGCCGCCAACGCCGCGCCGGCCGGAATGCGGATAAAGGTGTGCACGGTGTCCCAGACCGAATCGAGCAGCGGAATCTTGTCGGCGAAGAACTCGACGACCAGCATGAGTCCGGCGGCGCCCAGTAGCCACGGGTGCTCCAGCACGCGCAGCCCCTCCGGCAAAACTATCCAGCCCAGATGGCCGGCCAGCCCGACGACGAACAGGGTCGTATAGAGGCGGAAACCGGAGGCCCAGCCGAGCCCCGCCGCCAGGGCCAGGAGCCCGGCAAAGTCCAGCGGCAAATGGGTGAAATCCATCATCGATACTCCGCGTCCGGCGAAACCGGCAAGGCTCCACTATATCCTGCGTCCAAAATACCTCAAGGCATCCGCACGGAACGCCGGAATGGTCTGCCGCAATTTTGATGCACACTGTAAGCAATTGGCGGTTTTGCCGACCAAACAGGAACACCTCCTGGAGAACCTGCATGCATGCCACCCTGCACCTGCTCACCCGTACCGATTTCCCGGCCCTGAAACGGCGCGCCGTTGAAACACTGCAATTGAACCTCGGCTACCGCTGCAACCAGAGTTGCCTGCACTGCCACGTCAATGCCGGACCGAATCGCACGGAAGAAATGACGGCCGAAACCATCGACGCCGTGATCGACTTTCTCGCCGCCAGCCCGGAAGTCAGCGCGGTCGACCTGACCGGCGGCGCGCCCGAACTCAACCCGCGATTTCGCCGTCTGGTAGTGGCGGCACGGGCGCGCGGCTTGCGCGTCATCGACCGTTGCAACCTGACCATTCTGGAAGAACCCGGCTTCGAAGACATGGCGGCGTTTCTGGCCGGTCACCGGGTTGAAATCGTCGCCTCGCTGCCCTGCTACCTGGAGGAAAACGTCGACCGGCAACGCGGCAAGGGCGTGTTCGAGGCCAGCCTGCGCGGGCTCAGGCAACTCAACGCCCTGGGCTACGGACAAGCCGGCAGCGGGCTCAGCCTCAACCTGGTCTATAACCCGCAAGGCGCCAGCCTGCCGCCGCCCCAGGCCGCGCTGGAAGCCGACTACAAGAAGCATCTCGGCGAGAATTACGGCATCGTCTTCAACCAGCTCTTCTCTCTGGCCAACATGCCGATCCAGCGCTTCGGCAGCATGCTGATCTCGAAAGGCCAGTTCAACGATTACATGAGCACGCTGCGCGAGGCCCACCGCGAAGAGAATCTGGAGCAGGTGATGTGCCGCAGCCTGGTCAGCGTGGACTGGCAAGGCTATCTCTACGACTGCGACTTCAACCAGCAACTCGGCCTGGCCCTGGCCAACCCGTCGGGATCCCGCCTGCATATCACCCAAGTCACCGCCGCCCTGCTCGACGAGCGCCCGATCCGCGTCGCCGATCACTGCTATGGCTGCACCGCCGGCCAGGGGTCGAGTTGCGGCGGCGCGCTGGGCAACGAGACGGCGCCGGCGCCGAGTTGCGGGAACTGATTGATGAGCGAATTTCAGGGACTGTTTTTCTGGGGCTTCCTGCTGGTCTTCGGCGCCGGCATGTATCTGGTGGCGCCGCGCGCCACCGACGAACCCGGCTTTTTCAGCGGCCATGACGCTCAGGGTCGTCCGGCCTCGGAGTGGGCGCTGATGATGAGCATCTTCATCAGCTGGATATTCGCCAAGTCGGTGACCAACGCGGCGAATCTGGGCGCCGCCTACGGTGTCGTCGGCGGGCTGGCCTATGCGGCTTACTGGCTGTCGATTCCGGTGGCGGGCGTGGTCATCTACCGTTTGCGCACGCGCGAAGGCGCCACGGGTCTGGTTTCATTTCTGGTGAGCAAGTATGGCCGCGGCGCGGCGCTGGCTTTTTCGGCCGCGATCCTGGTGCGCCTGTTCAACGAAGTCTGGAGCAACACGGCCGTCGTCGGCGGCTATTACGGCGAAACCGGGTCGCCCGGCTTCATCGGCTCGGCCTTGCTGTTCACCGCCGCCGTGCTGTTCTACAGCCTCAAGGGCGGCTTGCGCAGTTCGATTTTCAGCGACGTGATACAGGCGGTGGTCTTCGTTCTTTTCGTCGGCGTGGTGCTGGCCTTCGTCCTGCCGGCCCATGCGCCAGCCGAATTGCTGACGCAAGGCAGCTTCACCCTGGCCTCCGGCGTCGATCTCCTGCTGGTGGCGCTGCTGCAGACCCTGTCCTATCCATTCCACGATCCGGTGCTGACCGACCGCGGCTTCATTACCCGCGAAAAAGCCATGCTGCGCGCCTTCATCCTGGCCGGAGTGCTGGGCTTCATGGCGATTTTTGCGTTCAGCCTGGTCGGCGTGCATGCCCGCCTCGAAGGCATGAAGATCGGCAGCAATGTGCCGGCCGACGTCGCGCGTGGGCTGGGATTCGCCGGCTTCTTCGCGATGATCGTGGTGATGGTTTCGTCGGCCGGGTCGACACTGGATTCGACCTTCACCTCGCTGTCCAAACTGGTCGCACGCGAGTTGCCGCTGCTGGCCGGACGCCTGCCCTCGCCCCGGGCGATGACCATAGGTTCGCTAACCATGGTGGCATTCGCCCTGCTGGGCAATCTGCCGATGATTGCGGGTACGGACATTCTCAAGGCGACCACCATCAGCGGCACCATGGTGATCGGACTGGCCCCGATCTTTCTGTTCTCGCGCCGGGTGGGCTACTCGCCGCTTTCGTTTCACCTCGCCTTCTGGACCGGAATGACGCTGGGCGTGTTGCAGCTGATGAATCTGATTCCGCCAGGCTGGGCCATCGGCGACGGAAAATACGCCAGCCTGCTCGGCACCAACCTCTACGGCTTGCTGCTGTGTACGGCGGGATTCTTCGTGCCGCTGCTGTTGCCGCGCACGCGCATGTCGTCGGCATCGGGCACGGCATGAGCGTAGCCGGCCGCATGTGTCCGACGCGCTATCGCCATGGCGCAACGGCAATTGCCAATGCGCCGGAACGCCCGGCGCAGACTTTGTATGTGATCGGCGGGCTGTACGGCAACCTGCCCGCGCTGGATGCCATCGAGGCCATGGCCGCGGCCGAGCCGGGGCCCGTCGAGCTGTGCTTCAACGGCGACTTCAACTGGTTCAATGTGGATGATGCCGGCTTTCGCGCGATCAATGAACGCGTGCTGCGGCACACTGCCATTCTCGGCAACGTCGAGGCCGAGTTGGGCGCGGATTCGGATGAGGCGGGTTGCGGTTGCGCCTATCCGGAGTCGGTCGATGACGGCACCGTCGAGCGCTCGAACCGGATTCACGCCACGCTCAAACGGACCGCCGCGCGGCACCCCGATCTGCTCGCCGGCCTGCAAGAGTCGGCGCTGGTGGCACGGTGGCGGGTGGGCGAGCTGGGCATCGGGGTGGTGCACGGCGACGCCGATTCGCTTGCCGGCTGGCGTTTCGATGCCGCCCGCCTCGATGATCCCGCAGAGCATGAATGGCAGGCCGCGGCATTTGCCGGCGCCAGGGTCGACGTCTTCGCCAGCACCCACACCTGCCTGCCCGCAATGCGGCGCTTCGACCATCACGGCGAAAAGCTGATCGCCAACAACGGCGCCGCCGGCATGCCCAATTTCGCCGGCACCCGCTTCGGCATCCTGACCCGAATCGGGCTCCAGGCTTCGCCCCAACGCGCGCTCTTCGGCCACACCCTCAGGGATGTGCATATCGATGCGCTGCCCATCCACTACGACCCAGCGGCGTGGCAGGAAAGCTTTCTGCGCAACTGGCCGGCCGGCTCGCCGGCCTGGCTGTCCTACTTCGAGCGCATCGCCCACGGTCCGGACTACACTCCGCAGCAGGCCTTCGCCGCCCCTGCCCGGCTCGATGCGCCCCTGCGATAAGACCAACGCCAAGCAAGGACAAACCATGCCCAGCCTTCAACTGCACGACATCGATGCCTGCGTCTTCGACGCCTACGGCACGCTGTTCGACTTCAACAACGCGGCCAGCGCCGCCCGGGATGAACTGGGCGATGACTGGCAGCGCCTCTCCGACCTGTGGCGCCTGAAACAACTGCAATACACCTGGCTGCGCGGCCTGACGCAGCAGCACGCCGACTTCTGGCAGGTGACCGGCGACGCGTTGGACTTTGCCCTCGCCACGCTGAAGATCGAACGACCCGGCTTGCGTGAACGCCTGATGAAACTCTACCTGCAACTCGGCACCTACCCCGAAGTGCCGGCCATGCTGCGCGAGTTGAAGAGGCGAGGAATGAAGCTGGCGATCTTGTCCAACGGCTCGCCGACCATGCTGGCCGCGGTGGTCACCAACTCGGCACTGGACGGCGTCTTCGATGCCGTGCTGTCGGTCGAGGAGGTGGGCGTCTACAAGCCGCACCCGTCGGTCTATGACCTGGCAGCGAAGCGCCTCAAGCTCGCACCGTCGCGCATCTGCTTCCTGTCGTCCAACGGCTGGGACGCCTGCTCGGCCAAGGCCTTCGGCTTTCGCGTGATCTGGTGCAACCGCTTCGCGCAAGTACCCGAGCGGATACCGGCGGCGCCGGACGGCGAGATCATCAACCTGTCGCAACTGCCTGCCATGCTCGGGCAGTAGATCGCCCGCGCCGGCCAACCCGATACTCGACGACCCCCAGCGAGCGGCAACATGGACCGCATGGTGTCGCGATATACTGCGATAGCATTTTCCGGAGCGAAACCCGGAATCCCGAACACCTAGAGGAGAACACCATGCGCTTCAACGCACTCACCGTCACGCTATTCGCCGCGGGCATCCTCAGCACTTCCGCCGCTCAGGCCGTCACCGAGATCCAGTGGTGGCATTCGATGAGCGGCCAGCACAATGACAAGATCAATGAGATCGCCAGGGGTTTCAACGCCAGCCAGTCGGACTACAAGCTGAGCCCGGTGTTCAAGGGCAGCTACCCTGAGTCGATGACAGCGGCAATCGCCGCCTTCCGCGCCGGCAACGCGCCGCACATCGTGCAGGTGTTCGAGGTCGGCACCGCCACCATGATGGCGGCCAAGGGCGCGGTGAAGCCCGTCTACGAGATCATGAAAGAAGCCGGCGAGCCGTTCAATCCGAAGAACTATCTGCCGGCGGTGACCGGCTACTACTCCGACAGCCAGGGCAACATGCTGTCGATGCCGTTCAACAGTTCCAGCGCCATCTTCTACATCAACAAGGATGCCTACAAGAAGGGCGGCCTCGATCCGGCCAAGGCACCGAAGACCTGGAAGGAATTCGCCACTGCGGCCGAGAAGCTGAAGGCCAGCGGGCAGTCCTGCGTGTATACCAGCGGCTGGCCGTCGTGGGTGCACGTCGAGAACTTCAGCGCCTGGCACAACCTGCCGATCGGCACCAAGGAAAATGGCATGGCCGGCATCGACACCGTGTTCCAGGTCAATTCGCCGGCGCACGTCAAGCACATCGCCATGCTCGGCGACTATGCGAAGAAGGGCTGGTTCACCTACGCCGGGCGCAAGCAGGAGGGCGAGGACCGCTTCATCAGCGGCGAATGCGCCATGCTCACCTCCAGTTCCTCGGCCATGGGCAAGATCCGCAAGGGCGCGAAATTCGACTTTTCCGCCCACTTCCTGCCCTACCACGACGACATCAAGGGCGCGCCGCAAAACTCCATCATCGGCGGCGCCACGCTATGGGTGATGTCCGGCAAGAAGGCCGACGAGTACAAGGGCATCGCCAAGTTCTTCTCCTACCTGTCGCGTCCCGAAGTGCAGATGGACTGGCACACCGCCACGGGTTACGTGCCGATCACCCTGGCCGCCTTCGAAATGACGCAGAAATCCGGCTACTACGAGAAGAATCCGGGCGTCGACGTCGCCATCCGCCAGTTGAACAACAAGGCGCCGACGGCGAACTCGAAGGGGCTGCGCTTCGGCAACTTCGTGCAGGGCCGCGAGGTGATCGAAGAAGAGATCGAGACCGTGCTGCAGGGCAAGAAGGACGCCAAGACGGCGATGGACGAGGCCGTGCGGCGCGGCAACGAGATCCTGCGCAAATTCGAGGCGGCCAACAAGTAGGCCGGGCCGGAGCGCAACTCCAGCCAGGCACGCAACAGCGGGCGGAATGGAAAAACGCGTTTTCTTCCGCTCGGCGTGGCTGCCCTACGCGCTGCTCGCGCCGCAGATCGCTGTCACGCTGATCTTCTTCTTCTGGCCGGCCGGCCAGGCGGTGTGGCTGTCGTTCCAGTTGCAGGATGCCTTCGGGCTGAAAACGCAGTTCGTCGGGCTGGCCAACTTTGCAGCGCTGTTCGCCGACTCGCACTATCTGGATTCCTTCAAGACCACGGCGCTGTTCAGCGTACTGGTCGCCGTGGCGGGCATCCTTATCGCACTGCTGCTGGCGGTCATGGCCGACCGGGTGGTGAAAGGCGCGCTGGCCTACAAGACCCTGCTGATCTGGCCGTATGCCGTGGCGCCCGCCGTGGCCGGTGTGTTGTGGGCCTTTCTCTTCGCCCCCTCGATCGGCATCATCACCTACGTCCTGAAGAAGAACGGCATCGACTGGAACTGGGTCCTGCAAGGCGATCAGGCGATGCTGCTGGTGGTGATCGCCTCGGTCTGGAAGCAGATCAGCTACAACTTCCTTTTCTTCCTGGCCGGTCTGCAATCGATCCCCCGCTCGCTGATCGAGGCCGCCGCCATCGATGGCGCGGGGCCGGGACGACGCTTCTGGACCATCGTCTTTCCGCTGCTTTCACCCACCACTTTTTTCCTGATGGTCATCAATATCGTCTACGCCTTCTTCGATACCTTCGGCGTAATCGACGCCACCACGCAGGGCGGCCCGGCCGGCGCGACCCAGATCCTGGTGTACAAGGCCTACTACGACGGCATGAAGGCGGCCGACATCGGCAGTTCGTCGGCGCAGTCGGCCATTCTCATGCTGATCGTGATCTCGCTGACGGTGGTGCAGTTCCGCTTCGTCGAGCGCAAGGTGCAGTACTGATGATCGAGAACCGGCCCTGGCTGACATTCATCGCGCATGCCACGCTGATCCTCGGCGTCGTCGTCGTCGCCTTTCCGCTCTATGTCACCTTCGTCGCCTCGACGCTCACCCTCGAAGAAATCATCCAGGTGCCGATGACGCTGCTGCCGGGCTCGCATATGATGGAGAACTACAGCCAGGTCCTGACGGCGGGCGCGGCAAGCGGCGCCGGCGCCCCGGTCGGGCCGATGATGCTCAACAGCCTGATCATGGCCGTGGTCATCGCCGTGGGCAAGATCTCCATTTCGATCATCGCCTCGTTCGCCATCGTCTACTTCCGCTTTCCGCTGCGCAACTTCTGCTTCTGGATGATCTTCGTCACCCTGATGCTGCCGGTCGAGGTGCGCATCTTCCCGACCTACAAAGTGGTCTCCGATCTGGGGATGATCAATACCTACGTCGGCCTGACCTTGCCGCTGATCGCCTCGGCCACCGCCACTTTCCTCTTTCGCCAGTTCTTCCTCACCGTCCCGGACGAACTGGCCGAAGCGGCGCGCATCGACGGCGCCGGGCCGCTGCGCTTCTTCAAGGACATCCTGCTGCCGCTGTCCAAGACCAGCATGGCGGCGCTGTTCGTGATCCAGTTCATCTACGGCTGGAATCAGTACCTCTGGCCCTTGCTGATCACCACCGATGAAAACATGTATACCACCGTGATCGGCATCAAACGCATGATTACCAGCGGTGACGCCCTGACCGAGTGGCATCTGGTGATGTCCACGGCCATGCTGGCGATGCTGCCGCCGGTGGCGGTGGTAGTCCTGATGCAGAAATGGTTCGTCAAGGGCCTGGTGGAAACGGAGAAATAGATGGCGAGCGTATCGTTGCGGGACGTCCGCAAGACCTATCTCGAACACGAGGTGATCCACGGCGTCAGCACCGAGGTTGCCAACGGCGAATTCATGGTGATCGTCGGTCCCTCCGGTTGCGGCAAATCGACGCTGCTGCGCATGGTGGCGGGGCTGGAAACCGTTACCGGCGGCGAGATCGCGATCGGCGGGCGGGTGGTGAACCACATCGAGCCGAAGGACCGCGACATCGCCATGGTGTTCCAGAACTACGCGCTCTATCCGCACATGTCGGTACGGCAGAACATGGCCTACGGCCTCAAGATCCGTCGCATGGCGCCCGCCGATATCGAGGCGCGGGTCAAGCGCGCCGCGGATATCCTCGAACTCGGCCCCTATCTTGATCGCCGGCCGCGTGACCTGTCGGGCGGCCAGCGCCAGCGCGTGGCGATGGGCCGCGCCATCGTGCGCGAGCCGGCGGTGTTTCTCTTCGACGAACCGCTGTCGAATCTCGACGCCAAGCTGCGGGTGCAAATGCGCGCGGAACTGCAGGCCCTGCACCGTCGACTGGCCACCACCAGCCTCTATGTCACCCACGACCAGGTCGAGGCCATGACCCTGGCGCAACGCATGATCGTGATGAACGCCGGTCGCGCCGAACAGATCGGCGCGCCGCTGGAGGTTTACGCGAAACCCGCCACCACCTTCGTCGCCGGCTTCATCGGTTCGCCGCCGATGAACCTGATCCCGACCCGACGCAACGACCGCGACATCCTGCTCGGCATCCGCCCCGAACACCTCGAACCCTGCGCGCCGGGCGAGGCGATGATGACAGTGGACGTCGATCTGGTGGAGCCGCTGGGCAGCGATACGCTGGTCTACGGCCACCTCGGCGACAATTCCACCGGCGCCCGCGTCGCCGTCCGCCTGCATCAATCCTTTGCCGCGCGTACCGGAAAGCTGGCGGTGCGCTACGACCGGGCGCAAGAGCATCATTTCGACGCCGCAAGCGGCTTGCGCATCGAAGACTGAGACAAATCCATGCCCGGTAATCGATCCGGCATTCGTTGAGTCGCAGGCCACATCCGATGTTCCGCGGACGGCACAGGACAATGCCGCGGCCAATGTCGAGGCTTGCCATCGGCATGAATCGCGACTATTCTCAGCGAAAATAAAGATGTTCAGCTTTGCTGAACGCAAAGCAGGGAGGAATGCAGTGGCCGTCAGCCCAATCGTCCAGCGTCAAACGGCATTGTTGTCAGGCATTGACACGCCATCAGGCGGGGTCGTGCTCAAGAAACTGTCGCCGGCCGCCGCCGGCGCCAAGCGCCTGGCGACGCGCTATGGGTCGTCCCTGGTATGCGTGCGCTACCGCGAGGACACCGCGCGAGGCCGGCGCCTCACCACCGTCGAACTGATCGTGGACGAGCGGCCGCTGCCGCCACCGGTGGCTGTGCGCGTCGCCTACCAGGAAGTCGAAATGCGAAACCAGGTCAAGGACGCCGGAGGCATCCGGGATGGCAAGCGCAAGCTGTGGCTGCTACCCAGGGCGGCGGTACGCAAGCTGAAACTGACGCATCGGATCATTTCAGAAAAAGCCTAGATATGGACAGAATGCCCCATCCATATTTGGAAACAAATATCGATATCTGGCCAGTAATTGCCAGATATGGCAGTTTTGTAGCGACGTCTACATCACGTTAGGATGCAGTACGCTTCTCACATATTTGCTGCGCTCTGTTTTTGCGCCTTCCAGAGCAATGCCATGGGTGCGCCGGCCTCTTCAGAGGAACACTACGACGGGATTTTTAGAGTTTGTAACAATATGGTGCCCGTAGGTCACCCTGATTTTTCTCTCGCCAACGGAGTGAGCGCATCGACGGCACCGATGAGCTACTTCATGACGAAGTTCGGACAACAGCAGTTTGATGTCGAGTCGTGGAAAACAACACTCATCTTTGGACCGAAACATGGGGAGCTTGTCCCGGATTCTCGATATCCCAACAGCAGTTACATATATCACCCTAACGAAGGCTATCTAGGTATTGACCAAATGACTTTCACGGTCGAAGCCCAAGGTAAGAAGTTCAGAGTGTTCTATTCAGTGCATGTCGGTAAGGCGGCGCCCGAATATGGCTCTTGCCCAGATGATGGTGTTGAGGAACTTCCCAACCCCACTATGAACGCCAGAGACAGTGGGTATTGAAAAGAATGCATCCTAACCCTGCGATCGACCCCGTTCCCTTCGGTCACTGGACGCTGCGCGATAAAGCCGCGCAGCGCCGGTCATCTTCACGTTAGACATCGACACCATATGCCGGATCACAATTCCACACGACCTTCTCCTACTACCGGATCGGCGGGTACTTGGGTCGCTCGACTTGGAGCGCTTCCACTTATGGCACTTACAGCCATAGGTGCCGCGCTGATCGCGTATGGGATTCTTATTGGATCGATACACGAGATTCACAAGTACGGCCACGAGATGGTTAGTCGAGTCTCCAATCCCTTGGCGTTTTGGATTGCAGTTGCCTATCACACCTTTGTCGTGCTCTTCCTCGCCTACATCACCTATACGTGCTTATGCGCGGCCGGTTGGGTTGCTAGACAGCGAGCCGTGGACACCATTGCAGAATACATTGGTACATTTTTGAACCCGCAACGCCGCGCTCCCGCTTTCGTAATTGTTGTGGTCCTCGGTGCTTTCTTTTTCATGCTCGCCTATATCGCTCGCAGATGGTCATAGTAATTCCGCCCCGATGTCTAACCCTGCGGTCGACCCCGTTCGCTTCGCTCTCTGGACGCTGCGCGATGAAGCCGCGCAGCGCCGGTCACCTTGAACGTTCGACGTCACGTGAGGAGCCAAGCCCGCGATGAGTGATAACGTCATTGAGTTTGTGCGAAAACGAAACTACGTCCTCGTCAAGGAGCTTGGGCAGGGCGCGTGCGGAAAAACTGTTCTTCTCCGAGACGATGTAATTGATGAGCTGTTTGTTTGCAAGAAATACTCGCCGTATTACGAAGAGCATAAGCAAGAATTCTTCGATAACTTCTTACGAGAGATCAAGCTGCTGCATGACGTGTACCACCAAAACGTCGTAAGGATATTCAACTACCATTTGTATCCTGAGAAGCTGACCGGGTACATACTCATGGAATACGTGGACGGTTCCGACTTGGACGAATACGTCAATGACAATCCAAGTGCTCTCGCCGACATTTTCAATCAAACAATCAAGGGATTCTGCCACCTCGAATCGAGGAACATACTTCATCGTGACATCAGGCCAATGAATCTGATGGTTACTAATGACGGAACAGTAAAGATCATTGACCTTGGGTTTGGAAAGAGAGTCGAGGTCGCCGATGATTTTGACAAAAGCATTAGTTTGAACTGGTGGTGCCAGCCACCAAATGAGTTCTCGGAGAAAAACTACGACTTCGCTACTGAAGTGTATTTCGTCGGAAAGTTGTTCGAAAAGGTTATCCAAGACCTATCAATCGAAGACTTCCCATATCGATCGGTTGTTCGAAAGATGTGCCAAGTCGCCCCAGAGAATCGTTTTGTCAGCTTTCTCGATGTTGAAAGGGAAGTGCTTTCAAACAAACTATCCGAGATCGAATTTTTTGGGCAAGAACGCAACAGCTACAGAGCCTTCGCGAATGGCTTAACGGAGCACGTAGCAAAAATCGAGAACGGAACAAAATACACGGATGACCACGAGAAAATTGTTGCCAAGCTCGAGTCAGCATATCGAAACTTCATGCTCGAAGATGAAGCACCCGACTGCGCCCCTGTCTTACGGTGCTTTCTAAATGGCGGCTTTAGATATCACAAGAGCGGCTTCGCGGTCTCTTGTGTAAAGAACTTCATTTCCTTGATGAAGTCATCCAGTGATGAAAAGAGACGAATTATTTTGGCGAACATTCAGTCGCGCCTAGATGCTATTGGACGGTACGAACCTCAGAAATTCAGCGACTTTGACGATGACATTCCCTTCTGAGAGACGTCGAACCCTGCGGTGCAGGGGACGCTACGCGATAAAGCCGCGCAGCGTCCCTGACCTTGAACGTTAGCCATCAAAATTCCACTCATTTACCACTAAAGGAGCACCACAATGAAACGCCAATTCTTTCCCGTGATTGTTGCGCTTGCGATTTCTGGCTGTGCCTCGGTTCCAATGGGCGACCCAAAGAAGGACGCTCAAGCGAAGACATTCGCTGTCGCTAAAGACAAAGCTGGAATCTACATCTACCGCAATGAATCCATGGGCGCCGCGGTAAGGATGGACGTAGCAATCGACAACCAAATCGTAGGCCAGACCGCTGCGAACACCTACTTCTACAAGGAAGTGACGCCCGGAAAACACATCGTTTCTTCTACTGCCGAGAATACCGACACCTTGGAGGTCGAAGTCAAGCCAGGGAAACTCGCATTCATTTGGCAAGAAGTGAAAATGGGTCTCCTCTACGCCAGAAACATGTTGCATCTCGTATCTGAAGAGGAAGGAAAGAAGGGCGTGCTAGAAACCAATCTCGCTGCATCGAATTGATGGCTAACCGGCCGGTCGACCCCGTTCGCTTCGCTCTCTGGACGCTGCGCGATGAAGCCGCGCAGCGCCGGTCACCTTGAACGTTGGGCGTCAAAGTAACAAGGGAGAGGATATTGGAAAAAATAACAAATAAGATAAGCGAAGACTTTCCACCCACGACTCTTTACCTAGACGATCTTGCACAAATTGTCGAAGTCCTTGCCCAAGCTTGTAAGGAGATTGAGATTAAGACGGGTGAATACAAAATAACAGACCCATCCGAACTCACAGAGCTGGCGTCAAAATTTCCGGCCGGTCGCTTTGACCATGTGTATTTGAAAGGTTACGACCCTTTTATCTCAATTGATCTACGAACGTATGGTGTCAGCGCATATATCAGTGAAGACACGCTAGTGCAGCGAGGTATCGTTTCGAAGGTTCGAGATATCGTAAATAGTGGCAAGAAGAAAAACCCCGGATGGTTCTACGTTGCACTTTCAAACGTCGCAGTACTTGTAGGCACATGGCAAATCGTCTCAAAGGAATACGTCGTTGGCGCGCTGCTCATTCTCCTGTCACTCGCGACAATTCCACTCAACGTTAGATCCGGCATGAAGAACAAGGTAATTGTTCATAGCCAGCAACGTAGTGAAGTAAAAACATTCTTTGAGCGCAAGAAAGACGACATCGCCCTTGCTGGCATATCAGCCATTTTGGGTGGCATAGTTGGTTACATGATTACCAAACTTATGCCATGACGCCCAACCCATCCATCAACACGGACGCTGCGCGATGAAGCCGCGCAGCGCCGGTTATGTCAAACGTTGGGGCTAATGTTGTGCAGTACGAACTTTATCTAATTCCACGAAGGGGGCTTTGTGTCCAAGACAATCACCGCTGCAATCGCTACCGTAACTTTCCTGTGCGCCTGTGCGCATACCGACAAGCCAAAGGAAAGGCTGGTGGCCCCAGCACAGGACGTCGTGCCGGCAGCTTGCGCATTCCCTGATACCACCTTCGCTAACGACTTGGTTGTTTTGGGAGCGGGCGCACTCGAAGGCAGAAAGCTTGATTTCCAAATTGACCAAAGCGCCAGAACAGTTAGCCAGATTGACGTAGTGGTGAATCACACGAGTGCGCCGGTGGCCCTGATGCTGGGGGCCTCCAATCCGACCATCTGGAATATCAGTTGGACCGAGGAAACGAAGATTACTGCCGTGTTTGTTAACGGGTATTACAGGCAGAGAGTGGCCGGCTTGAAAACCTCCACTCCGCTTCTCATCAGTACCTATACGGACAAAGGCCCCTGCGAGACGAATGCTTTTAACTATAAGACATTTGGAGGTTACGAGTCGTTTCTCGCGATCTTCAATTACGGGCTAATCACTAAACCTGCCGAGGCGCGAAAAGAACAAAAACTCTCGCAGGTGCTCTTCTCGCAACCCATCACCGGCATTTTCCCTGTCAATGAAAAATCAGGCAGTGTCTTGATCGGGAAGCCGATTGAGACAGGTCAGGAGCTAGTTACGTCGCCGACCACTACGCCCGCATCGTTTCACAACAAGCGTGAGCCGCTAGCCGGTCAAGCTGGGCTCGAACAAGCTGTGGAGAACGGGATGCTGCGTAGGGCCAACTTGGATGACGCGGCAAATTGGATCAATGCGCTCAAGAAGAAGTATGAGCTGCAAAATCGACCGCCTCCGAACATTCCGCCTGACTTGAACAACGCCTTCGTTGTACTGAAAAAATTCACTTATCCAGGCGGGCTTTACGGTGGCCACAGCGCGACGTTCTACATTCCAAAAGGAGTGCCATTGCCGACTGGTGATTACGGCCACTCCCGCGTGTACGATTTAAATTCCATCAGTTTGGAATGCACCGCTGGTAGCGCGTGCGGTCAAAGCATGTCGGGTGGCGAGATTGGCGCTGGTTCAACGCAGCAACACATGACCATTGGCAAATGAATTGTTCTGTTACCGATGTGGCCGGACCGTACCGTCTATAGGCCCAACCCATCAATCCACCGGAGCTGCGCGAAAAGCCGCGCAGCCCGGTGATTTCAGACGTTGGGCCTCTTTATCGAAGTCGCCAAAGACCAATTGCTTCCCAAACATTCAAGGACAATTCGATGTCAGTCAAAATCACCCCTGAAGGATCGGCTCAACAGCTTCCTTGTTGCAAGACGCAGCGTCGCTTGCTTGCGTTCACCATCGTCATGCTCTTTGCTTCATTCTCCATAACGACTACAAGAGCCGAAGACCTTGAGACTAAGTGCAATGACGACGCAAAGAAGTTTATTGCGCGACAATTTGCCGATCCGCCGGGTTCCCCAAGATCAATCAAGCATGTAGCGCACTACAACAGGCGGCTAGGCGTTTGCTTGGTAAGCGTAACGTTCACTAATAAGTCAATGGTTATGACGAAGGACGGTCTGAAGGAAGTAATCTCTCCCCAAGTGATGCAGGGATTGATTAACGTCGGTGATTCACGCGAATTGGCCCACTATTTGTCGAGTAATGCAAATGCCGCCCCAATGGGATGTCGTGTTCAATCGCGTCAAGGGCAGAATTCAAACTGTGGTTCGTTGGCTGAGTATGAGGCATTTGTTGATGGGGCCATGCGCGAGTAGCCGCTCGGCGTCCCGGTCGCCGTGTCGCCAGCGCCGACTCTTCTCCGTGCGTTGTAGCTTGCGGCGTCGGTTCCGTCAGAGGCCCAACCCTGCGGTCAACCTCGCTCCCTTCGGTCGCTGGACGCTGCGCGATGAAGCCGCGCAGCGCCGGTTACCTTGAACGTTGGGGCTCTAAGTAGGTTCCGTGCTCTAGATTGCTACGCTCACTATCCGGTTAGCGAGCTCTTAGTTTGAGATTGGAGAGAAAATGGACTATTTAATTCCGAACGCACTTCGGCGGCAATTGTTCGGATTGGCTATAGGAAGCGTTGCCATTTCACTGATTGCATCTGGTTGCGCAACGTCGCCGCCACCCAACCGGACCTATAACGAAAACATGTCCGCGATCATGCTATCCGCCGATAAGAAGAAGATAGTTTTCTTCGGCAAGGAACATCATTACGTCTTCGATATGCCAGTTCGCCTCATCGAGATCCTGGATTCACAACTTCGACCCAAGTTGGAAGCAACTTTCTATTGGTTTAGAGTGCTTCCTGATAGGACCGTAACGGGAGAGATTATGCTTTCTGTATCTACACCAGACGGTGCTTTCAACGAGTCGAATAGAGAGGTTTTGCGCGTACTGGCTCCCCACACAAGACACACCATCAACCAAGCCGCGATTGTAGTGCGGTCCGAGGGCATATCCATTCGCGGTCACCGCTACGCTAACCAGTCCGGTATCGAACCCGCGGAATCGCAGAAGCTGAACCGGACTTATCAAGTTACCCTAACAGAGTGGCCTACAACACAAGAGCTTGCCGAGTACAACAGTAGTCCTGTAAAGAAGATGTCTGACGGGGTAATGAGCGTTCTATATATTCCGCTGACCCCGATCGTATTCTTCGCGATCTTGGCAAGATGATCCAATTGCAAGTAACCGTTCGCCACGGATTCTCGCGATGTTCGGTTGAGCCCCAACCCATCAATCCACCGGACGCTGCGCGATGAAGCCGCGCAGCGCTGGTGATTTCAAACGTTGGGCCTCTTACCAATGATGATGTCAACTCTCGAAGTAGCGCGGATCGAAAAGACGATGAACGACTTCATCGAGAAGATCCGCCCGCCCGCTCATATCCGAGATCAACTCGATTTTGTTTTCCGTTTAACAAACCAAAGCGTTGAGCTATTTGAAGTTCGGCCGTCTTGGAGAAATCCGAAGGAGAAAACCGAGCAGCCGGTGGCCAAGGCCACCTTCACAAAGAACCAAGGCATATGGAAGGTCTATTGGCATCGTGCAGATGGAAAATGGCACCGCTACGAACCGCATCCCGAGGCAAAGACACTCGACCAGTTTCTGTCCGTCATCAAGAAAGATGAGTATGGCTGCTTCTTCGGCTAGAAAGCGATTGACAACCGGTTGGTGTCTGGCCTTGAGGCCCAACCCGGCGGCCGACCCCGTTCCCTTCGGTCGCTGGACGCTGGACGCTGCGCGATAAAGCCGCGCAGCGCCCCTGACCTTGAACGTTATGCCCCAACTGCCTGAGGTGCTTTCGTGTCACGGAAGATGTCGAGAAAACTGGTGAAGGCGCTTCGGCAATTCGCCGGAGTTGCATATGAAAGAGAATTGTCTATCGCCACTCGTGCGCTACAGGACCAGTTCGTGCGGTGGGAGGACAAGGAAATTGACATCTTCGAACTGAATGAGAAAATTCACGAATTCCACAACGGAATATCCCGAAAGCTCTATTCGCAGTTTGTTGGTATGGATTCCGCTTTTGGCGTGGCAAGTGCCTTGCATGACGGGATACTCAGCCGCGAGGAAGTTGGCGAAGATGTCTTTCTATCTGTTGAGGGAATCGTGCTGTCATTGTCAAAATTGGGGGCCAAGTGACGTCGTGGCATAACCCTGTGGTCCAGGGGACGCTGCGCGATAAAGCGTCGCGCAATGCCCCTGACGTTGGACGTCAGGCCGTTCCCACACACTTTCCAAGGAGGTACCCATGGTCTCTTTTGCCGATCCAGTCAAACAAGAAATCTGGTCTACCCTCCGAGCAATGAATGACGCTTGGACGAAGGGAGACCCCGACGACCTTTCCAAGTTCTTTCACCATAATATGGTTGCTATCACTGCCACGGATCGCAACCGTCTAGAAGGCGGCGCTGCCTGCATTGCCGGATGGAAGGACTTTTGCAGCGCCGCTCGCATCCATCGCTGGGAGGAAATCGACCCGACCATCCAGGTCTACGGCAATTCGGCTGTCGTTGCGTATTACTTCGACATGTCTTTTGAAATGGGTGGTCAAACAATCAACATGGGCGGTAGAGACATGCTCTTCTTCGTCAAGGAAAGTGAAAGGTGGTGGGCCGTTGCTGACCAGTTTTCTCCATACCCGGCCTAACCACTCGTTGCGGGGACGCTGCGCGATGAAGCCGCGCAGCGCCGGTTATGTCGGACGTTCGGCCCCTTGTCAGCATACGTAAGCGTTGGACTGATTGACAACAGTCGTGCGTGGAAAATGCGTTCTGCGCTACGACAACGAAGTTGGGAAGGGCGATCACCGGCATTTCGGCAAGAGGGAAAGTGTCTATGCTTTTGCTACGCCGGAGCAATTGATCACCGACTTCCAGAAGGATATTGCGAGGTGGAACCATGAAAACAGTAACTCTTGATGTGCGTACCCCTGCCGATTCCATGGCTGAGTTTGCGCGCGCCTGGAAGACAGGAAAGGCTCAGAAGACTGCGCGTATCAGCTTTGCCACTCCCGAGTTGCTGTGGAGGGTGCTAACCGAAAAGCGATGGGAACTTCTCAAGGTACTTTGCGGGGCGGGGCCCGTATCCATTCGCGAAGCCGCACGCCGCGCTGAACGCGACGTAAAGGCCGTGCACGGCGACGTTACTGCGCTGCTCAACGCCGGTGTGCTTAGCAAGACAGAGGACGGCCAGATTGTTTTCCCGTATGAGGCTGTGAAAGTTGAGTTTCTGTTGCAGGCTGCATAGCGTGGCTGCGTTTCAGGGGCCGAGCCGCTTCGCATGAGCGTTTGTCCACAATTTCAGTTACCCGGAGACATCCATGCCTAAGCCGATCATCAACATCGATGAAGTGATCCTTGAGCCACGGCCTCCCGCAATGGCTCCGATCGGGGCCGCCGCTGATCGATTTGACGCAAAGACGGGATTCATCGGCCCTCGTATCGGGGCACAGAAGCTCGGCTACAACATTACTGCGGTGCCTCCCGGCAAGACAGCGTTCCCATTTCACAACCATCGCGTAAACGAAGAGATGGTCTTCGTCCTGAACGGCACAGGGAAGATTCGCATCGGTGACGCCACCTATCCACTTCGCGGAGGAGACGTGGTTGCTTTGCCGCCCGGCGGAAGCGAAACAGCGCACCAAATCGTCAACACCGGCACCGACGAGTTGCGCTATCTGGCGGTGAGCACAAAGCTCTCGCCCGAACTGGCCGAGTATCCAGACTCTGGAAAGTTTGGCGTGCTCGCTGAGCTTCCTGCGGGTGCCGATGGCAAGCCGCAACGGTTCATGTTTGTAGGCCGAGCGAGTGAATCACTCAACTACTGGGAAGGCGAGTGAACGTACTAAACATCCACGAGCGCGAGCTTCCTGCTGACGCCGCTGAAGTCGGAGCGCTAATTGATTCGCTCGCTTCCGACAATGATGCTCTTTGGCCCAAGGCGTTCTGGCCAGCCATGCGCTTCGACCGGCCGCTGAGTGTCGGAGCCGTTGGCGGGCATGGTCCTATCCCCTACGTTGTCGAAGAATTCCGCCCCGGTCAGATGGTGAAGTTCCGCTTTCTCGGCCCGCGCGGCTTCAATGGTTCTCACTGGCTTGAAGTTCTGCCGAAGGGAGAGAACAGGTCGGTTCTCCGTCACACTATCGGGATGCGCGCCGAGGGACCAGCGCTGCTATCCTGGCCGCTGATTATCCGTCCGCTTCACGACGCACTGCTGGAAGACGCACTGGCGCTTGCCCAGGCAGCCGTCGGTGCTGTTCCTGTAGTTCGTCCGTGGTCGCCCTGGGTGAAGTTTCTTCGCTGGCTTATGTCGGGTGGACGAGCACGAAGCCAACAGATGCCCAAGCCATCCATCAACACGGACGCTGTGCGATGAAGCCGCGCTACGACACGATGCTCAAGCTGCTTCATGCTCTCGGTGTGAAGCTCCCAGCTTCTCCGGTCCATTCGTGAGCAACTCGCTGTTCCCTGCCGCACAAGGAACCTCTTGGCTGAAGCGCCTCACTTTCCACATTGCACATAAGGAGACCACATGTCCGGCGCCACAGTAGGGGCAGTCCGCATAGTGCTTCGGCTCGAAGGGCTGTGCGCCTTGATCGCCGCATCGATTGCCTATTCAAAGTTCGGTCTTGGATGGGGGACATTCGCACTATTTTTCCTCACGCCGGACCTTTCGTTTCTCGGCTATCTGGCGGGGCCAAAGGTCGGCGCTGTCAGCTACAATTTGGCGCACTCATACATCGGGGCTATCGGCTGCCTCGCTATCGGCATACTTCTTCCCGAGTCCACCGTTCTCTGTGTCGGCCTCATCTGGTGCGCGCACATTGGCTTCGACCGCGCTCTTGGCTACGGACTCAAATATTCGGACGGCTTCAGTTTTACTCACCTGGGTCGCATCGGCCGCACTCCGGTCGTTGCACCCACCACCGCGTGAGAGGTGCCATGCCGCCGTTTCATTCGTTCGGCGCGTCGAGAATCTGACCATGCCAACGGACTTTCTTGCCGTCACCTGCGTCGCCGTGCCCGCCGAGTCCGGAGTCTTTCGCGCGTACGAGCGTACCGACCTCGCGGACGCTTACTCGATTCCGATTCCCGTCGGATCGACGACGAATCCGGAGCAATTGGCCAGCTTCATCTTTTCGGGTCCGGCGCCCTGGGTTTCCCGGCTGATGAAGGTCCGCGATCTGCTAGTCGCCGGGTTTGGCCTGAAGACCTCCGATCGATTGGCGAAGGCAGATGCGGCAAGCAAGGTGAGGCGCATCGGGTTCTTTCGGATCTACAGCGCGACCGAGAACGAAATCGTGCTCGGCGAGGACGACAGTCACCTCGACTTTCGGTTGTCGGTACTCTGCACGACATCAGGCTCGACGCCTGCGCCACATCGCCTGACGTTGTCGACTGTCGTTCACTGTCACAACCGCCTGGGGCGTACGTACATTTTCCTCATCGCGCCATTCCATCGCGCCGTGGTCCGCTCCAGCTTGCGCCGCGCCGCGCGCCGGGGCTGGCCGAAGGCGGCAAATGGGTAGTACTCACGCTATTTCGCCGTACCACCAGCGCCGACTTTTCGCGCCGCGCGCCGTGGCGCTATCGCCCTGAGGTCAGCAAGGCTTCGCTGAGTTCGACGAAACCCGCGCCGGCGCGGGCGCGGGTGACCCAGGTGGGCTTTGCCTCCAGCCGATCGGCGAAATCATGCACATTGGCGACACCCACCGAGTTGGGAAAAAAACCGAACATCGGCGCGTCATTGGGCGAGTCGCCGACAAACACCCAGCGCTGCCGTTCCGCCTCGTTCGCCAGCGCAATGCCGAATTCATCGGCCAGCATGCGTCGCGTCGTGCTCAGCTTGTCGTAGTCGCCGAACCAGCCGTTGACGTGGATGGAACTGATTTTGGCGCGCATGCCGGCCGCTTCCATGTGCCGCACGATGGCGTCCACCGCCGTCGTCGGCAAGGGCGCCACATCCTCGCAAAAATCGATGGCCAGGTCGGCGACGCGGCAGAACTGGTCCGAAGCCAGCGCACAGCCGGGCACGGCTGCCAGAATTTCGGCGGCAAGCGCATCGATCCGCTGCTGCCGATCAGGCGCCGGCGGCCCGGCAAACACCGTCTTCAGGCGTCGTGCGCCAGCCTCGTAGCGCATCCAGAAGGCGCCGTTTTCGCCCACCACGGCAGCGACCGGCCACATGCGGGCGATGTGGTCGCACCACCCGGCCGGCCGCCCGGTGACCGGAATCACCATGATGCCGGCGGCATGGAGGCGCTCCAGCGCGGCATAGGCGGCTGCGGTGAGGCGACCTGACGTGGTGATGGTGTCGTCGATGTCGGCCAGCACGCCAACGATCCGCGACCGCGCCGGCAAGGGGAATTCGGCCAGCGGCCGCATGCCGTGCCCGGTGTTCATGGCTGCCTCGCCCGGGAATCGGCAAACCAGATCGCGAAGTCTTCGCGTTGTGCCGCCGACATGCGCAAACCGGTCTTGCTGCGTCGCCAGAGAATGTCGTCGGCCGCCATCGCCCATTCTTGTTCGATGAAGTATTCGGCTTCGCGCTGATACAGGCCGCCGCCAAAATCCCGGCCCAGATCGTCAAGGGTCGGCGCATCGCCAAGCACCGCCGCAACAGCCAGACCGTGACGGTGGAACAGGTCCTTGAGCAGTTCGCGCGGCAGTTGCGGATAGCCGGTGCACAGGCATGCCACTTCCTCGTCGAGCCGAGCCGGATCGAAATCGCCGCCGGGCAAGGCTTCGCCGTCCGTCCACGGCGCGCGCCGGTAGGCCAGCCACGGCGACAGCTTGTCGAGCACCGTCTCGGCCAGCTTGCGGTAGGTGGTGAGCTTGCCGCCAAACAGCGCGAGCTGGGCCACGCCATCGCGGTCATCGACCACCAGCGTGTAGTCGCGGGTTATCGCCGCCGGGTCGCCTTTGCCGTCGTCGTACAGCGCCCGAACGCCGGAGTAGGTCCACACTACGTCGCTCTCGGCGAGAGGCTTCGCCAGGTAGCGGTTGACGGCGTCCAGCAGGTAGCGTGTTTCTTCCTCGCTGATCGTTCCGGCCGCGGCCATGGTTTCGACGATGGTGTCGGTGGTGCCGATCAGCGACCAGTTTTCGTGAAAAGGGATGATGAAGATCACTCGCCTGTCGATGTTTTGCAGGATGTAGGCGTGCTCGCCCTGATGCACCCGCGGCACAACGATATGGCTGCCCTTGACCAGGCGCGCGCTGGCGGCAACTTCGGTTTCGCTGTGGTCGATCACGTCCCTGACCCAGGGTCCGGCGGCGTTGAGCAGGACCCGCGCGGTGATTTCGGACGGCTCCCCGGTGAGCATATCTTCCAGCATGGCGCGCCAGTGGCCATGCTCACGCATGGCGGAGACGAGACGCATGCGCGGCAGCAGACGGGCGCCGTGCTGCTCGGCCGACTTCAGATTGGCGATGACCAGACGAGCATCGTCCACGCGGGCATCGAAATAGCTGAAGCCCCTGGCGAGTTCAGGCTTGAGCCCGGCGCCGAAGCCCTTGCCTTTCAGTCGCACACCCTCCGAACCGGGCAGGATGCGTCTGCCGCCCATGGTGTCGTAGAGCCAGAGTCCGACGCGTATCATCCAGGCCGGCCGCAGGGATTTCACATGCGGCATGACGAAGCGCAAGGGCGCGACCAGATGCGGCGCGAGGCGCAGGATGACCTCGCGTTCGTGCAGCGACTCCCAGACCAGGCGAAATTCGTAGTACTCGAGATAGCGCAAGCCGCCATGGATCAGCTTGGTGCTGGCCGATGAGGTGGCACCGCCGAAATCGCCCTGGTCGATCAGCACCGTCTTGACGCCGCGCCCCGCTGCATCGCGGGCGATGCCGGCGCCGTTGATGCCGCCGCCGACTATCAGCAGGTCGAATTCCGTGTCGTGCACTGTCGCCACATCAATACCTGAAAAGCATAGGCGCGAATTCCATCATCCAGGACTACCCGTGCCATGGTCCATCGCGATCCCCAGCCTGAGCTTGAGGCAGACCGGACAGAGGCAGCTTGCGGCAGGCGAGCCTGCATCGGATGTCGCGGGAACCGGCATCAGGGCTGGCAGGCTCGCGCACCAGCACTCCTTGTCGCCGCCTTCCATGCCGCAACGAAACTGCGCGCCGCATTGCGGGCAAACGTTGGTGGCTGCGGCCGTTGCGGGCGCCTCGCTCATGGCGTGCCACCGCTGCCGAAGCGCCGGCAGGCCGCGCGCAACACACCCATCTGGCGGCGATAGTTGGTGCAGCCGGCGCAGATCCAGACATGCAGGCGCAGCGCGACGCGCTCGGAGATCGTCAGCGGGCGATCCTGCTCCTGCGACATCAGTTCGGTGGCTTGCCTGCAACTCAGCATCATCTCTGGCCCTCGGTCCCCGCTCCGGCAAACCATTTCGTTTCAAGACAGGTGCGCAGGCCCAAGCGGGCGCGATGCAACACTACCCAGCAATTGGACGAACTGATGCCGGCTTCCTTACAAATTTCGTCGGTCTCGAAGCCGAGGACTTCACGCATCATGAAAACACGCGCGGTCTTTTCCGGCAGATGATCGAGGCAGGCCTCGAACACCCGCCAGAATTGCTGCTGCTCGAAGGAGGCATCGGGATCGGCCCAGCGCCCCGGCTGTGCCGCCGCCTGCCAGTGGCCGCGCTGATCGAACAGGGTCTCGGCGAGCAGGTCATCGCCGGCCTCGTCGTCGGCCAGCGAAGTCGCCGCCACTTCGCGGCTCTGGCCGCGAATGATGTCGATGATCTTGTTGCGCAGGATGGCGATCAGCCACGTCTTGTAGGATGATCGGCTTTCGAAGCGATAGCTGCCCGTCAGCGCCGCCAGCAGGGTCTCCTGCACCGCGTCCTCGGCGGCGGCGGCGTCCCGCAGTTGCAGGCGGGCGAAGCGCAGCAGGTCGGGACGCAGGGCATTCAGCTCGGCTTGACGATCCAATTCCATGGAACGCATTTTGACGCAGGATGACTAATATCGGCAAACTGTAAGGAATAAGGCGACTGGCAAGACCAAATGCCAGCAATTCAAGCAAGCTGAGCGCCTCGCCCGAGGACGTCAGCCCCGACATCAGGAGAGCAAGATGAACCGTCGCAACTGGATTTCAGGCATGTCCGGACTAATGGCCGCATTCTCGCTGCCCATATTGCCCATGGGCTCCGCCAGAGCTGCCAGCGCATTTCCGCTGAACAAGAGCAAGCAGGACTGGAAAGGGCTGCTGGCGGCGGATTCCTACCGCGTGCTTTTCGAGGAAGGCACCGAAGCGCCCGGCAGCAGCGCGCTGAACGCCGAAAAGCGTGCCGGCACGTTCATCTGCGCCGCATGCAACCTGCCGCTGTTCGACAGCGCCCAGAAGTACGAAAGCGGCACCGGCTGGCCAAGTTTCTGGCAGCCGCTGCCGGGCGCCGTCGGCACCTCGACCGATTTCAAAATGATCTATCCGCGCACCGAATATCACTGCTCGCGCTGCGGCGGGCATCAGGGCCATGTTTTCAACGACGGCCCGCAACCCACGGGGAAACGCTACTGCAATAATGGCGTCGCCCTGAAGTTCGTGGCGAAGACCGAAACCTTGCCGGCATTGCGGACATGAGCCCATTCCTCAAAACTATTCTCGCCGTCAGCGCGATCTTGGCGACTGCCGCCCATGCCGAAGCACCGGCCGCCCCGGCTGTCGTGCCCGCCGGCAGCGCCACCGCGATTTTTGCCGGCGGCTGTTTCTGGTGCATCGAAAGCGACTTCGAAAAGCTGCCCGGTGTCATCGCGGTTAACTCCGGCTATACCGCCGGCAGGACGCCGAATCCGAGCTACGAACAGGTCAGTTCGGGATCCACCGGACACACCGAAGCGGTGATGGTGATCTACGACCCGAAGAAGGTCAGTTACCCGCAACTGCTCGACTACTTCTGGCGGCACATCGATCCGACGGTCAAGGATCGCCAGTTCTGCGACCATGGCACCCAGTACCGCAGCGGCATATATTGGGCGAACGACGACGAGCGCAAAGCCGTCGAAGCAAGCCGCGACGCCTTGCTCAAGAGCGGCAAGTTCAAGACCATTCATACCGAACTTGCTCCGGCCACGGCCTTCTGGATGGCAGAGGCTTACCATCAGGACTACTACAAGAAAAACCCGATCCGCTACAACTATTACCGCAGGTCTTGCGGCAGGGACGCCAGAGTGGAAGAAGTCTGGAGCGGTAAATGAGTTCATGACCCGCCGGCGCCTGATCCTGCTGGTCGCGCTGCTTGCCGCCGGCGCGGCTTTCATCGCGCTCGATCTCGGCCGCTACCTGAACCTTGACTATTTCAAGAGCCAGCAGGCGGCGATCGAAGCCTGGCGTGCCGCGCAACCGGAAACGGCGGCGCTGGTTTTCTTCCTCGCCTATGTCGCCGTCACCGGCCTCTCGCTGCCCGGCGCGGCGGTGATGACGCTCGTCGCCGGAGCGATTTTCGGCCTGCTGTGGGGCACGGTGCTGGTGTCCTTCGCTTCTTCGATGGGTGCCACGCTGGCCTTCCTCGCCTCGCGCTTTCTGCTGCGGGACTGGGTGCAGCAGCGTTTCGGCGAGCGCCTGCGGGCGATCAATCTCGGCGTCGAGAAGGAAGGCGGCTTCTATCTGTTCACCTTGCGCCTGGTGCCTGTGTTTCCCTTCTTCATGATCAACCTGCTGATGGGCCTGACGCCGATCCGCACTGGCACTTTTTATTGGGTCAGCCAGGTCGGCATGCTGGCCGGGACGCTGGTGTATGTGAATGCCGGCACCCAGTTGGCGCACATCGACAGCCCGATGGGCATCCTCTCGCCGGTGCTGATCGTTTCCTTCGCCCTGCTCGGCATCTTTCCGCTGATCGCGAAGAAGATCGTCGAGGCGATCAAGGCGCACCAGGTGTATGCCGGCTGGAACAGGCCGCGAAGTTTCGACCGCAACCTGATTGTCATCGGCGGCGGCAGCGCCGGTCTGGTCACCGCCTACATCGCCGCGGCAGTCAAGGCCAAGGTCACGCTGATCGAAAAACACCAGCTCGGCGGCGACTGCCTGAATACTGGCTGTGTGCCGTCGAAGGCCCTGATCCGCAGCGCCCGTCTGCTGTCGCACATTTCACGGGCGCAGGAGTTCGGTTGCCGTAGCGCCAGCGCCGACTTTTCGTTCGCCGAAATCATGGAGCGGGTGCAGCGCGTCATCCACCAAGTCGAGCCGCACGATTCCGCCGAGCGCTATGCCGGGCTCGGGGTCGAGGTGATAGCGGGCAGCGCGAAAATCGTTTCGCCGTGGCAAGTCGACGTGGTCGGCAAGGACGGCCGCAGCCGGCGCCTCACCACGCGCAGCATCGTGATTGCAGCGGGAGCGCGGCCCTTCGTGCCGCCGATTCCCGGCATCGAGGAGGTCGGCTACCTGACTTCCGATACGGTCTGGGCGCTGCGCGAATTGCCGCAGCGACTGCTCGTGCTGGGTGGCGGTCCGATCGGCTGCGAACTGACGCAGGCCTTTTCCAGGCTGGGCAGCAAAACCACACAAGTTGAAATGTTGCCGCGCCTGATGATGCGCGAAGACCCCGAGGCCTCGGCACTGGTCACGCAGAGATTCCGCAACGAGGGCATCAACGTGCTGCTGGAGCACCGCGCCAAACAGTTCCTGATCGATGGCGGCGAGAAAATCCTGGTCGCCGAACATGCAGGCGTGGAAGTCCGCATTCCCTTCGACGCGGTGCTGGTCGCCGTCGGCCGGGTGGCCAATCTCAAGGGCTACGGACTGGAGGAACTGGGCATCGCCACCGGCAAGACCATCGAGACCAACCAGTTCCTGCAGACGAAGTATCCCAACATCTATGCCGCCGGCGATGTCGCCGGACCCTACCAGTTCACCCATACCGCCGCGCATCAGGCCTGGTATGCCGCTGTCAATGCCCTGTTCGATCCGTTCAGGAAGTTCCGCGCCGACTATTCGGTGATTCCCTGGGCCACTTTCGTCGAGCCCGAGGTGGCGCGCGTCGGGCTGAACGAAAGCGAGGCGAAGGAACGCGGCATTGCGCACGAGATCACGGTCTATGGCATGGATGATCTGGATCGGGCGATTGCCGACGGCGAAGCGTACGGTTTCGTCAAGGTGCTGACCGTGCCGGGCAAGGACAAGATACTCGGCGTCACCATCGTCGGCGAACATGCCGCCGAGTTGATCGCCGAATACGTGCTGGCGATGCGCCACGGCATCGGGCTGAACAAGATACTCGGCACCATCCACATTTATCCGACCCTGGCCGAGGCCAACAAGTACGCCGCCGGCGCATGGAAGAAGGCTCACGCGCCGCAGAAACTGCTGGCGTGGGTGGAACGCTTTCACGCCTGGCGACGCCGCTGAACGATGGCGCCTGAGCTTTCGATCATCATGCCGGTGCTCGATGAAGCATCGCAGATCATCGGACGGCTGCAAAGGCTGCAGGCCTTGCGGACGCAGGGCGTGGAATTGATCGTGGTGGACGGCGGAAGTGTCGATGACACGGCGCAACTGGCCGCCGCACTGGCTGATCGCGTGCTTGCCGCGTCGCGTGGCCGGGCAACGCAAATGAACGCGGGGGCCGCCGCCAGCCGGGGCCGCGTGCTGCTGTTCCTGCACGCCGACACGACACTTCCTGAAACCGCGCTGCCGGCCCTACTAGCTGCGATTCGCGAGGGCGCGTCATGGGGCCGCTTCGACGTGCGCATCGACAGCCGGCATCCCTTGCTGCGCATCGTCGAACGCATGATGAACTGGCGCTCGCGCCTGACCGGCATCGCCACCGGAGATCAGGGCATTTTTGTGCGACGGGAGGTTTTCGCCAGCGCCGGCGCTTACCCTGATCTGCCCCTGATGGAAGACATTGTCCTGTGCTCCGCCCTCAAGCGTGTGGCGCCACCTGCTTGCCTGGCGGACACCGTCATCACTTCCGGACGGCGCTGGGAAAAAAACGGCGTGCTGCGCACCATACTGCTGATGTGGTGGCTGCGTGCCGCCTTCTTTTTCGGCGCCGATCCGAAGCGTCTGGCGCAACGTTACGGATACTTGCCGCGTGCTCCCTGAAGACGTCGCCATTGCCGTCATGACCAAGGCGCCGCAGGCTGGCTACGCCAAGACGCGGCTGATTCCGGCGCTCGGCGCCGGCGGCGCGGCGCGCCTGCATCGGCAGTTGACCCTGCGCACGCTGACCACCGCCCGCGCCGCCGGCCTTGGCCCGGTGACGCTGTGGTGCGCACCCGATACGCAACACCGTTTTTTCCGCGCCGTGCAACGACGTTACGGACTCGATCTGCGCACCCAGCCGGAGGTCGATCTGGGGCAACGCATGGCGCACATCTTTGCGGAATGCAAGGAACGACCGCTGCTGCTGATCGGCACCGATTGCCCCGCCCTCGGCACCACGCATCTTCAGCAGGCAGCGCGCGCCTTGTGCTCGGGGTTCGATGCCGTTTTCATCACGACGGAAGACGGCGGCTATTTCCTGGCAGGACTGAGGCAGCCCTGCCCCGAAATATTTACAGGCATAGCCTGGAGCACGACACGGGTCATGGCGCAAACACGGCGCCGACTCTCGGAACAGGGGCTGCGCTGGCAGGAGGTGGCGACGCTGTGGGATGTCGATCGGGCGGAAGATGTCTTGCGCTGGCAAGCGTTGCAGCAGGCAGAGGCCACCGCGTGAAACAACTGGTCCTGATTGGCGGCGGACATGCCCATGTGCATGTCCTGGCAGCGCTGGCCAAAGCTCCGTTTGCCGACACCGACGTGACCCTGGTATCGCCGTATGCACGCCAGATTTATTCGGGCATGATGCCGGGCTGGATAGAGGGCCACTACGCGATCGAAGAGTGCGCCCTGGCGCTGGATTCGCTGGCCCGGCGCGCCGGCGCTAGCTTCGTGCAAACATCCTGTACCGCGCTGGATCTGGCGACGAAGCAGATACGCTGCGCCAATGGCGCAAGCATTCCGTTCGACCATGTCTCGATCGATACCGGCCCCGCTGCCAATCTCGCGGGACTTGCCGGCGCCGTCGAACACGGACTGCCGATCCGACCCATCGAGGGCTTCGTCGCCGCCTGGCCCGGCCTGCTGGAAAGGGCCCGGCAGAACGGGTTCAGGCTGGCAATAGTCGGCGATGGCGCAGCGGCGACGGAACTGGCCTTTGCCATCCAGGCTCGCTTTGCGACGGAAGGGCTGAACCGCGTCCGCCTCACGTTGATCGGCAGCAACCGCGAACCCTTGACCGGCTTTCCGTTTCTGTTGCGCCGCAAGGCAGCGAGGCTGCTTGCCGCGCAAGGCATCGCGCACTTGGGCGGCCGGCACGCCGTCGCCCTGCGGCCCGGCCACGTGCAGCTTGACGACAGATCGCAACTGGCCGCTGACGCCACCCTGATTGCCACCGGCGCGGCCGCACCGGCCTGGCCTGCCGCCAGCGGCCTCGCCACCGACGATGCAGGCTTCATCCGGGTCAATGCGATGCTGCAGAGCCTTTCCCACCCCTTTGTATTCGCTGTCGGCGATGTCGCCGCCTATGCCGATGCCCGGCCCAAGTCCGGCGTGTTCGCGGTGCGTGCCGGTCCGCCGCTGGCGCACAACCTGCGCGCCATCTGCCAGAGACAAGCCTTGACGCCATGGCGACCGCAACAGCGCGCGCTGTATCTGCTCAGCACCGGCCACCAGCACGCGCTGGCGGCATGGGGCGGATTCAGCACATCGGGCGCCTGGGCATGGCGCTGGAAGGACAGGATCGACCGTCGCTTCATCGCGCAATTTGGTAACTGAGTGGGTCATGATCCGCGGCCCGGCAAGCGGCCGGCATTTTCGGAAAGCGCGTGCTTGAAAACGCATCGCGGAGTACCATGACAGTCCCCGATCAAGGAGATCAATCATGAGCTTTCTTGAAGCAGTGCTGGGCCCGAAGTCGAAATACGACAAGAGTCTGCCCTATACCTATGAGGCCAGGATTCGCATGTTCGATGAAAGCGAGGAGTACAAGTCCTACTTCTCGGACACCGTTTGCGGCCTGGTCGAATATCTGCACCGGCACAAGATCCCGTCCGATGGGGTAAGGATGTTCGAGATCTACCTCGACCGGGAGTTTCCGATCGATGCCGGCTTCTTTACCACGTCCGACCGGCAATGGCTGTTCAAGCCGGACATCTGCCGCGCCTTCCAGCAGCATTACGCGGGGCACATTCAGGACAAGACCTGCTCATTCAAGGACAGGGCTCGCGCCGGCATCGGCCCCTGAGCAAGCTTTCCGCGCGTCCGGAATCCGGGCCGGTACGACGGCGCGGACACATCGATTTTCCTGTCCCTCGCTGTAGCAGCGTCCAATCCGCTGCGATGTCGACTATTGCTATGTGCGCTGGCAGACGGATGGCCAGGGCAGCCTTGCCTACCATCAATTCATCGCTGCCCTGGTTACTGCACAGTGTCTCTTGCGCAGTGACCGACGATGAACAATGGCGCGCCCATCCCGAGGAGGTAACAAATGAAACTGAACAGTCTCGTCTTGCTGCTCATGGCAGGTCTTACGACGATGGCACAAGCCCAGACGGCGGGCGTGGCTCCCGATGCCCTGGTGAAGAACGTCACCAACGAGGTCCTGCAAATCATCCGCAGCGACAAGGATATCCAGGCTGGCAACAGCAAGAAGGCGATCGAATTGATCGAAGCCAGGGTGCTGCCGCACTTCAATTTCACCCACATGACCCAACTCGCCGTCGGACAGAACTGGAAAAGCGCCGACGTCGCTCAGAAGAAGCAGTTGGACGACGAGTTTCACACCCTGCTGGTGCGTACCTATGCCAAGGCCTTGACCGGGTACAAGAACCAGACCGTCGAATTCAAACCGTTCAAGATGAGTGCCGGTAGCGCGGACGCCAAGGTACGCACCCAGGTCAATCAGGGCAGCGGCAAACCCATCGGGCTCGACTACTACCTTGAAAAGCTGCAGGCTGGATGGAAGATTTTCGACATCGAGGTCGACGGCATCAGCCTCGTGACCAACTATCGCAGTTCCTTTGCCACCGAGGTGAGTCGCGGCGGCATAGACGGACTGATCAAATCCCTGCAGAACAAGAACCGGACGAGCGGCTACGAAGCGAAGAAGTAATGCGCGGGGCTCGATGCACAAACATTGTTCCTGAACTATTTTCAATTTTCGTCAGTCAAAATCAGAGCAGGCCTGTCAGCACCGGATGTTTCATTGTCAATCGGCAAAGGATAACGACCATGATCGCCCACGCCAGAATTGCGCCGCAGCAGTACCACTCGATACCCAACCCGGTCCATGCCGCAGCGAACCCGGCGAGCGGCCGCGAGCACACCGCGTTGATCGTGGATGGCGCCGGCATGATCTGCGGTTGCGGGGCTGCCGTGGAAGACATATTCGGGACAAGCCGGGGCCGACTGCTGGGGAAGCCGGTTTCGGCGTTTATCGCCGGCCTGTTGGGGCATGCCGAATCACCGGGCCATGACGCGAGGTATCTCGTCCATCTCGGCGCAGACGCCGGTTGGCGGAAATTCGAGGCAACCGACGCCCGCGGCCAAGGGTTTGCAGTGGAAGTCAGCGTATCGCGAAGGATGGCGGACGATCACGAAGTTTTTGTCCTCGATCTGCGCCAGCCGATACAGGCGATATGACCCCCTTCCCACGTTTGCAGCGGGGCAACCGACGTGAATAAGCGTTTGCGGTCGGGCTCGCTGGGCGCGGTGCCATGCCTGCTGTTGATCTGTGCTACGGCTGTCGCCGAGGCCGCTGCGCCGGGACCGGATCCTGGGGCGACATTGCGCCAGCGCCATGTGTCGATGCAGGAACAATTGCGGACCAATCAATTCGGACGGCCGCTGGTTCTCGATTCCATTGAAACCGCGGACCGGTTGCAGGGCGACATCTACGCAATCGTCGATTACCCGCTGGACAAGGTCAGTGCCGGTCTGGCCAGTCCGGATCACTGGTGCGACGTGATGCTGCTCCACATCAACACGAAGTATTGCCATGCGGTGGCAGGACCTTCCGGCACCGTCCTGAGAGTGAATGTCGGTAGCAAAAAGCAGGAAGCACTCGCCGATTCAGAGCGTATCGAATTCAGATTCAGCGCCGCCGCGGCGACGCCGGACTATTTTGCAATTGCCCTCGACGCCGAAAACGGACCGCTCGGCACCAGCGACTATCGCGTTCGCCTGGAAGCGGTAGCGCTGCCGAACGCCAGGACCTTCGTCCATCTGACCTACTCCTACACCATCAATCTTGCCGCACGGCTGGCCTTGAAGACCTATCTCGGCACCGTCGGCAACGACAAAGTGGGCTTCACCCTGAGCAGTACTCAAGTCGGCGGTCAAGTCAGCCATATTGGCGGGGTACGCGGCCTCGTGGAACGCAACACGATGCGTTATTACCTCGCGATCGACAGCTTTCTCGGGGCCTCCGACGCGGTAGCCGCGGTCCGCCTTGAACACCGTTTGCAGAGCTGGTTTACGGCTGTCGAGCGGTATCCGCGGCAGTTACATGAGATGGATCGGGCCGAGTATCTGGAGATGAAGCGCGCCGAGCACTTGCGCCAGCAGACAGAGCGCTGACGGGGTCGGCCAGGCTGATGGTCAGCGCGGCCCCTACTTCAGCAGGATATCGTTCCTTACTGCGATGACGCCGGGCACGGTACGCGCGATCTCGGCGGCACGGTCGACTTCCTGCAGCGAGTTGGCGAATCCGCTCAACTGCACGACACCTCTGTTGCTATGGACGTTGATGCGCAGGGCGCTCACTTTCTCGTCCTGAAAAAACGCGGTCTTCACCTTGGTGGTGGTCACCGTGTCATCGAGCAGTTCGCCTGCGGTCTCCTGTCGCGGCGTATCGGCATGGGCCGTTCCTGCTGCCAGCATGCCGGCGCTGCCGGCGACCAGAAGCATGGCGGAAGCAGTGACGAGGCGACTGCGAAACGATGTCGATTTCATGATCTCTATTCCTTCTTGTAATTGGGAAATGCCACCCGCGGATGATCGGCAACCTGCGTAGCCGTACATTTGCGCGCCGACATTGCTCTGCCAAGCATCCTGTTCCGCACCACGCCGGCGGTCTGTGCGACAGCGAACACTTGCGCCGTCGGGTTCGCCAGTTCAGTCAGCACGCATGGCAGCCAGCCGGCTCCGGCGGGCTGTTCCTTAACATCCGGTTACATGCCTCACCAAACGGATCGTCTACAATCGCGACCATGAAAACATCCTCCCGTCTTGGACTGGCGTCCCTCGCCGTGATCATCATTGCCGCAGCCGGCTACGCGGTTTGGCGCAATTACGGTACGAACGGTGACTCGCCGAAATTCAAACTGGCCAAAGCCGAGAGCGGCCCGCTCACGGCCGCTGTCTCCGCCACCGGCACATTGAATCCGGTGGTTTCGGTGCAGGTCGGTTCGCAAGTCTCCGGCCAGATCAAGGAGATCCTGGTCGACTTCAACTCGCCGGTGAAGTTCGGCCAGTTGATCGCGCGGCTGGACCCGGAAACCTATGAGCATCGCGTACGCCAGGCCCAGGCCGACGTCGACGCGGCGCGCGCCGCTCAGGGAGTGCAGCAGGCGGAGGTGTCCCGCGCCCGCGCCAACCTGTCCAACGCCCAGCGTGACTACGAGCGCAAGAAGACGCTGGTGGAGAAAAACTTCATCTCCCCGGCCGAACGCGACACGGCGCAGAACACCCTGGACGCGGCGCGCGCCTCGCTGGCCTCGGCCGAAGCCCAGGTGAAGAACGGCGAAGCGGTCGTGCGTCAGCGCGAGGCCCAGCTCGCGGCGGCCCGCGTCGATCTGCAGCGCACCTCGATCACGGCCCCGGTAGATGGCATCGTGGTCAAGCGCAGCATCGAGCCGGGGCAAACGGTGGCCGCCAGCCTCCAGTCACCTGAACTGTTCGTCATCGCCAAGAACCTGACCGACATGCAGGTGGAAACCTCGATCGACGAGGCCGACGTGGGTCGCGTGCGCGTCGGCCAAAAAGCCAGCTTCACGGTGGATGCCTTCGCCGGCCGCCATTTCGAGGGCGAGGTGCGCCAGGTACGCAAGGCCGCCACCGTGGTATCGAACGTCGTGACCTACATCGTGGTGATTTCCGCGGCCAACCCCGATCTCACCTTGCTGCCGGGCATGACAGCCAATGTGCGCATCGTCACCGCGCACAAGGACAAGACGCTCAAGGCGCCCAATGCGGCGCTGCGTTACCGCCCGACGGGCAGTGGCGACGACAGGAAGACCACCGTCGCCGTCCCGTCAGCGCCGACTCCTGCGGCAGCGGCTGGTGCCGGAGGCAGCAGCGGCGGAGGCGGCGGGCTTGCCCAGTTACGCGAGCGGCTGGTGGCCGAACTGAAGCTCGATGCCGACCAGCAGGGCAAGGTCGATGCGATCTTCTCCGGCATGCGCGACAAGTTCAGGGCCGCCCGCGATCTGCCGGAGGCGGAAAAAGCCAAGGCGCAAGAGCGCAATCGCGCCGAGATCCGCGAGAAAATCGCGGCCATCCTCGCGCCTGAACAGAAGAAGCGCTACGACGAACTGGCCAGCGAATCGCAGGCCGCGCGAGCCGGCGGCGGTGGCGGCAGCGGACGCATCTGGATCGTCGGCGAGGACGGCAAACCCAAGGGCATCGAGGTGCGTCTCGGTCTCACCGACGGCAGCATGACCGAGATCGTTTCCGGCGATATCAAGGAGGGCCAGGAAGTCATCGTCGGGCAGCAAGCTGCAGCGAAGGCTGCCGGCATGCCCGGCCCGCGCCTTTTCTAGGCCCAGCAGCCGTGAGCGAGCCGCTGATCCGGGTCGAGGGACTGGCCAAGGATTATGTCATGGGCAGCAACGTGGTGCCGGCCCTGCGCGGCGTCACGCTCGACATTGCGGCCGGGGAATTCGTCGCCGTCATGGGGCCGTCGGGTTCCGGCAAGTCCACTTTCATGAACCTGCTCGGCTGCCTCGACCATCCGAGTGCCGGCAGCTACTGGCTCGGCGGCCAGAAAGTTTCGGCGCTCTCGGGCGACGAATTGGCAGTAGTGCGCAATCGCAAGCTGGGATTCGTCTTCCAGCACTTCAACCTGCTGGCGCGTACCTCGGCGCTGGACAATGTTGCGCTGCCACTGCTGTATGGCAATGTACCGGCGTCGGAACGCCATCCGCGCGCGGAACGGCGCCTGACCCAGATCGGCCTGGCGGATCGCATGGACCATCACCCGTCGCAGCTTTCCGGCGGCCAGCAGCAGCGCGTCGCCATCGCCCGCGCGCTGGTCAATGATCCGCAACTGGTGCTGGCCGACGAGCCGACCGGCGCGCTGGATTCGCATACCAGCGTCGAGATCATGGCGCTATTGCAGCAGCTCAACCGCGAGGGCATCACCATCGTGCTGGTGACCCACGAGCACGACATTGCCGACTTCGCCGGACGCATCATTTCCTTCCGCGACGGCAAGGTAATCGAAGACCACGGCAACGCGCCGAAAGACGCGGCGGCGCAACTATGAACTTCGCCGCCACCCTGCGCATCGCCCTGCTCGCCCTGCGCATCAACAAGCTGCGCTCGGCGCTGACCATGCTCGGCATCATCATTGGCGTCGCCGCCGTGATCGTCATGATCGCCGTCGGCAACGGCGCCCAGGCGCGGGTCGAGGACCAGATCAAGAGCCTCGGTTCCAACATCATCATGGTCCTTTCCGGCTCAATGACCTCGGGCGGCGCGCGCGGTGGCAGCGGTTCGCAGCCGACCATCACCGAGGACGACGCCTACGCGCTAAACCGCGAGATCGATGAAATCCAGGCCGCGGCGCCGTCGCTGCGCGGCAGCGGACAAGTGGTGCTGGGCAACACCAACTGGTCCACGGTGTTCTACGGCACCTCGCCGGAATATCTCCAGGTTCGCGACTGGCCGGTGATCGAGGGCCGCGGCTTCGAACAGGCGGAAGTCAGTGGCGCCGGCAAGGTAATCCTGATCGGCCAGACCGTGGCGCAGAACCTGTTCGGCGAGAGCAGTCCGCTCGACCAGGTGGTGCGTATCAACAAGGTGCCGCTGACCATCATCGGCGTGCTCGACCGCAAGGGCCAGAACATGATGGGGCAGGACCAGGACGACATCATCCTGATGCCGATCAGCACGGCCCGCAAACGCGTACTCGGCTCCAGCCGTTACGCCGCCGGGCGCAACGTCGGCTCGATCATGGTCAAGACCAAGGATGGCGCCAACATGGCGGAAGCGGAGGCCCGCATGCGCGAGCTGATGCGCCAGCGCCACCGGCTGCAGCAGGGACAGGACGACGACTTTTACGTACGCAACCTGTCCGAAATCCTCCAGGCCCAAGAGGCCTCGTCGAAGGTGATGTCGCTGCTGCTGGCGGCCGTCGCCTCGGTCTCGCTGCTGGTGGGCGGCATCGGCATCATGAACATCATGCTGGTCTCGGTCACCGAGCGCACGCGCGAGATCGGTCTGCGCATGGCGGTCGGCGCCCGCGGCCGCGACATCCTGACCCAGTTCCTGGTCGAGGCCGTCACCCTGTCGCTGATCGGCGGCGCCATCGGCATCCTGCTCGGCGTCGGCGGCGCCACGGCGATCGCCCAGTTCGCCGGCTGGCGCACCGAACTCTCGGGCGGCTCGATCGTGCTCGCCGCCGGTTTTGCCGGTGCGATCGGCATATTTTTCGGCTACTACCCGGCGAAGAAAGCCTCGCGCCTCCTGCCCATCGAGGCCCTGCGCTACGAATAGCGGCTAGCCTGATTCACCGACCGGCTTCGGCGATCAATGCTTGCCGACTGCGTCGATGAGTTTGCTGAGGTCGTCGGGCGGGTTGATGAAGCGAAACCCGGAGGAATGTCCGCGGCTGCCATCCGGCAGCGTAACGAGTTCTGAATAACGTACTTCAAGGTCGACGGTGACCGGGGCGCAACCCGGAATTTCGATCTGGCTGCCCACGAGCACCGTGCCTGGCTCGAGCGCAATGTCGGCAGAATAGAAGAGGGCACTGATGCCGCCAAGGCTGATATCCCGTATCTTCGCTTCGAAGGGCATGATGCCGCCGGCATCGGCGACGCACCGCAGCAGCGCCGGCGAGGTCACTTCGCGGCGATCGTGTTGACGGCGCTGCTGTACGGCAAGGATATCCGGATAGCGCAAGCAGATGGCCGGAATGCCTTTGTGGATTACCTGGCTCGGTCCGGCAGCGACGAACTCGATGTGCCAACCGCCCGGCCTCGACACGAAAGTCACATTGGCGCGGGCAAGCAAGGCACTATTTGCCGATTCGTCCGCAGCCCGGGTGACGATGATGAACCCCCATTGTGCGTCGGCGCCAATAATCTGCGCGGAGAACGGATCTTTATTCCCCGGGATTTCTGCCGTGACAACCTCGTTCCGGGCGACCAATGCATCGAGCACTCGCTTGATCTCGATCCGTGAGCGCAGCAGCTGGTCCGCTGCAGGCGCAGCCTTTTCGGTCGTGGGCATAAGCAATGCGGTACCTGTTCGGAAAGTTTCGACCAGAAGCTGGTCACGTCCCGAGTAATTATCCCACCAGAAGATCGACAGTCGGCCGACGGGTTGACGGTTTCCTGCAATCGCTGTCGGCGGCAGTCCAGCCACTTCGCCATTGCTGACGTTCGCTTGGCGTGATTTCTCCGGCGCCGTCATTGGCGATACCTTAGACATGGGATTTGAGCGGCCGACGTCAGGGAGGGCCTGCCGCTACAAGGGGTAGAATTCGATTCAGGTTGCGGTCGACAGGGGTCACTCAATGAAAAGAACGATTGCGTTGTTGATTGTCGGCTCCAGTTGCAAGAACTGTCCGTGGTGATGTGCCCAAGAAATATTTAGCGCATGAATCTCTCACATTTAGTCTTGCTGATCATGCTGTTTGCAGCGCCTGTCCAAGCTGCGGTCGCTTTGCAGGCGCCCCAAATGGATATGGTCCCGCCGCGCATCAAGGCATTGCTGGAGGAGGCTTGGTCACTGGAGCAATCGGCGATGGGCAGCGAGGACCAGGCACTGGCCGGGGCCATCTACTGTGAAGCGGCTCGTTATGGAAGTCCGGAAGCGCATTACCGGGCAGGGCTGATCTACCTGAGGGGACCAGGCGATGTGCGCGACCTGGTCGCTGCCAAGTCATTCCTGACCTACGCGACGGAATTGGGACATGAACAGGCAGTTTCCCTGTTACCCGAACTCCAGGAACAACCCATTCGGCAACCCGTCTGCCTGACTCAGACCGAAGCCTACCGGAAGGTCGCTGCCTTCGATTTTGGACGTTATGTCCGGCAACTCCCTTTGACCCAAAGCAAGATTGCCGCCCTGATCCTGCGCCTCGCTCCCGAGTATGGCGTTACCCCTGAACTGGCGATGGCCGTCGCTGCGGTCGAATCCAACTTCGACCCGCGCGCGTTGTCGCCCAAGAACGCTCAGGGGGTCATGCAACTGATTCCTGCCACTGCAGCACGTTTTAATGTGCGCAACGTCTGGAATCCGGAAGACAACATCCGTGGCGGCTTGGCTTATTTGCGCTGGCTCCACCGTCGCTTTGCCGGAGACCTGAGCAAGGTGGTCGCCGCTTACAACGCAGGCGAAGGTGCGGTAGACCGTCATGGCGGCATCCCGCCCTACTACGAAACCCAATCCTATGTTTTTCGAGTCCTGAGCTTTGCCCGGCGAAACAAACATCCGGTATCAAATCACTGAAGGCTTTATTCATCGCCTGCGCCCATCCGCCGCACAACAACACAAACTCATTGCACCGCAGCCACGGCGTGCCGCCTGGATTGCAACCCCAAACAGGAATGGCCAGAATGAAGGCTATCGGCCGCGACAAGGCAGCAATTTCCGCACATGGATGATGGATAATTCAGTCTTTCCGTCGCGCAAACAATCATGGCTGAAGAAGTCGAACTCAAGCTGGCACTTGCCGAGGGCCATCAGTCACGCTTCCTGCGGCATCCGCTGCTGAAGCAGGCGACCCTGCGTCATGCCGATACGCTCGACAACATTTATTACGACACGGCGGATCTTTCCCTGCGTCGACGCGGCATCGCCCTGCGCCTGCGACGCAAGGGGCGCGACTGGCTGCAAACGGTCAAGCTGGCCGGCAGTTCCGCCGCGGGCCTCTCCAGCCGACCCGAGTGGGAAACGCCTTACACCGGAAATTTCGACTTTTCCGGCGTCGATCAGCCGACCGTGCGCGAATGGCTGCAGCGACCCAAGCTGCTGGCTCGCATCGTGCCTATTTGCGAAACCCGCTTTCGCCGCATCACCTGGAACTTTTCTGCCGGTCCCGGCGCCGTGCTGCTGACCCTTGATCGAGGCTGGATCATTGCCAACGGGCGCCGCGAAGCCATCTCCGAAGTGGAACTGGAACTCGCCGGAGCGCCGGTTAGCGCCATTTTCGGCCTCGCCGCGCAACTCGCCGAACGCGTCACGCTGACGCCTTCGGTATTGTCCAAGGCAGAGCGCGGCTATCGCCTGCATACCGGGGCGCCGCCGGTGCCGTTCAAAGCCGAAACCGTGGCGCTGTCCGCCGCCATGACTCCGTTCGAGGCCTTCCACCACATTGCGCTGTCCTGCCTCGAACACATGCAGCAGAATCATCGCGGGGCGCTGAGCAGCGACGATGCCGAGTACATCCACCAGATGCGCGTCGCGGCGCGCCGGCTGCGGGCTGCGCTGCGGCTTTTCGCGCCGGTGCTGCCGGAGCATTTTGCCGAACCTCTGCGGCCGCCGCTGTCGGCATTGATGCAGCAACTGGGCCGCGCCCGCGACCTGGATGTGCTGCTGGCCGAAATTGCCAACCCGGTGCTGGCCGCCTTGCCCAACGAACCCCGGCTGCCGGCACTGGCCAGCGACATTACCAACCGTCGCTACACGGCTCGCGCCCAGGCGATCGTGATGCTGGCGGCGCCCGACTACGGGCGCATGCTGCTGACCGCGCTGGAATCGCTGCACGCCAGGCCGGTCGAATCCGGACCCGCGATCCTGCTCCTGAGTTTCGCCGCCGAGCGCCTGAAACGCTTGCGCAACAAGGTACGGCGACTGGCGGTGGCGGCAAGCATTGACGATCCGGCATCGCTGCACGCCCTGCGCATCGGCGTCAAACGCCTGCGTTATGCGCTGGAATTCTTTTCGCCGCTGGTGCCGGAACGGGCCTTGAGTCGTGTGCTGGAACAGCTTGCCACCTTGCAGGACACACTGGGCCAGCTCAATGACCTGTCCAGCGCCGGCGCCATGTTGATGGATTGCGCCGGCGACGATCCGCGGCTGCGCGAGGCGGTAACGCTGATCGGCGGCTGGCACGGCCCTCACTATGCCAGCCTGCTGGCCGGCATATCGCGCGAGCTGGTTCGTCTGGCCCGGCTGCGCCTGCCGAAACTTGCTGGATGTGTCGGGTAATATTCCCGTAACACCCGCGATGCGGCCTTGGCACCCACACATGGAGGCAGAACATGGACTTGATACTCTGGCGTCACGCTGAGGCCGAGGAAGGCGATGGCGCCATCCCCGACAACAAGCGGCGCCTCACCGCGCGCGGTGAAAAGCAGTCGAAGCAGGTCGCACGCTGGCTGCGCCAGCACTTGCCGCGCAAACGGAAAATCCTCGTCAGCCCGGCCGAACGCACCCAGCAGACGGCCCATGCACTGGAACTGGCCTATGAGATCGAGCCCAAACTCGGCACCGGCGCGTCTGCGACGGATGTACTGACCGCTGCCGGCTGGCCCGATCACGGCGGCGTGGTGCTGATCATCGGGCATCAGCCGACCTTGGGGCGTGTCGCCGCACTGCTGCTTGGCGGCAAGGAGGCGGACTGGTCGATCAAGAAGGGCGGCGTCTGGTGGTTTTCCCGCCGCGCGCGCAGCGACGAGCGGCAAACCGTGCTGCGCGCGGTCTTGAACCCCGACCTGGTCTGAGTTGAGCGTCCGGCAGCCGGATTCCATTTCCATGTCGGTGTCGCGGGTTTTTAGACTTGTCCGGTTCTGTAGCACATGAATTGTCCGCTTTTTCTGTTGGGGGCGGGAAGCGGCGGAGGGCGGAGCCCGAAGCCGGTTTCCGCCCCCAACGGCGCGCCTGGCGGACGGTTCAGGCGGC
>JAUSCI010000071.1 GCA_030651305.1 Sulfuritalea sp. | reverse complement strand
CCGATCGTCGATACCTTCTGGCAGACCGAGACCGGCGGCCACATGATCACCCCGCTGCCGGGCGTGACGCCTCTCGTCCCCGGTTCCTGCACCCTGCCTTTCCCCGGCATTGCGGCTGCCATCGTGGACGAGACCGGCAATGAAGTCGAATGGGGCAAGGGCGGCTTCCTCGTGGTCAAGAAGCCGTGGCCGGCGATGATTCGCACTATCTGGGGCGATCCGGAACGCTATACGAAGTCCTACTTTCCGGTCGATTTCGGCGGCAACCTGTATCTTGCGGGCGATGGCGCCATGCGTGACGCCAAGACCGGCTATTTCACCATCATGGGCCGCATCGACGATGTGCTGAATGTCTCCGGGCACCGCATGGGAACCATGGAAATCGAGTCGGCGCTGGTATCCAACCCGCTGGTGGCGGAAGCTGCCGTGGTGGGTCGTCCCGATGACATGACCGGCGAGGCGATTTGCGCTTTTGTGGTACTGAAACAGTCACGTCCGACCGCGGAGGACGCAAAGAAGATTGCCAACGAACTGCGCAACTGGGTCGGCAAGGAAATCGGTCCGATCGCCAAGCCCAAGGACATTCGCTTTGGCGAGAACCTGCCGAAGACGCGTTCCGGCAAGATCATGCGGCGCCTGCTGCGCAGCCTGGCCAAGGGCGAAGAGATCACCCAGGACGTGTCTACCCTGGAGAACCCCGGCATCCTGGATCAATTGAAGCAGAACGCCTGACGCCGCGTCATGATCGAAGAAAAGCGCCCCTCGCGAGACGGGCGCTTTTTTTCTGGGCTATCCGGATGTTGTGATTGATGATTCGCCGTGCAGCGCCAACTGCCGCTTAGTTCTATACAGAATGCAACATCACACCAACGGGTTGTCACTTGACAACCCGTTGGTTGCTCACTAGGATTGCATCAACGAATCTATCAGGCCAAACGTGGCACACCCAAACAAGGAAATTTCAGCAGCTCCTGAGTACGCCGAGAAAAGAGGTTGGCGCATAGTTCAGGGTGGATCGCATGCGTGGGGAAAGATGTACTGCCCGCACAACGATCCCGAGTGTCGCTGCGGTGAGTTTTGTATTCAAAGCATCTGGAGCACGCCGAAGAATGCGGGAAACCATGCCAAGCTCATACGACGGGTTGTTGATAGCTGCATCATTCGCAAGCGCAGCGAAGAAGAGAAAAATGAACCACCAGGTGGCATTGGGAAGAAATCGACACCGACGAGGAAATGACCATGAAAGAATATGACTTCATTTTAAAATTCGACCTTCCCGATCGCGAAGTTGATCCGGAGAAATTTGTCGATGCGCTCTACGAGGCCGGTTGTGATGATGCGACCGTCGGGATTGGTCAAAATGGTCGACTTGCGCTCAATTTCATCCGGGAAGCTGCATCAGCTTTCGTTGCGGTTTCCAGTGCAATCGCTGATGTGAAGAAGGCTATCCCCGGAGCCAAACTGATTGAAGCAACCCCGGATTTGGTCGGGCTGACAGATATAGCTGATATTGTGGGGTGCAGCCGTCAGAACATAAGGAAAATCGTCGTCAGCCATAAGTCCGCCTTCCCCTCGCCGATTCATGAAGGAAGTACCGCCCTTTGGCACCTTTCCAAGGTTCTTCAGTGGTTTCGAGCCAAAGGGAGTTATGTGATCGAAGATTCATTGATTGAGGTGTCCGGCGCCAACATGCAGGTCAATATCGCCAGCCAGATGCGCGATATTGATCCGAAGTTGCAACGTAATTTGCAAGCCATCCTGACGTGACTATCTACGCCGCCGCGCAAGCTGCGCTTGAGCGAATTGATTCCGGATTCGGCCATTGCCGGCCATTCGGGGCGGCCATTCCATTTGACTATTGGCACCATGCAGGCATGATGCGCGTTATCCAACATCCTCGTTAGATTGCACAAGGACCGATAGGCAAATGGCAACCGTCTGGATTACCTACGCGTGGACGGACAATCAGCACAATGACGTCGATTTTGTTGCCCAAGAACTCGGGCGCGCGGGTCTCACAGTTAAATTGGACCGCTGGAATTTGGGTGCGGGGAGGCGACTATGGGAGCAAATCGAAGGGTTTATTTGCAAGTCCGATCAAAGCGATGCTTGGCTTCTGGTCGCAACCAATACCAGCTTGGCCAGTGAACCATGCAAGGAAGAGTTCGCCTATGCGCTCGATAGGGCGCTCAAAACGAGAGGAGATAGCTTTCCTGTGATCGCCTTGTTTCTGACGCATACGGACCCATCCTTGATACCGGCAGGCATCCGGACTCGACTGCACGTAAGCATCACGGACCCTGACTGGAAGGAACAAATCGTCGCGGCCGCCGAACGTCGCGCCCATGCGACTTCGAGGCCTGACGTTCAACCCTATCACCTTCATGTGCATCAAATGGAAGGACGCGCGAAGCCCATCGCAATAGAGGTAAGGCCAAGAGCGGGCGTTTGGGCTCCTTTTGTCGCCTGCATACCGCTGGCCGAGAAGGACCGGGTTCAACCCTCCATCATGATCGGCCCGCGAGATGTCCCGACTGATTCCGGAATGCTTACGAATTGCGGCGACGGCCCCACTCCGGACAATTCAATGTTCCTAATGCAAGCTGGAAATCAAAGCACACCAACCGAGAGTTACTACGTTTGGTGTAAAGAGCTGCCGTCTAAGCTGGTATTCGGCGTCAATGGCCGAGCACCCCAGTTCACTGTGACGTTTGGAGAGTAAGTGAAATCTAACTGCTCATTGGTGCGGACGCCTATCGGCGCCGCACAATTCTGACGTTGAACGGCCGGTATAGAGCAGTCGCCATGTCCGCTCAGGGCACACAGGAGTCATCGACAGATTGATACCCGCATCAAACAGCAACGAAGATATCCTGCGCCGCTGCATGCGGTATGGATATCAATCACGGAATCCGAATCGCCATTTTATTGAGGAGGTGTAACCATGAATCGCTCCCGGCTCACGGCGCAACGTCTCGCGTTTCTGTTCCTGCTTGGCTGCTTTTTTTTCAACTATCCCTTGCTTTCGGTGTTCAATCGCGGCGGGGATTTCTTCGGTCTGCCACCGCTGTATGCTTGGCTGATGGGATCCTGGCTGGCGCTCATTGCGCAAATGGCCTGGGTGGTTGAAGGACGGAACGACTGAGATGCTGCAAAGCTGGGTCATCGTCCTCGCCTCGTTTCTCTATCTGGGCATTCTGTTCGCGATTGCCTGGTATGCAGACCGCCGGGCAGATACCGGGCGCTCCCTGATCGCCAATCCGATGGTCTATGCGCTCTCGCTGGGAGTGTATTGCACGACCTGGACCTTCTACGGCAGCGTCGGTCGTGCGGCCGCCAGCGGCATCGGTTTCCTGCCTATCTATCTCGGTCCCACCTTGTTGTTCGCACTGGCCGGTTTCATCCTGCACAAGATGATCCGGGTCGCCAAGGCGAATCGCATCACCTCGATCGCCGACTTTGTCGCTTCACGCTATGGCAAGAGTCAATTGCTCGGCGGCCTGGTGACGGTGATCGCCGTGGTGGGGGTGATTCCCTATATTGCCTTGCAGCTCAAGGCGGTCTCCAACAGTTTTGCGATTCTTGCCAGCTATCCGGAGATTGTCATGCCAGCAACGGCCGGCGCGGTGCCGCTGATACAGGACAGCGCGCTGTATGTGGCGATGATTCTGGCGGCCTTCACCATCCTGTTCGGCACCCGTCATCTCGACGCCACCGAACGCCACGAAGGAATGGTGGCTGCCATTGCGGTCGAGTCCGTGGTCAAGCTCGTCGCCTTTCTGGCGGTAGGTGTCTTCGTCGTCTGGGGCATGCACGATGGCGTCGGTGATATTTTCGCCCAGGCTGCCGCGATACCGGAAGTCGCGCGCCGTCTCACTACCGCCGACTCTCCGGCCGCCTACGGTACTTGGGGCACCCTGATATTTCTTTCGCTGTTTGCCTCGCTGTTGCTGCCGCGACAGTTCCAGATCGCGGTGGTGGAAAACGTCGATGAAAGCCATTTGCGCCGCGCAGTATGGTTGTTCCCGTTCTATCTGTTCCTGATCAACCTGTTCGTGCTGCCGGTGGCGCTGGCCGGCATGCTGCATTTCCAGGGCGCCGGCGTCGACGCCGATACCTTCGTCCTGACCCTGCCGATGGCTCATCAGCAGGAAGGGCTGGCGCTGTTCGTGTATATCGGCGGATTGTCGGCGGCCACCGGCATGGTCATCGTCGAAACCATCGCTCTGTCGACCATGGTCTGCAACGACCTGGTAATGCCGGCACTGCTGCGTCTGCCCATGCTCGGGCTGGCGACACGCGCCGATCTGTCGGGTCTGCTGCTGGAGATACGGCGCTGGGCCATTGCCGTCATTCTGGGTCTGGGCTACCTGTATTTTCGTGTGGCCGGCGAAGCCTACGCGTTGGTCTCGATCGGGTTGATCTCCTTTGCCGCAGTGGCACAGTTCGCCCCGGTGGTGATTGGCGGCCTGTTCTGGAAAGGCGGCACCCGGGATGGTGCGCTGGCGGGACTGGCGGCGGGATTTGTACTGTGGGCCTATACCTTGCTGCTGCCCTCTTTCGCCAAATCGGGCTGGCTGCCGGATGGTTTCATTGCGCATGGCTTGTTCGGTATCGAACTTCTGCGTCCGCAGCATCTTTTTGGTCTCACCGGACTCGACGAGATCACGCATTGCCTGGTGTGGAGCCTGCTGGTCAATCTGGGGGCCTATATCGGCGTTTCCTTGCAGCGTGTGCCGAACCTGCGCGAGGCGCGGCAGGCGACATTGTTTGTCGGCGGTGCTGAGGCGGCGGGCATTCCGGGATGGCGCGGCAGTGCCGGGGTGGCTGATCTGCTGCCGCTGGCAGGACGGTTTCTCGGCCTCGAGCGCGCACAGGAAGCCTTTGCCCGCCATGCGCGGCAGCGGGGACTGAAGGCCATCGAGGAACTTCCCGCCGATACCCGTCTGGTCAATTTCGCGGAAACCCTGCTGGCCGGCGCCATCGGTTCGGCGTCGGCGCGCGCGATGGTCGCATCGGTGGTGACGGAGGAACCGCTGGGCATCGACGAGGTGATGAATATTCTCGACGAAGCCTCGCAAGTGCGGGCCTACACCCGCGAACTGGAACAAAAGTCCCTGGAACTGACACGGGCCACGGCCGAGTTGCGCGAGGCCAATGCCCGCTTGCAACAACTGGATCGCATGAAGGACGATTTCATCTCTACCGTCACTCACGAACTGCGGACCCCGCTCACCTCGATCCGTGCCTTTTCCGAAATGTTGCAGGAGGATCCGAAGATAGATCTGCCGCAACGAGTACGTTTTCTCGGCATCATCGTCAGCGAAGCCGTCCGCTTGTCGCGCCTGATCAACCAGATTCTCGATCTGGCCAAGCTCGAATCCGGCCGCGCGGAATGGACCGTGGCCGCCGTCGATGTGGCCGAGGTGATCCGCGAGGCGGCGGAATCACTCACCGTCCTGTTCGCCGAGAAGCACGTTATTCTGGAACTTGATGGTCGTGAGGCCGGCCTCATCGTGCTCGCCGACCGTGACCGGTTGATGCAGGTAATGGTCAATCTGTTGTCAAACGCGCTCAAGTTCGTTCCGGCGGAGAGCGGACGTGTGAAAGTAGGCGTCGGCGGCACCACGCACGAAGTGCGCGTCAGCGTTACCGACAACGGTCCCGGCATCCAGGCCGAGGATCAGGACATGATTTTCGACAAGTTCCGCCAGGGTGCCGGCACCTCCGACGTCCTCACCGACAAGCCGCAGGGCACCGGTCTCGGCCTGCCGATCAGCCGCCAGATCATCGAGTATTTCAATGGCCGGCTGTGGGTCGAAAGCACTCTTGGCGCAGGGGCATGTTTTGTCTTCGCGCTGCCCCGACAGGCGGGCGATAATGACGCAAGTAAGTCGACCGGAGGAGTGCCGTGAGCCATCGCATACTGATTGTTGATGACGAGCCGAACATCGTCATTTCGCTCGAATACCTGATGAAAAAGGAGGGCTTTCAGGTCGCCGTGGCTACCGACGGTGAAACTGCCTTGCAACTGGCCGCGGAATTTGTCCCTGATCTGGTTCTGCTCGACGTGATGATGCCGAAGAAATCCGGCTTCGAGGTCTGTCAGGCCTTGCGCGCCGTCCCTGCGCTGGTGGCAACAAAAATCATCATGCTCACCGCCAAGGGCCGCGAAACGGAGGTGACCAAGGGATTGGCGCTGGGTGCCGACGTCTATATCACCAAACCATTCTCGACCAAGGACCTCGTTCTCCAGATCAAGTCGCTGTTGGCATGAAGGCAAGGTTTCGTTTCATTCTTGCCGCCTCCGTGCTGGGACTGCTGATGACCGGTCCCTTCGCGCTCACCGGCCTCCTGTTGTTTGCCGACGCGAAGGATGCGGAACGTGCTGCATTCGCTCAGTTCCTCTTGCCGCGCCTGCCGGTTGGCGGCGTGATTACCCTGCTGGGCCTGGTCGCCGGTGTGCTGCTGTTGCGCGGCCTGTTCCAGCAGTACGTGCAGGGCCTGTCGCGCATGGCCGAGACCCTGCGCCTGATGCTGGGCGCCAATCGCAACTTCCGCGTCGCGGCCGAAGGCCCTCCCGAAGTGCGCGAGCTGGCGCGTGCGGCAAACGATCTGGCGCAGCAGCGCGACGAGTTGCTCAACGATGTCGAAGCACAGATCAGAACCGCCAAGGCGACGGTGGAAGAAGAAAAGAACCGGCTGGCGGCACTGATGTCCGAACTGGCCCTGGGTGTCGTGGTGTGCAATCTCGATGGCCGCATCCTGCTCTACAAAAGCCGCGCGCGGTTGCAGTTCAAGGCCTTGGCGCAAGGGCCGACATCGATGAGCGGTGGCGCGCTGATAGGTCTCGGCCGGTCGATTTTTTCCATTCTGGAGCGCGGACAGATCACCCATTCGCTGGAGAATATCCAGCAGCGCTTGCGCCGGGGCAGCGCCGAGCCGACGGCCAACTTCATCACTTCGACGCGCGGCGGGCAGTTGCTTAGGGCGCAGATGGCTCCTGTGCTCGGCTCCGCCGAGCGGGCTGAAAAAGTCGGCATCCCCCCCGTCCCCCCTGCCACGCAGGGGGGCGACGATGTTAGTGGCGAGGCTGCGCCTGCCCATGATCAGACAACGGCGGCGACGATGCTCGGGGCCGAGTTGCAGGTCACCGGCTACGTTCTCACCATCGAAAACATCACGCGCAATTTCGAGCGTGAAGCCGAACGCGATCAGGCGCTGCAGTCGCTGACCGATGGCAACCGGGCGGCGCTGGCAAACATTCGGGCCGCGGTGGAAACGCTGATCGGCTCGCCGGAAATGGAAGTTGATTACCGCGAACGGTTCACCGGCGTGATCGCGGAAGAGGCTTCCGCCATGAGTCAGCGCCTCGAAACCACCATGAGCCGCTTTGCCGATTCGCTGAAGACCCGCTGGCCGCTGGAGGACGTATTGGCGATCGATATCGTCGCCGTCGCCGCCCGCCGCATACAAGACCGGCTGAACCTGCCCATAAAGAACGAAGACCAGGACGCGACGCTGTGGATGCGGGTCGACAGTTTCGCCTTGATTCAGGCCATCACTTTCCTCGCCTCGCGCCTCCAGGACGACTATGCAATTCGCGAGTTGCGCCTGCGCCTTTCGGCCGAAGGCACCATGGTTTTCGTCGATCTGATCTGGTCGGGCACGCCGGTTTCGTCCGAGACTCTGTACGCATGGGAACTGGAGCCGATGAATGTCGGCGCCGAGACCAGTCCGCTGACGCTGCGCGACGTGGTCGACCGTCACGGCGGAGAAATCTGGTACCAGCGCGACAAGGCCGCGCACAACGCCTTCTTCCGCATCGTGTTGCCGGCGGCGGTTACGCACGATGTGCAGGCAACGGATCAGGCGCAGCATCTGCACAGCGACAGCCGCCCGGAATATTACGATTTCGACCTGTTCGCCGCGCGCGATGCCGAAGGCTCAGGTATCGATCTCGATCGCCGGCTGACCGATCTTGCCTATTCGGTGTTCGACACCGAAACCACCGGTCTGCAGCCCTCCAGCGGCGACGAAATTATCCAGCTGGGCGCGGTGCGCATTGTGAACAATCGCCTGTTGCGGCAGGAAATATTCGACCAGCTGGTCGACCCGGTGATTCCGCTGAAGCCGGAGGCCATCCAGATTCACGGTATCACCGAGGCCATGGTGAATGGTCAGCCTCGGCTTGACGTGGTGCTGCCCGCGTTCCATGAGTTCTGCGCCGAAACCGTGCTGGTGGCACACAATGCTTCCTTCGACATGCGATTCCTGCAACTGAAGGAGGACAGCCTCGGCGTGCGTTTCACCCAGCCGGTGCTCGACACCCTGCTGCTGTCGGCGGTGATTCATCCCAACCAGGAATCGCACCGGCTGGAGAGCATTGCGGAACGTCTCGGCATCAATGTGATTGGTCGCCACACCGCACTGGGCGATGCCTATGTCACGGGTGAAGTTTTTCTCAAGATGATTCCGCTGCTCGCCGACATGGGTATCCTTACCCTGCGTCAGGCGCTCGATGCCGCGCAGCAGACTTATTTCGCCCGCGTCAAGTACTGAACATGATTGAAACCCAACTCCTGCCGCAGGCCGACGAAATTTCCGGCTGCACTGCTCGCATCGCAGGCGCATCCAGTATCGCTGCTCTGGTGGCGTGTGCCGTCGAGGCGCGCCGGCTGGCCGTGGCCTTGCACCATGAGGACGTCGGCGCGGCGTCGGTGACGCGGGTGCTGTCCGGCCTCAACGATGCGATCGGGGTGCGCGTGCTGGCTTTGCTGGCGCTGCGCTTTCGTTTGCCGCCGGCGCGCTGGTGCTGGCTGGGTCTCGGTTCGGCGGGGCGGCAGGAGCAGACTTTCGTCACCGACCAGGACAACGGACTGATATTCTCCGCCAGCGACGACGGTGAAGCGCGCGAGTTGCGTGCACTGTTTCTTCCCTTCGCCCATGCGGCGAACCAGGCGCTGGCCGAGTGCGGCTTTCCGCTCTGCGACGGTGACGTGATGGCCGGCAATCCGCGCTGGTGTCTGTCGCTTTCCGAATGGCTGGAATGCTTTGCCGTCTGGGTGCGTACGCCAGAGCCAGAGGCCCTGCTCAACGCCGCGATCTTCTTCGATTTCCGGCCGTTGGCAGGCGCTGCGGAACTGGCCGCGCAGTTGCGCCGGACTCTGTCGGAACTTACGCGCGGCAACGAGATTTTTCTGCGCATGATGACCGTCAATGCATTGGCGGCGTCGCCGCCGCTGGGACGCCTGCGCGATTTTGTCACGGCGGCCGAATCCGGCGGCGCAATCGACCTGAAGAAATTCGGCGCGCGGATTTTTGTCGATGCGGCCCGCATCCTGGCGCTGGGCGCCGGCATAGCTGAAACAGGCACCGTGTCGCGATTGCGCCGGATGGCGAGCGAGGGCGCCATGACGCCCGCCGACGCCGAGGCGGCAGTGCACGCCTTCCACGCCCTGCAGGGCATTCGTCTCGCGGTGCAGTCCGGTGTTGGTGTCGCTGGTCAGGCGCCGGGAAATCAGGTGGATCCGGACTGCCTTAACGACTTCGACCGTCGCGTCCTGCTCGAATCGCTGCGTCAGGCGCGCAAACTGCAGCAGAAGCTGAAAACCCGATTCCATATCGAAACATGATTGCAAAGGTACCTGGTCATGACTGCTGAATCCCGCGAAGAACTGCTCGCTTTTCTGCGCCAGCACCCCCCCTTCAAAGACATGGGGACGTTTGCCATTGATGCGCTGGCCGCAAGCCTGACTCTCGTTACCGTGGCCGGCGGCGGCTTCATCCTGACTCCCAGCGACATGGCGCCGGACCTGTTCATCATCCGGTCCGGCAAGGTCCAGGCCCGGCTGGCGGGCGACGTCAACCTCACCGACAAGGCGTTGTACGATCTGGAACCGGGCCAATGTTTTCCGCTGGCGGCCGTGGCGGCGAAGCGGCCGGCAATCAACATCTATACCGCGGTTGGGGAGGTACAGGTCTGGCGTCTCACCAGCGCCGACTTTTTCAGGCTGCTGCAGGGCAGTTGCGAATTCAATCACTTCGTGCTCGACTATCTTGCCGGTCTGCTCGATGAATCACGACGCCAGATCGAACTCCAGTTCGGCCAAAGCAACGCGGAACAGCAATCGCTCAATGCGCAGATTTCAGGCGTGCCGCGGCGGACGGTGGTGCGCGTGACGCCGCAGGCCTCGATTCGCGAAGCCATGAATGCCATGGTGCGTGCCAATGTCGGCTCGGTGGTGGTGGCGGACGGGGAGGGCAGGGCGACCGGCATATTTACCCAGTCCGATGCGATGCGCCGCGTGGTGTTTCCGAACTACCCGGCCACGGCGCCAATCGAAGAAGTGATGACCACGCCGCCGGCGACCATCCCCGGTCACGCGACGATGTACGAGGCCATGCTGGCGATGGCAACGCACGGCATTCGTCACCTCGTCATCGTCGATGGCGACGGGCGCGTGGCCGGAGTGGTTTCGGAGCGGGACCTGTTCGCCATGCAACGCGTCGGCATGCGCAACATCCGCAAGGTGATCGAGGCGGCGGCCGACATCGATGCCCTCAGTCGGGCCGCCGGCGATGTCCGTCGCCTGTGCCTCAACATGCTGGGCCAGGGGGTCAGCGCGGAAAAGCTGACCCAGTTCATTTCCGGGCTCAATGACAGACTCACACGCCGCGTGATCGAAATAGAGCTGGCGCGGCACGATCTGTTCGGCCTCGACTGGGCCTGGCTGGCGTTTGGTTCGGAAGGGCGGGACGAACAGACCTTCAGCACCGATCAGGACAACGGCATCATCTTCGTTTGCCCCGATTTTGCCGACCGCGATGTGCTCCAGTTGCGCTTTCTCGAATTTGCCCGCGATGTCAATGAAGGCCTGGCGCGTTGCGGCTTCCCCTTGTGCAAGGGCAAGATCATGGCCAGCAACCCGCAGTGGTGCCTGACGCAGGATGAGTGGCGCGAGCGTTTTACCCAGTGGATACGCCTGCCCGAGCCCGAGGCCTTGCTCAACGCCACTATCTTCTTCGATTTCCGCCCGCTGTACGGCAATGTGGCCCTGGCCAAGGCCTTGCGCAAATGGTTGCTGGAGATGACTGGCAACGCCAAGCTGTTCCTCCGCTTCATGGCCGAGAATGCGGTGAAGGTCTCGCCGCCGCTGGGCATGATTCGCGATTTCGTTTTTGACGCCAATCCAGAATTTCCGCACACGCTCGATCTCAAGGCCTTCGGCGCCCGGCTGTTTGTCGACGCGGCGCGCATCATCGCCCTGGCCAACGGCATTTCCCACAGCAGCACCACGGCACGCTTGCGTGCGGCGGCTGAGCAAATGAAGCTGGGCGGCGACGACATCAATGCGGTGATCGACGGCTTTTACTTCATCCAGCAACTGCGGCTGCGCAACCAGCGCGCCGATACACCACCGGGCGCGGAGAACCGTATTGATCCGGACAAACTCAACGAACTGGATCGGCAGGTGCTGAAGGAAGCCTTCAAGCAGGCGAAACGCTTGCAGTCGCGGTTGCAACTTGAATACAGGCTTTGAGAGCCGTGAAACGTGAAAAGTGAAACGTGAAACGTGAAACGCGCAACGGGATCTACTGAAGTCGTCATTGCATTACGCACTCCGCTATTGCGCGGCGAGAGGCGTCTGCGCATTGCGCTGGTCGGCCTGCCGGGAAGCGGCAAGACGACGCTGTTCGAAGCCGTATCGAGCACCGCGCCGCATCGCGGGGAACTCACCGGCACGCATCGCGTCTATCGCGAGTGCACGGTTCAGATCGGCTTCGATGAAGCCAGCGTGGTCGATCTGCCGAGCGTCCATTCGCTGCATCATCTGCAGGGTGACGATCTTTCCACCCTGAAGTATCTGCTGTGGGGCGACGAGCGGCCGCCGGTTTCGGTGCACGAACAGTTCGCCCCGCCGGCGCCCTTCGCACCGCCCGACCTGATCATCCAGGTGGTCGATGCCACCAGCCTGCAAAGTCACCTTGAACTGACGCTGGAATTGAGCAAGCTCGGCCGGCCCATCGTACTGGCCCTGAATCACATGGACGAGGCGGCGGAAAAAGGGCTGTACATCAACATCAAGTCCCTCGAAAAGCTGCTGGGAATGCCGGTGGTGCCGACGGTGGCCCTGATGGGACAGGGTATCGCGCAGCTTTTCGCCGCCGCCGTGAATGCCGCGCGCGAGGCCACCTGTCCCTTGCCGCAACCTCCCAGCCGGCATATCGCCGACAGCCTCCAGGCGCTCAGCGCGGCGATGAACCGTCCCGAAATCCACGCCGCGTTTCGCGTGCCGCATCCTTTGCTGCTGACGCATTTTGCCGCCGACGATCGCTACTTCGAGGATGAACTCGGGCAGCATTTTCCGCAACTGCTGCCGGAGTTTCGGGCCCTGCGCGAAGCCGCCGGACTACGGCTGCCGCGACCGCTGGCGGAGGAGTTGCATGCCGATCGCCACCATCGTGCCGCGACCCTGGTCGAGGCCGCGATGCGCATGGGCGCGCCGAGTGTTACCCATGGCTGGCGCTACTGGCTCGACGAGTTGTTCCTGCATCCGCAGTGGGGTTTGATCGGCAGCCTCGCCGTATTCGCCGCGGTACTCTTTGTCGTTTTCGAGATCAGCGGCTGGATCGATTCAATGACCACGGCACGGTTGACCGCGGCCTTCGCCGACTGGCAGCCGCAGTCCACCGGCGGTGTGGTCGCGCGGGCCGTGCTCGACGGCCTCATTGGTCTGGTCGGCATCGTGGTGCCTTACATGATTCCGCTGGTCATGCTGCTGGTGACACTGGAAGAGGCCGGCCTGATGCACCGCATCGCCTTCGTCGTCGACCGCGGTTTCCACCACATCGGCCTGCACGGCGGGGTGGCCGTACCCTTTCTGCTCGGGCTGGGATGCAACGTGCCGGCCATCTCCGGCGCGGCCAAGGCCGCCAGCGGCCGCGAGCGCGTGATCGCCTCGGTGCTGATCACTTTCGTGCCCTGCTCGGCACGTTCCGCCATCATCCTCGCCATCGCCGGCAAGTATCTCGGCGCCGGCGGTGTGTTCGCCATATTTGCCCTGACCCTGCTTGTCATTGCCGTCATGGGGCGACTGCTCTCGCGCGGCGATCGCGAACTCGGCCCCGGTCAGGTGCAGGAAATCCCGGCCTATGCAATGCCGACCTGGCGGAAACTGCTGGCCGAGACCTGGGACCGCACCAGCGACATCCTCACCATCGTGACGCCCTTGCTGGTGGGCGGCAGCGTGGTGCTGGCGTTGCTCAATCACGTCGGCGCCGACAGCCTCATCAACAGCCTGCTGATGCCGGTGACGGTCTGGTGGCTGGGTTTGCCGCTGGCGCTGGGCGTGCCGCTGCTGTTCGGCGTGCTGCGCAAGGAACTTTCGCTGCTGATGATCTACCAGGCATTGGGCACGCAGGAGATCGGCAACTTGCTCGATGCGGTGCAGATCGTGACCTTGTTGTTGTTCCTCACTTTCTACATCCCCTGCGTCTCCACCTTCGCCGTCATGCTCAAGTCCATCGGTCGCCGCGACGCATTGTTCTCGGTGTCGGTATCGGTGGGCGTCGCGCTGCTGGTCAGCGGCGTCGTGCGCATGGTCTTGAGCGGGGCGCAGATGTTTGCAAACTGACCGAAGTCCTGCCGGTTCCCATTGGGCATAGATCCGGCGTTAAACTGCTGCCCAGCCGAGCCTGCGGCCCGGATCACGACAAAGGAAATTAATGAATCCCCAGAACGGCTACGACATCGAAGACATCGCGGTCGGCATGAGCGCGGAAGTCGCCAAGACCATTACCGATGCGGATATTGTCCTGTTTGCAGGCGTGTCCATGGATTCGAATGCGGTGCACATGGATGAAGAATTCGGGCGCAGCACGGCGTTTGGCGGCCGCATTGCCCACGGCATGTTGACCGCCAGCCTGATTTCATCTGTGCTCGGCAATCGCTTGCCTGGCGCCGGCGTGATCTACATGAGCCAGTCCCTGCGCTTCCGCGCACCGGTGCGTCCCGGCGACACCGTGCATGCCAAAGTGACCGTCAAGGAAGTCATCACCGAAAAGTGCCGGGTAGTGCTCGACACGGTGTGCACCGTCGGCGACAAGGTGGTCATCGACGGCGAGGCCATGGTCATGGCGACCTCGCGCAAGAAGCGTGAAGCGGCCGGCAGGTAGGTCGCGGCCGGATCCATTCCCCGCTTTCGGCATTTCATGACCGGGCATGACGACCAGCCGCGCCAGCGCATCGACAAGTGGCTCTGGGCCGCGCGCTTTTTCAAGACGCGCAGCCTGGCTGCCGCCGCGCTCGATGGCGGGCGGGTCAAGTGGAACGGCCAGCAGGTCAAGCCGGCGAGGGAACTGAGGGCGGGCGACGAACTCGACATCGTCGCCGGCGAAGTGCGCTGGACCGTCGTCGTCCGCGGCATCAACGCGCAGCGCCGTCCGGCGCCGGAAGCGCGCCTGCTCTACGAGGAATCCGCGGCCAGCGCAGCGCGGCGCAAGCAGCAGGAGGAAATCCGCCGGCTGGCGCCGATGCCCGGCGCGAACCTGAAGGGACGGCCGACGAAGAAGGCCGGCCGCCTGATTCGCGGCTTCAATGAGTGAGCATCAACAGGCTCAGAGTTTTTGCGCCACGACGCGGCCTTCCGCGTTCACGAATATCCGGTAGCGCAGGCCGTTCTTGCATGTCGCGATGAGGCCGTTGCCCGCTTGCTCCATGGCACTGACAACCTGCTCACATGGCAGGCCCAGCAGCGTGATGACGGCGGTCAAGTCCTTCAGCGGAGCGACGTTCTCCGCCGCCGACGATGGCCCGGTCAGAAGTGCCGTGAGCGCGAATGCATGGGCCAAAGCCCTGACAGGTGTGATCAAGACGTTACTCCCGGTTTAGCTGACTAATTTGAATTGCTCGGGATCCGCGAGGATGATCCAGATCGCTTCCCGCGACCCCGAGATTGTGCGGGCCAGAAGCGGATCGCCGTCCTGGATCAGGGCAAGCACCTTGAGGACCAGCAGGTCGTAAGGCTGCCGCAGGCTGGCGACACCGGTCTTCTGCCCGCTCAGGTAGTGCGAGCGGAACTGCTTAAGCAAGTCATCCACCTGATTCTTGAGCGCAAGCTTGGTGAACACGCCAATTGCGTTGGTATCGCGCAGACGCAGCTTCAGCGCCGCGACGTCCAGCGGCGACCCGAGCGTACCTGCAATCGGCGTGGGGGCCACGTTCCTCGGTACTTGCGCAACGGTCGCCACGGGAGCGGGAAGCTTTGCGAGCGGTTTGGCTGATGGCCGGGCGACGTTGTCAGCGCTCCGGCTGATGTCAGTCCGAACAGGTGCGAGCGTCGATTTCTCTTTGGCCGCGACTACGGGCGGCTCCGCTGCGACGATTCTGTGCGGACTCGGCGCGACCAGCAAGGGATCAACGTGCATGGGCCCTGCTTGCGCCAGGATGATTGGCATGACTGGCACGTTTGGCGGCGCTTCCCCGACGCTGGCGCAACCCGCCGCGACGGCAATGCAGAGAATCCCGACATGGCGCGCTACGGGCGCCATATTCCTGTCGCGCTGCTGCCGCTGCTGAGTTCGGTTCGGCTCCACCGGACTAGGTACCAATGGGCTCGAATGGATGGTCTGTGATTCCATGCCGCCAATCTACCCCGTCCTCCGGGCGCCGTATGTTCGGTGGCCAACAGAGCATGTCGGCACGACTTCATGCTGCAGCCACAGGGCGCCAGCGATATTCGTGATCGTCCGCTCGTAACAGGTTGCGCAGTGGCGAGCCGAAAGCGACAATGTGAAGCCGCAAGTCCGCGCCTGTGCTTAAAGGTTTGACATGGATCCTGTCGTCGCTCTCATTGTTGGCCTGTTGTTCGGCGGCGGCCTCGTTGCCCTGCTTCTCGTCGGGCGCGTGCGCGAAGCTCAGGCCCGGCTGGCCCGGCAGGACAGCGACATGGCGGCGCTGCGGCTGCAGGAGTCGGCTCTGGCGGTACGGTGCGCTCAACTGGCAACGGAGCTGGAGAAGGACCAGGCCCTGTTCGCCGAGCGGCAAGCGACGCTCGAAGCCGCACGCGACAGCTTCGCCGATGCCTTCAAGGTGATTTCCGCCGATGCGCTGGCGAAGAACAACCAGTCCTTCCTCGATCTCGCCCGTGCCACGCTGGAGGCGCAGCAGGCCGCGGCGCTGGCCTCGGCGAAGACCGACCTGGACAAACGCCAGCTGGCGATCGGCGAACTGGTGGCGCCGGTCAAGGTGTCGCTGGAAAAATTCGAACTGCAGATCCAGGGCATCGAAAAATCGCGCATCGACGCCTACGCCACGCTGACCGAGCAGGTGCGCGCCATGGCCGAGGCGCAGGGCGCCTTGCGGCTGGAGACCGGCAACTTGGTCAAGGCCCTGCGCGCGCCGCAGACGCGCGGCCGCTGGGGCGAACTGCAACTCAAGCGCGTGGTCGAGATGGCCGGCATGCTCGGTCACTGCGACTTCTTCGAGCAGGCCAGCACCAACACCGAAGACGGCCGCCTGCGCCCCGACATGATCATCAAGCTGCCCGGCGGCAAGAACATTGTGGTCGATGCCAAGGCGCCGCTGGCCGCCTACCTCGAAGCGCTGGAGGCGACCGACGAGGAAGAGAAGAAGCGCAAGCTGGCCGATCACGCGCGCCAGGTCCGCGAACATCTCAAGAAGCTCGGCCAGAAGGCCTACTGGGAGCAGTTCCAGCCCTCGCCCGATTTCGTCGTGCTGTTCCTGCCCGGCGAGATGTTCTACTCGGCCGCGCTGGAAGCCGATCCCTCGCTGATCGAGCAGGGCGTCGAGCAGCGCGTCATCCTCGCCACGCCGACTACGCTGATCGCCCTGCTGCGCGCCGTTGCCTACGGCTGGACGCAGCAGGCGCTGACCGAAAACGCCGAGCGCATCAGCCTGCTCGGACGCGAGCTGTACGATCGCATCGCGACGGTGGCCGAGCACTGGAGCCGGGTCGGCAAGAATCTCGGTGATGCAGTCGGCGCTTACAACGATTCGGTAGCGTCGATGGAACGGCGGGTGCTGGTCTCGGCGCGCAAGTTCCGCGACCTCAAGGTAGCCAGCGAAGACAAGGAAATCCGCGACCTGAATCCGGTTGAAGCGTTGCCGCGCGACGTGCAGGCGCCCGAACTGCTGGCGAAGGACGATAGGCTCATCCCATGAGCTTTGCGGCGGGCAAACTCTTCCTCATTCTCAAGGAGGAAGTGCCATGTTCGACCATCAATCCGTCCATCCCGCCGATCTCGTGGTGTTCATCATCACCACTACCCTGTGCGCCATCGGCGCCCTGATGTTGCCGCTGGCGGGATGAATCGTTCCTATAATCCGGCAATGTCAAATTCATCGACCGCCTTCCCGACGATTTCATGTTCCAGTTGAGCAATGAGGATTGGGCGGGCTTGAGATGTCAGATTGGCATTTCAAGTGCGTCGGGCACCGCATCGAACAGCACGAAAAGCGGACCCTTGCGGTCACGGATTGCGGACGCAAGCCGATGTCCGACGAGATGAAAGTTCGTTTCGCGCAGGGAGGGGAAACGCTATGAGCAACATCAAGTTGTTCGAGTCCGCTCAGATCCGCTCGGTCTGGAATGAGGTGGACGGCAAGTGGTATTTTTCGGTCGCCGACGTGGTGCAGGCGCTGACGGATTCCGCCAATGTTCGCGATTACATCAAGAAGATGCGCAGGCGCGACGCGGAACTCAACTCCAACTGGGGGACGCTTTGTCCCCCCCTTGAACTACTGGCGCCGGATGGCAAGCGAAGACAGACGCAATGCGCCAACGCCGAGGGGCTGCTGCGAATCATCCAGTCCATTCCCTCGCCCAAAGCCGAACCCTTCAAACGCTGGTTGGCCCGCGTCGGCTACGAGCGACTGGAGGAAATCGAAAACCCCGAGCTTGCCGCCAGGCGCATGCGCGAGTTGTACAAGGCCAAGGGCTACAGCGACGAGTGGATCGAAAAGCGCGTGCGCGGCATCGCCATCCGCGACGAACTCACCAACGAATGGCAGAAGCGTGGCGTAAAGGAACAGCGCGAATACGCCATCCTCACCGCCGAAATCAGTCGCGCCACTTTCGGCATGACGCCGGCCGAATACAAGGAGTTCAAGAGTCTCGGCCAGCCAGCCGACAATCTGCGCGACCACATGAACGACCTGGAGCTGATCTTCACCATGTTGGGCGAGGCCTCGACCACGGAAATCGCTCGCAACCGCGATGCTCAAGGCTACGACCGGAACCGCGCTGCTGCCATCGAAGGCGGCGCCGTGGCCGGCAATGCGCGGCTTGACCTGGAACAAAAGTCCGGCCGGCGCGTATCCAGCAAGGAAAATTATAAGGCGCTACCCGAAGCCGTAGTGCGCAAGCGCCTGAAGAAGAAGGAAGACTGAGCATGGTCAAGGCCCGCAAGAGCAAGCTCACCATCGAAGCCCTCAAGCACGACGAGGCGACGCGCAAGAACATTCCCACCGCCGAATACCAGTCGACGTAATTGGGGTCGATGATGATTCGTTCCGATCTGCCTGGAGTAAAGCTGGCCGACCTGCCCGGCGGGCCGGAGCCGGCGGTGCTGTGCGCCAACGCGCGGCTGGCGATCAGCCTGCGCCGGGCTCACGGTGAGTTGCAGGCGGCGCGCGGTGCCACGACCTGGCGTGCGCTGCAGAGTTCGACGCCGACGATGTGGCTTGATCACCTGACTTCCACGGCACTGTTGCGCGGCGAGATTCCGCCGGCCGGCATGTCCGGAGCTTTTCTCTCGCGGGCGCAGGAACGCAGCTTGTGGGAGCAGGCCATCGCCGTTGACTCCGGCGCCACGGCGGAGCTGTTCGACCGCGAAGGCATGGCGCTGGCGGCGATGGAGGCCGCGAGCCTGCAACGGGCCTGGCGCATCGAGGTGCCCGAAGCGCTGCATACCGAGGAATACCGCGCCTTTTTGCGCTGGCGCGACGCCGTGGCCGAGGCCTGTCGGGCCGGCGGCTGGCGCACCGCGGATGAAGTCATGGCGTGGCGCATCGAGTGCATCGAGCGCGGCATCGGCGGTTTGCCGGCGCGGCTCGGACTGGCCGGTTTCATCGCGCCCGATCCGGTGATTTCGCACCTGCTGGTAGTGCTGGAAGCACGCGGCGTCGAGCTGTTCCAGCTTGATTTCGGACGCGGCGCCAGTGTGCCCGTGACGCCTGCGCTTGGCGTCGGCCTGCCCGATGCCGAGGCCGAATGCGTGGCGGCGGCGGGGTGGGCGCGCGACTGGCTGGCGCGGGATGCACGGGCGCGCCTGCGCATCGCCGTCGCCGATCTTCCGGCGCAACGCCGGCGGCTGGAATCCGCACTGGAAGAAGTGCTGCATCCCGATGCCGTGGGCGCCGGATGGGCGGCGCTGGAACGCGACTATGCGTTCGTCGCCGGGTCGCCGCTGGCGGCGGAGCCGTTGGTCGATGTCGCCCTGAGCCTGCTGCAATTGCTGGTTCGTCCACGGCGCGTGGCGCAGGCCGGGTTCGGCGCCTTGCTCTGCGGCCCCGGCTGGTCAGCCGATGTCGATGAAGCCGACGCGCGCGCCAGGATCGAGGCCGCATTGCGCGAACTTCTGCCGCCGGAAACCAGCCTGGAGCGGCTGGCACGTGCGGCGCTACGCCAGGCCGAAGGTCTGCGGGCATCGCAGCTGGTCGCCCATCTCGGTGCGCTGCTGGAAGCCGTGCGTAGCGCGCCGCGTCGCCAGCTTGCCTCGGCGTGGGGCAAGTCCTTCGCTGGGCTGCTCGACGTGATCGGCTGGCCCGGCCAGCGCACCCTGTTGGCGGCCGAAGGCGCAGCCTGCGACGAATTGCGTGAGGCATTGAGCGGTCTGCTGGCGTTGGACGGCACCCTCGGTCGAATCGATGGCGGCGAGGCGCTGCGGCAACTGCAGCGACAGTGTCGCGATCAGGCTTTTGCCGCGACCCGGCAGACCGTGGCGCGGGTCGAAGTATGCAGCCTGGCCGATGCCCTGGCCGGAGCGGTGGATGGGCTATGGGTGATGGGCTTGAATGAAGGGGCGTGGCCACCGGCGCCGCGGCCGAATCCGCTGCTGCCCGCCGAACTGCAGCGCCGCGCCGGCATTTCCGCGGCGCGCGCCGACAGCCTCGCGGCGGAGGCGCAAAGTTTGCAGGCCTTGTGGTGCCAAAGCGCGGCCGAGGTGGTGTTGTCCTGGGCGCAGCGCGATGGCGAGCGGCCGCTGCGCGCCAGTCCGCTGCTGGCCGATATTCCGCGCCGCGAGTTGTCGACGGTGCCGCTGTTGCTGTTCGCGTCCGAGCCGCGGGGGCGCGTCGATGACGAATTGATGGAGCGCGTCGATGGCGAATTGATGGAGCGCATCGATGACGCGCGGGCGCCGCCGGTCGGCGCCGCCGAGCACATCCGCGGCGGCACGGCGCTGCTGGCGGCGCAGGCGGTGTGTCCGGCATGGGCCTTTTATCAATACCGGCTCGGCGCCGCCGTGTTGCCAGCGCCGACTTTCGGGCTCGATGCGATGGCGCGCGGCACGCTGCTGCATGCGGCGCTGGAGGAGTTCTGGCGCGGCCGCGGCCTCGCCGATCTGACACAAATGGACCCCGGCGCCCGCGGCGCGGAAATCCGGCGCGTGGTGGCGCACGCACTGGCCGAGTTCGATCGTGAGGAGATCGAGCCGCTGCCGCCGCGCCTGCGACAGCTCGAAGGCGAGCGGTTGCAGGACTTGCTCGCGGTCTGGCTCGACGTCGAGGCGCAGCGTGCGCCATTCCGCGTGGTCGCCTGCGAGGAGAGCCACGTACTCGACATCGAGGGCCTGCCGGTGCGCGTGGTGATCGACCGGGTCGACGAACTCGACGACGGGCGGCTGGTGGTGATCGATTACAAGAGCGGGCGCAGTGTGTCGGCCGACAGCTGGGCCGAGCCGCGCATCGGCGAGCCGCAACTGCCGATCTATGCCGCGCTGGCCTTTCCCGACCGCGCGGTGGCGGCCGTGGCGCTGGCCCGCGTTACGCGCGACGAGCCGGCTTTTCTCGGCGTGGCGGAAAGCGATGGCCTGCTGCCCGAGCTGAAGTCGCTCGATGCCCAGCGCAAGCGTTATGCGGCAGACGAGTTTCCCGATTGGCAGACGTTGCGCCGCCTTTGGGCCGAGCGCATCACCGAACTCGCGCGCGAAGTGCGCGACGGTGTCGCTGCGGTGGTCTTCGACGATGAAAGCGAAATTCAGTATTGCAAAGTGCGTCCGCTGCTGCGTGTCGCTGAGCGCAGGCAGCAGTTCGAGGAAGGACAATGAGCGATCTGTTGCGGGAAGACGAGATCAACCGGCGCCGCGCACTGGAGATAGCCTCCTTCATCGTCGAGGCTCCAGCCGGCGCGGGCAAGACGGAACTGCTGACGCAGCGCTACCTGCGCTTGCTGGCGACCGTGGACGCGCCCGAAGAAATCATCGCCATCACCTTCACCAACAAGGCCGCCGGCGAAATGCGCAGCCGCATCGCCGAAAGCCTCGAACTGGCGCGCGCCGGCGTGCTGCCCGACAAGCCGCACAAGCGCATCACTTTCGAGCTGGCGGCGGCCGCGCTGGCCCGGTCAAGCGAACTCGGCTGGCAGATCGACACCCAGCCGGGCAGGCTGCGCTTGACCACCATCGATGCGCTGTGCGCCAGCCTGGCGCGGCAGATGCCGCTGCTGTCGCGCTTCGGCGCGCAGCCTGCCGTGGCGGAAGAAGCGCGGCGGCATTACGACGAGGCGGCGCGGCGTGCGCTCGACCATCTCGAAGGCAAGGGTGAGGGTGGGGACGACAGCGAGCGCGAGCATGCCGATGCGGTGGCCACGGCCCTGGCCTACCTCGACAACGATGTCGCGCGGCTGGCGCATCTGCTGGCCGGGATGCTGGCGCGGCGGGAGCAGTGGCGCGAGATCAGCCATCTCGACCATCCTGAATCGGCCATCGGCGAAGCGCTGGAGGAAATGGTCGGCGAGGAACTGGCGCGGGTCGCCGGCGTGCTCGATGACGCCTGGCAAAGGCAGTGGATGGCGTTGGCGCGATTCGCCGCCGACAATCTGGGCGGTGCCAATTTCGCAAACTCGCTTGGCGACTGGACGCAAGCGCTGGCCGCCACGCCGGACGAGCTGCCGCGCTGGCGCGCGCTGGCCGATTTCCTGCTGACGCAGAAGGATGAGCCGCGCAAGACCGTGACGGTGAAAAACGGTTTCCCGCCGGGCAAGGATTTCAAGGCGCTGAAGGACGCCATGCTGGAACGGCTGGCCGCGCTCGACGCCGGGGCGGTGGCCGCCCTGCGGCGCCTGCGCGAACTGCCGGCGCCCGAGCACGACAACGATGCCGTGGTGCGTGCGCTGGCGCGCCTGATGAAACTCGCCGCCGCCGAACTGTGGCTGGTGTTCCGCGAGGCCGGCGAGGTGGATTTCGGCGAACTCGCGGCGCGCGCCATCACCGCCCTGGGCGACGAGCTCGATCCATCGGAATTGGGCCTGCGCCTCGACTACCGCATCCGCCATCTGCTGGTCGACGAATTCCAGGACACCAGCCCGGCGCAGATCGAACTGCTCGAACGCCTGACCGCCGGCTGGCAGCGTGATGACGGTCGCACGCTGTTTGCGGTGGGCGACCCGATGCAGTCGATCTATCGCTTTCGCAAGGCCGATGTCGGCCTGTTTCTGCGCGTCGCCGAAAATGGTATCGGCGCGCTGCGCCTGACGCCCTTGCGCCTGTCGCGCAACAACCGCTCCTGCCCGGCGGTGGTGGACTGGATAAACGCCTGCTTTCCAGCGGTATTCCCGACGGCGGACGATCCGCTGCGCGGCGAGATCCGCTACCGCGAGTTCGTCGCCACACGCGATTCCATGCCCCAGGCCGGCGTCATGATTCATCCGGTGCTGGCTGAAAAAGGCGAGGGCATCGCCGCAGCCCGTGGCGAGGCGCAACAAATCATCGCCCTGATCGAGGCCGAATGGCGCGAGGACCCGACGCGAACTATCGCCGTGCTGGTGCGCGCCAGAGACCATCTGGCCGCCCTTGTCGCCGCGGTTCGCCGGGATGCGCCGGACTGGCGCTTCGCCGCGGTTGAAATCGAGCCGCTGGTGCATCGCCAGGCGGTGCAGGACCTGATCTCGCTGACCCGCGCGCTGCATCACCGGGCCGACCGCGTGCATTGGCTGGCGATCCTGCGCGCGCCGTGGTGCGGCTTGGCGCTGGCCGACCTGCACGCGCTTGCCGGCGACGATCACGATGCCACGATCTGGTCGCTGATGAACGATGCCGAACGCATCGAACGCCTGTCGGCCGATGGCCGGCAGCGGCTGGCCCACGTGCGCAAGGTGCTGGCCGAAGCGCTGGACGGGCAGGGCCGGCAGCGCCGCCGGCGTATGGTCGAGGACGCCTGGAAGAAGCTCGGCGGGCCGGCCTGCCTCGGCGGCGCGAACGAGGCCGCCGACGCCCAGGCCTACTTCAACCGGCTCGACGCGCTGGATGCGGCGGGGCGCTTCGTGCTCGACAGCCTCGAAGACGACATGGGCCGCCTCTTTGCGGCGCCGGATGCGCAGGCCGACGGCCGGCTGCAACTGATGACCATTCACAAGGCCAAGGGGCTGGAGTTCGATACCGTGATCCTGCCGGGTCTGCACCGGGTCATGAAGGGCAACGATCCGACCCTGCTGGCCTGGGACAGCTTTGCGCTGGTTGCGGGCGAGCGACTGATCGCGGCGCCGGTGAATCGGCGGCGCGGCCGGGCGGCCGGCGAGCCCACCGTGTATGACTTCCTGCAGCGCATGGAGCGCGAGCGCGGCCGCAACGAGGAAGCCCGCGTGCTCTACGTCGCCGCCACGCGCGCGGTGCGTCGCCTGCATCTGGTCGGGGTCGCGGTGCGCGACGAGAACGGGGCGCCGGCCGCACCTCGTGAAGGTTCGCCGCTGGCCCGGCTGTGGCCGGCGGTCGAGGCCGAATTCGTGCGGGCGGCCGGCGCGCCTTCAGCGCCGACTTCCGGCGGCGATGGCGCGCGAAATAGGGGACAGACCCCAATTTCTCCTGTACGGACAACGAATCAGGAACCGACATCAGCGGAGAAATCGGGGTCTGTCCCCTATTTCGAGGAACCGACATCAGCGGAGAAATTGGGGTCTGTCCCCTATTTCGCCTATTTCGAGGTAGCGGACTTCGTGCCGCAACTGGTGCGGTTGCGCGCGCCGAGCGTGCCAGCGCAGTGGTGCGCGCCGGTATTGGCAGCGTCGGCTGCGGTTACGCGGGAGGACACTGCCGACCCGCTGGCCGCCGCCGTGGGAACCTTGGCCCACGCCGTGCTGGAACTCATCGCCGCCGATCCCGACGCCTGGTCGGCGTCGCGCGCGACCGAGCGCCAGCCCGGCTTCGAGCGCTGGCTGGCCAGCCGCGGCTGGTCGCCGGCGGATGCGAGGGCAGGTGCGGCACGCGTCGCGCGGATGCTGGCGACGACGCTAACCAGCGCGGACGGCCAATGGGTGCTGAGGCGCCGCCCGGATGCGGCAGCCGAACTGGCGCTGACAAAAGTCGGCTCTGGCGGTACGGCGGAGACCCGAGTTGTGGATCGCAGCTTTGTCGAAAACGGCGTGCGCTGGATCATCGACTACAAGACGGCTGATTTTGGTGACGCCGCCGACGGCGCACGCATGGCGGCCCACGCCGCGCGCTTCCTGCCGCAACTGGCGTCCTACGCCGCCCTGTTCGCCGCTGAGGGCTTGCCGCAGCGCCTGGCGGTGTTTTATGTCGCGCATGGCATCCTCACACGGCAATCGCACACACATGCGTCATGACCTACGCCTGAATTCATTGCCGCGGCTGGAGTCCGAGGAGTTCAACGCGGTAGTCCGGGCGGCGGTCGGCGAGTTTGCGGCGACGGCGCAGACTGCGATCAGGGTGGGTC
>JAUSCI010000063.1 GCA_030651305.1 Sulfuritalea sp. | reverse complement strand
GATGCGACTCATGGTCTCCTTGTCGGGGAACTGGATGTAGTGGAAGAAGCAGCGGCGCAGGAAGGCGTCGGGCAGTTCCTTTTCGTTGTTCGAGGTGATGATGACGAGCGGGCGCACCGCGGCGCGGATGGTCTGCCGCGTTTCGTAAACGTAGAACTCCATGCGATCGAGCTCGCGCAGCAGGTCGTTGGGAAATTCGATGTCGGCCTTGTCCACTTCGTGGATCAGGATCACGGAAGGCCGGCCCTGTTCGAAGGCCTGCCACAGCACGCCCTTGACGATGTAGTTGGAGATGTCCTTGACCTTCTCGTCGCCGAGTTGCGAATCGCGCAGGCGCGACACCGCGTCGTATTCGTAGAGGCCCTGCTGGGCCTTGGTGGTGGACTTGATGTGCCATTGCAGCAGCGGTATGCCCAGCGCGCCGGCAACTTCCTCGGCCAGCATGGTCTTGCCGGTGCCGGGCTCGCCCTTGATCAGCAGCGGTCGTTGCAGGGTGATGGCGGCGTTGACCGCCAGCATCAGGTCGGGCGTGGCGACGTAGGAGTCGGTTCCTTCAAAGCGCATGGTGTTCTCTTTCAGGGTTGAAGCAATAGATTATCCCAGAGCGGGGCCTTTGTCGCCGCGCATTTCACCGCGCGGTTCGCCGCGCAGTTCGCCGCGCAGTTCACCGTACTGTCAGCGCCGACTCTTAGCCGGCGGCGCGGCGAACGCAGTCGAGGTAGGCCTCGCCATCCGGCGGCAGGCCACTTTTCTGCGAGCGCCAGATCATTTCGCCGAGGCATTCGAGCACCGCGTGCAGTGCGTCGTGGCGGTCGCCGCCGCGGCTTAGCAGGACGTTGAAGGCGGCGCGAATGCCCGGCGGCTGGTCGATGGAAAGCTGTTCCTCGATGGCCAGGTGCAGCGACAGATGCAGGAAGGGATTGGTCTCGCCGTGCTCCGGCGTCCATTCGCGCGTCAGGGCGTCCTCGGCTTCGAGCAGGGCGTGGTATTCGGGATGCAACGCGACGAGGTCGGCCGCCAGAGTATCCATCGGCGTGCCGGGCAGCCGGTTACGGCGCTTGGCCCAGGCGTCGATCAGAAACTGGCGCGCCTGGTCGCGGCTGGGGTTAAACATTTTTCTCTTTCCATGCGCAAAGGTCGTAGACGCCGCAGTGCACGCAATCCGGGCTGCGCGCCTTGCAGGTGTAGCGTCCGTGCAGGATTAGCCAGTGGTGGGCATGGAGGCGGAATTCGGCGGGCACAACCTTGAGCAGTTTCTGTTCCACCGCCTCGACCGTCTTGCCCGGCGCCAGTCCGGTGCGGTTGCCGACGCGAAAGATGTGGGTGTCGACCGCGATGGTCGGCTCTTTGAAGGCGATATTGAGCACCACGTTGGCTGTCTTGCGGCCGACGCCGGGCAGGGCTTCGAGTGCCTCGCGGTCGTGCGGCACTTCGCCGCCATGGCGCTCCAGCAGCAGGCGCGACAGGGCGGCGACGTTCTTCGCCTTGGTGCGATAGAGACCGATGGTCTGGATGTACTCGATGAGGCCTGCCTCGCCGAGCGCGGCGATGGTTTGCGGTGTCGGGTGGTCGCGGAACAATGACCGCGTGGCGCGATTCACGCCCTTGTCGGTCGCCTGCGCGGAAAGCACCACCGCCACCAGCAACTGATAGGGTGTGGCGTATTCGAGTTCGCCCTTCGGCTCCGGATTGGCTGCAGCGAGACGGGAGAAGAACAGGTGGATCTTTTTCGGGCTCATGTCGCGACGGACGTCGCCGCGGGCGGCTGACCGTGGCTGCGCTGCTCACGCAAACGCTGGTTGGCGCGCGCATCGAGCCAGTTGCGGCAGGCAATCAGCAAACCCAGGACGAAAAAGGCGCCGGGAGGCAGCATGGCGATCAGGAAGCCCGGATAGTCCGCCGGAAATATCTGAATGCCGGAAAGCGTTGGAAAAATCATCTCGATGCCCGAAAACAGCGTGCCTTGTCCTGCCAGCTCTCGCACGGCGCCGAACAAACCGATCACCCAGACGAAGCCGACGCCCATCGCCAGGCCGTCCAGGGTCGATGCGCGCAGGCCGTTCTTGGCGGCAAAGGCTTCGACACGGGCCAGCACGATGCAGTTGGTGACGATCAGCGGAATGAAGATGCCGAGCACAAGATAAAGATCATGCAGAAAGGCATTGAAGGCCAGATCGATCACCGTCACCGTGGCCGCGATGATCAGGATGAACACCGGTATGCGAATCTCGTAGGGAATGAGAGCGCGCAGTGCGGAGATCGCCAGGTTGGAGAGCAACATGACGACCACGGTCGCCAGTCCGAGGCTCACCGCATTGACGAAATTGGTACTGACCGCCAGCAGCGGACACAGGCCGAGCACCTGGACCAGGATGGTGTTCTGCTTCCAGATGCCGTTCCAGGCAATTTCCTTGTAGGCGCTCATGGCTTGCTCTCCTCAAAGCGGCTGTGGGCCGGCAGGTCGAATAGTTTGTCCCGCTGTTGCGTGGCCCAGGCCAGCGCGCGGCCGCTGGCATTGGTTACGGCACGCGCCGAGATGGTGGCCCCGGCGCGCTGGTCGAACTGGCCGCCATCCTTCTTGACGCGCCATCGTTCGCGCGGAACGCTGTCAAAGCCCAGGTTGCTGAACTGGGTGATCCACGGCTGCGACTTGTTCCTGTCCTTATTCGGGTTGATGTAGTCGCCCAGCCCCGGTGTTTCACGGTGTTCGGTGACACGCACGGCGAGCAGTTCGCCGGATGCCTTCACCGCCAGCAGCAGCCCTATGCGGCCGGAATAGCCGTCCGCTGCCGCGGCTTCGATGACCAGCGCCGCCGGCTGCCCTTTCAGGCGGGCGCGGTAAAGACGGGTGGCGTCGTCGGTCACCCCCAGTTCCTTGTCGGCCAATACCTCGATCCAGTCGTCGAGCAGTGCGTTGTCGTACAAGGCGAACGGCAGCACCTCGCCGATCAGCGCCAGCTTTTCCTTTTTCGCGCTGGCGGCGACCAGTGGCGCCGTCGCGCTGTAAGTGCCGGCCATGAGCGCCGTAAACACCAGCGTGAACACCAGCATGATCGCGGCGGTGCGCACGGCGATGCGCAAGGGACCGGAATCGCGGAGCGGAACTTCGAGCGGCTCGCTCATCGGGAGTCGCCCCGCTTGTCCTTGTGCCCGAATACCGGCGGCTGGGTGTACAGGTCAATCAGCGGTGCGCCGATATTCATCAGCAATACGGCAAATGCGATGCCATCGGGATAGGCGCCAAAAGTGCGGATGATCCAGGTGAGCGCGGCGACGCCGGCGGCGAAAATCAGTTTGCCCTTCGGGGTGGTGGTTCCGGATACGGGATCGGTGACGATGAAGAAGGCGCCCAACATTGTCCCGCCGGTGAATAAATGGAACAGCGGCCCGGCAAACTGCGTGTTGTCGATCAGGCTGAAGACTCCGGCGATGGCACACAGTGCGGCGAGAAACGCCGTCGGCATGTGCCAACTGATGATGCGCTGCTGCAACAGCCACAGTCCGCCCGCCAGATAGCCCGCCGCGACCCATTCCCACCCCTTGCCGCCGACTACGCCGACGGCGGGATTGCTGCCCAGCACGCCGGCGACGGACGCTTTTGCGTCAGCCGTGTGCAATGCGGTGCGCAGGGCATCCAGCGGCGTTGCCATGCTGATCGCGTCAAGCGGTCGGGCGCCGAAGATCGCCTGCCATTGCCCCGCGAAGTCGGTCGCGCCGGCTGCAGGCCATTGCGACATGAGTTGCGGGTAGGCGACGATCATCAGCGCGAATGCCACCATCGCCGGATTGAACGGATTTTGTCCCAGTCCGCCGTAGAGATGTTTGGCGACAATGATGGCCAGCAGCGTGCCGAGCACAGTCAGCCACCAGGGTGCAATCGAGGGAAAGCTGAGCGCGATCAGCCATGCGGTCACGAGGGCCGAACCGTCGGTGAGAAACAGCATCAGCGGCTTGCCGCGCAGGGCTAGCATCAGGGCCTCGGCGGCGAGCGCGGCGACGGAAGCGAGTGCGATCTGCAGCAGGATGGCCGCGCCGAAAAACCAGACGTAGGCGGCGATGCCCGGCAGCAGCGCGACCAGCACGCGCAGCATCACGGATTGCACGCTGGCGGGTTTGAGAAAGTAGGGAGAATTGTTCACGGTGAGATCGCCTAGTCGTCCTGCCAGACGTGAGGTTTCGCCATTTCGCGAATCTCGGCGCGGCGCGTTTCAATCGCAGCCACCTCGGCTACTTGTTCAGGGGTGAGGTTGATGGTGTTCTCCGGTTGTATCTGCTCCTTCTGGGCGCGGACGCGTTCCAGGGCTGCCGCGATCAGCGCCTTCTTTTCATCCTGCTCGGGCGTGGTGGCCACCTTCGCCGCATCCGTCTTCGCCGCTGCTGCCTTTTCTCGTCTGGCGACCGCTTTGGCCGCCAGCTTCGCCGCGTGATCCTGTTTCTCCCGTTCTTCGCGCAACATGCGGAATTCATAGCGCTCGCGCGCTTCGTCAGACGACACTTTCGCCAGTTCGCGCGCCCAGATTTCACTTTTGGCAAAGCGGTAGTAGTCGACCAGCGGGATGTGCGAGGGACAGACGTAGGCGCAGCAGCCGCACTCGATGCAGTCGAAGAGGTCGTATTCCTGCGCCTTGCCGAAAATCTTCGCGCGCGCGAACCAGTACAGTTCGAACGGCTGCAGGTCGGCAGGGCAAGCCTTGGCACATTCACCGCAACGGATACAGGGCATCTCCGGCGGCGGCGGCGGGAACAGATCGCTGGAGCCGACCAGCACGCAGTTGGCGGCCTTGACCACGGGCACGCTGTCATCGGGCATGCGCAGACCCATCATGGGCCCACCCATGATCACGCGGTCGCTGTCGGGAAGCGGGCCGCAGAGCGCGATCAGATCCCGCATCGGCGTGCCCAACAGCACTTCGAAGTTGCGTGGCTGGCCGACATTGCCGGCGACGGTGACGATGCGCGAGATCAGCGGTTGGCCGAGTGCGATCGCCTCGAAAATCGCATACGCGGTGCCGACGTTGAAGCACTGCACGCCGTAATCGGTCGAGCGCTTGCCGTGCGGCACTTCGATGCCGGTCAGAACCCGGATCAGTTGCTTGGCACCGCCGGCAGGATAGAGCGTTGGCACCGACACTACCTTGACGCTGGATTCACCCACAGCAGTCTTGACGGCATGGGCGGCGGCTTCCATCGCCGCAATGGCTTCCGGTTTGTTGTCCTCGATGCCGATCAGCACCTGCCCGGCGCCGAGCATGTCGCGCATGACGAGCGCGCCCTGCAGGATGGTGGCGGCGCGCTCGCGCATCAGCACGTCGTCGCAGGTAATGTAGGGCTCGCATTCGGCGCCGTTCAGGACCAGCGTATCCAGATTCCGTTGTTTTTCCGGGTTGAGTTTCAGGTAGCTGGGGAACACCGCGCCGCCCAGGCCGACGACGCCGGAATCTCGCAGATAGTCGTGGATCTGCGTCGGCGAGGCATTGCGGAAGTCAAAGGGCCCGTGCGGAATCCACTCGTCGCGACCGTCCGGCTCGATCACCACGCACATTGCAGAAAGCCCGGAGGTATGCGGCATCAGGCGCATTTCGACGGCAATCACGGTGCCCGAAGTCGAGGCATGCACGGCGGAAGACACATTGCCGTCGGCGCCGCCGATGCGCTGGCCCTTGAGTACGCGTTCGCCCGGCTTTACCAGGGGGCGCGGCATGCCGCCGATGCTTTGATGCAGCGGAATGACGAGCAGAGTCGGCGTTGGCGCCACGGCGATGGGCAGCCGGGTCGAGGCTTCCTTGTTGTAGGCGGGCTTGACGCCGCCGTTAAACTTGAACAGGCGCTGCAGTGCCGTCACGCCGCCTCCCGTTGCGCCGGATTGATCTTGAATACCGGGTATTTCCACTTCCAGTTTTCCACGCTCTCGCGTATCGCTTGCATGGAGATGCAGTCGACCGGGCAGGGGGGGAGGCACAGCTCGCAGCCAGTGCATTGACGGGCAATGACCGTGTGCAGCTGTTTTGAGGCGCCGACAATGGCGTCGACCGGGCAGGCCTGGATGCACAGCGTGCAACCGATGCAGATCTGTTCGTCGATGACGGCGACGGATTTTGGCTTTTCGATGCCGTGTTCGGCGGAAAGCGACTTGAACTCGCGGCCAAGCAGGTCGGCGAGTTTGCGTATGCCCTCGTCACCGCCCGGCGGGCATTGATTGATCTCCGCCTCGCCCTTGGCGATCGCCGTGGCGTAGGGTCTGCAGCCCGGATAGCTGCACTGGCCACATTGTGTTTGCGGCAATATGGCGTCGATCTTCTCGACCAGCGGATCACCTTCAACGCGAAACCGCACCGCCGCGTAGCCGAGTGCTGCACCCAGCACGACGGCACCCAAGGCCATGACCAGAAGTGCTGCGAGCATGGCTACTTGTATTTATCCAGGCCGGCGAAGCCCATGAAGGCAAGACTCATGAGGCCCGCCGTAACCATGGCGATGGCCGTGCCGCGAAAGTGAACTGGAATGTCGGCCGCTTCGAGTCGCTCGCGAATTCCGGCAAACAGAATCAGCGCCAGCGTGAATCCGATAGCGCTGCCAGCGCCGAACAGCAGCGACTCAAGGAAGTTGTGGCGCAGGCTGACGTTCAGCAGCGGGATGCCTAGTACGGCGCAATTGGTGGTGATCAGCGGCAGGTAGATGCCCAGTACCTGATGCAGCAGGGGGCTGGTCTTCTGGATCACCAGTTCCGTAAGTTGCACGATCGCGGCAATCGTTACGATGAATGACAGGGTGCGCAGGTACTCCAGCTGGTTCGGGATCAGCAGCCAGCGATCGATGACATAACTGGCGCCACAGGCCATGGTCAGGACGAAGGTGGTTGCAGCGCCCATGCCTGCCGCCGTCTCGAGCTTCTTGGACACTCCCATGAAGGGGCACAAGCCAAGAATGCGGACGAACACGACGTTATTGACGAGGACAGCGCCGAGAACAACGAAGAGATAGCTGGTCATGATTCGCGGACCGCGTTGGGTGCACCGCAATAATTGGTGGAGATCAAATTATCTCGCCTTTAATGGTATTTGCGCAAGCGAGAAATTACTTGTTGCGACCACGTTGTGTGCGCGGGTGTCAGACGTTGGTTGCTTCAATGCATTCGGCTACAAGCAGCGGGCCTCTGTATATGAGCCCGCTGTAGATTTGCACCAGGGTTGCGCCGGCATCCAGTTTGGCCCGCGCGCGCTTGCCGCTGGTGATGCCGCCGGCCGCGATGATCGGCAACTCCCCGGCCAGCGCCTGCGCCAGACCGCGAATCACCGCCGTTGATTTTTCGAACAGCGGACCGCCGGAGAGTCCGCCGGTTTCGGCCGCAACAGGTGACGCCTCGACGCCATCGCGACCAAGTGTGGTGTTGGTCGCTATTACCGCGTCGATTCGATGTCGCCTCAAGGCGTCGGCGATATTGACAATCTGTTCCGCATCAAGGTCGGGCGCAATCTTCAGCGCCAGTGGGACGTACTTGCCATGCTTGTCGGCCAGAGAAGTTTGGCGGGATTTCAGGGCACCCAGCAGGGCGTCGAGTTCGGAGACGCCTTGCAACTGGCGCAGGTTCTTGGTGTTGGGTGACGAGATATTGACTGCGACATAGCTGGCCAGCGGATAGGCCTTGTCCAGGCAGACCAGGTAATCATCAACGGCTTGCTCGATGGGCGTATCGAAGTTCTTGCCGATGTTGATGCCCAGAATGCCGCGA
>JAUSCI010000057.1 GCA_030651305.1 Sulfuritalea sp. | reverse complement strand
GTTACCAGAAGGCCCAGCGAGATGATGCAGGTACAGGCTTTAGCTGGGGATCATGACCGGCAGGGATTCGACTGCGGCCGCCAGGAACTGAATGACTGGCTGCGGCAGGTCGCCCGTCAACATCAGGACAAGGGGCTGTCGAAGACCTTCGTCGCTGTTCGCGAGGAGCTGCCTGCCCGCATCTGCGGCTATTACGCGCTGACGCTGGCAGAACTCGAGAACCGGCATCTGCCGGAAGTTTGGCGCAAGAAGCTGCCGCGTCGCATCCCCGGCGTGCGTTTGGGCCGGTTGGCTGTCGATAGGCCGTATCAGGGCAAGGGGCTGGGCCAACTCCTGCTGGTCGATGCTCTGACACGGGCGCAGCGCATCTACGCCGAGGCGGGCGGGATTGGTTTGTTCGTCGATGCGCTGGATGAGCAGGCGGCAGGGTACTACCGGAACTTCGGCTTTGAGGCGGCGCCGGATAATCCGCTGCTGTTGTTCCTGTCGGCAAAAGTCGCAGGGTAAGTGAGCGGCAGGCTTGCCCTCGCCCGGATCAACCCCGGCATCGCCATCGCCCCAGCGGAAGCAGATGCGCCACTGGTCATTGATGCGAATGCTCTATTGACCGGCCCGATTTTTCTTCAATAGTTCCAGCCGATTGCCTGGCGGAACTCGCAGACTCTCGATACTTGCCGCCGCGTCGATCTGCTTCAGTTTGTGCCGCGCCGTTTCCTGAATTTCCTTCGGCAACCGCTTGACCTGAAAGCCCTCAAAGATCGCGGCGGTGTGCTTGTCGGCGAATGTTTTGATCACAGCCAGATAGCATTGGATGGCGATAGCATTGTCAGTCGACCGTACAGGATAAGCCGGGCGCAAGGCGCTGTCGCTTGCCGTGTCGCCAGCGCCGACTATTGGCTTGGTCGTGTCACCGGTCGAGGAGGGCGGTTCGATCGAGGAATTGATCCTTTGTTGCGTTTCAGCAATAGGCAATGGCACTGGCGCCAAGAGTTCGGACCAATGACGCATAAGTGCCCATCTCTGCCTGATGACAGTTTCATGGTCAATGGCGGTTTCCGCCACATTGCTGCCGTTGGGGACTGTTGAGGCGATGTCCGGAGCTGGGTGTACACCGGCCGTTCCCAGGTTGCCGAACGAAAATCGGCAGTTGTCGGCGTGAATGGCAGCTTCTCAAAAACTGGCAGGCAGCTTCGTGCCCAAAGCCGACGGTCAATTCTTAAGGGTTCCAACGGCAGGTTTCCGAGGCGCAGCAGTCGCACAGGCAGCCCGGTCACTGAGTTCTCATCGGCTAAGCCGACTTTCATTTGACTACTTGTAGCAGTCAGCCATCCGCTGCATAGACGTTTAATTTCTCTGCCTTCAATAGTTCCAATGCACGCACGGCATGCTCTCGTGCATTGGGTAAATATTTCCTGATCCAATGTTGGCGCTCTCCTTGATCGAACACCTCTGGATCGTTCTCAAGTAGCGTCAAAGCCTGTGGGAAATGGTCTTCAGTGCAGTGCCGATACAGAGCATTCCGCACGCCAGTGCTCAAATCGTCTTTTGCTCCTAACAGAGCGAGAGCTCGCTCCGCATTCCAACGCCACAAGCATTCAGCCGCAGCGTCGCCGAACACCTCGTGCTCAAGAAGAACATCCAGTGCGGGAACTGCGTGACATCCAAACCGCTCCAGAAAGTTTTTCGCATCCAACCAATACACCGGCGGATTGTCCCTCACCGCCAGCAGCAAATCCGCTCTCACCTCGGGCGGCAAGGTTTGTGGGCGCCATGCCAGATAGGCGAGATCATCCTTGCTCAGTCCAGACAGAATCTCAGCCGGTTTCAGTTGCTGGAGTATCCACAAGCGAATTCGGGAATACTCAAACGCATATGGATGCGGCTTTTGGCTCTCCTCTGTCTTGGGTGCTGTAGTCACCTCTCGCTCAGCCATCACGAAGCTGGGCCACAGACGACTGGCAGCATCGTTGCCAACCTCCTCGCAGCATTCCAGCAGTAACTTCTCGGCCCATTTCTGTCCGATCAACATCTTCCACCAGGCACTTTGGGCGGAGATACCGCCTTTTATTGCCTTGCGCATGAACCCAGCAACGATCAGAGCAGGCCAGGATTCAGCAGGGGAATCGATTTCCTTAGCCCATTCAACTGCTGTTTGCCAAAACGCCCTCAAAGCAGGGGATAGATCCTCGACATCCTTTTCTGGCGCCAACAGATCGAACCAATTGGGTGGCTCTGGCAGTTCTTTTGCCCATCCCGGAAAAAGCCATTCCGGAACGTCATCAATCCGTGCTTCCGGCACCAAGCTCCACGACCAGCATGCGGTCACCCAAGCCAATTGGTCTTCGTTCGTTTCCATTGGCCGAGACCAAGGTTTGATCAGTTCCCGATCCTCTGACCTAGCGAGGTCCGCCACCTGCCTTGCCACACGATGCAAGGAGTCGGAAATCCGCTCCTGATTCACCATCCGTTTGGCGATTGCGATAAACAGTGCCTCGGCCGCTGCAATAGCGTGCGCCGACACTCCCTTCTCCCCTTCACTCAAGCGATGAGCAGCCTTAACCAGTGAGTCCATCGGGAGTGCATCCAGCGCCGCATCAACAAGGGAACGCCGTGTCGGATCAAAGCAATTTAGCGCCCATATCTCTACTGGCTTGTCTGCAATTTCAACCATCAGCCTGTCCCGAATCAACAAGCGCACAAAAGTGCGGTGTTGGTAGTCGAATGCGCCACGCCGAACTTCCCTTAGCACGCCGCTATTCAGCAGGGCTTCTGGATTGCCGGTATCCAATTGCACCGCAAGGTGGTCCGCTGCCTTTTTTCGCTCACCAACCGATTTTGCAGCGACAATTTTCTCCAGATCAGACCGGGAAACCGGCGCCCCGGCACTCCCAGACAACTCCTGCCAGTTATTTAGAGATAAGGCGCCTTCCCAAGGCAGCTTGCTTTCCCATCGCAGAAACGCCAACTTCTCTAGCAGAAAGGCTCTTGCCACTGGCGCTCGTTCAAATAGCAAGTCCGTCAGGCGCTTGCCAGCCGCAGAATCACTTGCTTTGGGCAATCGTTTTTCCGAATCACGATGGACAAGGTGGCACAACTGCATCAAATCAGATGTGGAAGAAAACCATATCCCAGTCGGATCAAAGGTGTCGAGCCAGCTCAAGACTGCCTGGGCGCTAAAGTGGGTGTCGATATCGTTGCGATTCAAGCGCCGTTCAACCCAGGCCAGCAATCGCTTGCGCCAATCCGGAAGCTTTTTCATTTCCCATCGTTTCACTGCGCTGCCGAAAGCCGAGTGCTTCGCAGTCAGGTCAAATTTTCTCCTATCCTTTGCCTTGCCTGTTCTGGCTTCCCACCCCATCCACTCTGCGGAGCTCGTCTCTTCACGCGGTATCCACATAAAAGGCGCAATGACCAGGATGCCTGCATCTTCTGGCCGCTCTGCCAGAGCAACCAGATCCTCGTCACCACCATCTCGCTCAACCACGACGATGATCGGCCTGGGATCACTTAACCGGATTGCAGCAGCTGCAAGGGTTTCATAAAAGACTACGTCACAAGGCCCATGTGCGCTGAGTTTCTGTGCCAGCAGCCGCCTATGTAAATCATCAGTCACCCATAGCCAGTCAAATTCGGTTGGCGGCCGCCTCATCCATGAAGGCCGCTCATCCAGCCAATGATCCAGTGTCGGCTTGAATTTGTGCTCGGCGTCAAAGGATGACATCGAACGAGGGTCGAGTTCTTCAACGGCAATCTGCCACAGTTCATCACGCCTCAAGTCAAGCGGAGGAAATTCCGGAAATTCCTGAAGTCTGATGGCGGTTGTCACCGCCTTTTCATGCAAGCCCAAGTCCTCCGGCGAAATATCCAGAAATTCAGCCAGGCACTTTGCCTTGTCCGGATGGTTCCGCCACCAGGTCGTGGTGCCGTTGTTCAACTCACCGAGCTTGGTTCCCAGAGAACGGTCTTTCAATCCCCAGTTCAGGGCTGGAAATTTATCGCGCAGCGCTTTAGCCAGTTGATCGAAGGAGTTGAACTCCGAAAATTTCTTGGCAGAGCGAATGGGACCAGACATCGAAATTCTCCTGATAGCGGTGAGAGAACTATAACGCGGCTAAGCAACAATATGCAACATAAATGCATCAATGCAACATCAATGCATGAACGTTGCACGAAAGATGTCGCTACTTCAGACTCCATCTCGACAGGCGCAAATGCGACTGATCTTGCACAAGCATCCTCAAGCTTGAGCAACACATTCATCGAGGCACACAGGAGAAACATCATGAGCAACCACCAAAATTGGCCCAGCAAAACCGGCAACCCTTCCGGCCCCGGTCGCGGCAACAACCCGCCCACGCCGAACAAGTAAGGCGATCCCTGCATCTGTCTGAAGACGACAGATGCAGGGCTTTCCAAAACTCCCCTGGAGGAATACAGCCATGTCGAACCGACTGCTTGCCGCATTTATCGCCCTGTCACTTACCGCCCTTACCGCCTGCGAATCCGCTGGCCCCCGCTATCGCAATGTCCGCTCCTTCAGTGAAGGCATGGCCCCCGTTCAAGCAGCAAACGGCCGATGGGGATACATCAATGAACACCAGCATTGGATCATTCAGCCACGCTTTGAGGATGCCAAGGAATTTCAGGGCGGGCGCGCCGCTGTCCGGCAGAACGGCAAATGGGGTTTCATCAACAAGCGCGGAGAATGGCTGTGATTCCGCGCGATGCTAAGCACACCGTTACAACCGCAGGCGAACTTGTCATCAACTGGCATTTGACAGAAGCCTGCAATTACACCTGCCGTTATTGCTATTCAAAATGGCATACGGGCCGAGTTGGGAAAGAACTCTTTCGGAATCCCGCTGCCAGTGCTGCATTGATCAATGAGATATTTCGACAGTTCGCGCCAACACCCCAGAACCATAATCGACTAGGTCTGAAATGGGATTCACTTCGCCTCAGCCTGGCTGGCGGAGAACCATTGCTCTACGGCCAAGACATTGTCCGAATTGCTGAGCAGGCAAATGGGATCGGCTTCAAAGTTTCCATCATTAGCAATGGCAGTTGTCTCACTCCAGCCTTGATGACAGAGCTGGCACCGAAACTATCGGTGCTGGGGTTGAGCCTGGATTCGGCAAACCCGGAAACCAATCGCGAAATTGGCCGGGCAGACCGACGCTCCCACATTCTCCATCTCAATGAACTGACAGCAACCATTCAGCACGGACGAAGGGTAAATCCCCGCCTCCGGTTGAAAATCAACACCGTCGTCAATGCGCTCAACTTCACGGAGGACATGACTCCCCTAATTCGGGAACTGTCGCCCGACAAGTGGAAGATCCTGCGCATGTTGCCTGTTGTCACAACCGATTTGGCCATCGCCGACTTCGAGTTTGCGCAATACCTTGACCGCCATGCAGCGCTTAACTTTCTCATCAGCGCCGAGGACAACAGCGACATGGTCGAGTCGTACATCATGATCGACCCGAGTGGCCGGTTTTTTCAGAATTCGATGAACGGGGGAAGCTACCGTTACGGCGCGCCGATTCTCGATGCCGGTGCCGAGGCATCATTTCGACAGATCAACTGGCATGCCGAGAAATTCCAGGCTAGATATACGGACGACAATAGGATTGTCTCATTATGAAATACTGCGCATGTAAAGAGATCGACCAACTGGTCAATAGCCTAGTCCGGGATGGATGGGTTTATCGCCGGGGCGGGAAGCACGGTCGTTTGGTAACACCGAATGGTCATGAAACGCTTTCAGTACCTCGCACCCCCAGTGACTGTCGAGCATTTCTCAACTTTCGGCGCGACGTCCGTCAGGCTCTCGCAGCTTGATGACACAACTTCTACTGGAAATCCTTAAATTATCATTGACAGTCTTCTGCAGTTGAACGGCTGGTGACAGATGCATTGCCGACCGAGTCGGACCGCAGACCCAAGGTCGGCTTTGCCGAGATGCAGGAATTGGCCCAAGGGCAGGTTACGAAGTGCTGCGGTCACTCAGGTGGCCGGTTCGCGGAAGTCTCGTGCGGCAGCTGCTGGCCGATAGTGTGAGTAGAGCTTTGCGCCAGTAAGCCGACGATCACGGAAACCCTCGGATCAGTCAAGGGCTGCAATGTGGCGCGCGTACCAATGAGTGCATCCGGCCAGGTCCGGTCATTCGAGGCCGGGAAAACCGTGCATCTGCGAGGTCCGCAAACACCACGAAGCCGACGGTGGAGAAGTCGGGGTCAATGTCCGGAGTCGGATGTACACCGGCCTCTTGCAGGTTGCCGAACGAAAATCGGCAGTTGTCGGCGTGAATGGCAGCTTCTCAAAAACTGGCAGGCAGCTTGGTGCCCGAAGCAGACCTAGGTGGGCGGATAAAGCTGACGCTCAGGAACGTAAGCTGCGCGGCCTTATCGCGCAGCGTCCAGAGACCGAAGGGCGCGAGGTTGAGGGATGAGTTAGCTTTCAACCGCATGGCAAGCAGCCATGAATTGAAGTCCGAAGTGCGTTGTTTCGATGATCCCCTTGTTGAAGACAAGGTTCCTCTCGGTAGAGTTTTCCTTTTTTTGGATGAGATTCAAGAAGTGCTCGGTCGAAGCAGATTCGATCTCGGCGTAGATTTCTTTGTTGTCTATCCATTGGTCAGCAAGGAGATTGATTATTCCTAGGCCCGTGAGATTGCTCAAATACGCGGAAATATTTTTGGGGAAAGTAAGGCCAGATTCCAAGTCCTTGGACACAACAGATGAATGTAAGACATAGAAACTACCTTGAGGGGACTCGGCTCTTGCGGTCATGAAAGGGACAGATCCTGACACCCTGAGTTTTTCTAAAAGTAGAGCTTCGTCTGGTGATAGGTTGTTAATGACGTTGACAAAGCTTGGGTGAGCTTGGTGAATGGTTTCTGAATCTGATGCCTTGGCCAACAGATTCACATAGAGATTCGATAGTCGTTCATCGCGAACGTACGCTAACTTCTCTGCGATGGGGACTCCTATTTCTGGTGCGATGGGAACGACCCGCTCTTCGGGAATTGCTTCCATGCGCACTCGGTACTTCTCAAGATTCTGGTCGAGTGCTATGCGAGTCCGCTCGTTTGCCCAGGCAATAGGCCAGAGGATTGTGTTGCCAAGACCAAGTATCGTTTCAAGTGCCTTGCCAGCCTGCCTGACGCCAGGGCGTGCGAGGTCTCCATAGATTTCGACGAGGAGACTGGGAAGTTTGGTTGCCTCTTGTACTACTTGTAACCATCCATCAGACACAGGATTTCTCCTACTGTGAAAGCCAACGAATGAAAGTGAGCGGCCTGCGCGGCTTTTTGCGCAGGTCCGCTCCACTATAAGGGTTAGGTGCGGGCATGTTTAGAGAGATTGGCTTTCATACAGCGATACCGCTCCCCGCCGCTAATATTTCGAAGCGAGCGCTCAACATCGAAGAACTGGAAGCCTTCAACTTCATTTAGGTACGTGTTGAATACCTTGCGGGAAAATAGACATCGATAGTCAGGTTCTGAGCCTTTGTCCTTTACTGCAGCTTGCAGTCGGCACGCAACATTCAGCGCCCGGCCCGTAAACTCAACTTCATTTCCAAGAACAACTTTTCGAAGCGTTCCCATTTCGAGGCCAAAAGTAAGCCCGGTGGATTCTGGGATGGACTCCAAATGGTTATCGACCAGCTTTGCACGAAGTGAGTTGTGCCGCTTTGAAAGGCTGACGAGAAATTGCATCAGGCTCTCGCCATCAATCATGGACAGGGGGAAGAGAAGTATCCAGCCGTCGCCGGTGAACTTATAGACGAGGTAGTTCCACTTCTTCGCATTACTCCACAGCCACAAATGAAGGTTCTTCAGTAACCGATCATAAGCGACGAGACTCTTGGTGCGAGTGAGGTCCTCGATCAGCTTCGAGGACGAGCACATATCGAACGCCACAACCAATAGGTCGTGTGTGATGCCGTCGTCAAGGAGTTCAATATTTTTCATAAAGCACCTAACGTGAAATGGAAAGTGAATTTGCAGGGTTTCGCAGACGGCTTGCTTCATAACCTGGAGCACGCGTCATACAAATCACCTTTTGATCAATGGGTTCGGCACGTCGAACGGTTATTGCGCCCACTAAAATCGCCCTCAAACCCGGCATGGAGAGAATTTATTTTCGCATACTACTCCATGCCGAATGACTGCTACCCGGATCAACATCCAGTGGCCGCTCCTGGCCGGGTCCGGCAATTGACGGTCGGCTCCGATAGCTGCCACTGGTGAAAATCGTGAAATAGACGACTGACCGCTATGTGGCGCAAGGCTCACAGGCGGGACCCGGCCATGAAGGGACAGTCGGGGCGCTCTTCCAATTTCCAGGTTTGTTTGCCGTGTTTTCTCGGAACCGGTCATTGAATCTGCGCCGTACTTTCTCGTCGGCTGACAGGCTCCTACGCAGCGGGAACGGACAGGCAGAGGGAATGCGTTGGCATATTTGTCGTCCAAAGCTCTTCGCAGAAGACGGTATTCGGAGACGTTGACTCCGTAACCGTCGAGGCCAATCGATCATCGTTACCGGAAAATCTATGGCATATACTCACGTAGAGCTTGGGGTGTAATTTGGCAGGCCTTTCTGGAAAATCGAGACGCATTCTGGCCCGAAACCGGTGATTGACTGCGGCACCCAGAGTCAACCAAACTCCCGGAAGACCATTTATTTTTTCTAGCCTTTAGAGTATCCCTATGGCATTCTTCGTCTGCACCGCTCGTGGACTCACTCAAACGCATAAGGGGCAACAATGAATCGTTGGATATTTGCTATTTCGGCAGCTTGCTTTTTTATGCTTATGGGGTGTGAAGATAGAGCTATAGCGAATGCAAGAAAAGCTGAAGATGCTGCAAGACAAGCGGCTCTTGCTGAGTTCAATGTCAATAAGAGTCAGATATTAAGCGGCGCAAAGTCCTTACTTGATTCGGGCGAGTACCAAAAAGTACTTTCTTCGACCGCCGGATACATATCGATTGGAAATGAAGAATTACTAAATATTCGTACCGACGCTCAGAAAAGAATTGATGCGGCTGCGATGTATACAAAAGTGGCGATTGAATACAAAGGGTTGAACAAGGGATCGACACCGTCTGATTTAAAGAAGATGTTTCCTACCTTGACTTGTCCGAACTTGGCAGACCTTCAGGCTTATTGGAAGAAATGCGTTGCAGGCTCAGTGAAGTTCGCTGGAAGCGTAACCGGAGACCTAACGGCAATGTTTTTTAAGCACGGCGAACTCGAGACGATTGAAAAGTTGGACTTTCGCATCGCAAAAGAGGACCGAGTTACTGTTCTTTCGGCCCTCCGAGACAAATATGGCATTGGTCAGACGACACCGCAAAGAACTGAAATTGTCATGGGAACGAGGGTTACAGAACCTGAGCGTTACAACTGGTCTTCATCCGTCGCCAACATCAATATGATGCATGAAGACTGGGACAGCTTTGACTATTTTCACGTGATATACGAATGGAACAGAACAAGAGAAGAAAAGGCATATGTCGAGTCCGAGCTTGAAGTACTAAAAAGGAAGTATGAAGAGAAATATGGAGGTACAGACGCAGGAGGGAAGTCCGCCACACGAATTACAGGGAAAGATTTGTAGCTTTGGCAATGGCCGGCCCACTCAGTTTTCTGCCGCTCAGCCTTTGCTCGGTTGAATCCAAGGGCGATTTGGCAATTGGGCGCGATGGGCTGTACTTTAGCACCCGGAAAAAACGGCTATTATGGTAAAGAGCATCGTTACGATGCTTCTCGCGTGTCTATTGTTAGACGGTGCTCAGGGATCAATATAAAACGTACCGCACCGGGTACACATTTTGGTTTTGTTGTATCGCGCCGTCGCCACGTCGTCTTCCTTGGATTCGGAGCGATAAAAGACGACCACGCCGTACACGAGAAGTGCGGTGAGCAACCACCACCAATGTGAGAAAAGACCAATGATCCCAGTAACAAATGCTCCGAAAAGACACGCACCAGTTTTAGTGAAAGATGTCGGGGGGGCCGCAAGTTTGGATATTTCAGTCTGTTGCCTCCCAGATGTCGAAGCACCTCCGACTCCAACCGAGAGGCCCGACGTGATGCCTATCCCGACCGATGGGGGTGTCAGAAATTCTGTGTGTGAGGCGGGAAGAGACTTTTCCACGGTGCGGCCTGCCGAAGGTCCCTCTAGACCGTAGGCGGGCGGCGCGGTGGGAAAGTCGGGGGATCATTTTAGCCTCGGGCTGCCTCAAAGCGAT
>JAUSCI010000052.1 GCA_030651305.1 Sulfuritalea sp. | reverse complement strand
ATGCCGGTGATGGCGCCGCCCTTGAAGGCAACATTGAGCGCCTCGTTGAGGCCGACGGTTGCAGCCTGGGCTGTACGCACGTTGGCACGCACCGAAACGTTCATGCCGATGTAACCGGCGGCACCCGATAGCACTGCACCGATGATGAAGCCGATAGCGGTGGTCGTGCCGAGGAATATCCAGATTGCAGCGGCGAGAACCACGCCGACAATACCGATCGTGGTGTATTGACGATTAAGATAGGCTTGCGCACCTTCCTGAATGGCGGCGGAAATTTCCTTCATGCGGTCATTGCCCGCCGGTTGCGCCAGAATCCACTGGCTCATGATCCAGCCGTAAGCGATTGCCGCCACCGCACAGATCAGTGCAAACATCAGTCCTGCTGACATAACATCTCCCCGATAGTTAATGAACTCAACAAACAATTTTATCACGCGATACTGACGACGCCATTACAACGACGGCAACTATTATTTCTTGGACTTAGCAAATTTTTCAGCGCTGCCACGGTGTCTGTCGCTGCCAGCATACGCAAACGTCAACCGCCAATACCAAAATCTGTTGATGGCCAAATCCGGTTGATGGATGCCAAATTCTCATGACAACGAATATAGTAAACCTGCATGTCGAGTGTTGTTACCGGTCCGGCTCAATGCGGAAGACGGAAATTGCTCAAATGCCCGATCATCATTCCAGCCTGAACAACCGAGAGGAACGCCGGATCATGCCACGCGGAAAAGTACTAGTCGCCCAGGGAGGAGGGCCGACCGCCGTCATCAATCAATCGATGGCCGGCGTAGTCCTCGAAGCCCGAAAGTTTCGCAATGTCGAATTGGTGTACGGCGCCTATCACGGGGTATCGGGCATCGTTAACGAAGACTTCCTCGACCTCACCCAGGAAACCAGCCACAACATCGAAATGGTGGCCAGCACTCCCTCCTCGGCGCTCGGTTCGACACGCGACAAACCTGACCTGAAGTATTGCCATGAGATATTCAAGGTTCTCAAGGCGCACGGGATAGGGTATTTCTTCTATATCGGCGGCAATGATTCTTCCGACACGGTGCGAATCGTCAGCGAAGAAGCGCGGCGGGCAGACTATCCACTGCGCTGCATCCACATTCCGAAGACGATTGACAATGACCTGGTCGGCAATGACCACACACCGGGCTTCCCGTCCGCAGCTCGCTTTGTCGCACAGGCCTTCATGGGCGCCAACCTCGACAATACCGCCCTGCCAGGCGTATATCTGGGCGTGGTAATGGGCCGGCATGCCGGATTTCTAACGGCGGCGGCGGCGCTTGGAAAGAAATTCCCTGACGACGGCCCGCACCTGATCTACGTTCCGGAACGCACCTTCAGTATCGATAGCTTTCTGGCTGACGTCAAGGCTAGCTATGACAAATACGGCCGCTGCGTGATCGCGGCGTCAGAAGGTATTCATGACGGCCAGGGCACCCCCATCATCACTCAACTGGCAACGCAGGTCGAAAGAGATGCCCACGGCAACGTGCAGCTCTCAGGTACAGGCGCCCTGGCCGATCTGCTGTGCGACGAAATCAAGGGCAAACTGGGCATCAAGCGCGTACGCGGCGACACATTCGGCTATCTCCAGCGTTCGTTCATGGGCTGCGTCTCGGATGTCGATCAGCGCGAGGCCCGCGAGGTTGGCGAAAAGGCCGTGCAATATGCCATGTGGGGTGATCGCGACGGTTCAGTCGCCATCAAGCGTACCGGCTTTTACTCGGTGGATTACCAGTTGGTTCCGCTCGAGTCCGTGGCGGGAAAAACCCGCGTCATGGAAGACGAATTCATTGCTGCCAACGGCACCGACGTGACCGATGCGTTTCGGATGTATCTCCGTCCGCTACTGGGTTCCGGCCTGCCGGACGCCTACCGCTTGCGACTTAACAAGGTCGACAAAATCCTGAATCCGGCCAAGTAGGCGGGACGTCCGCGCGCGAACGATCTTTGCGCCAGTCGCCGCAATTCAGTCGCCGAAGCAGATCCCCATATCCCGGCCGGTCTGCAGCGTGTCGCAGTCCATGGGAACACCCTTCATGCGACCGGCCACTTCCTCCAGAGCGACATAGTTAACGTTGGGGAAGGCGAGGGCCACCATGACGCCGGATTGCCCCTCGTCGAGAGCTCTGACTGCGGCGGTGCCAAAACGCATGGCGGCCAGGCGATCGAACGATGTCGGGCTGCCTCCACGCAACAAATGGCCCAGCACCACCACCCGAACGTCCTTGTCCGTCCTCTCGCCGAGTACCCGCGCAATGCGCTCTCCTACGCCACCCAGACGCTCGGCGTGGCCTATCTCGGCAGGTGCCAGGACTTCCCGGTGACCATGGACGGGCTCGGCACCCTCGGCGACCAGAACGATGGAATACATTCGTCCCTCGCCATCCCGGGCGCGAATCTTGGCGGCCACCTTGTCTATATCGAAGGGAATCTCGGGGATGAGGATGACATGGGCGCTGCCGGAGATGCCCGCGTGCAGGGCTATCCAGCCTGCATAGCGGCCCATGACCTCGACCACCATTACCCGCTGATGGCTTTCCGCAGTGCTATGCAGCCGATCCAGACACTCGGTGGCAAAGGCCACCGCTGAATCGAAACCGAACGTGGTGAACGTTTTGTCCAGGTCGTTATCGATGGTCTTGGGTACGCCAACGACCCGCAACCCTTTCTGATGCAAGGCATTGGCGATGGTGAGTGAACCGTCGCCACCGATGGATACCAGGGCATCGATTTCCTTTCGGGCAAAGAACTCCAGAATATCGCCCGTGAGATCCGTATCCTTCATGGTGCCGTCGGGCATCTTCATCGGGAAATGCAAGGGGTTGCCCTTGTTGGTGGTACCCAGAATCGTTCCACCCAAATGCCCTATGCCGCGCACCCTTTCCCGGGTAAGACGGTACACGCCGCCCTCCGGATATCGCTCGGGAAAAAGTATGCCGTTAAACCCGTCATGAATTCCGTAACATTCCCAACCCCGATTGGCGGAGGCGATCACCACGGCCCGAATGACGGCATTGAGGCCAGGTGCATCACCACCGCCAGTACAGACCGCTATGCGTCGAATGTGACCGGACATAAAAGCTCGGGCGTTGGGGCTATGGCCAATAGACCTGTCAATTCAGCGCAGCAAACACGGCAGCCTTGATCGCATCAAGCGCGCCGACCCCGGAAACCTTGCGGTGCTTGGGCGCTCCTTTGGCCCCCGTGTCAGACCACGTGGAATAGTACTCAATCAGCGGCTGAGTCTGGCTGTGATACACCGAGAGTCGTTTCCTGACAGTTTCCTCCTTGTCGTCGTCGCGCTGGATAAGCGGTTCGCCAGTGACGTCATCTTTGCCTTCAACCTTCGGCGGATTGAACACGACATGATAGGTACGTCCTGAACCGGGGTGCACGCGCCGCCCGCTCATGCGCCTGATGATTTCCTCGTCACTGACGTCGATCTCGAGCACGTAGTCGAGTTCAACGCCCTGCGTACGCAAAGCTTCGGCCTGCGGAATAGTGCGCGGAAAACCATCGAGCAGGAAACCCGGCGCGCAGTCGGGCTGCTTCAATCGCTCGCCCGTCAGTCCGAGAATGATGTCGTCGGACACCAGCCCGCCGGCATCCATGACCTTCTTTGCTGCCATCCCCAGCGGAGTACCCGCCTTCACCGCCGCACGCAGCATGTCACCTGTCGATATCTGCGGAATCCCGTATTTCGCGGTGATGAACCCAGCCTGCGTCCCCTTGCCGGCTCCCGGCCCACCCAACAGAATCAATTTCATGACTGCCTCCCAAAGTAAAGTTTATCCTCATGATTTAACTCAATTTTTTTCTTTCTTCCTGAACAAAACTTACTCCGAATCCTTGTCGGCGTCAAACAGGCGCCGCACACGCTCGAGATCCTCGACCGTATCGACTCCAGGTGCCGGCGGATGATCGATGCTGACGACTTGAATCGGATAGCCGTGCCAAAGCGCACGCAATTGCTCCAACGACTCGCACCGCTCCAGAGGGGAGACTGAAAGTTGCCCGAAGCGACGCAGAAAACTCACCCGATAGGCATACAGTCCTATATGGCGCCGAGCAAGAAGATCGGTGGGCAACACGTCATTCCTGTCTGAGAACCTGTCCCGGTCCCAGGGAATGGGAGCTCGGCTGAAGTACAGCGCGCGGCCACGCACATCGCATACGACCTTGACCACGTTGGGATTAAAGAAATCATCTGGCACCGTCAAGGAATGGGCGGCAGTCGCCATCGCCGCATCCGGATCGCCGTGCAACGCCGCAGCCACGGCCTCTATCAAAGCCGGATCAAGCAGCGGCTCGTCACCCTGTACGTTGACCACGATGTCCGCATCATCCCATTTCAGCTGGTCGACCACTTCGGCTATGCGGTCGGTACCGCTGACATGATTCGCACTGGTCATCACCGCATCGAATCCGTGCTGCCGAACTGCAGCGGCAATTCGCTCATCATCGGTGGCCACCCACACGCCGTCTGCGCTTGTGCGCCGTGCCGCAGCCGCGACACGCACAATCATTGGCTGCCCGGCTATATCGGCCAGAGGCTTCCCCGGCAGCCGCATCGAGGCATAGCGCGCCGGAATGACTATGCGGAACGCAGTTCCAGCGGAGGCAGATGCCGGTTTTATGTCACCGGCCCGCGAAGCGGAATCCCCGGCGTGCAAAGCCCCGCCAGAGGCGGGGACGGTATCCCTTGTGGACATCGACGTTAAGCGCAGCGGCCGTAGCTAAACCCCATCAGGTTTCTTCGGCACCCAGCGGCCGCGCCTCATCCTCCAGCATCACCGGAATATCGTCCTTGACCGGATAGGCAAGTTTGCACGCCTTGCAAACCAGTTCGAAAGCGGCCTTGCGGTTCTCCAGCGGCCCCTTGCAAACAGGGCAAACGAGTATTTCAAGCAGTCGGACGTCCATTGAGTTTCTCCAAAACAAATTCAGCAAGATCGGGGCTTACTTCTGCCGTAACAGGCAACACCCAGACCGGCAGGGGCAAGGAAAGTCTGGCCAATTTTACGGCATCCTTTTCTGTCGTCAGAATAGCGTCACCGGCAAAAGCGAGATCCTCCGCTCGATATGCATGGTGATCCGCGAAAGCGTGCCCGGCAAAGATCAACCCCATCCGAGTCAGTTGATCGAAGAACCTTTGCGGCGAACCGATGCCCGCCACGGCGAGCAGCTTCTTGCCGGCGAAGTCGGCAGCGCAGCAGGTCATCAGCGAATCATCGAGCCGGTGAAAGCTATCGCTTGGCAAACGCATCACGAAAACGGGCCGGTCAAGAGTCGGTGCCGGCGGTACGGCGATTCCGTTCAGAACCACCGCATCCACCAGCGCCAGGCGTGAAACCGGTTCGCGCAGAGGCCCTGCCGGCAATGACCAGCCGTTCATCACCCCACGCTCGTCGAACATTGCAATTTCGACGTCGCGCACCAAGCGATAGTGCTGTAGACCGTCATCGGCAATAATTACATCGCATTCCGGATTCCGGGCTAGCAGGCTTCGGCCCGCTGCCGCCCTGTCGCTGCCAACGAAGACCGGACAAGCACTGCGCCGAACCAATAGCAAGGGTTCGTCACCCACTGCGTCAGGGTCACTGCCCGGCGTCACTTCGGCTACACCCACGGCATCGCCACCATAACCGCGACTGACAATCCCCGGATGCCGTCCGAGCATGCGCAGGGCCCGCGCCAAGTAGATTACCAGCGGTGTCTTGCCGGTACCGCCCACGGTTATATTGCCTACAACTACCACCGGCACAGGCAGACGTTCGTGACGCAACAAACCGCTGCGATACAAAGCTCGCCTAATACCGGCGAACATGATGAACAGCAGCGAAAAGGGAAGCAGCAGACAGGCCACCGGGCCACGCCGCCGCCAGGTGGCGGCAAGTCCGCCGGCGTCAGCGTTGCGCCTGCTGGGTGGCAAAGGAAATGTGCGACAGTCCGGCCTGCTGGGCTGCCTGCATGACATCGATGACGCTCTGATGCGCGGCCTTGGCGTCAGCGTTGATGATAACCACCGGATCCTTGCCTGCGCCTGTCAGTCGCCTCATTGCGGTGGCGATCGATTCGATGTCGCGACCGCCAATTGCTACCTTGTTCACCATGATCTCGCCGGTAGCAGTCACACCCACGTTGATTTCGTTCGGCTGTTCCTTGTTCTGCGGTGCGTCGGCGGTGGGCAGGTTGATCTCCATCCCGGAAAATTTTGAATACGTGGTGGTGATCATCAGAAAAATCAGGATCACCAAGAGCACATCAATCATGGGGATCAGGTTGATCTCCAGTTCTTCACGCTGCCGTCCTCGCTGGAAGTTCATCGCAGCACGTCCCTACTTGCGTTCGCCGTGAATGATTTCGACCAGTTTCACCGCTTCCTGTTCCATCTCGACCAGGAAACCATCGACCTGCGCCCGAAAGTGGCGATAGAAGATCATGCTCGGAATGGCAATGATCAAACCAAACCCGGTGTTGTAAAGCGCTACGGAAATACCATGCGCCAGAGCCTGCGGATTGTTGCCGGAGGAGGTTGGCGAACCGAAAATCTCGATCATGCCGACCACGGTGCCGAACAGTCCCATCAGCGGGGCAATCGAGGCGATGGTGCCCAAGGTGGTGAGGAATCGTTCCAGATCGTGCGCGACGCCCCGCCCGGCCTCTTCAATCGCCTCTTTCATGATCTCGCGCGAACTCTTGGAGTTGCGCATGCCGGCGGCAAGAACGCGACCCAGCGGCGAATGCGTCTCGAGTCGCGCCAACTGAGCATCGGAGATTCCACTCTTGCGGTAGTCGGCAACGGCAGCTTGCAGCAGCCCGGCGGGGACGATCTTGGTGCGGCGCAGGGCCGTGGCGCGCTCGATGATGAGTGCGACGGCTATTACAGAAGCGAACAACAGCGGCCAAATGGGCCAGCCGGCAGCCTGAAGGATGGAAAACACGGGGACGACTCCGGTAAGCGGGAAAGCGCGAACTTTAGCCCGTGTGGGACGATTCGGCAATACAAATGGATGTACCGGAGAAGTCCGAAGCAGCGCCTAAAACGATTTTTAGTTTGGCACTGGACCTGCCGGAACTGAGAAGCAGCCGATTCCCGCTGATTCGACAGGCGAGAAGACTAGCCCGCTTATCCACAGAATCTGTGGATAAGTTTGTGGATCATCGCGTGACAAAGAACCTAACAGGGCCGCCCGCAGGGGATCCTTCCAAGCGGGACAATTTCGGATCAGCGACAAGTTCGCAATTGGTTCAACAGCTATGCGGGGCACTTAGGCAAACACCGCTCTGCGGCTCTTCCCGGCGAACCGACATAGGTCTTGGATGCTGTAGAATTTTCGACCGTACCAACCTCTGATCAACTCCGCCCAGTCCATGCTTGATCCCGCAACCGTCGTCAGCATCAGCGAACTCAACCGGCGCGCCCGCCAGAGTCTGGAAAGAGAATTTCCTCTGCTTTGGGTGGCCGGAGAGATTTCCAACCTGACCCGCGCAGCGTCGGGCCACGTGTATTTCTCATTGAAGGACGAAGCTGCCCAGGCGCGCTGCGTGATGTTCCGCTCGCGTGCCCAATCGATTCCATGGCGCATGGAAAACGGACAGCAGGTGGAAGCGCGTGCTTTGGTCTCGCTCTATGAACTGCGCGGCGACTTCCAGCTGAATATAGAGGCTTTGCGTCGCTCCGGCCAAGGGCGCCTGTTTGAGGCTTTCGCCAAACTGAAGGCCCGGCTGGAAGCCGAGGGCTTGTTTGCCACCGAGCACAAGCGGGAACTGCCGAGATATCCACATCGCATCGGGATCATCAGTTCACCGCAAGCAGCTGCCGTGCACGACGTGCTGGCGGCCCTTACGCGCCGCGCACCGCATATGACCGCAATCCTATACCCGACTCTGGTGCAAGGCGACAGCGCCGCCGAAGATATTGCAAGAGCGATCGCCATGGCTTGCCAGCGCAACGAATGCGAACTGCTGCTGATCGTGCGCGGCGGTGGCAGCATTGAAGACCTTTGGGCATTCAACGAAGAAGTCGTAGCGCGCGCGATTGTCGCCAGTCCGCTGCCGATCATCAGTGGCGTCGGCCACGAAACCGATACGACGATCACCGATTACGTCGCCGACCTACGAGCCGCGACGCCCACCGCGGCGGCCGAAATTGCTACCCAAGGTTGGCACGAGGGGGTCGGCAGAATTGCAGATCTCGCAACAGCACTGGCCCGCGCGATGCAATACCGTGTCGCCCGGCAGCAGCAGGGACTGGATCATCTCTCACTGCGATTGATTCATCCGGCGACGCGACTGGCGCGAGCACGCGACCGGCTTGCTCTGCTCGGCTCGCAACTCGATGCATCAGTGACCCACGGACTGCGTCGCCATCGGGACCGCATGAATCGCGCCGCACTTGATCTGGCTCGCGCCGTCCCGCGCACCGAACAACGCAGCGGACGCGTCGGAATACTGGCGCAGCGGCTAAGCGCAGCCATCCGCGGGCAGCAGCAGCGGCGGATGAATTCGCTCGAAAAAAGCGCGGCAGCACTCGCGCATTTGAATCCAGAAGCAACGCTGGCGCGTGGTTTTTCCATCGTTCGCGACGCCACCGGCCGGTTGGTAACAAACGCTGCGAACTTGCAGTCAGGTCAAACCGTAAGCCTCTATCTGGCGCACGGCGGCGCTGAAGCCAGCATCATCACCAGTAGCGCTGACCATCAGCCAATTGCCACCTGAAATATTCTTGACTACAATAGTCAACTTTAATGCCCTCCACCCCAAGCAACAGGAGAACTACCATGGAACATACGCTCCCCCCGCTCCCCTACGCAATGGATGCGCTCGCCCCGCACATATCGAAGGAAACCTTTGAATTCCACTACGGCAAGCACCATCAGGCCTACGTAACCAATCTCAACAACCTGATCAAGGGTACCGAGTACGAAACTTTCGACCTCGAAGCAATCATCAAGAAGGCTCCCGCCGGAGGTGTTTTCAACAACTCCGCCCAGGTCTGGAATCACAGCTTCTTCTGGAGCAGCATGAAAGTCGGCGGTGGCGGCACTCCGACCGGGGCTCTGGCTGACGCAATCAACAAGAAATGGGGCAGCTTCGACGAGTTCAAGAAGGCCTTCCAGGCCTCCGCCGTCAGCAATTTCGGGTCCGGCTGGACTTGGCTGGTTAGAAAGCCGGATGGCTCGGTCGATATCGTCAACACCTCCGGCGCAGGCACGCCGCTGACGAGTGAAAACAAGGCGCTGCTGACCATCGACGTGTGGGAACACGCCTATTACATCGACTACCGCAATGCCCGGCCCAAGTTCGTCGAGACCTTCCTCAACTCCCTGGCAAACTGGGACTTTGCGACCAGGAGTTTCGCCTGACAAGGCGGTATTGGACCGTTAATGTAGCGATCGGCAAAGGGCGCTCACGAGGCGCCCTTTGCCATTGTATAAGCGAGGAATAGGCATGGAATCCAGGATCACCGAACTCGAAATCAAGCTCAGTCTCGAAGAAGATCACCTCGAAGAACTCGATCTCACGGTCTTTCGCCAGCAGCAGCAAATCGACCTGCTGCAGGTACAGATTCGCGAGTTGTATCAGTTGATTCAGCCGACGGCACCCAGCGAACCGCGAAGTCTGCGCGACGATATCCCACCGCACTATTGAATGCCGCCGCGTCGGACAAGTGGCTGCCGTTCAGCGACCGGCAGGCGCTTTCTCGATTCCGGCGACCGCAAATCCGGCACTCAGGCCGCGACTCTTGAACCAGCCCAGATTCATTTCCAGGGCATAGCGCGCCGGCCGCGCGGAACAATGAACGTTTTCGGTCCTGGGATGCATGTCCTCAACGTTGATGATCTTGCCTTTCTGGTCGAGGAAAGCCACCGACAGCGGCAACAGCGTATTGCGCATCCACATGCACTGGTTTGCGGCCTCGGGGAAAACAAACAACATGCCGCGCTGCGACGCCATTACCGTCCGCAACATCATTCCGGTTTGACGGCTTTCGGGCGTCGCCGCGACCTCGGCTTCGATGCGGTGCATCCCGGCGAACAATTCGAGCATCGGCAATTGCGGCTGCTGCGCCCATCCTGGCACGGGAACGACCAGCGACAACACCAGCAGCACTGCTCCCAACAACATCATGAACCTCCTTCGGAGAGATCAGGGCGGGGGTGACCGATTGGCACTCGACTCAGGAATGGGGAGCCGAATATCGGCCCCGGCACCACGTTAAAACCTTGAGTGAATCAGTAGATTAATCGATGATTTCGAGTTCACGGACAAAAAAATGGCAGGTTTCCCTGCCATTTCTTATTCCGAACAGCGGAAATTACTTGGCTGCGTCAGCCTTCTTGGCCTTCTTGGCCTTCTTGGCCTTCTTTTCAGCCTTCGGTGCGTCAGCAGCCTTGGCAGACGGGGTAGCCGGAGTCGCCGCAGCAGCGGGAGCAGCGGGAGCAGCGGGAGCAGCCTTCGGAGCAGCCGGGGTAGCCGGAGTAGCCGGAGCAGCCTTCGGGGCATCAGCGGCGAAAGCGGAGGTGGCAATCAGGCCGGCAACCAGGGTAGCGAGAAGCTTGTTCATTGTGTTTCCTTTAGTTTGTGTATAGGTAGAGTGTTGTTAACACCACGGTTCCTCGGGGCGTTACGGGCATTAACGCGCAGCTTTGCATCAGGTTGACCTGTTACTTCAATTTCACGCCACTCCCCTGTTGCAAGGCCTTCCAGGGTCCAGTCGCCCACTGCCCAGCGAATCAGCCGTAGCGTCGGAAACCCGACGTGTGCCGTCATGCGCCTGACTTGACGGTTTTTCCCTTCTCGCAGAACGAGTTCCAGCCAGCTGGTGGGTATTGCCGCCCGAATTCGGATGGGAGGATTTCGTGTCCAGAGATCCTGCGGCT
>JAUSCI010000040.1 GCA_030651305.1 Sulfuritalea sp. | reverse complement strand
ATCGGCCTTCTTCTTGTCGTCGGCCGCCTTCTTGTCTGCAGCCTCCTTCTTTCTCTTGGCCTCAAGATAGTTCGCCGGAGCAACGTCTCCAATTACCCCTGCCTCATTTCCAGCCGTGTTGCCCAAGCCTGATGCAACGGCGCTCGCGTTCTTCTGGTCGGCCTTGATCTTGGTGTTGCCCTGAATCTGGACGCCACCCTTGATGGCGCCGGCCGTATTCCTCGCGCTGTTCCCGTCGCCGCTGGCGGTGGCAGTGGCATTTTCCTGCTTGGCCTTGATATCAGTTTCGCCTTGCAACTGAACGGAACCCTGCGCAGCTCTTCCGCTGCTCCGCTGTGACACCTGTGCCATCGCCGTGAATGCGGCACCCATAGCAACAACCAAAGCCGCCAGCTTATGTTTTTCCACGATTATTTTCCTTAAAGGAATATGACAATAAAATTATAACGGCCTATTTCAGAACGACGCCTTTTGTAGTCGTCTCCCAAACTGTATTTCAATTGAGTCTTGTGCGCCGAATTATGCACAATATGATGATTAATCGGTTGATGCCGTTCGCTTTGTCAGCAGCGCCCAGAAGTACGGCTCGGCTCAACCGCTTCCTGCGGCCAGTCTCGACGCGCCTTCCTGCTATGCCCAACGCAACAAGATTCGTTTCGTTGACGGGTGGCGCCAATCTATTCTTGCTGAAGTGACTTTTTCCACCATTGACAATATTTTTGGCGGCCTTTACCGGCTTCGAATCCGTTCTTTCATGTCAATGCACCGTACAGACCATGCAGGGATCGAAGCTGCGCACGACATGATGGATTGCTGCCGGCAGCGGATCGGTGGCGCTGGCCGGCAGACCTGCCAGCGCCTGCTCCAGCGCACCGGGCTGGCCGGCGCTGTCGCGCGGCGAGAAGTTCCAGGTGGTCGGCGCGACGATCTGGTAGTTGTGAATGCGGCCGCGGCGCACGGTAATCCAATGGCCGAGCGATCCTCGTGCCGCCTCGATGAGTCCGACCCCCGAGGTTTCATCGGCAGTCTTCGCTGCAATGCACCAAGGATCGCCGGGTATCAGTTCGGTCAGCCAGTGCTCCATGACTGGCAGCACCAGCGCCAATTCGAGCAGACGCGCCACGACACGGGCGGCGACACTGGCGCCGTAACCGTCGATCATGTCGCGCGCCAGCGGATGCCCCGCCACCACTTGGCGCGCCAGCGCGCCTGTTTCGACCACCTGCCCGGCCAGACGCGGCGCCTTGCACCAGGAATAGGCACCGTCTTTCTCCGCCACCGGCAGGGTACTGCCTTCGGCAGGATGCTGCGGCAAACCGGCGGCGGCGTACCACGCATGCGTAATGTCTTCGTGAATGGCTGAAATATCGAGTGTGACGGCGGCGCCGTGCCAAAGTCCTGCCGGAAACAGCCGTCCGTCTTCTTCGCGGTAGCAGCCATAGCTCATGAAGCGATCGGTGCCGCGCCCGAGGTGCCACAGATCGAGGTCTTCGGCGATGGCGAGAAATGCCCGCAGATCGCCGCCGCCGGACTTTGCCCGCCACGCCTCCAGTTGAGCGCGACTGGCAATCATGGCTATCTCTTCGAGCTTTGCGCCGAAAGTCACGGTTTCGAGAAATTCGCGAAATTCGCGCAGGATCCGATGCAGGCGAAAAACTTCCGAGCTCTGCAACGGCCGTGTCGAACCACCCGGCTGCACCGCCAGCGTATGCGGCCATTTGCCGGCCAGCAGCCCCATCATCTGCATGAAGCGGGCGCGCGCCGGCAACACTTGATTGGGTGCGCTGCCCAGCGTGGCCCGAAAGCGTTCCACTGCCGCCGAGTGCCAGTCGCGGCCCGCATAGTCGGCGCGGGCGAAGTCGGGCATGAAGAACAGGTAGAAATGCGTCAGGTGGTCGGCCAGGTTCTCGGTCGCCAGCGTCAGATTGGCCGCCAGCCGCCCGTTGTGCGGCGGCTCGATGCCCGCCGCGTCGGCCAGCGCCAGGGCGGAGGCCGCCGACTGGGCGACGGAGCAAATGCCGCAGATGCGCGGTACCAGCACCAGCGCGTCGGCCGGCACCTTGCCTTGCAGGAGTTGTTCGAAACCTCGATACATCGGCGAGTTGACGTAAGCCGCCGCTATCCGCCCGTCGGCAATGTCGAGCGTGATTTCGAGATCGCCTTCAACCCGGTTGAAGGGACCGACGATGCGCCGCGTGCTCATCTTTTGCCGCGTTTGACTGACGGTGCGCGCAGCAGATGATCAGCGGTCGCGTTTTCGCGCACGCGCGCCGGTGTCGCCGATTTGGACAGCGCCGCCAGCGCGATGAACCATGCCTTGGGCATGTCAGAGGGTAGACCAATGGGAATGCCGGCAATCTTAGGCGTAGCCTCGAAGGCGTGGCCGGGTTCCTCGAAACCGGGCTCGGTACAGCGGATGCAGGCGTAACCGCCGCGCAGGCAAGAGCCTTCGCCATTCCACAGGCGCTGATTGCAGTCGGCATGTGCCTGGGTGCCACCGCAACCCAGATGCTCCATCAGGCAGCCCTGATCCGAGTGTTTCTGGGCGCTGGCCTTGAATTCGTAGTATTCGTTGCGCGGGCAACCGTGGTGCACCAGTTGATCGGCAAAAAACCGCGGCCGCCCAAAGTCGTCGAGATGCTCGGCACGCAATCTGCCGTGCGCCAGTGCCGCCAGTGTTTCGGTGATCCAGTCCGGATGCGGCGGACAGCCGGCGACATTGATTACCGGCAAACCGGCGCGATCACGGAAGTCCGGCCCGAGCAGGCCGCCCGTGGCTTCGCCGTCGTACTGCAAGCCACAGGCATCGGTCGGATTCATGCCGGCAGCAGTGATGCCGCCCCAGGACGAACAACTGCCCACGGCAACCACATGCTGTGCGCGGGCGGCGATCTGCCGCACCCATTCGATCATCGGCTGCGCACCGCCGCCGAAGCGATGGAAGCCGCCCGTGCCGCGCGGTCCGCGCAACAGCGAGCCTTCGATGCACAGCACATCGACCGCGGCAAGGCCGGCGGCGCATTGCGCAATCAAGTCCCGCGCTTCATCGACTCCTGTTTCGGAAATGCTCGGATGCCACAGCAGTTCAACGCCTTCGTCCGCCAGTTCGCGGAACAGTGATCCGTGTTCGCTGCCCAGCCATGACAAGGTGCAGCCACCACAGCCGCCCGACTGCAGCCAAAGCAGATTCATGAGTCGGTATCTCCCAGTCCCAAACGCGACAGCTTCATGCGCAGTCCGACCCGCGTCAGCCCGAGTTCTTCGGCCACCCGCGTCTTGTTGCCACGATGGCGCCGCAGTGCCGCGTCGATGACCTGGGCCTCGACCCGGTCGAGAAGCTCCTTGAGCGTTGCGCCATCCGGGTCGAACGGTGCCGTCCCTTGACCCGCACGCTCGCTCGACTGGCGGATGCCCGGCGAAAACAGGTCGACGTCGAGCATATCGCCATCGCCAAGGGCCAGCGCGCGCAAAACCTCGTTCTGTAGCTCGCGCACATTGCCCGGCCAGCGATGGGCCACCAGACACTTCATGGCTTTGGCTGAAAATCGCCGTCCCGCCAACGCCGACTCCTTGAACATCCCGGCGACGATCAGCGGAATGTCCTGCGGCCGCTCGCGCAACGCCGGCATATAGAAGGTAATGCCGGCGATGCGGTAGTACAGATCCTGACGAAAACGACCACTGGCGACGTCGGCTTCGAGATTGCGATTGGTCGCGGCGATGATGCGGACATCCACCGACACCGGACGCGGACTGCCCACCGGACGCACTTCTCCTTCCTGCAGGGCGCGCAGCAGCTTGACCTGAAATGCCGGCGAGGTGTCACCGATCTCGTCGAGAAACAGGGTGCCGCCATCGGCCTGCTGAAACAGGCCAATGCGATCTTCATGGGCGCCGGTGAATGCGCCGCGCTTGTGACCGAAGAGTTCGGCTTCGAGCAGGGTATCCGGCAGTGCGCCGCAGTTCTCCACCACAAAAGGTCCCTCGGCACGCTCGCTGCTGTAGTGGATGGCACGCGCCAGCAGTTCCTTGCCAGTTCCCGATTCGCCGGTGACCAGCACCGAAAGCTCATGCCCGGCAATTCTTAACGCCAACTCGCAGACGCCGTTCAGGGGACTGTCTGCCGCCCGCGTCAGGCGGTCGAAGCCGGATCGGGCGCGGACCCTGGCGCGGCGGCTGGCGACCCGGCGCACAAGTTGTTCCGGGCTGTCGTGCAATTCAAGCGACAGACGCTGGTTTTCCTGTTGCAGACGCCACACCTCGGCCGCGCTTTTCAGCGTCAGCAATAATTGGTCCGGGTGCCAGGGCTTCAGCAGGTATTGCCAGATGCCGGCATCATTGATGCCGGAAATGATGTCCTCGGCCTCGGTATAGCCGGACAGGATCAGGCGCACCGTATCGGGCCACTGGGCACGCACGCGGCGCAGGAATTCAACACCCGAAACGCCGGGCATGCGCTGATCGGACAGCACGATATGGACGAACTCGCGGCCCATGATGAGTTCCCCTTCCTCCGCGGAAGGCGCGGTGAGCACCGTGAAATCTTCTTCCAGCGTGCGGCGCAGCGTTTCCAGCGAACGCAGTTCGTCATCGACCACCAGCACGGTCAAGGGAGCGCGGGCCTTCATGTCGCGCACGCCCCCGCCGGGCCGCCCCAAGGCGGCGTGCAGCCAAGACCCCGGAAGCCGCAAAGCGGCTGAACCCTTGTCACCCCTTTCCATGGGGCGTAGGCGGGGTTTCGCGGAGCACTGCTCCGCGCCGCCGCAGCCGGTCGGCCATGCAAGGCCGACCGTGGGGCGCGGGCTGGAGGATAGGTCCTCATCCCTGCCAGCCCAGGTCGCGATGGCGCGCCAGGTGGCGCGGCGTCCACGAAGCAGGGGACTTGCGTACGAAATGGTGACGGGCAACGTGGTAGCTCGGGTCGAAACCGTAAAAATTGCGCCGCATATGCGCCAGCTCCTCGTCCCGATACGCGGCCAGCGGCTTTGCAGCTTCGTCCTGCGCGCGACGCTCGCGCTTCGCCACCAGGCGCGCCGCGAGATCGGGCGCCGCGGCGATTTCGGCAGCGCGTCGCGCCACATCGATGCGAAAGGCTTGCGCATCCCCGGCCAGGCAGGCATCGGTAAATTCGGTCGCCGCTGCACGCTGCGCCGTCAGCGGCTGGCGGTTGCGCATGATTTCAAGGCTCTTGTCGCCCACGCCGATCTCGCCCATTCGACGCGGCAGCAAATAGGTCCAGTATTCCGAGCCGTAGAGATTGCCCATGTTCTTGTAATGCGGATTGAGTATCACGCCTTCTCGCGCCCAGACCAGATCCGTCGCCCGCGCCAGGAAGCAGCCGCCCGCCCCGGCATTGCCGGCCAGGGCGGCTACCGTTATCTGCTCACCGGTTTCGATCAGTTCGCGGCTCAGATCGTTCATCGCATTGATGTTGTTCCACGACTCGTCCGCCGGAGATTCTGCCGCCTCGATTACATTCAGATGGATGCCATTCGACCAGAAGTCGGTGCCGCCCATCAATACCAACACCCTGATCGGCCGTTGCTTCGCCCAGGCCAGTGCTTCGCGCAGGCGCTCGCACTGCGCGGTCGCCATCGCGCCGTTGTAGAACTCGAAATGCAGGAAGCCTGCCCCACCGCTTTCCTCATAGGCTATGTCCTGCCATGTTTCGCCTTTGACTCGCCACCAGTCATTCAGAGGCGCGTCGGGAAGTGAGGCCGACACTGCGGCAAACGCCAGTGTCGCCGGAAGTTTGAGATCGCCGGCGCGCTTGGCATGTCCGATCCACAGCGCGCCATCGCGGGTTCGCCGCAGCAGGGCGCCTTCGCGCCTTGCCAGCAGGTCGCCGGACCTTGCTTCCGGAGCGCCGCGGAGGACCGCCTCCGGCCACGCATCGAAGATCTGACAGGGTTCGCCGAACAGGCTGTCGGCAACTCCGGGAAAGCCATCGGCGGCATTGATTCTTCGCAGGATTGTCGTTGTGTCGTCGCGCTGCCAGTCGATGGTGCGATCCGCCTGCCTCATCAGCGGCCGCAGCCTGCCACGTGCATCGCTGCATTCGGCCAATGGCGTCGGAAGAAAATCACCGGCAGCAAAGCGCTCCACCGCCTGCAGCACGGCACTGGTCGCGGCTTGCGTGAATTCGTTGCGGTAGATGCTCGACTTCTTGGCGCCGCGCAAGGGAAACACGGCACTGGCCCAGATCGGCCCGGCATCCATCTCGGCCTCCGCCTGCAGCACCGTGACGCCCCACTCGGCTTCTCCGTCCTGTATTGCCCAGTCCAGCGCCGAAGGCCCGCGGTCGCCGATAATGCCAGGATGCACAATCAGGCAAACGTGTCGCGACCAGATCGATTCGGGAATCGCCCGACGCAGATACGGCGCCACGATCAACTGCGGCTTGAACAGCGCCACGGCTTCCTCGGCGACGCTATCGGCGATGTCGAACTCGATGGAAATCTCATGGCCGCGCTCTTGCAACTCGGCCTCGAGCCGCTGCGTGAGGCTGTTGAAAGCGTGGGTCAGGAGCAGGATGCGCATCGAATTTCATCCGACCCATCACGGAACGGGGCTCCCAAGTATCTGAGCTTCATTCCTTGTCCTGTGAAAGCGAAATTTCGCCGGAATCGATGCGTGTTTTCAATTTGTGCAGCTCTTCGATCAACAGCGGGACTTCGTGCTCGACCACGTCCCACAAGATGTCTGGATCAATCCCGAAATAGGCGTGGGCGATACGGTGGCGCATGCCGATGATGGCCTCCCAGGGAACCTTCGGTGCAGCGTTGCGAACATGCTCGGGCAGTTTCCCTGCTGCTTCGCCCAACACCTCGACATTTCGCACAATGGCGTCGAACGCCATGCCTCGCATGTCGAATTCAGTGCGATTGGTAAGGTGCCGATAATCGACTAACTTGCGGCAGCAGTCGGTCATGTCTTCGAGAAACAATTGCCAGTCACGCTGCATGAATGGCGTCCCGTTCCACAAATTGCCTCATCTCCGGTCGAAGCGCCTTCTCCGTCACCAGGTCAACCTCGCGCCCCAGGATATTCTCGAGCAGCCGCTGAACGCTAAAATATCCACGCAGAGTTGCGGGCTTGTCGAAGCTCACAATTACATCGATATCGCTTTGCTGTCCCTGCTCCCCTCGCGCAACCGAACCAAAAACGGCCAAACCAGAAATTCCAATATCCGGGTTAAGTGTGGTTTTTGCCACATGCAGGATGTCTGTTACATGCGATTGCAAACGTCCGATTTTTTCCGCGTGAGCAAAAAAAGTTACAGCTGCGGTGCGCACCAAGCTTTGATCGCGTGAAATGGCGTAGAAGACCAGATCGCCCTCACGGATGAAGGGAACTGCGGCCAACTCCAATCGTTTGGAAAGAACTGCGACATCGTTCGCAATTTGATCGAGTCGTCTATTGGCATTTCTTTGCAGATGCTGATAAACGATGACGACCGAGTTCTTGCCGCGTTCCAACAGATGCTCCAGATCGTCAATGAATAAGTATTTGTCAAGGCCAAACTTCTTCATGTGAGAAGGCCTACCGCGCTCAATCCCGATATCCGGATCTACCAGGATGCATGCGCTCTGGATCATCTCCAAATCAATTCCTGCGAAATAGTCGGAACGATGATCAAAGGCATAGTCCTCCCGATCATCGCGGTAGGCGCGATAAGCAAACTCATTGTCTTCACGGAAAAACGTCTTCCAATTGCTAATGTCCATCGCGCGGGAGGAACGTCGCTCTTGTAGAAAAGCAAACAGTTCCAGACGATGCCCAGCCGCATCCTTGGGCGCGAACCCTCCCTGTCCCGTGGAATCCCCCTTGGTCAGCATTGGCACATAGGTCAATTGACGAAAGCATCCGCTCTCCATCAGGTCCAGCAGGAGATCGAACTTGAAGAGGTCGCGCTTGTCGCCAAAATATTGGTTCTTCATGGTAGTCCGAGAATACGGGTCAAACTAGCGGAAAGTGAGTCAAGTTTGCCACGAATGGCTCCGGTTCAACACAGAAGCGAAATTCAGCAAATACGGGGCAACTGATCGCCCGCCAGCCAATCGACGATGCGGCGACCGCCGAAGGACGTGGTGAGCTGGACGAAGTGGTGATTGTCGGCGATGACCTCGCCGATCTTCGCCGCCTCGCGACCCAGCGGATGGGCGCGCATCGTGGCCAGCAGCCGGTCGACATCGGCGCTGGCGCAAATCGCAATCAGCTTGCCCTCGTTGGCGACGTAGAGCGGGTCGAGCCCGAGGAATTCGCAGGCGGCGGAAACCACCGGCTTCACCGGGATCGCCTTTTCGTGGAGCATCATGCCGACCCCGGATTGACCGGCGATTTCGTTCAGTGTTGCCGCCAATCCACCGCGCGTCGGATCGCGCAGGCAGCGCAGGTCGGCGCCGGTGGCGAGCATGGTGGCAATCATGCCGTTCAGCGCCGCCGTGTCGGATTCGATTGGGGCATCGAAGGACAGGTTCTCGCGCTTGCTCATGATCGCCACGCCGTGATCGCCCAGGGAGCCGGAGATGATCACCGCATCACCGGGCCGCGCCCGGCTGCCGCCAAGTTCCAGCCCGTCGGGCAACACGCCGACACCGGTGGTGGTGATGAAAACGCCATCGCCCTTGCCACGCTCGACGACCTTCGTGTCGCCCGTCACCACCGGCACCCCGGCCGCCCGCGCCGCGTGCGCCATGGACTCGACGATGCGCGCCAGATCGCCCAGCGGAAAGCCTTCTTCGAGGACAAATCCCGCCGCCAGGTATAGCGGCGTGGCGCCCATCACGGCGACATCGTTCACCGTGCCATGCACCGACAGGCAACCAATGTCACCACCCGGGAAGAACAGCGGCGAGACCACGTGGCAGTCGGTGGACATCACCAGACGCCCCGGCTTGCCGTTGATAGTCGGCGCTGGCAACACGGCGCCATCGTTGCCCTGCCCCAGGTATTCGTTGCCCAGGTGTTTGGCAAACAGTTCGGAAATCAGTTGCACCATCGAGCGCCCGCCCGAACCGTGCGTCATATCCACCCGACCCTGCTTCAAATCGAGGGGTCTGACATAGCCTCGCTTTATATTTGCCATGGAGTCAAAACCTTTTAGCCACAGAGGACACAGAGATCACAGAGAAAAACAGGGAACAAATGTTTTGCCCTTTCTCTGTGTCCTCTGTGTCCTCTGTGGCCAGATTTTCGGTTTTCGCTTTCATGCCGCATCCTTGTACCTCCCATAGCTGTAGTGTGCTGCACAGGCGCCTTCGGAACTGACCATGCAGGAGCCGATGGGATTTTCCGGCGTGCATACCGTGCCGAACAGCTTGCAGTCCTGCGGCTTCTTTACGCCGCGCAGGATCGCGCCGCATTCGCAGGCCTTGTGGTCGGGCACCGAGCGGTAGTCGATATTGAAACGCTTCTCGGCGTCGAAGGCGGCGTACCGTTGCCGGATCTTCAGGGCCGAATACGGCACCACGGAAAGTCCGCGCCATTCGAATTCGCGACGCAGGTCGAACACTTCGGCGACGCGGTCCTGCGCCTTCAGATTGCCGTCACGACTCACCGCGCGGGAAAATTCGTTTTCCACCTCGGCACGGCCTTCATTCACCTGCCGCACCAGCATCAGGATGGCCTGCATCACATCCAGCGGCTCGAAGCCGGCGATAACCACCGGCTTGCGGTATTCCTCGGCGAAGAACTCGTAAGGCCGACTGCCAATCACCGTGGACACGTGGGCCGGACCGATGAAGCCGTCCAGCGGCACGGTGCCCCACTGGCGCACTTCCGGCGATTCGAGAATGTTGCTGATGGCCGACGGCGTCAGCACGTGGCAGCAGATCACGCTGAAATTTTTCAGGCCCTCGGCATCGGCCTGCTGGATGGCGACTGCCGTGGGCGGCGTGGTGGTCTCGAAACCGATGGCAAAGAACACCACTTCGCGCATCGGATTGTCACGGGCGATTTGCAGCGCATCAAGGGTCGAATACACCATGCGGATGTCGCCGCACTTGTCGCCAACTCCGGCCTTGGCCTTCATCAGCGACAGCCCGTCGGAGGCCGGAATGCGCAGGGTGTCGCCGTAGGTACACAGGATCACGCCATGATCGAGTGCCAGATTGATGGCCATGTCGACGCGGCCGATCGGCAGCACGCAAACGGGGCAGCCGGGGCCGTGCACCATGCGTACCGTCGGCGGCAACAGGTCGCTCAAGCCATAGCGCGAAATGGCGTGGGTATGGCCGCCGCAGAATTCCATGAAGCTGTAGTTGCGACCGGGCTCTACCTCGGCGCAGATGCTCAGCGCAAGATTCTTCGCCAGTTCGCCATCACGGAATTCGTCGATGTATTTCACGACGCTGCAGCCGCCTCCGCAGCGTCCGTTGCGTTTAGTTCGGCAAACAGGGCCAGGGTCTTCGCCGCTTCCTCGGGATCGAGCTTCGACAAGGCATAGCCCACGTGCAAAATCACGTAGTCGCCAACCTGCACATCGGACAGCAGTGCCAGGGAAATCTCTTTCTTGACTCCACTGAGATCCACAATCGCCGTGTCACCAGCGCCGACTTCCACAACCTTGACAGGTATTGCCAGACACATGTTCAGTTTTCCATTGATTGAAGGGCGACCCAGGCCTGCCCGAGGCTGATGCCGGCATCGCCCGGTGAGCTCTGGCGTGGCCGACGTACATCGAACCCGCGCCGCGTGAGATTGTCGAGCAAACCCGTCGACAGCAGATCGTTGAAAAAACAGCCGCCGCTCCAGACCACGGTCGTGAGGCCCTGCTCCGCTACGGCCACGGCAATCCACTCGCCCAGCGCCGCGACCAGAACTGCATGAAAGCGGGCCGCCGCCGCGTCCGCCGAATCCGCCTCGGTCAGTGCGGCAAGAGCGGGCAGCAGATCGAGTTGCCTCGCCCCGCCCGTCTGCCCAATGACCCAACTGCGTTCCGAAATTTGTGGCCAGCCATGGATCGCAACATGTCGACGCGCCGCCTGTTCCAGCGTCATCGCCGCCTGCGCTTCGAAGCGCTGCCGCGAACATAGACCGAGCAAGCCCGCCGCGGCGTCGAAGATGCGGCCCATGCTGGAGGTGCGCGGGCAATTCAGATCGCGCTCAAGCATCGAGGTGACGGTAACGGCCGCCGGCTCGCGAAAACGTTCGACGATCTCGCTGCCGCGACCCGCTTCATGCAGCACGGCGGCCGCCACGCGCCACGGTTCGCGCGCGGCGCGATCACCACCGGGCAGCGGCAGCGAGCGCAAGTGGCCGATGCGCTCGAAGCGCGCGCCATCGACGCACAACAGCTCGCCACCCCAGGCGGCGCCATCGCTGCCGAAACCGACACCGTCCAGCGCCAGTCCCAGCACCGGTTCGCACACGCCCTGCTCGGCACATACCGCGGCGATGTGGGCGTGATGATGCTGCACCGGCACCAGCGGCAAGCCCAGGCGCGCGGCGAACTCGCTCGCGGCGCGGGTGCTGTAGGTGTCTGGATGCAGGTCGTGGGCAACGATATCCGGTCGCACGTCGAGCAGATCCAGCAGGCGGCTAACGGTCTCGTCGAGAAAGCCGCAGGTCTCGGCGGTTTCCAGATCGCCGATGTGCGCCGAGACAAACGCCTCGGCGTCGCGCGTGATGCAAACGGTATTCTTGAGATGCGCGCCGAAGGCCAGCACCGACGGCCCGCCACGCGGCAACCGGATCGCGCCGGGTGAATAGCCGCGACTGCGCCGGATGAAATGCGACGCTCCTGCCACCACGCGGATCACGCTGTCGTCACAGCGGGCAACGATGTCGCGGTCGTGGCCGAGTATCAGATCGGCGATGCCGCCGAGCCGGCGAGCGGCCTCGACATCGGTACGCACGATAGGTTCGCCGCCGGGGTTGGCGCTGGTCATCACCAGCACCATGTCATGTTCCGCCTGCAGCCATGCCGTCCCTTCCGGACGAGCGGCCGCCTCGTGAAACAACAGGTAGTGGATGGGCGTCGTCGGCAGCATGACGCCCAGCGTGTCCAGCCCCGGCGCCACGCCGGCGAGGACGGCATCATTGCCATCGCGACGCGCCAGCAGTACCACCGGCCGTTCGCGACTCTGCAACAAGGCGGCCTCGGCATCCGTCAGCGCGGCATGCGCTTCGATGCTGGCGCGATTTGCCAGCATCACCGCAAAAGGTTTGGCTTCGCGGTCCTTGCGCTCGCGCAGGCGCACCACCGCCGCGCCGTTGCGGGCATCGCAGGCGAGGTGAAAGCCGCCCAGTCCCTTGATGGCGACGATGGCGCCGTCGCGCAAGTGCTTCAGGGCCACGGTGACCGGGTCGCCATCCAGCAAAACTCCGTTGGCATCGCACAGGCTCAGGCGCGGTCCGCAGACCGGGCAGCAGGTGGTTTCGGCATGAAAGCGCCGGTTCGCCGGTTCGCCGTATTCTTCAGCGCAGGCGGCACACAAGGGAAATGGCGCAAGGCTGGTTTGCGGCCGGTCATAAGGCAGCCCGCGCGTGACTGTATAGCGCGGCCCGCAATGGGTGCAGGTGATGAAGGCATGACGCCAGCGGCGTCCGGCGGCGTCGAACAACTCGTCGAGGCAATCGTCGCAGACGCCGACATCAGGCCCGATGGCGGTGCGATGAGCGTGGCTGCGCGCACTATCGACGATGGCAAAACCGCTGACGCCCTCCGACCGGGCATCTGCTGCGGACACCGCATCGACACGTGCCAGCGGGGGCGCCTCAAGCCGCAGGCGCTCGATCAGCGACCCGACCCGGGCCGCTTCGCCTTCGGCCGAAATCTCGACGCCGTCGGGGTCATTGCGTACCCAGCCGGCGATGTCGAGCTCGCGCGCCAGACGCCAGACAAAGGGCCGGAAGCCGACCCCCTGGACGATGCCGGTAACGCGAATGCGGGAGGCAACCGTCATTGCAGCGGGCATCAGGAGCCTTGCGGCAGGCGCGCTTCCAGTTCCGCGATGCGCCGCTTCAGTGCGTCCACGGTAACAAGCTTGCTCGCCGCGGCTGCCGCTGCGCCGCACTCCAGCCACGCCAGCCAGGCATCCATACCCTGCCCCGTGGTGGCCGACACTTCGATGACTTCGATGGCCGGATTCACCCGGCGCGCGAACTCTATGGCACGCGGCACGCTGAATGTCAGGTGCGGCAGCAGATCGCATTTGTTCATCAGCATCAGGGTCGCGGCGCGGAACATGTCGGGGTACTTGATCGGTTTGTCCTCGCCCTCGGTGACGGAGAGGATCACCACCTTGTGCGCCTCGCCCAGATCGAAAGCGGCCGGGCACACCAGATTGCCGACGTTCTCGATCATCAGCAGTGAATCCTCCGTCAACTCAAGCTTGCCCATGGCCCGGCCGACCATGTGCGCATCGAGATGGCAGCCCTTGCCGGTGTTGATCTGGATGGCCGGCGCACCGGTGGCGCGAATGCGTTCGGCATCCTGGCTGGTTTGCTGGTCGCCCTCGATGACGGCCACGTGCTGCCGCCCCTCGAGCATTTCAATCGTCTTCACCAGCAGCGTGGTTTTGCCCGAGCCCGGGCTGGAAACAAGGTTCAGGGCGAAAATGCCACGCTCCACCAAGTGCTGCCGGTTCTCGGCGGCATACGCGTTGTTCTTCGACAGGATGTCCTGTTCGATCTGCACCATGCGTTTGGTGCTGACGCCGGGCGCATGCGAATGCGCGGGGGCATAGCTGTGTGGATGCGCGTGCGCATGCGGATGCTCGTGCGCCGCAGCTGCCGCGTGCTCGTGATCATGGTCATGGTCATGATCGTGCTTGTGCGTGGTGCCGTCGGCATGCACATGATCGTGTTCATGATGGGCGTGTTCGCCGTCAATTTTCACTTCGCCGGCGCCGCAACCGCATGTCGTACACATTGTTCCACTCCTCTCAGGCTACTTCGAGTTCCTTGACCCGCATCTCGGTACCGCCCGTCACGTGCAGCTGATGGCTGCCGCACTGCGGACACTCGCCGAACACCTCCGTCATCGGCACCGTCATCGAACACTGCATGCACCAGCCGGTGCCCGGCAGCGCAATTATCTCCAGGCGCGCGCCATCGGCCAGGCTATCCCGCGTCACGACGTCGAAGCAGAACTTCATGGCCTCGACCTCAACGCCGGCAAGCTGACCGATTTCCAGCCAGACGGTACTTACCCGGGCAAACGATTGCTGACGCGCCGAATCCTCGATCAACTGCAATATTCCCTCGGCGAGCGACATTTCGTGCATGGCCGCAGTTTACGCCTTAAGTCCGCCAATAACTCCTCGCAGAAAGCCCCTGCGACTGGTCGGGACTTGCAGCACCGAGCGTCCGGACATTCGTGCCGCCTCCTGATGATCGACGTTTGCCTCTACATCGAGAAACAGAGCATTCATTACCTCAGCGGCCGTCGTCTCGGCAGCAGCCTGGTCAGGGAATTCGAATGCGGGAGAAAACAGCGAACAGAACTGGTACGCACCGCATTCCGGTTCCTCGCCTCCCATGAAATCGTAACTGCCGGAAGGGAAATCCCATGCCTGCCGGCAATCGGCAGCGAGATGCAGATCGCGGGAAGGCTTGGCGGCGAGCAGCATCAGATTGATTGCCCACGGCGTAATCAACACACCGACAAGATGGTTCTCATGCGAAGGCCGGAAGCCGACGGCAGCGACTCGCAGGGCAGGATTGTTCATCGGCAGCCCCGTCATGCGCGTTGCGGCAATACGTGAGAAGGCGGCGGTCAGCGCGCCGACCGTCTCAGTCAGCGCCATCGTCGAGCAGCAGGAAGCGCTCCCGTGCGGCCTCACATCCAGGGCAAACCCAACGTTCCGGCAGATCGGCGAATGCGGTCCCTACGGGAATATGGCCGATCGGATCACCCTCGGTCGGATCATAAACGAGCCAGCAGACACCGCACTCGAAGAGCGCCAGCGGGTTGGCGGCCACCTCGCGGCCGGTGCGCTCGAAGGAACCTGCAGGGAAATTCATGATCGGGATTACACGGCGCCTTCGAGCGACTCGATCCATTCCGCAAGGCGGATGACGGTCTCTTCGTAGTCTTCCACCGCCGCCAGGGCCACAGCCGGCACATCGACGATCTCGATCGAGTTGAGGATCAGTTTTTCCATGTTGTTGAAATACTGCACCCACCAGACATAAGGCAGCGCGGTGGCAGTGATGCGACAGTTGCCGAAGCCGCGCGACAGAATGGAAAAGGAAATCCGGCCCAACTGCTCGTCGAGCCACGCCAGATCATCGGGCGTGGCCGGCAGCAAGGACAGATTGATGACATGGGACCGTTGTGCCGGACTCCATTGCGCCGACAGGCTGCGTATCTCGTGATACAGCGCCGGAGCGTTCATCAGTTCGGGAGGCGGCTCGGCAGCGGCGGCAAACGGCAACGCGCGTGCCAGCGCCAGATCGCGCAAGGCAGTGGGAAAGGCGCTGGCCTCGACGTCGTCGACACCCTCGCCGCGGATCCGCCAGATGCCGGTAAACGCCGTTTCCTGGGCACACCGGTCGCCTCCGGTGAGCACGCTCACTTCACCCTCGCCGAGCAATTCATTGATCTCGGCCCGCACCGCCGGTGCACACTGCAACAAGGAGAAGCGTACCGGCGGCGATGTTCCAAACGGGGTTGCGCGCAACCCGACCAGCAACTGGCGCAGGAAATCCATCGCCGCCACGACGACCTCCGGCGGCGCATTCAGTTCTGCCAGCGGCGGCCGGAAGGTATGGACGTCGCTTGGCACCTCAAGCGTCGCCAGTATCTCGTCTTCAAGCGGCTGCGAGCCGGGACCGATATTGGGCGTGTAGGCTACAACCGGGATTGGAAAGGTCATCATGGCGGGATTCCTTCAGTGGCATTCAGTGACAATGGGTGCCTGCGCCGGCGTTGTGCACCGGGATGCCGATGCCTGGGGGACGGCACGGCGCGGCCGCCAGCAGTTCGGCAAGCAACCGACCGTAGGCACTCCAGTCCTTGAGACCCTCCACGGTGCCGAGATACTCGCCGTCGCGCAGGGCCAGCAAGGCCGGCCAGGTGCAGATGCCATAGCGTGCGGCCAGCGCGCGCGCCGCCTGCGGTGCCAGCACCCCGACCCGCACCGCCGTATCGAGCCGGGCCACGGCTTCCGGCAGGATCACGGTAAGGTCCCAGGTCTCCGGCACCTTGGCCGGATCCTCGGCGAACAGCACCAGGGCGGCGCCGGGTTGGGCGACGAATGCGGCGAAGGAATCGCCGTCGAGCAACTGAAAGCCGTGGCGCGACTGGAGGAAGGTGATGCGCTGGTTCAGGCGTTCGATGTCGGGGGACAGGCTCATGGCTGTGTTCCTTGAATGGGGTTCGGCCGGAGGAATTCCGGCAGTTGCGGCTCGCGGTTGATCAGGTCGGCGAAGCCGGCATGAATCAGCGCCTCGGTGCTGCCCGCACCGTGCAGGATGGATTCGAGCGCGGTCAGCGCGTCCTCGACTTGCGCCCCACGCTCGGCATCGATCACTTCGCGCGCCGCACCGAGGAAACTCAGGATCCACTGCCCCGGCTCCAGCGGCCCGGTGATCAGCGTATCGACGCGTTCGACGCCGTTGCGGCCTTCGCAGAGCGCGGTGCTGCCTTCCATCCGGATCACCTGCATTGGTAGCGCCAGGCACATGTCAGTGATTGCTCCGTGTATTTTCACTATTCGACGAAGCTCGTCGGGCGCCAAGGACGGCAGGTGTCCGTCTCCGTCCATGTCCCCCGGGCCGAAAAAGCGCCGGCCCTCCTCCTTTACTTACCGGAGACGGACACCCGCCATCCTTGGCGGGACACGCTTGCGCCTTGCTACCGAAAACCCGCGCCGGCGTCATCGGATCGGGAGGGTGGGGCGTTCTGCGCAGCGAAGTAAAGGGGGAGGAGGCGCCCGCAGGGCGCCGACGGAGGACATGAGCAGCGCAGAATGCCCCGCCCTCCCGATCACGCTCGAACCGAAACACCGTGGCGCCTTTCATCCTACGCATCCAGAAAACGCGCATCGCCGATACGGCTGGCGGCTTCGGCAGAAGGCCGGCCGGCTTCGTAGGCCGCCATCGTCAGCGCCGTGTCGCCAGCGCCGACTTTCACCACGCATCGCTCGATCTCGAATCCCCAGACGCGCAGTTGATCCACCGCCATGGCCACAGCCTCGCCCAGGCGGGCCTTCACCACGGGTCGCAGACTGCCGCCATAGTCGTCAAGTTCTTCCGGCTGGACACCGATCAGTAGCAGTTGCTCGGGCAACTGGCCGGTCAGCGAGGCCGCCGCGATGACTTCCTGGAATCCGGTCTGGTGCAGGCTCATTTTCTTGGCGCCCATGAAGCGCGGCACCTGATCCCCCTCGACGCGCTTCAGGGTTCCCGGTGCCAGGCCGTAGTCGATCGCGTCGAACACGATCAGCCGGCGCGCGGCCTGCACATAGGGCAGCAGGTAGAGTCCCTGGGTGCCGCCATCCATCACCGTGACACCGGGCGGAAGATTCCACTCGGCGGCAAGCTTCTCGACGCAGCGCACGCCGAAGCCCTCGTCGGCCCAAAGCAGATTGCCGATGCCGAGCACCAGGACTTCGCTGCGCGTGTCATCCACGGTCTTCATTCCCATCTATTCCCTGAAGGTCCGCTGGCCGCTGATCATGGTGCTGATCATGGTCTGGCGGCTCATGATGTCCTCGCGCACCGCCGCATACACATGCAGGATGACAAAGGTCACGATGCCCCACATGCCGAGGTGATGCCAACTATGCGTCGCCTGGCTGCCGCCCAGCAGAGGAATCACCCAGCCGAACAGGCGGTCCTGCCAGCTGCCGAGGCCCATGCCTTCGCCGTAGAGCGCGAAGCCGGTGCAGATCATCAGGATCGCCGCGACGGTGACGAAGAGGAACATGAACAGGTGACCCATGGGATTGTGGCCGACGTACTTGTAGGGCTGCTTTTCGAGGAACAGGTACCAGCGCAGCTCGCGCAGCAATCCGGCCCACCACTTTGCATCGGTGATGGGCAGGTAGAACAATTCCCGCGCGTGATGGTTGCCGACCACGGCCCAGTAAATGCGCACCAGAAAGCCGACGGCGAATATGTAGGCGGCGGCAAAGTGCGCAAAGCGGATGTAGCCCATCAGGAAGTTGGCCGAGGCCTCGCCGGTTACGCTCGGCAATGGGCTGCCGATCAGGTAGCCGCTGGTGGCCAGGATCAAGATGCATAACGCATTGATCCAGTGCCACAGGCGCACCGGGGCTTCATACACATACACCGTCTTGCCAGCAGCGGTTTGCGGATTGTTTTCCAGGCTGGCGGCGGCTGCGTTCAGGTTCATGGCGTTCTCCTCGCGCGTTCAACGGACCTTGACCACGGACATCTCCTGGCCGTCGGGACTCATCACATGGGTCGAGCAGGCCAGGCAGGGATCGAAGGAATGGATGGTGCGCAGGATCTCCAGCGGCTCGTCGGCCTTGGCCAGCGGCGTGTTCATCAGGCTGGCCTCGTAGGCGCCGATCTGGCCCTTGGCATCGCGCGGACTGCCGTTCCAGGTGGTCGGCACCACGCACTGGTAGTTTTCGATCTTGCCGTCCTTGATGCGGATCCAGTGACCCAGCGCGCCGCGCGGCGCCTCGGTGAAGCCGGCGCCCTTGGCTTCCTTGGGCCAGGTGCTGGGATCCCATTTCTCGACATTGGCGGTCGAGGAATCGCCGGCCTTGATGTTGGCGAT
>JAUSCI010000035.1 GCA_030651305.1 Sulfuritalea sp. | reverse complement strand
ATCGGCGGGCCGAAGAAGGAAATGAACGTGCTGATGACCCTGAACCTGAACGGTCAGGCCATCACGCTGTCGAACCAACTCAAGGCCAAGGGCGCCACCGATGGCGCCAGCCTGAAGGCCTTGCTGGGCAAGGAAAAGCGCGAATATACCTTCGCCCATACCTTCCCCACCGGCACCCACGCCATGTGGCTTTATTACTGGCTGGCCGCAAACGGCATCAATCCTGTGAGCGATGTCAAGACCATCACGGTGCCGCCACCACAAATGGTTGCAAACATGCGCGTCGGCAACATGGACGGATTTTGCGTCGGCGAGCCCTGGGGCAACCGCGCCATCGTGGACAACATCGGCTTCACCGCTGTGACGACGCAGGACATCTGGGTCGACCATCCGGAAAAGGTGCTCGGCACCACGGCCGAGTGGACGGCGAAGAACCCCAACACGGCGCGCGCCATGACGGCGGCGATCATCGATGCCGGCCGCTGGATCGATGCCTCGCTGGCCAACAAGCAGAAGACCGCCGACACCGTGGCGAGCAAGGCCTACGTCAACACCGATGCCGACGTCATCGTCTCGCGCATGCTCGGTCGCTACAACAATGGCCTGGGCAAGACCTGGGACGACAAGAACGCGATGAAGTTCTACAGCGACGGCAACGCCACCTTCCCGTATCTCTCGGATGCCATGTGGTTCCTCACCCAGCACAAGCGCTGGGGCCTGATCAAGGAAGACCCCGACTATCTCGCCGTGGCGAAAAAGGTCAATCGCATCGACATCTACCGGCAGGCGGCCACTGCTGCCGGCGCGAGCGTGCCGAAGAGCGACATGCGCAGCCACAAATTCATCGACGGCGTGGTGTGGGACGGCAAGGACCCGAAGAAATACGCTGCCTCATTCAAGGTGCATGCCTGAAGCAATGCTGGACAAGGAGAAGATCATGAGCGCTGTAGCTATCCTGAAACTGACCGAGCCGCCAGCCATGGTTGAACCCGCAGTCGTCAAATCAGGCGCGGTCAATCGGGTGCCGACGGTAACTGTCGCTGCGGCCCCGGTCAGCCATCACGAAGCCGCCGAACGACTGCGCGACGTCATGCGCTTCGTGATACCGCCGCTGTTCGGCGTCGCGCTGATGATCGGCATCTGGGCGCTGGTGGCAATCAAGTCGGGCAACATCCCGGGGCCGGACAAGACCTGGGCCGCGGCGCGCGTGCTGTTCGCCGACCCGTTCTACCAGAACGGGCCGAACGACCAGGGCATCGGCTGGAACGTGCTCTCGTCGTTGAAGCGCGTCGGCATCGGCTTCGGTTTCGCGGCGCTGGTCGGTATTCCGATGGGCTTCCTGCTCGGTCGCTTCGCCTTCATGAATCGCATGTTCGAGCCGATCATCAGCCTGCTGCGTCCGGTGTCGCCGCTGGCTTGGCTGCCGATCGGCCTGCTGGTGTTCCAGAAGGCCGACCCGGCGGCGACCTGGACCATTTTCATCTGCTCGATCTGGCCGATGATCCTCAACACCGCGCAGGGCGTGCAGCGCGTGCCGCAGGACTACCTCAACGTCGCCCGCGTGCTCGGCCTGTCGGAAGCCAAGGTGATGACCCGGATTCTGTTTCCCGCCGTGCTGCCCTACATGCTGACCGGCATCCGGCTGTCGATCGGCACCGCCTGGCTGGTGATCGTCGCCGCGGAAATGCTCACCGGCGGCGTCGGCATTGGCTTCTGGGTGTGGGACGAGTGGAACAACCTCAAGGTCGAGCACATCGTCATCGCCATCTTCGTCATCGGCATCGTCGGCCTGGTACTGGAAACCATGCTGCTGATGCTGGCCAAACGCTTCAGCTACGAGAGCCGCTAAAGGGGAACGAAATGACCAGCAAGCCCATTGTCAAGATCGAAAACGTCGGCCAGACCTTCAGCACCAAGAGCGGCAAATTCACCGCGCTGCGCGGCATCACCCTCGATGTCAGCGAGGGTGAAGTCGTTACCCTGATCGGCCACTCGGGCTGCGGCAAGAGCACCCTGCTCAACCTGATCGCCGGGCTCAGCCTGCCCACCAGCGGCGTCCTGCTCTGCGACGGCCGCGAGATCGCCGGGCCGGGCCCGGAGCGCGCGGTGGTGTTCCAGAACCACAGCCTGTTGCCGTGGATGACCTGCTTTGAGAACGTCATGCTCGCCGTCGAGCGCGTCTTCGGCCGCAAGGAAGGCATGCCGAAGCTGAAGGCGCGCGTCGCCGCCGCGCTGGAGATGGTGCATATGGATCACGCCATGCACAAGTATCCGCACGAAATCTCCGGCGGCATGAAGCAGCGCGTCGGCATCGCCCGCGCCTTCGCCATGGAGCCGAAGATCCTGCTGATGGACGAGCCCTTCGGCGCCCTCGACGCGCTGACCCGCGCCGCGCTGCAGGACGAGCTCAACGGCGTCATGGCCAAGACCGGCGCCACCGTGGTGATGGTGACCCATGATGTCGACGAGGCCGTGCTGCTGTCGGACCGCATCGTGATGATGACCAACGGTCCGGCCGCCACCATCGGCGAGATCGTCGAGGTCAAGCTCGATCGCCCGCGCGAGCGCCTGGCACTGGCACACGACACGCGCTTTGCCGACTACCGGGCGACGGTGTTCGAGTTCCTCTACCGCAAGCAGTTGAAGAAGGCAGCATGAAAACCATTGGCCACAGAGGACACAGAGGTCACAGAGGAAGAACCTGCAGAGCTTTTCTCTGTGTTCTCTGTGTCCTCTGTGGCAAAAAGGGGTTTTGAAATGACTAAACAGAAACTGGTAGTTGTCGGCAACGGCATGGCCGGCATCCGCGCCGTGGAAGAGCTGCTCAAGCTGGCGCCGGATCTCTACGACATCACGGTGTTCGGCGCCGAGCCGCACGGCAACTACAACCGTATCCTGCTGTCGCCGGTGCTGGCTGGCGAGATGACGCTGGCCGACATCGTGCTCAACGATCTCGACTGGTACAAGACCAACGGCATCACCCTGCACTCCGGGAAGAAAGTGACGAAGATCGATCGCGTCAAGCGCAAGGTGCTGGCCGGCGATCTGGAAGTGCCCTATGACCGCCTGCTGCTCGCCACGGGCTCGACGCCCTTCATGCTGCCGGTGGCCGGCAACGACCTGCCGGGCGTGATCGCCTACCGTGACATTGCCGACACCGAGGCGATGATCGCTGCCGCGGCGAACTACACGCACGCGGTGGTGATCGGCGCCGGCCTGCTCGGCCTCGAAGCCGCCAACGGCCTGCGTCTGCGCGGCATGGACGTGACGGTGGTGCATCTGCTGGACTGGATCATGGAACGCCAGTTGGACAAGACTGGCGCCGACATGCTGCAAGCCTCGCTGGAGGCCAAGGGACTGAAGTTCCTGCTTGGCAAGCAGACCGAGATGCTGACGGCCAGCGCCTCGGGCCGCGTCGGCGCGGTGCGTTTCAAGGATGGCGCGGAGATTCCGGCCGACCTGGTGGTGATGGCCGCCGGCATTCGCCCCAACACGGCACTGGCCGAGAGCGCCGGCCTCCATTGCCATCGCGGCATAGTGGTGTCGGACACCCTTCAGACCTTCGATCCGAAGATCTACGCGGTCGGCGAATGCGCCGCGCATCGCGGCACGGCTTACGGCCTGGTGGCGCCGCTGTTCGAACAGGCCAAGGTCTGCGCCAATCAACTGGCGCAGCATGGCATCGGCCGCTATCAGGGTTCGTTCACCTCGACCAAGCTCAAGGTCACCGGCATCGACGTGTTTTCGGCCGGCAACTTTTCGGGCGGCGACGGCACCGAGGACATCGTGCTGCACGACAGGAACGGCGGCGTTTACAAGCGGCTGGTGATCGAGAAGGACAAGCTGATCGGCGCCGTGCTTTACGGCGACACGGCCGACGGCGGCTGGTATTTCCAGTTGCTCAAGGAAGGCCGCGACATCGGCGCGATTCGCGACCACCTGATGTTCGGCGATGCCTTCGCCAACAACCACGTCGGCGACGTCGGCCATTCCGGCGCCCTGAAGACGGCGGCGATGGCGGACACGGCCGAGGTCTGCGGCTGCAACGGCGTGTGCAAGGGCACCATCGTCAAGGCCATCCGCGAGAAGGGATTGTTTTCGCTGGACGAGGTCAGAAAACACACCAAGGCGTCGTCGTCCTGCGGCTCCTGCACCGGCCTGGTCGAACAGATTCTTGCCACCACGCTGGGCGGCGCCTACCAGGCCGCGGATCGCAGCACCAAGCCGATGTGCGGCTGCACCGATTTCAATCACGGCGAAGTGCGCCACGCAATCCGTTCAATGAAGCTGCTGTCGATGGATGCGGCGTTCAAGGCGCTCGACTGGCGCACGCCGGATGGTTGCGCCTCCTGCCGCCCGGCGCTCAACTACTACCTGATCTCGACCTGGCCGCACGAAGCCGAAGACGATCCGCAGTCGCGCTTCATCAACGAGCGGGCCCACGCCAACATCCAGAAGGACGGCAGCTACAGCGTGGTGCCGCGCATGTGGGGCGGGCTGACCACGCCCGACGAACTGCGCCGCATCGCCGACGTCGCGGAGAAGTACCACGTGCCGACGGTCAAGGTCACCGGCGGCCAGCGCATCGACCTGCTCGGCATCCGCAAAGAAGACCTGCCCGGCGTCTGGCAGGACCTTGGCATGCCTTCGGGTCATGCCTATGGCAAGAGCATTCGCACGGTGAAGACCTGCGTCGGTTCCGAGCACTGCCGCTTCGGCACGCAGAAGTCGATGAGCATGGGCGTCGAGCTGGAAAAGATGCTGTTCGGCATGTGGTCGCCGCACAAGGTCAAGCTGGCCGTCTCCGGCTGTCCGCGCAACTGCGCCGAGGCCGGCATCAAAGATGTCGGGGTGATCGGTGTCGATTCCGGCTGGGAACTGTATGTGGCTGGCAACGGCGGCATCAAGACCGAGGTGGCGCAATTCTTCTGCAAGGTGAGCACGCGCGAAGACGTGCTCGAGTACGCCGCCGCCTTCCTCCAGCTCTACCGCGAGGAGGCCTGGTATCTGGAACGCACCGTGCACTGGGTGCAGCGCGTCGGCCTCGACGGCATCAGGCAGCGCGTGGTCGATGACGCCGAGCAGCGCAAGGCGCTGCATCAGCGGTTGCTGTATGCACTGCAGGGCGTGGTCGATCCCTGGCTGGAACGTACGCAAGGTGTGGCCAGCCACGAATTCGCGCCGCTGCCGGCGCCGTTGGATACGAACGGAGAACGCCATGCCGAACTGGCATAAGGTCTGCCGCCTCGAAGAAATCCCGCTGCGCGGCAGTCGCGTCGTACCGCATGAGGGGCGCCCCATCGCCGTATTTCGCGCCGCCGACGATCATGTATTCGCGCTGCGCGATATCTGTCCGCACAAGGGCGGCCCGCTGTCGCAGGGCATCGTCCATGGCCATCGCGTGACCTGCCCGATGCACGGCTGGAACGTCGAGCTGGACAGCGGCGAGGCCTGTGCGCCCGACCACGGTTGCGCCCGGCGTTACGACACACTGGTCGAGGACGGCGAGGTCTTCCTCGACCTGTAATGTGAAATACACCCAATGGGCGTGCCCCGTGAAATACGAGCGTAGCGAGCAAATCAGTAGTCCCCGCCCCGGGGCGGGGAATGAGGGGTGGGGGGCCTTTATGCCGCCTGTTCTTGCATGAGCATGGGTGCGCCCGAGCCCCTGCTGCGCGAGACGCGCTCGACGTGCTGCTATTGCGGCACCGGTTGTGGCGTGATCATCGAAACAGTCGGCGCTGGTGATGCGGCGAAAATCGTCGGCGTACGAGGCGATCCGGATCACCCGGCCAACTTCGGTCGCCTGTGCAGCAAGGGCGCCAGCCTGCATCTGACCACCCAGCTCACCGGCCGTGCCCTGGTTCCCGAGTACCGCGCCGCGCGCAATGAGGCGCGCCGTCCGGTGAGCTGGGATACGGCGCTGGATGCGGCGGCCGAGCGCTTCGCCGCCATCATCCGCGAGCATGGCCCGGACGCCGTGGCCTTCTACATTTCCGGGCAGTTGCTGACCGAGGACTACTACGTCTTCAACAAACTGGCGCGTACCGTGGTCGGCACCAACAACATCGACTCGAATTCGCGGTTGTGCATGTCGTCGGCCGTGGCCGGCTACAAGGCCACGCTGGGCGCCGACGCGGTGCCGTGCAGCTATGAGGACATTGCGCTGGCCGACCTGTTCCTGCTCGCCGGCAGCAATACGGCATGGGCGCATCCGGTGCTGTTCCGCCGCATCGAGGATGCCAGGGTGGCAAGTGCGGCCGCCAACCGGGAACTGAAAATCATCGTCGTCGATCCGCGCCGCACCGACACCGCGGCGATGGCCGATCTGCACCTGGCGATCACGCCGGGCAGCGACGCCATCCTCTACAGCGCGATGCTGCACGTGATGTTGTGGGAAGGCCTGATCGACGGCGCCTTCATTGCGGCCCACACCAGCGGCTTTCCGATGCTGCGCGCTCAGTTGCGTGAATTGACGCCAGCCGCCGCGGCCGCCAGTTGCGGTGTTTCCGCCGACGAAATCATTACCGCCGCGCGCTGGTTCGGCGCCGCCAAGGCGCCGTTGTCGATGTGGTGCCAGGGCCTCAACCAGTCCTCGCACGGCACCGCCAACAATGCCGCGCTGATCCATCTGCATCTGGCCGCCGGCACGATCGGCAAGCCCGGCATGGGGCCGTTCTCGCTGACCGGCCAGCCCAATGCCATGGGCGGGCGCGAGGTCGGCGCCATGGCCAACTTGCTGCCGGGCCATCGCAGTCTTGAGGATGCCGCCGACCGCGAAGAACTGGCGCGCCTGTGGGGCGTGCCGTCGATTCCAATGAGGCCGGGCAAGACCGCGGTCGAGCTGTTCGAGGCGCTGCGCGAGGGCACGATCAAGGCGGTGTGGATCGCCTGCACCAACCCGGCGCATTCGCTGCCCGACCAGACCCGGGTGCGCGAGGCGCTGGCGCGCGCGGAATTCGTCGTGGTGCAGGATGCCTATGCCGACATCGAAACCGCGGCCTACGCCGATCTGTTGCTGCCGGCGATGACCTGGGGCGAGAAGGAGGGCACGGTGACCAATTCCGAGCGCCGAATTTCACGCGTACGCGCGGCGGCGCCGCCGCCGGGCGAGGCGCGCGCCGACTGGGCGATCGCCGCCGATTTCGCCAAGCGGTTGGCTATGAAAGTCGGCGTTGGCGACACGGCGAGGCACTTCGACTTCACTGATGCCGCCGCAGTTTTCGCCGAACACGTCGCCACCACGCGCGGTCGCGATCTGGATATCGGCGGCTTGAGTCACACCGTGCTGGAGCAGCGCGGTCCGCAGCAGTGGCCTTATCCGGAAGGCGCCACGGCCGGACAGGCGCGCCTCTACGGCGATCACCGTTTTGCCACCGCCGACGGCCGGGCCTGCTTCATTCCGCTGACGTTCAATCTCACCGCCGAAGCGCCGGATGCGCGCTTCCCGCTGCGCCTGACCACCGGCCGCCTGCGCGACCAGTGGCACGGCATGAGCCGCACCGGGCGTGCGGCTCGGCTGTGCGCCCACGAAGCGGCGCCGCGCCTGCTGCTGCATCCGGCCGACCTGGAGCGGCGCGGCTACAAGGAAGGTGATCTGGCGCGTGTCAGCAGCCGTCGCGGCGAGATCGTGCTAGCTATCGCGGCCAGCGACGAACTGAAGCCGGGCCAGGCCTTTGCCGCGATGCACTGGGGCGGGCGCTCGCTGTCCCACGCCGGCATCAATCAGCTCATGCTGTCTGCCACCGACCCGGTCTCGAAACAGCCCGAACTCAAGCACGCCGCAATCCGCGTCGAGCGTGCCGAGTTGCCCTGGCGGCTGGTCGTGCTGCGCGCCGCCGAGTCTGCCGCGCCCGAAGAAGAAGTTCTGGTCTGGCGTGCGCGCCTGGCTCAGTTGCTGCCGGAATTCGACTATGCGGCACTGACCCTCGCCGGCCGCGATCATCCGCTGTTGGCGCTGAATGTCGCCAGCGCCGGAGCCGTGACCGACGACATGCTCGCCACGATCGTCGCCGCGCTCGATCTGGGCGATTGCACCGTGTATCGCGACCCGCAGCGCGGCATCGTCAAGATGGCCCGCATCGACGCCGCCGGCGACCGCCTGCAGGGCCTGCTGCTGGCCGGCGAAACAGCCGCCGCCGACTGGCTGCGCGACCTGATGGTCAGCGCTCGTCCGCTGGGCGATCTGCGCCGCTGGCTGTTCGCCCCGGCAGCCAAACCGCCGGCGGGCCTGGCCCCGGCCGGGCGCACGGTGTGCAACTGCTTCGGCGTGACCGACACCGAAATCAAGGCCCTGCTCGGCCAGGGCCTCGATCTGGCCGGAGTGCAGGCGCAACTCAAGTGCGGCAGTTCCTGCGGTTCCTGTTTGCCCGAGTTGCGTCGCATGGCGGTGCGGACGGTAGCCACCGTAACGCAGTCGTTGGGGTAGCTGCGCGTCAGGTGCCGTGAGCGCACGAGGTGGATCGGCCCGGCGATTCGCTCTTCGGTCGAAGCGGAGCCTTGCCGTTACCGAGGCCCAATGCAATTTCAACGCCTGCTTCGATCAGAGCCGTTCGTCACTTTGTGCCCATCTCTGCCTGATGACAGTTTCATGGTCAATGGCGGTTTCCGCCACGGAGCCGACACTGAAGCCGTCAGCGCCAATGGCCGGTGGACCTCCAGCACCCGACACTCAGGATCGGTCAGGAGGAAGTCCCAATAATTCTTGATCTGAATGTCTGCATCCCGAAATCATGGCGGGCAGGTCTGTGCCCATTGCTGCCATAGGATAAGAGCATACAGTTCGTCCGCTGATTGAACCATTCCGGCCTGTTGAAGTTTTCATTGTCAATCGCGGTTCCCGAAACATACCGGACATTATGGCCGTGCTAGAGCGAGAAGATTCTTAGAAAACACCGGGCCTCAAGCGGCCATTCGAGCCTTCAATTGGTTAAGGGGACCGTTTGATCTCAGGCCGAGCCCGCAGTCGTTTCGTTTTTTCGGCCGACCTGCATCAAGCTGTGTTTATGTACGGCATCGCACAGATGTGTTTTTGACAACGCTTGATGATCACATTTTACGTCATCGGTCCGGCCTATCCGGGTGACAATGTCGGAGTACGTGAAGGTCATTGCATCACCGGTGGTCAGGGACCTTGACGAGCTTTCACCATGGTGGATACGCAGCATCCTCATTGTGATGGCAATGGGCTTTGCCGGATTGATTTCGATCACCCTGCTCGCCTACCGCAATGCTCCACCGATTCCGACCCGGATAGTGGACGCACAAGGCGCCATGCTGTTCAGCGGCGACGACATCAGCGACGGCCAGACGGTCTTTCTCAAGTACGGCCTGATGGCGAATGGCAGCATATGGGGCCACGGTGCGTATCTCGGTCCCGATTACTCGGCCGATGCGCTGCATCGCACGGGCGAGGTTGTTGCCGCCGCCATTGCACATCAGCAATACCAGCGGCCAATGGCGGCGCTGACGCAGTCGCAACAGGCGGCAGTCCGCGCCGAGACGGCGATATCGCTAAAGACCAATCGCTATGACCCGGCCACATCAGCGTTGCGCTTCACCGCGCCGGAAGCAGCGGCTTATCGTGAGCAGATCAATTACTGGACCGACTACTTCAAACATTCCTCACGCAACGGCGGATTGAAAACTGACCTCATCACCGATCCGATCGAGTTGAAGCAATTCACCGCGTTCGTTACCTGGGCCGCGTGGGCGTCTGTCGCAAGCCGTCCCGGCGAGGACTATTCCTATACCAACAATTTCCCGTATGACCCGAGCGTCGGCAATCAGCCCACGCCTGGCACCGTCATGTGGAGCGCGTTGAGTCTGGTCGTGCTACTCGCGGGTATCGGAGCGGTATTGCTGGCATTCGGACGATTCGATAATCTCGGCTGGATCACACGGGGTGCTCACGTCCACCCGCATCTGTTGCCGGGGCGGTCCAGCCCGGGTCAGAATGCACTGGTGAAATTCATGGTGGTCGCGGCGCTGCTGTTGCTGGCGCAATCATTGGTGGGTGGCGCAGTGGCCCACTATCGGGCCGATCCGGCCAGTTTTTACGGGCTGGACCTAGCTCGCATCTTCCCGAGCAACCTCATGCGCACCTGGCATTTGCAGATGGCTATATTCTGGATTGCCACCACCTATGTCGCTGCGGCCCTCTTCCTTGGCCGGGCGCTGCGTACGGATGAACCGCGCTGGCTCGCAGGCTGGACTCACGTGCTGTTCGCGGCGTTCGCGACGGTAATCGGCGGCAGCTTACTGGGCGAATGGCTGGGCATTTCCCAACTGCTGGGTCGCTGGTGGTTCTGGCTCGGCAATCAGGGCTGGGAGTACCTCGAACTCGGGCGCCTATGGCAATGCTTGCTGGTGGCGGGATTGCTGGCGTGGTTTGCGCTGCTTTGGAAACTGGTGCGCCCGAATGCACTTGAGGACCCGGCAGTGAGGCCCCTTGTCCGGATGTTCCTGGTAGCCGCCCTGGCGATTCCTGTGTTCTATATCCCGGCCCTGTTCTTTGGTGCCAGAACCAACTTCACCGTGGTCGACACGTGGCGTTTCTGGATCATTCACCTGTGGGTGGAAGGCTTCTTTGAGTTCTTCGCCACGACGGTGGTGGCATTGACATTCCATCAACTCGGCCTGACCCGCCTCAATGTCGCGTTGCGGGTGATCTATCTGGACGCCATACTGTACTTTCTCGGCGGCCTGATTGGCACGGGCCACCATTGGTACTTCACCGGCCAGACCAGTGTCAACATGGCACTGTCGGCGCTGTTCTCGGTACTCGAGGTTGTACCGCTGACCTTGCTTACGCTCGATGCCTGGCACTTCGTGCGCACAACGCGAGGCGAATGTGATGTATGCGGCAAGGCGATTGGGATACCGCACAAATGGACGTTTAATTTCCTGATGGCCGTTGGCTTCTGGAACTTCGTCGGGGCCGGTATTTTCGGCTTCCTGATCAATCTGCCGATCGTCAGTTACTACGAAGTCGGCACCATGCTGACGCCCACCCATGGGCACGCTGCGTTGATGGGCGTCTTCGGCATGCTGGCGATCGCACTGATGGTGTTCGTCCTGCGTCAGTGCAGCGATGATACGGCGTGGATCGGCATCGAGAAATACGTCAAGGTCGCTTTCTGGGGCTCCAATATTGGACTGGCGCTGATGGTCACCTTGTCGTTGTTCCCTGGTGGGGCACTACAAGTCTGGGACGTGGTCCAGCATGGTTACTGGCACGCACGCAGCCTCGAATACACAGGCAGCGAGCGGTCGCGGCTGATCGAATGGATGCGACTGCCGGGCGATCTGATCTTCATCGTGTTCGGCGCTGTGCCGCTGGTGATCGCTACGATCAAGGGCTACCTCGGGGTGCATGACGCCAGGAGCGATTTCTCTACATCGGAGACCGGCTCGTAACCAATGGACTCCAAAGGCAATGGCGGCAATGCAACCGTTACCAGTCGCACAGACCGCGAACAATATTAGGGCTTGAACGGCCGATTGTGGCCGATAGGGTGAGTAGGCGTCTGCGCCAGTAAGCCGACGCTGAGGATTTCGTCGCCGTTTTCACCATTTGCGTACTGAAGCACTACCGTGACCGAGACGCCGTTACGCGCTTCCTACCTTTTTTCTATTTTCTGCTTTTGCCTGGAATCAGGAGTCATGTGCTCGACGGCGACACCAGCAGCATTGGCACCCACGTGATCAGGATTGGGAATCGCGAGATCGACGGCGGCACTCGCGACCGTGGCACCCACTTCAACCGTGGTTGAGACGACGGTAGCTGCAACACCCGCAACGGCCACTACCGCACAGCCCTCAAGCAATGGAATCAGGATGGTCAGCAGCAGGAGTGCGCGAGTTCCCATACATCCATAGTGATCACACATAACCCGACTCATGGCCGACTCACCCAGAAACATATCCCTATTCCCAGCACCGCATTGCACATCGTGACGTCCGGATCGCTCCCCCGTATGATCGTTTCGGCGATCGCCCAGTTGTCTCTGAACTAGCTTTTGGCGAGATCCTTGACCGTTTCTTTGACGTCGCCGACGCCCTTTTGCGTCTTCCCGGAAATTTGTTTTGCCAGTCCCCGGATATGTTGTTCCTTGCTGCCAACCAGCTTGCCCGCCTCTTCCTGAACTTTGCCGGCAACGTCCTTCGCCATACCCTTCACTTGATCCTTGTTCATGTCCGCTTGCTCCTGTTGTACGCCTCAGTAGGCGAGATAAAGATACTTCCTACTTGCTTGCCTTTTCGTCTGCCTTGGCCTTTTCATTGGTAGCCTTGACCTTTTCTGACGCGGCATTCTTCGCCGCTTTGGCCTCCACCGTGGCCTTCTCCAGCGTCGCCTTGGCCTCCTCTTTCAATTTCGTAGCCACGACCTTTTCGGCTTTGGCCGCGACCTTGGTTTCCACCTTGGTGGCGTCTGCCGCGGCGACGTTGAAACTCATCGAAGCAACGAATAGTGAAGCGATCAGTACTGACAACAGCTTGCTCATGACAGACTCCTATGGAAATGATTGACGTTGAAACCACCGGCTCCAGATTCGAGCCACTTGCTGCAGTCTTATTGAGCCATGGTTGCAGGTCTGTACTCCACCACACACAGCCAACACAGGAGACGAAGGCTCCCGATTCTCTAGCGAAAAGCGGGGTGGCCGGTAGCCGAATATAGGCATCGATACCACCGGCCGAACCGCCGACGCAAACAATGGGAAAACTTCTTACCGAGGAGCCCACGTCAATAGTCGCTTGGTCAAGGATGACTCGACTGTCTCCAATGGGAACGCGGCCGCCCGTCAAGTTTTTGAGAAGCCGCCTTTCACGCCGACAACTGCCGAATTTCGTTCGGCAACCTGCGAACGGCCGGTGTACACCCAACTCCCGACATTGACTCCAACTTCTCCACTGTTGGCTTTGTGGTGTTTGCGGACCTCGAAAGCGGATTCCGACGTCATCGTGAATGACTGTTGATGGCCGGGAGTGTGAGTTCAGCGGCTTTCCGCACCGCGGTCAGTCAGTCCCGCCGCGCTGATTCCGGGCGACGGCAGGAATGGTGAATCGGAAATCAGCTACGGCGCCGGCAGGCTCCGGCGGTGGCGCCAGAACAGGCCCATCAGCGGCTTGACGCTGGTGCCGTGGGCCAGGATCGACAGCGAGACCACGATCAGCGTGAACTGGATCAGCTCCAGCGCCAGGTCTTCGCCGATGCCGTGCTGTATGGCATACATCAGGTAATACAGCGAGCCGATGCCGCGCACGCCGAACCAGCCGACCATGCCGCGTATCGGCCACGACGTGCGGGTGCCCAGCAGGCCGATGAGGACGCTGACCGGGCGCGCCACGACGAACAGGAACAGCGCCAGTGCCACCGCCCGCCAGCTCCAGGAATCGAGGAACATGGTGCCGCCGATCAGCAGGATCAGGGTCATTTCCGAAAGACGCTCCAGATGCTCTTTGAATACCAGCGCTCCGGCGCTGACGGTCGGTGGCGGCTCGCCGTCGGTGGCGGCGTTTGCCAGCGTCGGCTCGGTGCTGCCGGCACGCGGCGGATCCAGGATTGCCTGAGGTGCGCCGGCAAGTTTGAGTTCGGTCTGGCGCAGGGCAACGGCGGCGAAGAACACCGCCAGGAATCCCCAGGCGCCGAGCACCACGCTCAGGCCATAGACCACGCCGATCAGGCCGAGTCCGAGGAAATCGTCCATCAGCTTGTGCTCGGGCGACTCGCGGCGCAGCTTCCAGGCCACATGGGCCAGGGCGGCGCCGGCCAGGACGCCGATGGCGACACCCGCGATCGTGGCCCACAGCACATCGAACAGCACCCATTGCAGGCCGAATTCGCCGAGATCGTGCAATCCGAGCAGGCCCAGGCCCAGCATCACGAAGGGAAAGGCGCTGCCGTCGTTCATGCCGGCCTCGCAGGTCAGGGTATAGCGCAACTGGTCGCGGTCGCCGGGATGGCGGATCTGCACATCGGTCGCCAAAACCGGATCGGTGGGTGCCAGGATCGCGCCGAGCAGGATGCCGGCGCCCAGCGGCAGGTCAAATACATAGAAAGCAAAGGCGGCAACCATGGCCACGGTGACCGTCATGGATACCGTGGCCAGCAGGATGGGTGTGCGCCAGCGCGCCAGGCTGACCGGAACGGGCATCTTGACGCCGGCGGAAAACAGCGAAATCAGCACCACCACCTCGGTCAGTGCCTCCAGCAGCGCCGATTGCTTGAGCGGATTGAAGTGAAATACATCGAGCACCGTTGGTCCCACCAGCAGGCCCACCGCCAGATAGATGATGGCCGGCGTGACCGGCAGGCGCGTCAGCAGCGAAGCCGTCGCACCCCGGGCCAGCAACAGGCCGCCCACCAGCAGAAACCATTGTGCGTTTGTCATCAGTGTCCTTGCGGTTTTCCCGGATGGAATGGTGCCCGGGTCACCGAGGCTAACCGGGTTCGCGATCGCGCGATGTACGCCAGCGAACCAAGCCCGTGCGACTGGGCTTGCGCCTGTCGTCAGCCGCCGCTGAGTGCCTGGACGATGAGCAATTCGTCGTTCGGGTCCAGCGCCTGTGCCAGGTCGCGTGCCTGCACGCCGCCGATGAAAAAGCGGATGTGCGGGCGGATGCGGTTCTGCTCGTCGATCATGCGGAAGCGGATGCCGGGGTAGCGCCGGTCGAGGTCGGCGAGCACGTCGGTGAGCGTCGCGCCGTTCGCCTCGGCCCAGCCGCTTTCGGTGTAGGAGCGCAGCGCGCTGGGGATCAACACCTTCATCGGCGCAACGTTCAGGCGGCGAGTTCGGCCGCCTCGACAGCATAGATTTCCGGCAGGTGGCGCGCGATGCAGTCCCAGTTGCGGCCTTCGTCGCGGCTGGCCCAGAGTTCGCCGCTGGTGGTGCCGAAATAGAGGCCGACCGGATCCAGCGCGTCCGCCGTCATGGCCTGGCGCTTGACGGTCCACCAGGCCTCGCCGGGCGGCAAGCCGGCGTCGAGCCGCTTCCAGCTGTCGCCGCCGTTGCGCGTCGCATACACCGCCGGCTTGCCGCCGGGGCTGGTGCGCGGCCAGACCGTGCTGCCGTCCATCGGCAAGACCCAGGCGGTGTCGGCGTCGCGCGGATGCACCACCAGCGGAAAGCCGATGTCGCCGACCTCGGCCGGCATGTTGCGGCCGATGCGCTGCCAGGTGGTGGCCGGCCTATCGAGGCGATAGATGCCGCAATGGTTCTGCTGGTAAAGGCGGTCCGGCCGGCTGGGCGCCATGCGCAGGCAATGCGGGTCGTGGAAGCTCACGTTGCTGCGGTCGAAACCTTCGACCACTTCGAGGCCGTCGATCAGCGGGTGGAAGCTCGTGCCGCCGTCGGTCGACTCATGCACGCCGCCGCCCGACATGGCGATGTAAAGGTGGGCGGGGTCGCGCGGATCGACGATGATCGAATGCAGCTTGGGGCCGTCGGGCGTGCCGTCCTGCACGGTGCCCATCCACTGGCGGTATTGCGCGTCGTCGTTCACGCGGGAGAAAGGCGCCCAGCTAACGCCGCCATCCTCCGAGCGGAACAGGCCCTGCGGCGAGGTGCCGGCGTACCAGACGCCCGGCTCGGCGCCCGGTCCCGGTGTCAGCCAGAAGGTATGGTCGACTGCGCGGCCCGCTTCACCCGTTGCGCCCGCAGCGGCTGCGGCGAAGGCCGGCGGTTTCGCTGCTTCTTTCCAGCTGCCGCCGAAATCGGTCGAGCGGAAGATGGTCGGGCCGAGATGGCCGGTCTTGGCCGCCGCGAGCAGGGTGCGGCCGTCGCGTGGGTCGAGTTTCAGGTGGCTGATGATGTGGCCGAGAAAATGCGGGCCGTCGGCTCTCCAACTGCCGCGTGCGGCATCGCTGTGGTAGAGCCAGGCGCCCTTGCGGGTCGCCACCAGCAGGACCACGTGGCGTGCCGCTGCCGGTGTTGTCTGATCGGTATCGAGCGCCATGAGATTCCTCCTTTGTCACCCACGGCCCAATATCCTACTCCGCTAGTCGGGTATGTTTCCAGTGGCTTCTAGCGACATGGCCCTGCCCTTGAAACGGCTTTGGCCGCCCCCATATCCGGCCGGTACATTTTGTTTTCAGGGGATTCCCGATGACCGCCGCTACCCAAGACACCAGCACCGCCAAAGAAACCCTCGGCTTCCAGACCGAGGTCAAGCAACTGCTGCAACTGATGATCCACTCGCTGTATTCGAACCGCGAGATATTCCTGCGCGAACTGATTTCCAATGCCTCGGATGCCTGCGACAAACTGCGCTTCGAGGCCCTGCACAACGCCGGGTTGTTCGAGGGCGATTCGGATTTCAGGATTCGCGTTTCTTTCGACAAAGAGGCGAAAACCCTGACCATCGCCGACAACGGTGTCGGCATGAGCCGCGAAGAAGTGATCGCTAACCTTGGCACTATCGCCAAGTCCGGCACGCGCGAATTTTTCTCGCAGCTTTCGGGCGACCAGCAGAAGGATGCCAGCCTGATCGGCCAGTTCGGCGTCGGTTTCTAGTCCTCGTTCATCGTCGCCGACCGCGTCACCGTGCTGACCCGCCGTGCCGGACTGGAAGCCAACCAGGGCGTGCGCTGGGAGTCGGCAGGCGCCGGCGAATTCACCATCGAGATGACCGACCTGGCCGCGCGCGGCACCGAAATCACGCTGCATCTGAAAGAGGGCCAGGACGACCTGCTGTCCGGCTGGAAGCTGCGCTCCGTCATCCGCAAGTATTCCGACCACATCGTGCAGCCGATCATGATGAAGAAGGAACCGGGCTACCAGGACCCGGAAGACAAGAGCGAACCGGTCGCCGCCGACGAAGACGAAACCGTCAACCAGGCCTCCGCGCTATGGGTGCGTCCCAAGAGCGAGATCACCGACGAGCAGTACACCGAGTTCTACAAGCACGTCGGCCATGATTTCGAAGATCCGCTGACGTGGACCCATGCGAGGGTCGAGGGCAAGACGGAATATACCCAACTGCTTTATGTGCCGGCGCGCGCGCCCTTCGACCTGTGGGACCGCAATGCGCGCCACGGCGTCAAGCTTTACGTGCGCCGCGTTTTCATCATGGACGACGCTGAGCAGCTGATGCCGCTGTATTTGCGCTTTGTGCGCGGCGTGGTCGATTCGAACGACCTGCCGCTGAACGTCTCGCGTGAAATCCTGCAGGAATCGAAGGACATCGAATCGATCCGCAACGGCTGCACGAAAAAGGTCTTGGGCATGCTGAGCGACCTGGCCAACAGCGAGGACGCGGCGGAGAAAGAAAAGTACGCGAAATTCTGGGGCGAGTTCGGCAAGGTGCTCAAGGAAGGTATGGGCGAGGACCACGCCAACAAGGACAGGATCGCCGCGCTACTGCGCTTCGCCTCGACCCTGGCCGACACCACCGACGAGACCGTGTCGCTGGCCGACTACATCGGCCGCATGAAGCCGGAACAGGAAAAGATCTACTACGTCACCGCCGAGACCTTCAACGCGGCAAAGAACAGCCCGCACCTCGAAGTCTTCCGCAAGAAGGGCATCGAAGTGATCCTGCTCTCCGACCGCGTCGATGAATGGGTCGTCTCGCACCTGAGCGAATTCGAAGGCAAGCCGATGGTTTCGGTGGCCAAGGGCGGGCTCGACCTCGGCAAGCTGGAAGACGAGGCCGAGAAGAAGGAGCAGGAAACGGCGGCGGGCGAATTCAAGGAACTCACCGAGAAAATCGGCAAGAGCCTCGGCGAGCGGGTCAAGGAAGTGCGCGTGACGCACCGCCTGACCGACAGCCCGGCCTGCCTGGTGGCCGACGAGCACGACGTGTCGGGCAACCTCGCGCGCATCCTCAAGGCGGCCGGGCAGAAGGCGCCGGCCTCCAAGCCCATCCTCGAAATCAATCCGCAGCACCCGGTGGTGTTGCGCCTCAAGTACGAAGACAAGCGCTTCGACGACTGGGCCGCCGTGCTGTTCGACCAAGCTCTGCTGGCCGAAGGCGGTCAGCTCGACGATCCGGCCACCTTCGTCAAGCGCATGAACCAGCTGATGCTCGAAATGAGTGGCAGCTGACTACTGAAGAACCATTAGCCACAGAGGACACAGAGTTCACAGAGAAAGGCATGAGGGTTTTCCTCTGTGTCCTCTGTGACCTCTGTGGCTAACAGGTTTTGATTCTCCACGGCCTTGCGCCCGTCATCGACCAGCGAGCCCGGGTGCTGATCCTGGGTTCGTTTCCGTCCACGGCATCACTCGCGGCGCAGCAGTACTACGCCCATCCGCAAAACCAGTTCTGGCGCATCCTCGGCGCGGTGATTGAACAGCCGCTGCAGGAGATGGACTATGCGGCACGCATAGCGACGGTGCAGGCCGCCGGCATCGCCATCTGGGATGTCTATGCTTCCTGCGAGCGCGAAGGCAGCCTCGACGCGGCCATCCGCGATGCCCGGCCGAACGATCTTGCCATGCTGCAAAAGTTGGCCCTGGCGCTACGGCGAATCTGCTTCAACGGCCGCATGGCGGCACGCCGCATCCGCGAAGTCGAGGCGCTGGGCTGCGAAGCCCTGGTCCTGCCCTCCACCAGCCCGGCTCATGCCGGCATGAGCTTCGTCGAAAAGCTGGCGCGCTGGCGCGCCGCCCTGCAGCCCTAGACCGCCGCCGTCGCGCCGATCGCGGTCCGGCGAGTATCATGCTCTCGTGTCATTTGAGGGAGCGATCCATGAAAAAGCCCGCCGCCTTGCCCGATCTCGACCACCCAACGCTCGATGCCGCTTCGATCCGGCGCTCGCTGTACAACCGCCTGATCTATACCATCGGCAAGGACCCCATCACCGCCACCGACCGCGACTGGTTCTATGCCGCGGCCGCGGTGCTGCGCGAGCGCATGATCGAGCGCTGGATGGAGACCATGCGCAGTTACTACGTCGAAGACCGCAAGCGGGTCTATTACCTGTCGATGGAGTTCCTGATGGGCCGCACGATGATGAACTCCATGCTCAATATCTGCTGCGAGCAGGAGTTCAACGACGCCCTGTCCGCCTTGGGCGAGATAGGCTTGAAGCCCGAGAACATCCGCGAGATGGAACACGACGCGGCGCTGGGCAATGGCGGGCTCGGCCGGCTCGCGGCCTGCTTCCTCGATTCGATGGCGACCATGGGAATACCGGGCTACGGCTACGGCATCCGTTACGAATATGGCATGTTCCACCAGCGCATCGAGGACGGCCAGCAGGTGGAGCATCCGGACAACTGGTTGCGCTATGGCAGCCCCTGGGAGTTCCCGCGCCCGGAGGTGCTGTACCAGGTGAAGTTCCACGGCAAGGTGGTGGATTTCGCCGATGAGCACGGCAAGAAGAATTTTCAGTGGGTGGAAACCGACGACGTCATGGCCATGGCCTACGATTACCCGATTCCCGGCTATGACACGGGCACGGTCAACAACATGCGCTTGTGGGCGGCAAAGTCCAGCCGCGATTTCGACCTCAAGTATTTCAACGAGGGCAACTACATCCGCGCGGTGGAGGACAAGAACGATTCGGAGAACCTGTCCAAGGTGCTCTATCCGGACGACACCACCGAGATGGGGCGGGAACTGCGCCTCAAGCAGCAGTATTTCTTTGTCTCTGCGTCGCTGCAGGATGTGCTCTACCGCTTTGCCAAGTCGGACACGCCGCTGGAAGGGCTGCCGGACAAGGTGGCGATCCAGCTCAACGATACGCATCCGTCCATCTCCGTTGCGGAATTGATGCGCATCCTGATGGACCAGCACCACCTCGATTGGGCGCATGCCTGGGACATTACGACGCGGATCTTCTCCTACACCAATCACACGCTGATGCCGGAGGCGCTGGAAACCTGGCCGGTGAGTCTGTTCGAGCGGGTCCTGCCGCGCCATTTGCAGATCATCTATGAAATCAACCATCGTTTCCTGAAGGATGTGATGCACCACTATCCGGGCGATCCGGCCCTGTGGCAGCGCATGTCCCTGATCGACGAGTCCAGGAGCAAGCGCATCCGCATGGCGCACCTGGCCATCGTCGGCAGCCACAAGGTCAATGGCGTGGCGGAAATCCATACCCGATTGATGAAGGAAACCATCTTCGCCGACTTCCACCGGCTGTGGCCGGACAAGATCATCAACATGACCAACGGCGTGACGCCGCGGCGCTGGTTGAACCAGGCCAATCCGGGGCTGTCGAAGTTGATCACGGCCCATATCGGCAAGACCTGGCTCAAGGATCTCGACCAGTTGCGGCAGTTGACGCCGCTGGCCGCCGATGCGGGATTCCGTGAGGAATTTGCGCGAGTGAAACGCGACAACAAGATCCGCCTGGCGGACATGATCCTGGAACGGCTCTTCGTCAAGGTCGATCCGGATTCCCTGTTCGACGTGCAGATCAAGCGCATCCACGAATACAAGCGGCAACTGCTCAATGTCCTGCATGTCGTTACGCTGTACAACCGCCTGCGCGCAGGCGGCGATGCGCCGCCGCGCACGGTGATCTTCGGTGGCAAGGCGGCGCCCGGCTATCGCATGGCGAAACTGGTCATCCGCCTGATCAACGACGTGGCGGACATCGTCAACAACGATCCGCTGGTACGCGACCTGCTGAAGGTGGTATTCATCCCCAATTACGATGTCTCCAGCGCGGAAATCATCATTCCGGGAGCGGATCTTTCACAACAGATCTCGACGGCGGGCACCGAAGCCTCCGGCACCGGCAACATGAAGCTGGCGCTCAATGGCGCGCTCACCATCGGCACGCTGGACGGCGCCAACGTCGAGATCCGCAACGAGGTCGGCGCGGAAAACATTTTCATCTTCGGCATGACCGCCGACGAAGTGGCGCGGACGCAAGCCGCCGGCTACAACCCGTGGCTTCACTACGACGGCAACGGCGAGCTGAAGCAGACCCTGAACATGATCCGCGACGGCTACTTTTCTCCGGAAGACGGCGACCGCTACAAGCCCGTGTTCGACTCGCTGACCGCGCAGGGCGATCACTACCTGCTGCTGGCCGACTATGCGTCCTACATGGCCTGCCATGAGCAAGTGGCGCAGCTGTATCGCGACCCGTCGGTCTGGATCCAGAAGGCCATTCTCAACGTCGCGGGAATGGGGCAGTTTTCCTCGGACCGGACTATCGGACAGTACGCCAGATCGATCTGGAATGTGGAGGCCAGGCCGAGGGCGACGGGGTGAGTTGAGCACGTATATGGATTCTGCCGGGAGTGATGCAATTTTTGAGGCGAGGTGAAGAGCGTGAAAGATATGTCGATGCCGACCCGTTCGGTCCATGCCGGGCGCCTGTCGCAAGTCCACCAGCTTGCCCGGACGGTGTTTCTGGCCCTGACGCTGATGAGCGCCGGCGGCAACGCCAGCGGCGGAGAAGTTGGCGAGGTCGTATACACCACGACGCCCGAAACACTGCGAGGAACGCTGTGCCAGCCCGCCGGGGCGGGGCCGTTTCCGGCGGTGCTCTACAACCATGGCGGGGTCGGCGACATTATCGGCGGCGCGCCGAAGGAAACCTGTGCGGCGCTGGCGGCGGCCGGCTTTGTCGGCTTCGCGCCGATTCGCCGCCTTACGCGCTCGACGGCAGGTCATCCCGAGGACGTGCAGGCAGGCCTCGATTACCTGCTGAGGCTCGACAATGTCGATCGCAAGCGGATCGCCATCGTCGGGTATTCCAGGGGCGGTGCGCTTACCTTCATGGCCGTCGCGCGCGGCGCCCCGGTCAAGGCGGCGGTCATCATGGCTACCGCCGTGCCGCCACCCCAAAGCGGATTCAGCTTTGACGATGCGGTCAATATCCGCGTTCCGATCCTTTTGCTGGTCGCCGAGAACGATACCGGCTCACGGAAGACGATGGGCCAGAACACCTTCGACAGCATGCAGCGCATGTCGGCGGCGCTGACGAAGGCCGGCAATCCGCCGCGGCTCATCGTTTACCCGCCCTACGGCGCCGACGGCCACGAGATGTTCTTTGAGGTCGGCGCGTATTGGAAGGATGTCGTCGAGTTCCTGAAGAAGCATCTGCAATAACGGGCGTGCGCCGGCGAAGTCCGGGTCAGGAACCGCTCATTCGCCAGGACCAACCGGAGCTGGTGCCGCTATGTGCGTTGGCGAACGGAGTCTGCCGCTGGTTTGGGATAGCGTGGCGCGGATGATGGTCGGTAGCGCGCAGGTCTGCCAGCTACCGGCTCCCGAGAAGCGAAAGCTGATCTCCCACATTCGAGCGAGACTTCCATGCCCTTCATGACCCAGCCCTTTGTCGATCAGCTTTTCGTCCCGGTCATTGTCCGGTTCTTTTTCGTGTTCGGCATCATCGGCTTTGTCGTCGGCCTCGGGCTGATTGCTGAGCCTGTGCGCATGCACCGGTTTTTCGGGTTGATGAACACCTGGGTGTCGCTGCGACGCAGCACCAAATGGCTCGCGGTGCCGCGCGACATCAGTTCGACGGTGCGGCGTTATCGACACCTGATCGGGCTGACATTCATTCTGCTCGGAGCATTCTCGACCGGCGTCCTGGTGACGCAAATCGACGTCAATCGTGTCGTCGCCACGTTGCATGTCGCGGCCCCGCATGCATTTGTCGCATGGATAGTCGATAGCATGCGGTGGTTCCTGATCGCGGGCAATGTGCTGGCAATCGCCATCGGCGTGATGCTGATGGTCTTCCCGAGCTTTTTGCATTCAGTCGAGATGCGCGTAAACCGGTGGGCCTCATTTCGCGCGCATAGCCTGGGCGCGGACACCGAGAATATGGGCCTCGACAGGTGGGTCGAAAGCTACCCGCGAGTAGCGGGCTGGCTTATCGCCATCGTCACGCTTCCTGTGGTGGTCATTTACGGATTGCGGCTGTTTGCCCAGCGGTGACGGCAGGCCGCAGCGAATACGGGGGCCGTTCGGATCAAGCAGTTGACGGGCGTTTCTTGAGCTTCTTCTTTCGCGGCTGTTCGTCCCGCAGGCACTTTTTCAGTTCCTTTCCGGTTTTGCCGCGGCAGATTTCCTTGGCTCTTTGAATTGCTTCGCAGGCCTGCGGATTCTTCGTCTTGCTGCAATCCACCGGCGGCATGCTGGCTTCGAGGCAGGCCTGCTTTTCCGCGCTGCGCATCCCGGCGCAGTTTTTCAAGGCCGCCTGACGCGCCGCGCAACGCACAGGGTCGCGCGCACTGGCGCAGTAGTCGGCCGCAGACTGAGCCAGGGCAGGGAGCGAGAGCAGAACGCCTGCCGCCGGCACAAGTAGTCCTCTCACGCGGTTTCTCCTCAATGGATTCGATGAAATGTGTGCCGACATCATACCTTGGCATTGAGGTAGGGCCGGGTGTCGGCTATAGTTCGCCGTATGTCCAGCGCCGACTGTCTGCCATGAATCAGGATTCGCCCAAGGAACACCGACTGACTCTGCCGGAGACGGTCGATGCCCTTGTCGCCGACGGCCTGGTCGCCGCCGAGGAAGCCGCCCGCTTCAAGCAGGAAAGGCGCTACTACAAGGGCGACACGCATCCCCTGATCGTGATCGCCGGGCAGCACTGGAAGTCGCTGCAGCCGCCGCATCGGGTGCTCGACCTGGACGGCCTGACGCAATGGCTGGCGAAATGGTCCGGCCTTGACTACCTGCATATCGATCCGCTGAAGATCAATTTCTCGGCTGTGACGGATGTCATGAGCAATGTCTATGCGACGCGCTTTCGCATCCTGCCGGTCGAGGTCAAGGCGCATGAAGTGGTGATCGCCACCGCCGAACCCTTCCAGCGCGCGTGGGAAGGCGAGATGCAGCCGATCCTGCGCAAGGACATCCGCCGCGTCATCAGCAATCCGGATGACATCACGCGCTACCAGGTCGAGTTCTACAACCTGGCCAAGTCGATCAAGGGCGCACTGGGCAGGGGCGATGTCGCCGGCGGCGCCTCGAACTTCGAGCAACTGGTGGAACTGGGCAAGGGCAACAAGCAGTTCGATGCCAACGATTCGCATATCGTCACCATCGTCGATTGGCTCTGGCAGTATGCCTTCGAGCAGCGCGCCTCGGATATTCACGTCGAGCCGCGGCGCGATCTGGGCATCGTGCGCTTCCGCATCGATGGCGTACTGCATCAGGTGTACCAGATTCCGATGGCCGTGCTCAACGCCATGACCAGCCGCATCAAGATTCTCGGTCGCATGGATGTGGTCGAGAAGCGCCGCCCGCAGGACGGCCGGATCAAGACGCGGACGCCGGACGGACAGGAGGTCGAGCTGCGCCTGGCTACCCTGCCGACGGCCTTTGGCGAAAAACTGGTGATGCGGATTTTCGACCCCGAGGTGCTGGTGCGCGATTTTTCCGAGCTGGGTTTCGCCGACGAGGAGGTCAGGCTGTGGCGCGATATGTCCGCCCAGCCCAATGGCATCATTCTGGTGACGGGCCCGACTGGCAGCGGCAAGACCGTGACGCTGTACTCGACACTGAAGACGCTGGCCACGCCCGAGGTGAATGTGTGCACCCTGGAAGACCCCATCGAAATGATCGAGCCATCCTTCAACCAGGTGCAGATCCTGCCGGACATCGGCATGGATTTCGCCGAGGGCATCCGCTCCCTGATGCGGCAGGATCCGGACATCATCATGGTCGGCGAGATTCGCGACCTGGAAACCGCCGACATGGCCATCCAGGCGGCATTGACCGGCCACCTGGTGCTGTCCACCCTGCATACCAACGATGCCCCGTCGGCGATGACGCGGCTGGTCGAACTCGGCGTGCCACCCTATATGTTGTCGGCGACGGTGCTCGGCGTCATGGCGCAGCGCCTGATCCGTACGCTGTGCCCGCATTGCAAGCAGCCGGGCGGCCTGCGCGTCGAGGACGAGGATGCCTGGACTGCGCTGGTAGCGCCCTGGAAGTCCGCCAAACCGAAGCAGATTTACCACCCGGTGGGCTGTCTCGAATGCCGCATGACAGGCTACAAGGGACGTGTCGGCATCTACGAGATCATGCCGATGTCGGCCGAGATCAAGAAGCTGGTGGCGAACGGAGCCGAGCTGTCAAAGCTGCGCGAACAGGCCATGCGCGAAGGCATGAAGCCGCTGCGCATTGCCGGGGCGAAGAAGGTCGCTGCGGGGCTGACCACGATCTCGGAAATCATCAAGGTCGCGCCGCCGATGTTCGACGCCGCCTGATCGCCGGCCAGACCGAGCATTCTGAAAGTCGACGCTTGCCGGCCCGCGAAGCGGAATCCCCGGCAGACAGAGTCCGGGACGGCGGGAGCCGGCCATTGTGGAAAGCCTTCCACAATCAACGACTTTGCATAACGGCCATTTACCGACACTGAAGAGGCGAAATGGCACGCGGATGAGCAGCGGGTTTACAACCGACTGTAGCCCCTGGAACGGGTTTCAAAAGAAGTTCTTGCGGAAGCACTGACAGCCTCTTCACGTCGGGCATGGTGCTGTGTGCGTCAGCGTACCGACTGCGCCGGGTCGGACGACTACCTTGGACGAAGGCTGGATGCAGAGCTCAGCCACGAGTCTTTCCGCATCAGCGGATCTTGTCAAACAACCAAAAGGAATTCTCATGAAGTACTCCATAGTGTTTTCAGCGTTACTTATGACGACAGCATTAAGCGCGTGCGACAGGCCGACGGTCGTGACTCCCGCGACGGTGGTTCAAGTTCCGGTTGCGGTTCCGGGTCCGGCCGGTCCGGCCGGTGCCACTGGAGCCCCCGGAGTTGCCGGGTCAACCGGCTACACCGGCGCTCCGGGTGCCACGGGAGACTCCGGCGCTCCGGGCGCCACGGGAGATAAGGGCGCTACCGGCGAGCGTGGTAAGACAGGCGGTGACACCGTGGTCGTTGTTCCGCCTGCTCGGTCCGACAGGTAAATACCAGACCGCCCATGGTTCGTTCCATGTCGGGGCGGACGGGGCGATTTACGCCACCGGCCTGCCGCGGCGACGGCGATTGGCCTGTTCGCCGCGATGGGTCGGGTGCTTTTGTCGGACGCCGGTGCGTTCATGAGGCGGCGCGGCGGATAGGCCACCAGATACATGCGCGGCAGATTCTATGGGTCGAAGCAAGGTGGTCCGCATCACAAGCCGTCTGCCGTGAGCCGAAAATCCTCCCATCCTAAGGGGCCGGTGTCGGCATGGCAGCCATTCATTGGGCATTGCCTGCATATTTGCCTGCTTGGCGGTGGGCGCGGGCAGTCTCGACAGTCTCAAGCGAACTTTCCCTCTTGGCGCTGCTTTGAGCCGCTCAGAGTTTGCCTTCGTTTTCCCGCAACGCAAGTTCAAACCGTCGGCGTTCGGTAATATCGGTGAAGGTCGCCACAACCGCTTCGGGCCTTCCATCTTCGCCACTGTTGATCGGCATCGAATTGATGCTGATCCAGCGTAACCCACCCGTCGGAACCCGGATACCCATGACCTGATTCCGCAAAGGTTTGCCTGTCTTGAGCGTGACCATCGTAGGATGCTCATCGCCTGGAAATGGCGTTCCATCTTCATGAATTGACTGCCAGCGCGGATCATAGGATGTTCTGCGCAGCAACTCATCCCGACTTAGCCCCAGTATTTCTTCGGCCGCCGGATTGGCCTCGATCAGGCGGCCGTCCGCTGTCTGGAACACTACGCCCTCGGCCATCGACAGAAAGATGCTGCGCAATTGCGCTTCATGCTCCCGTAGTGCTTTGGTGCTGACTTTCTGTGCGGTGATGTCGCTGACGACCATGCGGCATTCCTGTCCGTCTTCGTCGGGAATCGCATCAATGAGGACCGTGGCGGTTCCGCGCTTTTCGACCGGAACCAGTTCGATCTCACATATCTGTCGGGCATGCCCGCCCAGCACCTCTGCCAGAAAATGCTTGAACGCGGCCCGAAAAGGAGGACTCACTGAGGCGTCAAAGCGATGCCGCGTGATCTGCGATCGCTTGATGCCCAGCAGGATCGCGCCCGCGAGGTTGATTTGGCGAACGACGCCTAGCGTATCAATGGTTACGTAGGCGATCGGCGCAAAATCGTAGATGTCGACATAACGTTCGCGAAGGGCATCGGCCTCGGCGTAGGTGTTGGCCAGTTCCTCGTTCTGCATTTCCAGTTCGATCTGATGCACCTGGAGTTCGTGGACAAGTCGCTCCATGTCGGCGGGCGAGGTAGGTCTGCTGACCTGCGTTTGGCTGTATCGCCGCTCGGCGCGCGCACGCAGGTTCGTCGGCTTGACGCGAGACCGAGGGTGGGCAAAGACCTTCGGGATTGATTCCGGGAAGCGATCCGACTCTTTTTTCAGCGCGACATAGCATTCGCAGGTGCGAGCCTCCAACCCTGATCGGTCGAGAATGGTGATTTGCCCGCGGCTGTAGGTAAGTATGCAACCGGCAAAGTCAGGTTGACCCCGCCGGTTGAAATGGAGTTGGAATTCAGCGGGTGGCCGAGTTCTGCCAGAGATGCGGCAGCAGTTCCTCGATCCGGCTGGCCGGCTGAGTTGGCAGCCGTGTCAGAACATCC
>JAUSCI010000032.1 GCA_030651305.1 Sulfuritalea sp. | reverse complement strand
ACAGATGCCGGTCGAACTCGCGGAATGGGTCAAGGGCAGCGGCATGTCGCCCTTGCTGGTGATGGGCATGATCCTGCTTATCTACGTCCTGCTCGGCTGCGTCATGGATGCGCTGGCCATGATCCTGCTGACCATCCCGATTTTCTATCCGATGATCATGGGTCTGGATTTCTTCGGCCTGCCGCAGGTCGACAAGTCGATCTGGTTTGGTATCCTCGCACTCATGGTGGTCGAGATCGGCCTGGTACATCCCCCCGTCGGCATGAACGTCTATGTCATCAACCGGCTGGCCGTTGACGTGCCGCTGATGGAGACTTTCAAGGGCGTCATCCCCTTCCTGATTTCAGATTTCATACGTATCACCTTGCTGGTGTTTTTCCCGATCGTTTCGCTTTATCTGGTGCGCACCTTCGGCGGTTGACAATGACTTACCCTGTTTCATACCTAAAAACGAGGAGATTAGACATGCAGTTACGCAAACAATTCAAGCCGCTGGTCGCGGCGATGGCCCTTGCCCTTGGCGCCGGCTCTGCCTGGGCCCAGGAAGTCACCCTGAAGGTGCACCACTTTCTCTCGCCGAATGCCACCTCGCAAAAGCTCTTGCTGGGGCCATGGTGTGAAAAGATCGCCAAGGAATCGAACAACCGCCTCAAGTGCCAGATTTATCCGGCCATGCAGTTGGGCGGCACGCCGCCGCAACTGTTCGACCAGGCCAAGGATGGCATCGCCGATATCGTGTGGACCGTACCCACCTATCAGGCAGGACGCTTCATCAAGTCAGAAGTCTTCGAGTTGCCGTTCATGACCAAGACCGCCGAAGGCAGCAGCCGCGCGTTTTGGGAATACGTGCAGAAGAACTCGCTCGACGAATTCAAGGGCACCAAAATCCTTATGGCGCACGTGCATGATGGCTCCCAATTGCACTTTGCCAGCAAGCAGGTGAAGACGCTCGAGGACATGAAGGGGCTCAAGGTGCGCGCGCCGACCCGTATTGGCACGCGCATGCTGGCCGCTGTTGGCGCGACGCCGATCCAGATGCCGGTACCCCAGGTTCCGGAAGCAATCGCCAAAGGCGTGGTCGACGGTGCGTCGATACCCTGGGAGGTGGTACCGGCACTCAAAGTGCAGGAGGTCACCAAGTTTCATACTGAAACCGGACCGGGCCAGCGCAAGATGTCGAACGCGATTTTTGTCGTCGCCATGAACGAGGCCAGATACAACAGCCTGCCGGCCGACCTGAAGAAAGTGATCGATGCCAACAGCGGCGCCGAAGCTTCGGCCTGGGCTGGCAAGGTGTGGGACAGCACCATCGCGCCGGGCCGCAAATCGGCGACGGACCGCGGAAATACGGTTGACGTGCTTTCGGCCACCGAGTATCAGCGCTGGGAGAAAGCTACCGAAATCGTGGCCCAGGACTGGATCAAGGATGTTGCGGCGAAGGGCGGCGACGGCAACAAGTTGCTGGAATCGGCCAAAGCTCTTTTGAATCAATACGACAAGTAGGCCTGCGCAGCCGCCGGGGCGACCCGGCGGCCCTCGCTCGCCGCGCCCACCGCATGCCGAACCTGACACAATGATTCCCGACAAAACACCTGACAAGGCCAAGAATGCGCGGCTTGACCTCGGCGGCTTGCCCGACCTTGTCGGGTATCAACTGCGCATGGCACAAATTGCCCTGTTCCGCGACTTTGCCAACGGCTTGGGGGAGCACGACGTTACACCGGGCCTGTTTGGCGTTCTCGTCATCATTGAAGCCAATCCCGACCTCAAGCAAAGCGACCTTGCCCGAGCCACCCACCTGGATCGTTCAACCGTGGTAACGGTCATCGACAATCTGGAACGGCGCGGCCTGGTCGAACGACGGGCGGCCTTGCATGACCGCCGCGCCAATGCGATCCGTTTGACGGCCGGAGGTACTGCTCTGCTGCGCAAACTCAAGCGGCAGGTAGCGCAGCACGAAACTCGGCTGGTGCGGAATTTCAGCGATACAGAACGCAAAACCTTTCTGGCACTGCTGCAAAAAGTGTTTCCCGAGCACCGCTGAGGCTTTTTTCGCTTCAATCGACAGCACCGCGGTGTAAGCGTGTTTTCCCTACAATAGATGGACATCCACCAATCAGTAGACTATATTGTTAATTATTGTCGGATTGCCACTTTGGAGAATGGGCGATGGGCGTTAGAAGCAAGGTCGATCTCTTGTGCCAGCGAATGCACGACGAGCCACAATACAAGACGCAGGGCGCCGTGCTGTTCGTCGATCTCGAGCGCCGCGAAACCCGCAGCAAGTACCTTCCCGTGGAAGTCATGCAGACCTTCCTCGGCGGCCGCGGCGCCAACATGGTGCTGCTCTACAATCTTCTGGATGAGGCTAAGGACGCGCTTGACCCTGAGGTTCCCCTGATCTTCGGTGCCGGCACCCTGACCGGCAGCATGCCTTCGGCAACGCGGGGCAATTTCACCAGCCGCTCGCCCGACAGTTACGCTTTTCTCGATGCCAGCGCGGGTGACTATTTCCCCGCGTTCACCAAGCGCCTCGGCTACGACCATATCGTGCTGTACGGCCTCGCTGCGCAATGGACCTTGCTGAAAATCTCGCAGGAAGCGATCGAATTTCTCGACGCGACCCCCTATGTCGGGCTGGACAACCTGGATACCGCCGCCGCCATCGAGCGCGACTTCCACTGCACCGAGCGCAAGGACATGGCCCTCGCCCGCATTACCAGCGCTGGCGAGAACCTCGCACTGTGCAGCGGCATCATGGGCGGCATCAAGTCGATCTGGGCGCGCGGCGGTGGCGGCGCCAAGATGGGCGCGCTCCGCCTGAAGGCCATCATGATCCACGGCAAGCCGTCCGAGGCGCCGATGCAGAAGGAACTGAAAGAGCACAACAAGATCGTCGGCCGCAAGATCACCTCGACCTCGGTAATCAAGAACGCACTGAAGCGGGTAGGCACGCCCTTCCTCTACAAACCTTCGCGCGTCCTCGGCGCATTGGGCACCCTCAACAACCAGACTACCGCCTGGCACGAATCGCTCGATGCCGACAATTTCGATCCTTACCGGCCGGGCATGGACGGCTGTTTCAAGTGCCCGGTGCAATGTCGCAACCAGAACGACATGACGCCGGAAGGCAAAGGTGGCTGGGGTTCCGCCGCGCTGATGGGGCTCAAGGGCAACGCCAGTTACGACAAGGCCCAGGCCGACATCGATCACCACAAGCTGCGCACCTACAACGGCATCAAGGGCGACGGGCACTTCGACAAGTACGACAAGGGTGATGGCCCCGAGTATGTCACGCTGGGCAAGTTCGGGCCGATGATCGGCCTGCGCGAACCGGAGCAGGTGCTACGCCTCAACAACATCCTCAACGACCTCGGCCTCGACTCGGCCTCCACCGGCAGCGCCATTGCCTGGGCGATGGAACTATGGCAGCGCGGCATCATCGACGCCAGCCATACCGGTGGCCTCGACCTGTCCTGGGGCAACTACGAGACGATCGAAAAGCTGCTGTTCATGACCGCCAAACGCGAAGGCTTCGGCGACACCATTGCCGACTCGGCGCGTGCCGTTGAACGCGGCAAGTATCCGGTGGCGGCACTCGACTACCGGATGGCGGTAAAGGGTCTGTTCCAGTCCGATCCCCACGACGCCCGCATCCTCAAGGCTTTTGCCCTCGGCCTCGCGGTCGCCACGCGCGGCATGGATCACCTGCGCAACCGGGTCACGCTGGAAATCAACGCGCGCATCAACGACGATGCCCCGTTCAAGGCCGAACTCTACGGCGGCACAGTGGCGCCGCAGCCGAACAGCTATGAGGGCAAAGAAATTGCCGTGCGCCGCTGCGAGAACACCTTTGCCGTCGGCGACTCGATTGGCATGTGCCGCTTCAACACCAAACTGTTCAACTCCCCGACGCTGCCCGACTGCGAAGATTTTGCGATCCAGGTCAGCACGCTGACAGGGCACCCGGTGACGGCCGGGCAAATGGACGAAATTGGCCGCAATATCACGGGCCTCGAGCACCTGCTCAATTTCCGTCTGGGACTGCGTGCCAGTGATGACACCCTGCCCCGCCGCTGGTTCGACGAATCCATCGATACCGGGCCGTTCAAGGGCGAAATGATCGACCGCAAGCAGTTCGAATCGATGAAGACACGCTTTTACGAACTGACCGGCCTCAACAGCGAAGGTGTTCCGCGCGCCGATTGGCACACGCAACTGGCGCTGGTGACTACCGGTTTTGCGCTGCATGTCGAACTGCCCAAACCTCTGCCTGGCGCTCCGGAGAGGTCGATCGTAATCGACGAGCCGGTGGCCAACGTAAGCGAACTCCGGCGTGCGCTGCGACGCCACCTGCCCGAGGCTCGCTCGGCGCTTGATGATCCAACCTGGAATGTCACGGTCAATGGCGAGATGCTGTTATCCGGAGAAATCAGCAAAGCCCTGCACAGTGGTGACCGGGTGCAACTGGTGCCTATTATCGCGGGCGGCTGATGGTTGACCTCTGTTGCAACTGTTTGGGCTATCATGAATTCGCTGATCGCGGAATTTCAGCCCAACCAACAATCAGGAGATGACCATGGCAAAGAAGGCAAAGGACGAGAACGCCGTATATAAGATCGTGGAAGTTGTAGGTTCCAGTCCGACTTCCTGGGAAGATGCGGCCAAATCAGCCGTCACATCAGCCGCCAAGAGCCTGCGCGACTTGCGCGTGGCTGAAATAACCAAGCTCGACATGAAACTCGACAATGGCAAGGTGGTGGCTTTTCGGGCGCGCGTTTCCATGTCGTTCAAGTACGAAGACTGAAACAGCACAACACTGGTTCAGTTGGTGCAAACGGGGACCGCGGTCCCCGTTGTTATTATGGATAGTGGCCAGAATTTTCCGGCCTTGTATGTTCGGGGTGTTGAATGATCAAGATTAACGAGAATTACCAGCAGTTGCAGGCCTCTTACCTGTTTTCCGATATCGCCAAACGGGTGGTTGCCTTTCAGCAGGCCAATCCCGGCAAGAAGGTGATCAAACTGGGTATCGGGGATGTCACCCGCGCCCTGCCGGAAGCCTGTATCAAGGCATTGCATGCCGCTACCGACGAGATGGCCGGTGATGGCACTTTCCGCGGCTATGGGCCGGAGCAGGGCTACGACTTTTTGCGCGAGGCGATCGCCAGACACGATTTCCGGGCCCGCGGCGCCGACGTGCGGCCCGATGAGGTTTTTGTCAGCGATGGCGCCAAGTGCGACACCGGAAATTTTCAGGAGATATTTTCGCTTGACTGCAAGGTGGCCGTGACGGATCCCGTCTATCCCGTCTATGTCGATACCAATGTGATGGCCGGTCGTTCCGGCAAATGGAACAAAGCGACCGGGCGTTATGACGGTCTGGTCTACCTGGATGGGAACAGGGACAATGGTTTTATTCCGGCGTTGCCGACTCAGCCGGTTGATTTGATCTATCTCTGTTTCCCCAACAACCCGACCGGCGTAACCGCTACCAAGGAGCAGTTGAAGCAATGGGTGGATTATGCCAAGGCCAACAAGGCGCTGATTTTGTTCGATGCGGCCTATGAAGCCTTCATCACCGATGACTCCCTGCCGCACTCGATCTACGAAATAGAAGGGGCGAAGGAAGTAGCGGTGGAATTCCGCAGTTTCTCGAAGACGGCAGGCTTCACCGGTACCCGCTGTGCCTATACCGTCGTGCCAAAGGAATGCATGGCCTATACCGAATCCGGCGAGGCCGTTGCTTTGCATGCCTTGTGGAATCGCCGGCATACGACCAAGTTCAACGGTGTGTCCTACCCTGTTCAGCGCGCGGCCGAAGCCATCTACAGCCCGGAGGGGCAGGTACAGGTCAGACAGCTGATTGCCTACTATCTGAATAACGCCAGATATATCCGTGAAAAGATGGCGGCGCTGGGTTATGCCTGTATCGGCGGCGATAATTCGCCTTACATCTGGATCGACGGCAAAAGCGACTCCTGGGTCTTTTTCGACAAGCTGCTCAACGAAGCCGCGGTGGTGTGCACCCCGGGTGCCGGTTTTGGCAAGTGCGGCGAAGGCTATATTCGAATCAGCGCCTTCAACAGTTTTGAAAATGTACAAGAGGCGATGGAGCGCATCAGCGCCGTGCTTTGATCGGGCTCATGGCATTTTTGCCTGAGCGCATGACCGCCGTCCATTACACAAGAGTTTGAAACACCATGCCCATCCAAAAAAATTTTGAAGATCGCCTGACGCCCGTACTTGCCTCGATTGTCGAGCACTACGACACCCCCTTTCACATCTACGACGAAGAAGGCATTCGCGAAACCGGCGAGGCACTGAACCAGGCCTTTTCCGGCATTGCCGGGTTCCGCGAGTTCTTTGCCGTAAAAGCCCTGCCCAACCCGCGCATCATGCAGATCATGAAGTCACTGGGCTTTGGCTTCGATTGCAGTTCGGTAGCCGAATTGACCCTTAGCCGCCAAGCCGGCGTAGCCGGCGAGGGAATCATGTTCACCTCCAACAACACCAGCCAAACCGATTTTCAGGCTGCCGCGGCCGATGGAGGGTGCGTACTCAACCTGGATGACATTTCGCTGGTTGAAAAAGTGCCGCGGATGCCGGAGTTGATCTGCTTTCGCTACAACCCTGGCGCTCGCCGCACCGGCAACAGCATCATCGGTGCTCCATTGGAGGCCAAGTACGGTGTGACACACGACCAATTGCTGGACGCCTACCGGCTGGCCAAGGCAAAGGGGGCGAGCCGGTTCGGACTGCATACCATGCTGGCTTCCAATGAACTCAATTACAGCTACATGGTCGAGACCGCGCGCATGCTGCTGGAGATGGTGGCGTGGATTTCCAGCGAGCTGGGTATCCGCTTCGAGTTCATCAATATCGGTGGCGGCCTGGGCATACCCTACAAGCCGGAAGATGCGCCTCTGGATATCGGATCAATGGCAGCGGAGATTACTGCGCTGTTTGACGCCTTCAAGGCACAACACGCTTATGCCCCGAAGCTGTTTGTCGAGAGCGGGCGCTATATGACCGGTCCCCATGGTGTGCTGGTCACGCGCGCGATCAATCGCAAGGAAATCTATCGTACCTATGTCGGGGTCGATGCCTGCATGTCCGCGCTCATGCGCCCCGGCATGTATGGCGCCTATCATCACATCAGCGTGCTGGGCAAGCAGGGGAATGATGAAACGGTGGATGTGACCGGATCGCTGTGCGAGAACAACGACAAGTTTGCCATCCAGCGCCCGCTGCCTCGCGTCGCGGATGGCGATATCCTCTATATCCATGACACCGGCGCCCACGGTCACGCCATGGGCTTCAACTACAACGGCAAGCCGCGTCCCAAGGAATTGTTATTCCGTGCGGATGGGCGGGTTGAGTTGATTCGACGGGAAGAGACGCTGGACGACCTGTTTGCAACCCTGACCTATGAAGATGATGTCCTGGTAACGGGCAAAGCATAGGCAGTGAAGCAGAGAGCCGGGACCGCCGTGTCGCCGGCGCCGACTTTCAACGACTATGGGAATTCAATTCGACCTTGGCAGCCCTCATTTTGGAAGGAAAATCTACGCGGCCTGCACCATCGGATGAATCTCTTTTTCAATCTTGCGGCCGACGTCGATCTCTGCCTGCTTCAGGTCGAAAGAGCTTTGCAGGTTGAGCCAGAACTGTGCGGTGGTATTGAAGTAGCGCGCCAGCCTCAAGGCGGTGTCAGGCGTCACGGCGCGCCGCTGGCGCACGATGTCGTTGATTCTGGGCGCCGGTACATGCAACTCCATCGCCAAGGCGTTGGCGCTCATGTCGAGCGGCGCAAGAAACTCCTCCCGGAGAATCTCACCGGGATGGATCGCTCGCATTTTGTTGGTGGCCATGTCGTACCTCTCAGTGGTAGTCAACGATTTCGACGTTCTCCGGCCCGGAAGTCGAAGTACTGCAACACTTCGCGCGGGGCGAGGTGACGCGCCAGAAAGACATTCGGCATTTGCCGGAAGAAATCGCGGGCAGGGTAGTCGCGGGTCATGGATAGGTCCTCGATTGTGCTGCTCGATCCGTGGTTTACCGTGGATTATGACGGACGATACTGTACACTCACGGGCGAGTTATCGGGAGCCATCGGGGCCAATGTGCCCCAGCTTATCGGACAGGGAATCGCCAAGCTCAAATAATGAACAAGAAATCGCTCTCCGAGCGCGACATCTGCACCAAATTCATTACACCGGCACTTGAGCAAGCCGGCTGGGATATCGCTACCCAAATACGCGAAGAATTCCCGCTGACCAAGGGCCGCATCATCGTTCGCGGCAAGCTGCACACCCGCGCGCAGCACAAGCGCGCCGACTACGTTCTGTTCTACAAGCCCAACATGCCCATCGCCGTTATTGAGGCGAAGGATGCCAACCACTCCCTGGGCGATGGTATGCAACAGGGCTTGGGGTACGCGGAAATGCTTCAGGTGCCTTTCGTGTTCAGCAGCAACGGCGACGGCTTCCTGTTCCACAACAAAATTGCCACCGATGGTGTCATCGAGCGCGAACTCGGTCTGCACGAATTCCCCAATGCCGACACTCTCTGGCAATGGTGGGCTACGCACCTTGGCCTGAACAACGCGCAAAGCGAACTGGTTACCCAGGACTACTACAGCGACGGCAGCAACAAAACGCCACGCTACTACCAACTCCTCGCCATCAACAGAACGATTGAAGCCATCGTCCGAGGGCAGAACCGTATCTTGCTGGTCATGGCCACCGGCACCGGCAAGACCTACACCGCGTTTCAGATCATCTGGCGCTTGTGGAAGGCCAAAGCCAAGAAGCGCATCCTGTTCCTCGCCGACCGCAATATCCTGGTCGATCAGACCATGACCAACGACTTCAAGCCCTTCGGCTCGGCCATGACCAAGATTCAGAAGCGCCAGGCCAACAAGTCCTACGAAATCTATTTGTCGCTCTATCAGGCTGTCACCGGTTCGGAAGAAGAGCGCAACATCTACAAGCAGTTCAGCCGCGACTTCTTTGATCTGATCGTGATCGATGAGTGTCATCGCGGCAGTGCCGCTGCCGATTCGGCCTGGCGCGAAATCCTCGAATATTTCTCGTCAGCCACGCAAATCGGCCTCACCGCCACGCCGAAGGAAACCAAGGAGGTTTCCAACATCGACTACTTCGGCGAGCCGATCTACACTTACTCACTGCGGCAAGGCATCGACGACGGCTTTCTCGCCCCCTACAAGGTGGTGCGTATCGATCTGGACAAAGACCTCGCCGGTTGGCGCCCCGACAAGGGCATGGTGGATAAATACGGCAACGAGATCGAAGACCGCATCTACAACCAGAAGGATTTCGACAAGACGCTGGTGCTGGAAAAACGAACCGAGCTTGTCGCCAAAAAGATCAGCGAATTTCTGAAGCAGACCAACCGCTTCGACAAGACCATTGTTTTCTGCGACAACATCGATCACGCCGAGCGTATGCGGCAGGCGCTGGTTAACGAAAACGGCGATCTGGTCGCGCAAAACGGCAAGTACGTCATGCGCATCACCGGCGACAATGAAGAAGGCAAGGCCGAGCTCGATAATTTCATCTTCCCCGAGAGTCGATACCCGGTCATCGCCACCACCTCCAAGCTGATGAGCACCGGTGTGGATGCGCAGACTTGCAAACTCATCGTGCTGGACCAGCGCATCCAGTCCATGACCGAATTCAAACAGATCATCGGGCGCGGCACCCGCATCAACGAGGACTACGACAAGTACTACTTCACCATCATCGATTTCAAGAAGGCCACCGAGCTTTTTGCCGACCCGGATTTCGATGGTGACCCGGTACAAATCTACGAGCCCAAGCACCCGGAAGACTCACCGGTGCCGCCCGATGAAGTCGACGACGAAAATCCTGTCGACGGCGCCGCCTATCCGGCGGTGGGTGAAAACTCCGAATGGACGGGTGTGGCCGAACCCGGCCAAGGTGAAGAAGGCTCCGGTGTGCGCCGCTATGTCGTGGCCAACGTCGAAGTCAAAGTGGCATCAGAGCGCGTGCAGTATTTCGACGCCAGCGGCAAGCTGATTACCGAATCGCTCAAGGACTACACCCGCAAAGCGCTGGCCAGGGAATTCGCCTCGCTGGATGATTTTCTGCGCCGCTGGAGCAGCGCCGACAAAAAGCAGGCCGTCATCGATGAACTTGCCAACGAAGGCATCTTCTTCGAAGCCTTGGCGGACGAGGTTGGGCGCCCATCGGGTAAGGAATTCGATCCCTTCGATCTCGTCTGTCACGTTGCCTGGGACAAGCCGCCGCTGACCCGCAGGGAACGGGCCGAGCAGGTCAGGAAACGCGACTACTTCACTCGCTATGGCGAACAGGCTCGCCGGGTGCTCGAAGCCTTGCTGGACAAATACGCCGACGAAGGCGTCGGGCCGATTGAGGAAACGCAGATTCTCACCATTGCGCCCTTCACCCAGTTCGGCACACCCATCGAAATCATCCGCAGCTTTGGTGGGCTGGATCAGTACCATCGCGCCCTGCAAGAACTTGAGCAGGCGCTCTATAGCGCCTAACAGACACGTACCGGAGTCAAGCAAGCCATGCCGATAGCCACGCTCATCAAAACCATTCAGGACATCATGCGCAAGGATGTCGGCGTCGATGGCGACGCCCAGCGCATCAGCCAGATCGTCTGGCTGTTGTTCCTGAAAATCTTCGACGACAAGGAACAGGAATGGCAGGTCACCATTTCCGGCTACAAATCCCCATTACCAAGACGCTTCCGCTGGTCCGAGTGGGCAAAAAATCCCGAAGGTGACACTGGCGAAGATTTGATTTTGTTCGTCAACAACGAGCTGTTTCCCTCGCTCAAGCAACTGGCCACCAAGGCGGGTGTATCGCCGCGCGGCAGAGTGGTGGGCGAGGTGTTCGAGGATGCCTACAACTACATGAAGTCCGGCCACCTGCTGCGCCAGGTGATCAACACCATCGAGGGCGATGTCGACTTCAACTCGTCGTCCGACCGCCACCTGTTCAACGACATCTACGAAAAAATTCTTGCCGACCTGCAATCCGCCGGCAACGCGGGCGAGTACTACACCCCGCGTGCCGTCACCCAGTTCATGGTCGATATTCTCAACCCGCAACTGGGCGAAAGCCTGCTCGACCCGGCCTGCGGCACCGGCGGCTTTCTCACCTGCACCATCGAACACCTCACCCGTCAGGTGAAAAACAACGACGATCGCAACACCCTGCAAGCCAGCATCCACGGCGTGGAGAAAAAGCCGCTACCGCACATGCTAGCCATGACCAACATGATGCTGCACGGCATCGATGTGCCCAGCAACATCCGCCACGACAACACCCTGAGCCGTCCGCTCAAGGACTACGGCCCCAAAGACCGGGTCGACATCATCATCACCAATCCGCCTTTCGGCGGCATGGAAGAAGACGGCATCGAGAACAATTTTCCGCGCAAGTACCAGACGCGCGAAACCGCCGACCTGTTCATGGCGCTGATCATGCATCTGCTCAAGCACGACACCGGCCGCGCCGCCGTGGTGTTGCCCGATGGCTTTCTGTTTGGCGAAGGCACCAAAACCAACCTCAAGCGCGAGCTGCTGGAAGAGTTCAACCTGCATACCATCGTGCGTTTGCCCAAGGGTGTTTTCGCGCCCTACACCAGCATTGCCACCAACCTGCTGTTCTTTGAAAAGGGCGGACCGACGCAGGATATCTGGTTCTTCGAGCATCCCTACCCGGATGGCTACAAGTCCTACTCCCGCTCCAAGCCGCTCACCATCGACGAGTTCGGTCTGGAGAAGAAGTGGTGGGGCGGCGCCACGCGCAAGGGGCGCAAGGCCAGCCAGCACGCCTGGAAGATATCGGCCAAGGACATTGCCGCGCGGAACTACAACCTCGACTGCAAGAATCCGCATGAAGTGGCCGTGAACCATCGCGACCCAGGCGAGCTGATGCAGGAGTATCAGGAAATCGTCCGGCAACTCACCCTCGCGCAAAACGCCCTCAAGGCCGAATTGATGCAGGCGCTGGGTGGCAAGGCATGAGCAGCAAGATAGTCAGTGCGGATAACACGGCCCCATCGGGTTTGTTGGATGCCCTGCGCGGCCTGATTCGACAAGGCCGCCAGCAAGCCCTGCGCGCCGTGGATATGGTGCAGGTGCAAACCTGCTGGGAAATCGGCCGGCACATCGTCGAGTTCGAGCAGCAGGGCGAGGCGCGCGCCGCCTACGGCAAGAAGCTGCTGCCCAGCCTGGCGGACTCATTGACCGGCGAGTTCGGCAAGGGCTTCGATGCCACCAATTTGCGGCACATGCGCGGCTTTTATCTGGCTTTTCCAATTCGCGACGCAGTGCGTCGCGAATTGAGCTGGACTCACTACCGCACTCTGTTGCGCGTGGAGAACGAAGCCGCCCGGCAGTGGTACATGAACGAGGCGGCCACACAGAATTGGAGCTCCCGCGCGCTCGACCGCCAGATCGGCACCTTGTACTACGAGCGGCTGCTGTTGAGCGAAGAAAAGGGCGCTGTCGTTGCCGAGGCGGATGCCAATATTCAAGACCTGAAACAAGCGCCGCGTGAATTCGTGCGCGATCCGGTGATGCTGGAATTTCTCGGTCTGCCGGGTAGCGGCAAGCTGCTGGAATCCACGCTAGAGCAGGCCTTGATGGACAAATTGCAGGCCTTCCTGCTGGAGCTGGGCAAGGGCTTTGCCTTCGTCGCCCGCCAGCAACGCATCAGCACGGAAAGCAAGGATTTCTACATCGACCTGGTGTTCTACAACTACCTGCTCAAGTGCTTCGTGCTCATCGACCTCAAAACCAGCGAGCTGACGCATCAGGACATCGGACAGATGGACATGTACGTGCGCATGTACGACAACCTCAAACGCGGCCCGGACGACAACCCGACCGTAGGCATCTTGCTATGCGAACACAAGGATCACTCGGTGGTGCGCTACTCCGTGCTGCATGAAAGCGAGCAACTGTTTGCCAGCAAATACCGGCTGATCCTGCCGAGTGAAGAAGAACTGCGCCAGGAAATCGAGCGCGAACGCGCGATGATCGATGACGCGCGGCAAATCGAAGAAGCGGCGAACCCGCCAGCAGAGCCCACCGCATGAATAGCGCTACCCGTGAGATGCTGGAACAACACTTCGACACTGCCTTTGCCGCACCCGACGGCATCAAGAAACTGCGCGAACTGATCCTCACGCTGGCGATGCAGGGCAAGCTGGTGCCGCAAGACCCACGCGATCCACCCGCCAGCCAGTTGCTGAAGGAGATAGCAGCGGAGAAAAAGCGGCTGGTGAAGGAAGGCAAAATCAATGCGCCCAAACCGCTGCCAGAGATCGCCGCGAAGGAAATACTGTATGACATTCCAACGGGATGGGAGTGGGTTCGATTCGGAGAAATTGCACAGCACAATTCCGGCAAGACTCTTGATAAGGGGCGGAATACTGGATTGCCACGCGACTACATAACAACCTCCAATCTCTACTGGGGGAGCTTCGAGCTTGGGAGCGTTCGCCAGATGTTGATTAGAGAGGAAGAGCTAGAAAAGTGCACAGTCAAGAAAGATGATCTTCTGATATGCGAGGGAGGCGAAGCCGGTAGAGCTGCTGTATGGAATTTCGAGACAGAGGTCTGCTTTCAGAACCATATCCATCGTGCGCGACTTTTTGGCAGTATTGATCCGTATTTTGCTTATCGATTTTTTGAAAAGTTGAACGCAACCGGGGAGATAGCTCAGCACCGTAAAGGAGTTGGCATATCCAATATGTCGAGCAAAGCGCTTGGGGCAATATCCATTCCGCTTCCTCCGCTTCCCGAGCAACACCGTATCGTCGCAAGAATTGACCGGCTCATGGCACGCTGTGACGAACTGGAAAGGCTACGCGCCGAGCGCGAGCAGAAACGCCGCAGCGTGCACACCGCTGCGCTCAAGCAATTGTTGGATGCACAAGCAGCCGACAGCGTCGCCGACGCTTGGCAGTTCATATCCCGGCATTTCGGCGATCTCTATGCAGTGAAAGAAAATGTCATCGAGCTGCGCAAAGCTGTCTTGCAACTCGCCGTGATGGGCAAACTGGTCCCGCAGAACCCTAACGATCCACCTGCTAGCCAATTGCTGAAAGAAATCGAGGCGGAGAAAAAACGGTTGGTAAACGGGGGCAAGATCAAGGCGCCCAAGCCGCTGCCGAAGATCAAGACGGCGGAAATGCCGTTTGTGCTTCCACCGGGCTGGGAATGGTGTCGTGTTTGGGATGTGTCCCAGTTGATTACATCGGGTTCCCGTGACTGGGCAGCCTACTACTCAGATTCAGGTGCAATTTTTGTAACTATGGGAAATCTGTCGCGAGGAAGTTATCAGTTGCGCATGGACACCATAAGGTATGTCGCCCCGCCTGTAACTGGAGAGGGGTCAAGAACCAAGCTCGAAGAAAATGACCTTTTGATTTCAATAACTGGTGATGTCGGAAATCTCGCCTTAATCCCGTCGAATTTCGGTGACGCCTATATAAACCAGCACACATGCCTGCTCCGTCTGATGCCAATCTGCCGGAGCAGATATTTCCCTGAACTCATGAGATCACCTTTGGCAAAAGTTCAATTTGACGCTCCGCAGCGTGGCATTAAGAACAGCTTCAGATTGGGCGATGTTGGAGAAATGATCATTCCTCTCCCTCCACTCCCAGAACATCACCGTATCGTCGCCAAAATCGACCAGCTCATGGCGCTATGCGACACGCTGGAACACCAGATCGATGCCGCCACCGACAAGCAAACCGAATTGCTCGATGCTTTGATGGCGCCGGCGTGAGCGAGCGCCATGCGCCTGAAATCCGTCTTTGTCAGCCAATACAAAAATCTCAAGAATTTCACGCTGGGTTTCGACGGTGCGAGCTTCATCGATGTTTTTGTCGGCAAGAACGGAAGCGGCAAGTCGAATCTGTTTGAGGCGCTGATCGAGATATTTCGCCACATCTACGAATACGACAAAGAGAAGTCCGACGCCGGTTTCGAGTACGCCATCAAGTATGAAATTGGCGGCAAGGAAACAGAGATAGCCTGGAGCGCGGGGAAGTTCAGCATCAATGGCAAGACGCGCGCCACCATCGGCCAGACCCTGCTGCCAGACAATGTGCTGATCTATTATTCCGGCCACAACGACACCGTGGCCGGGCTGGTGGAAAAGTATGAAACGAATTTCGGCAAGCGCATCAAGAAAGCCGACTTCGATGAGAGCCGCCGCTTTATCGGCATCGGCCCGGAATACAAAGCCCTGCTGCTGGCGGTGTTGCTCATGCAGAAGCCAGACAGCAAGGCCCGACTGTTTATCCTGGGGAAGCTCGGCATCAGCACTGTGGCGCCGGAGGTAAAGCTGGAACTTCAGCGCCCCGGCTACGCCAGCGATGCGCGTTTCGACATCGAAGACCTGGATGCCGATCGCTATTGGAAACCGGAAGGCATTACCAAAACGTTTCTCGACCGGCTGTCCAACTGCATCAGCCCGGCTACCGGCAGCACGGTGCGCTCCGAGGGATACTTTGCCACTGATAAACGCTACATCCTGTACTTTGACATCGCCAAGGTTCAGCAGGAATTCGCCGACCTGAGCGCCCAGGAATTATTCCGCCAGTTCGACAACCTGAAAACCTTGGGCATGCTGGCGGACATTTCCATCCCGCTCACGCTGGCCAGCGGCCTCGACGCCACCATCGCCCATTTCAGCGACGGCCAGTTCCAGTCGGTCTACATCTATTCCATCGTCGAGCTATTCAAAGATCGTAACTGCCTCACTCTGCTCGACGAACCTGACTCGTTCCTCCACCCCGAATGGCAGTTCGATTTTTTGCGACAGGTGTTCGAAATTACCGATGCTGGCGCCAAGAATAGCCATGTGCTGATGAGCAGCCACAGCGCGGTGACCCTGATTCCACATGACCGGAAGAAAATTAAATTTTTCGACATCAAAGACGATTGCGTCAATTGCTTCGACCTTCCCAAATCGGTCGCCATCAAGAAACTCAGCGCAGACTTGATCAGATATTCGGAGCAGGAGCAACTGCTCAGCATCATCAACGCCATCCAGATCGAGAACAAGCCGGTTCTTTTCACTGAGGGCACTACCGACCCCATCATCCTCAAGGAGGCTTGGTACAGGCTGTATGAAGTGGAGATGCCGTTTATTCCTTTTTACGCGTTCAGTTGCACTTATATCAACCAGCTACTGACAGATGCCCGGATTCACAAGGAAATGGGTGGTCTGCCGATTTTTGCCCTATTTGATTTCGACAAGGCTTACGATCAGTGGAACGGGCTCAACGGCACTGTCATCGAAAGCGATCCGTTGAGAGGAATGATCAAGCAATGGGCGTCGGGAGAGTCCTACGCCATCATGCTGCCGGTGTCATCCCATGCAGATATCCAGAAACAGGTCATCCGAAATACCACCACCAACGAGACATTCGGTGGCGATTCGTTCTGTGAAATTGAACATCTGTTCTACGGACAAGCGGCCACGGCGAGTTATTACCAGCTGGAGCCCTGCGTCGGCGGCAGCAAGATTGTTTTCAAATCGGACGGCGAGAAAACAGCTTTTGCCAAAGAGGTCGTGCCCACGCTGGATGCCGCCTGCTTCGATGTCTTCCGCCCAATGTTTGAGTTCATCAAGTCGAAGTGCCCTGCGAAGCCGTAATCTGATTACTGTTGAAACCGTGTCAGCGTGTGGCTGGTGACATGACGTTAACGTGACGCACCACTTTCAATAGTCGGCGCTGGCACTACGGCGACGTCAGGCATATTCACAAGCGCTCCTGATGGGCCCGCTCCAGCAGCAGTTGCATCCGCCCGCCGGTCATGTCCAGATCGCCGACGATGCATCTCAGGTTCATTTCCGAAGCCAGGACAATCATTGCCCCCGCCACGGCGCCGAGTTGAAACAGATTACCGTCGGGCCGGACGCTGACGATGACCTGCAAGCCGGAGGCCTGTGAATCGTGTTCAGCATCCAATAGGTGCATCGACACCCCGGCAGCCGGATTGAAGGCCAGGCGAAGGTCCAGTTCGTGACACATAGTCTGAAAGCTGTCCGCCAGCGAACGGCTCGTTGATTCAGGCGCGCGCCTGGCCGGCGGCGCCAGTTGCGGTGAAGTTTTGGCCAACGCAAGAACGGCATCGGCGAGAGCGGCAATGCCGTCGCCGGTCAAGGCGCTGACCGGATGGATGGGCGGTGCGTTGCGCCACAACGGCGCCACCGTACGCAAGGCCTGACAAGCGAGGTTCGCCCCCACGGTGTCGCTCTTGGTGACGACCAGCAGGTCCGCCAGTTCCAGGATGCCAGCCTTGATCGCCTGCAACTCGTCGCCAAGACCTGGTGGAAATACCACCAGCACCATGTCGGCCAGTCGCGCGATATCTATCTCGGACTGGCCGGTGCCAACCGTTTCGACCATGATCAGATCGAATCCCGCCGCATCCATCAATTGAACCATTTGCCGGGCGGCGGTAGTCAGACCGCCGAGGCTGCCGCGGGTGGCGGTCGATCGGATGAACGAACGGTCGTCGCCGGCGGACTCCCCTATGCGGAATCGATCCCCCAGCAGGGCTCCGCCCGTCACCGGACTGGACGGATCCACGGCCAGCACCGCCACGCGATGTCCCCTCTGCAAAAACTGTCGCAGCATGACGCCAACGAGGGTGGATTTTCCCGCACCCGGTGGTCCGGTGATTCCGATCACACGGGCCCGGCCCAATCTATCTGCAAGGCGGGCAAGGAGACCGGACGCAGAAGTCGCGTCACGTTCGGCGAGTGAAAGCGCCCGCGCCAGAGCCGGGCGCTCTCCGGCTGCGATCCCGACCGCCAATTCATCGAGCGAAAGACTCATCTATTCGACACCCGCGTCTATTGACACTCCCAATGTACTGCGTATACAGTATCCCGTATTCCATGACGCGAGCGCAATAGCGCATTCGATTCTGCCATGAACACTTCCATCAAGCCCCTCGACAGACCAGCCGGCCTGGCTGATCGCGTCTATAACCAGTTGCGCGACAACATCGGCAACCACCAGATTCGCCCTGGCGAGCGCTTGCAGGAGGTCAGCCTGGCGGCGCAACTCGGCGTTTCGCGCACCCCCGTGCGCGAGGCGCTGGCCCGCCTCGAAAGCGAAGGAATGATTGCCGTCGAGGGACGGGGCTTCGTCGTGCCGGAACTGACCGACGCCGACATCGAGGAGATCTACCAGCTTCGCTTTCTGCTGGAACCGGCCGCCGTAAGCAGTGCGGTCGCCGAAGTCAGCAGCGCCGCCGACCTGGTGAGCATGTCGTCCGCCATCGAGGACGCGGTTGCCGCGGAAAGAAGCGGTGACTTTCGCTCATTCCTCGAAGCCAACGTCCGCTTCCACAACGCTTGGCGCGCCCTGGTGCCCAATCGGAGAATGTCGAAACTACTCGACCAGTACGTCGGTCACGTTCGCTTCCTGCGTGTCCTGACACTCGGTGACCCGGCCGCAAGGAAAACGGCGCTGACGGGAATGAAAAACATTCATGCCGCGTTCAAGAAACGCGATGTGGCGGCTGCCGCCCAAGCGATGCACAAGCACCTGGAAGCGGCCAAGCACTTTCTTATTGTCGTAATAGAACAGATCGACAAGGAAAAAGAGGCAGAAAAAAGCAGCTCGGCCCCATAGAGAAGGGGAAGGCCGCCCTTGCGGTCAAGCATCCGGCAACAGGCAGATTCATGCCCGACAAGCGGACGACACACACTAAGAGACATCAAATGACCTACAAAGCAGAAATTCCCTACGGCGCCTATTGGAGTACGCCCTTTGCCCGCTGGCAGGGCAGCTTTGCCAACCTGCACAGCATAGAGTTTGCCGCGCATGTGGCGCGACTGGAATTGGCCAAACGCAAGATTGATCCGGCGGCCTTCGACTACGGAGCGCTGGGTTTCTCGGTGCCGCAAAAGCATTCCTTTTACGGCCTGCCCTGGCTCACCGGAATGATCGGCGCCACCCAGGCCGGCGGCCCGACACTGATGCAAGCCTGCGCCACGGGAGTGCGCACGCTGCTCGCCGCCACGCAGGAAATCGAAACCGGCATGGCGACGACCGCGCTTGCGATCAATTGCGACCGCACCTCCAACGGGCCGCACCTCTACTACCCCAATCCGCGCGGCCCGGGTGGCACCGGCGCGGCAGAGGACTGGGTGATGGACAACTTCGGCTGCGATCCCCTGGGCGGCCATACGATGCTGCAAACCGCCGAGAACGTTGCCGCCAAGCATGGCATCGGCATGGCGGAGCAACACGAACTGGTGCTGCGGCGCGAAGAACAGTACCGGCAATCGCTGGAAAACGATTCCGCCTTCCTCAAGCGCTTCATGAGCCTGCCCTTCGACGTGCCCGCAGCCAACTTCAAGAAGACCGCCAGCACGATGGCCGGCGACGAGGGCGTGTCGCAGTCGACGCCCGAAGGACTGGCGAAGCTGAAGCCGGTCATGCCCGGCGGCACGGTTACCTTCGGCGCCCAGACGCATCCGGCCGACGGTAACGCGGCAATAGTCGTCACCACGCCGGACAAGGCGCGGGAACTCTCCAGCAATCCGAAAATCGCCGTGCGCCTGCATGGTTTTGGTTTGGCCCGCGTAGCGCTGGCCTACATGCCCGAGGCCATGCTGCCGGCGGCGCAGTCCGCGCTGAAGCAGGCGGATCGCAGCATCGCGCAAATGACGGCGATAAAGACGCATAACCCATTCGCGGTAAATGACCTTTTCTTCGCCAAACAGACCGGCTGCGACCTCAAGACCATGAACAACTATGGCTGCTCGCTGGTATGGGGACATCCGCAAGCACCGATGGGTACCCGCGCCATCATCGAACTGATCGAGGAACTGGCCCTGCGCGGTGGCGGCTTAGGCCTGTTCACCGGCTGCGCCGCGGGTGATACCGCGATGTCGGTGGTGCTGGAAGTGTGCGACGCGAAGTAGCGACATGAGCATAGCCGACTGGATCGAGCGCAATGCCGCGCTGACCCCCGACAAGACGGCGATTCGTTTTCCCGGTCGGGATGTTTCCTGCGCGGCGCTTGCGGCCCTGGTCGAGTTGCTCGCGTCGGCCCTTGCCGCGTCTGGCGTAAAGCGCGGCGACTGCGTCGCCTACCTCGGTCTCAACAGCCCGGAAATGCTCGCCCTGCTGTTCGCCAGCGCCCGCCTCGGCGCCATGTTCATGCCGCTCAACTGGCGCCTGGCCGGCCCCGAGCACCGCCAGATGCTGGAAGACTGCCCGCCGGCGCTGTTCTTCGTCGAGCCGCAATATGTCGCCCAGATCGACGTCTTCCGCGACGCACTGGTTGCGACCGCGCTGGTCGGCTTCGGGTCCGTCGGCGCGGGCTGGATCGGCTGGCCGGAGTTCTGCGGCCGCGCCGGGGGCCCGGCGCCGCGTGACGCGCAGGTCGGTCCCGATACGCCGCTGCTGATCTGCTACACCTCGGGATCCACCGGCAAGCCCAAGGGCGTGGTGCTGACCCAGCGCGCGATCGACTGCAATGCCGCCAACAGCGCCGACATGCACGAACTGACGGGCGACGACGTGATCCTCACCACCCTGCCCCTGTTCCATGTCGGCGGGCTCAACAACCAGACCACGCCCGCACTTCAGGCCGGCTGCACGGTGGTGCTGCATCCCAAGTTCGATCCCGATGCCACCTTCGACGCCATCGAGCGCGACGGCATCACGCTGACCGTGCTGGTGCCGGCGCAACTCGACATGATGATGGCGCATCGGCGTTGGGCCAGCGCCGACTTTTCCAGCCTGCGCATGATCACTACCGGATCGACCATCGTGCCGATGCATGTGATCCACGCCGTGCATGCCAAGGGTGTGCCCCTGGTGCAGGTGTACGGCTCCACCGAAACCTGTCCAATCGCGGTGTATCAGAAAGCTGCGGATGCGCAGCGCAAGGCCGGCTCGACGGGCAAGGCGGCGGCCCACTGTCGGCTGCGGATTGTCGATGAACGCGGCAGCGAGGTTTCACGCGGGACTACCGGCGAGATTCTGGTGCACGGCGACAACGTCATGACCGGCTACTGGAATGCGCCGCAGGCTACCGCCGCGACCCTGATCGACGGCTGGTTTCACAGCGGAGACATGGGCCATCAGGACGAAGAGGGCTACCTCTACGTGGACGGTCGCAGCAAGGACATGATCATCTCCGGCGGCGAGAACATCTATCCGGCTGAAATCGAGAACCTGCTGATCGAATCCCCCGACATCGCGGAGGCCTCGGTGATCGGCCGGCCCGACGCACGCTGGGGCGAGATCGTGGTCGCCGTCGTGGTGCCGAAGCCGGACTGCCGGCTAACCGGCGAGCAGGTGCTCAAGCTCCTGGACGGACGCATTGCCCGCTACAAGCACCCCAAGGAGGTCATCGTCGTCGAACAACTGCCGAAGACCGCGCTGGGCAAGATACGCAAGGAAGACGTGCGGCAGATGGTCGCCCGTACTGCCTGATCGCCAACGAATGCAAGAACGGAGCAGATCCCATGGCACTTAAGATCGGAATCGACGTCGGCGGTACCTTCACCGACTTCGTGGTGACCCGCGAAGATGCCGAGCCGGCAATCTACAAGACGCTGTCGACCCCGTCCGATCCGTCCATCGCCGTAGTTAACGGATTGACCGATATTGCCACCAGCATGAACCCGCCCCTGACGCTGGAAGCCTTCGCACCGACCATCGACACCATCGTGCATGGCACCACGGTCACCACCAATGCCACGCTCACCAGCAACGGCGCCAAATGCGCGCTGCTGACCACCGAAGGCGTGCGCGATGCGCTGGAAATGCGCCGCGGCATACGCGAGGAGCAGTACAACAACCGCTATACCAACGTCAAACCCCTGGTGCCGCGCTATCTGCGCGCCGGCATCAGCGGGCGCCTCGATCGTAACGGCGTGGAGACCGCGCCGCTCGACCTGGCGCAGATCAGACAGGCCATCGATCTGTTCAAGCAGGAAAATGTTTCGGCGGTCTCGATCTGTTTCATGAATTCCTTTGCCAACCCGGCCCACGAACGGGCCGCAGCCGAACTGGTGAAGAAGGAAATGCCCGGTGCGTATTTGTCGGTCTCCACCGACCTGCTGCCGTCGATCCGTTTCTACGAGCGCGTCAGCACTACCGCACTGAATTCCTACGTCGGGCCGAAACTGAACCATTACCTCGACCAGCTGGTCGGCCGGCTCAAAGGCATCGGCTTCAAGGGTCTGCTGCTTATCATGCAATCCAACGGCGGTGTCATCACACCGCAACTGGCGCGCGAAAAGGCTGCCCTGACACTGCTCTCGGGCCCGGCAGGAGGACCCGGCGCCGGCCTGTTCTACGTCCGCCCGCATGGCCAGAACAAGTGCATCACGACCGACATGGGCGGCACCAGCTTCGAGGCCTCAGTGGCGGTGGACAGCCCGATGATCAAGAACGACGGCGAAATCGCCCGCCACAAGATTGCCCTGCCCATGCTCGACATCCACACCATCGGCGCCGGCGGCGGCTCGATCGGCTGGCTCGACCAGGGCGGCATGCTGCGCATGGGGCCGCAGAGCGCCGGTGCCGATCCCGGGCCGGCCTGCTACAGCAAGGGCGGCAAGCTGCCGGCCACCACCGATGCCAACGTGGTGCTGGGCTATCTCGACCCCGGCTTCTTCGCCGGCGGCAAGATGAAGCTCGACGCGGCAGCGGCGCGCGTGGCGATCGAAGAACACATCGCCAAACCGATGGGGCTGTCGGTCGAGGAAGCCGCCGCAGGCATGTACCGCGTCGCCTGCAACAACATGGCCCAGGGCGTGCGCGAAGTCACCATCAAGCGCGGCTTCGATCCGCGCGAATTTCCCTTCATTCCCGCCGGCGGCGCCGGTCCGATCCATTCCTGCCTGATCTGCAGCGAACTCGAAATCCCGCTGCAGATCGTGCCGCGCGAATCCTCCGTGCTGTGCGCCTTCGGCATGCTGATGAGCGAGCTCAAGCACGACTTCGTGCGCACCTTCGTCTCCCGTCTGGAAGCCATCGACTGGCCGCGACTCACTGCCATGATCGACGAAATGTCGGCGGACGGCACGCGGCAGCTGGTCGAGGAACGCATCACGGAGGAGCGCCGCCGCCATGACGTAAAGTTCGACTGCCGCTACATCAAGCAGTACCACGAGGTCTCTTTCAGCGTACCGCGCGAGTTGATCGACAGCCGCGACACCATAGCCATCGCCAGCGCCTTCAACGCCGAGCACAACCGGCTCTACGGCTATTCGCTGGAGGCCGAGAAGACACCGATCGAAATCATCAACGTCCGCGTCCAGGCCATCGGCATCACCGACAAGCCGACCTATCGCCAGGAAGCCTGGGCCGGCGCGGATGCTTCGGGCGCGTTGAAAGGCAAGCGCAGCATGTACATCCCGGAGACCAAGACCTTCCGCGAAACCCCGGTCTACGACGGCCACAAGATGCATTACGGCAACCGCATCACCGGCCCGGCCATGATCGAACAGGAGACCACGGCCATCTTCGTCAGCGATTCCTACGACTGCGCGGTCGACGCCCTGGGTTCCTTCGTCATCTGGCAAAAAGGCCGCGAGGATCTGGCCGCGACCTGCTTCAAGCAACAAGAGGAGGCCCTGGCATGAGCACCAAGATCGATCCCATCCTGCTGTCGGTTTATGCGCGGACCTTCAAGTCGATCACCGACGAGATGAGCATCTCGATGGAGCAGACCACGCGCTCGCCCATCCTCTGCGAGGCCAAGGACTATGTCACCGGCCTATACGACGCCGACGGCAACATGCTGGAACAGACCGAAAACCTGCCGATCCTGGCCTTCTCGCTGGCTCCGGTGTGCAAGTACATCAAGGAATTTTTCGGCGACGAAATCTATCCGGGCGACGTGATCTTCCACAACGACGTCTTCAGCCTGGGCAACCAGAACAACGACGTAGCCGCCTTCAAGCCGGTATTCTTCGAAGACAAGCTGGTGGCCTGGACGGCGGTCAAGGGCCACCAGGCCGACATCGGCGGCAACGTCGCCGGCGGCTACAACCCGAACGCCGTTGAAGTCTGGCAGGAAGCCCTGCGCATCCCGCCGGTCAAGGTGGTCGAGCGCGGTAAGCTGCGCAAGGACGTGTGGGGCCTGATCTTCGCCAACGTCCGCCTCGACATCGTGCAGCACGACATGAAGGCCGAAATGGGCGCGTGCACGGTCGGCGAGCGGCGCCTGCTGGAACTGCTGAAGAAGTACGGCGTGGCCAGTTACGAGGCGCACAAGCAGGCCCTGTTCGAGGCCACGCGCAAGATGATGGAAGCCGAGATCGCCAAGATCCCCAACGGCAACTACTCTGGCGAAGGCTATGTCTATTACGACGGCCGTTTCGTCGGCTCGAAATACACCATCCGCGTGGACATCGAGGTCAAGGACAAGAGCATCAAGTTCGACTATTCGCGCACCGACCCGCAGACCAACGGCTTCGTGAACGGCACCTTCACATCGAGCGCCTCGGCCACCATCCTGACCCTGCTGCAGATGGTGAACCCCGACATCCCGCACAACGAGGGCATGGTGCAGCCGATCGAAATCATCATCCCGAGCGGCACCATTCTCAATGCCGCCTACCCGAAGGCCACCACTTTCGGCAACCACCTCTGTCCGCCCAACGCCGACGCCATCCAGCGCGCGCTGGCCCCGGTGATGCCCGACCGCGTCACGGCCGGCTGGAACAACCTGCTGGCCTCGCTGACCACCGGCCTCGATCCGAAGAACAACGAGAAGTACGTCGACATCGGCTTCATGGGCTTGAAAGGCGGTTCCGGCGCCATGCTCGGCACCGACGGCTACGACCACATCGGCATGATCGACGCCTCGGGCGGCGTGCTCGACCAGGACTACGAAATGTTCGAGCAGCAGACGCCGCATACGCTGATCAAGCACGAACTGCTGACCGACTCCGCCGGCGCCGGCCAGTGGCGCGGCGGACTCGGCGTCGAAACGATTTTCACCATTGGCTCCGATGACACGCAACTGGTGACCTTCGGCGACGGAGATTTCGAGCCGGCCTTCGGGCTCTTCGGCGGCGGTCAGGGCGGACTCAACTTCATCCGCCTGCAGTACCCCAACGGGCAAACCGTGGTGCCGAAGAACAAGGACCTGATCACCGGCGTGCCGATGGGTACCACCTACCATCAGGTCGCCAGCGGCGGTGGCGGCTACGGCGATCCGAAGAAGCGTGACCGCAAGCTACTGGCGGAGGAGATTCGCAACGGCGTGATCACCAGGGAAGCGGCGAAGCGCGACTACGGGTACAGCGAGTGAATGCTGAAATGAAACCCTCGATTCCAAAGGTCAGCGCAAGATCGGGCCGACAGGGCACTCTGCTCCGCTCCATGTCCCCCGTCGTCGGCCTTCGGCCAACTCCTCCTCCTTTACTTGCGCGGAACAGAGTGCCCTACCGGCCCGATCCGGACGCGCCGTCGCAGGTTTTCGGTTGCAAGGCACCAACGTATCTCGCCCGGGGTGTCGGGTGTCCGATTCCCGCAAGTAAAGGGGAAGGGCCGGCGCTTTTTCGGCCCTGAGGACATGGAGGGAATCGGACACCCGACACCCCGGCCGCCGCGCGAAAGTCACGCCAGCCATGAATTTCGAACTCACCCAAGACCAGCAGCAGATCCGCGACACTTTTGCCCGCTTCTGCGACGAGCGCATCGCTCCGCAGGCCGCTGCACTCGACGAAGCGAAGCAATACCCGCGCGCCCTGTTCCAGGAGCTGGCCGACCTCGGATTTTTCGGCATGCGCTATCCCGAAGAAGTCGGCGGTAGCGGTACGGCGCTGACCGAGTTCTGCCTGGCCCTGCAGGAAATTGCGCGCGGCTCGATGTCGCTCGCGGGCGCCGTGGCCATGCAATCGCTGATGGGCACCAAATTTCTGCACCTGCTGGGCAATGAAGACATCATCGAGCGCCTGTTCAAGCCGGCGCTGCGCGGCGAGAAGATCGGCGCGATCTGCATGACCGAACCGAATGCCGGCTCCGACCTCGATTCCATCGCCACCACGGCGAAGAAGGTCGACGGCGGCTACGTCATCAACGGCCAAAAGACCTGGATCACCTCGGCACCAGTGGCCGATTTCTTCACGGTCTTCGCCAAAGCGGGCGAGGAGAAAAAGCTGACCATCTTCCTTGTCGAGCGCAGCTTCAAAGGCATCACCGTCGGCCGCGAAATCCACAAGATGGGGGTGTGGGCGCTGCCGACTTCCGAAGTGGCCTTCGACGAATGCTTCGTGCCCGACAGCCACCGCCTGTCGCATGAGGAAGGCGACGGCGAGGGCCACCTGCGCAAAACGCTGGGCGAGATCCGCATCATCACCGGCGCCATGGGCCTCGGCGTGGCGCGCGCAGCGCTGGCCGAAGCGGTGCGCTATGCCGGCGAACGCAAGCAGTTCGGCAAGACGATCAACCGCTACCAGGCGATCCAGATGAAGCTGGCCGAGATGGCCACCGAACTCGAAGCTGCCGATCACCTGGTGTATTACGCGGCCTGGCGTCGCGACGCGGGGAAGCCCTACCACAAGGAAGCCGCGATGGCCAAGCTGTTTGCCACCGAAACCGCCGCCACGGTCTGCGACAAGGCCGCGCGAGTCTTCGCCTCCTACGGCTACGCCATGGAATATCCGGTCCAGCGCTACCTGCGCGACGTCCGCTTCACCCTGATCGGTGGCGGCACCAGCGAAATACTCAAACTCATCATTGCCAAGGAAGTATCGTCATGACGGCATCACAACGCAGGATCAAAATCCTGCTCGGCAAACCCGGGCTTGACGGTCACGATCAGGGCGCCAAGGTCGTCGCGCGAGCGATGATGGATGCCGGCTTCGAAGTGATCTACACCGGCCTGCGCCAGACGCCGGAACAGATCGCGCGCATCGCCCTGGAAGAGGACGTCGACGTTATTTCCCTGTCGAGCATGGCCGGGTCCCACCTGCCCTTCTGCCGCAAGCTGAAGCCATTGCTCGAAGCCAGTGGCCTGAACGACAAGCTCTGGGTGATCGGCGGCAATCTGCCGGCGCAGGATCACGATGCGCTGCGCGAACTCGGCTTCAAGGGCATTTTTCCTTCCGGCTCGAAACTTGACGCCATCTGCGACTACATCCGGAAGGAAGTCAAATGAACTTCCAAACCCAAAGCTTAGCCACAGAGGACACAGAGGTCACAGAGAAAAACCTGGTGACTTGTAGTCTCTGTGTCCTCTGTGTCCTCTGTGGCAAAAAGAGGTTTTCGCAATGAACGACCGGACCAAGAGCGCGCTGCTGCAGCCGAAATTCAACGAGTCGGGCATCGAAGTCAAGCCGCTGTACACCGCGGCAGACGTCGCTGCCAGCGGCGGCATGGAAATGGTCGGCGAACCGGGTCAGTATCCCTTCACCCGCGGCATCCACCGCGAGATGTACCGCAAGCAGCCGTGGACCATGCGCCAGTACGCCGGCTTCGGCAATCCGGCCGACACCAACCAGCGCTTCAAGTACCTGATCGCCAACGGCCAGACCGGTCTCAACGTCGCCTTCGACCTGCCGACGCAGATCGGACTCGATTCCGACGACCCGCTGGCCGAAGGCGAAATCGGCCGCGTCGGCATGTCGATCGACACCCTGCGCGACTTCGAGATCGCCTTCGACGGCATCGACCTGAAGAAGATCACCGTCTCGCTGACCATCAACGGTGCGGCGGCGATCCTGATCGCGATGTACCTGGCAATGGCGGAAAAGCGCGGCTACGACATCAAGGAATTGCGCGGCACGGCGCAGAACGACATCCTCAAGGAATTCATCGGTCGCGGTACATGGATCTTTCCGGTGGAGCCGTCGATCCGCCTGGTCGGCGACACCATCGAGTACTGCGCCATGCATGCCCCCAAGTACAGCCCGGTGTCGGTCTGCGGCTACCACATCCGCGAATCGGGAGCGACCCCGGCACAGGAAATGGCCTATGCCTTCTGCATTGCCAAAGCCTATGCCGACGATGCCATCCGGCGCGGCCTGCCGGTGGACGAATTCGCCGGGCGGCTCTCGTACAACTTCAACATCTTCGGCAACATCTTCGAACAGGTGTGCAAGTTCCGCGCCGGTCGCGGCCTGTGGGCCAAGATCATGAAGGAGCAGTACGGCGCCGAAAAACCGGGTTCGATGTGGCTGCGCATGATTGCCGGCGGCGGCGGCGGCGGCCTGACCTTCGAGCAACCGGAACTCAACATCGTGCGCGGCGCCTATTACGCGCTGATCTCGGCGCTGTCCGGCACGCAAACCATGGCGCTGTGCTCCTATGACGAGGCCTACACCATCCCCACAGAATATTCGGCACGCATCTCCCTGCGCACCATGCAGCTGCTGATCGAGGAAATGGGCCTCACCGAAACCGTCGACCCGCTGGCCGGCTCCTTCTACGTCGAGACCATGACCAACGAGATGCGCCACAAGATGGAGGAGATCATGGCCGAAACCGATGCCCAGGGAGGCATCGTCAAGATGGTGTCGGAAGGCAGCATCCAGGCCAAGGTTTCGGCACAGGCCTACCAGATGCAGCGCAAGATCGATTCCGGCGCATTCCCCAAGGTGGGGGTCAACTGCTATCGCAACGAGCAGGAGGAAGACCATCCGGTCGAGTTCCACGACTACAACGAGGAAGATGCGCGCGTGCAGATTCAAGGTCTCCAGCGCATCCGCGCCGAGCGCGACAACGCCAAGGTGAGCGGAGCGCTGATCCGCCTGCGTGGCGATGCGGCATCCGGCCGCAACGTCATGCCGGCCCTGGTCGAGGCAGTCAAGGCCTACGCCAGCGTCGGCGAAATGACTAAAGAGCTTGTCAATGTATTCGGTCGCTACCGGGAACCGATACGCTTCTGAGAGGTTGTAAAGCAATGAGTGAACTCAAGCACTACTTCGCCCCCACCAACCTCGACCAGGCGGTCGAATGCCTCAAGGACGGCGACGTCACGATCCTTGCCGGCGGCACCGATCTGACGCCGCAAAGCCAGGCCGGCAGGGTCAAGATCAAGCAAACGCTGATGAACATCCGACACGTTTCTGAACTGGCAGGCATCACGCTGGAAGGCGACGAAATCCGCATCGGCGCATTGACCACCATTACCGAGATCATGAACAACGCACTGGTGAAGCAGCATCTGCCGGTGCTGGTCGAGGCCTGTGACCAGTTTGCCAGCGACCAGATCCGCAATGCCGCCACCATCGGCGGCAACATATGCAATGCTTCCCCGGCCGGCGACACGCTGATTCCCCTGCTGGTGCTCGATGCTTCGGTGGAACTGGCGTCGATGCCGGAGGCCGAGCTCTACCGTCACAGCATGCCGCTGTCGACCTTCTTCATCGGTCCGGGAAAGACGCGCCGCTCGCTATGCGAACTTGTTACCTGCGTACGCATTCCGCTGCCCCCGGAAAACCACGTCGCGCGTTTCCACAAGCTCGGTACCCGACCGGCACTGGACATATCGAAGATTTCCATCGGCATCGCCGGAACGCTCAAGGAAGGCATACTGTCCAACGTCAGAGTGGCGTTCGGCGCGGTCGCGCCGACACCGGTACGGGCTCCGCGGACCGAGAAGGCACTGGAAGGACAGCGTCTCGATGAGGCCACCATAGCGAAAGTGGCCAATGTCGCCAAGGACGAGGTCAAGCCGATCGACGACGTACGCGCCAGCGCCTGGTACCGCAAGGAAATGATCCATAACATCACCCGGAGACTACTCAGCCATGTCGCTCAAACATGATATTGAATTCACCCTGAACGGCATCAAGCGGCAAGTCAGCGTGGACGTCACGATGAATGCCCTTGCCATGCTGCGCGATGTGATCGGCCTCACCGGCACCAAGTACGGCTGCGGCGAAGGCGAGTGCGGCGCCTGCACCATCCAGGTCGATGGCGTGTCGCTGAATTCCTGCCTGATGTTCGCCGTCGATTGCGACGGCCGCAATGTCACCACCATCGAAGGTCTGGCCAACGACACCACCGCCGATGCCCTGCGCGATGCCTTCGTCGAGCACGGCGCCGTGCAATGCGGCTTCTGCACGCCGGGCATGATCATGCAGGCCGATCATATGGTGAAGAGCGAGTGCTGCAACGACACCGACAGCATCAAGCGCGGCATAGAAGGCAACCTGTGCCGCTGCACCGGCTACAAGAAAATCGTCGACGCCATCGCCGCGGTGAGCGGCGCGCAGACTTGAGGACTTAAGGAACATCGCCATGAGCGTTGCAGAAAAGAAAACCAGAATAATCGAGCCCGACACGCTGATCGGCAAGCGCATCCGAAAAATGGATGCCCCGGAGAAAGCCAGCGGCAAGACGCGCTACATCCACGACATCAACCTGTCGGGCCAGTTGCACGGCAAGATCCTGCGCTCCGAACGCATTCATGCCCTGATCAAGTCGATCGACGTTTCCGCGGCCAGGGCGCTTTCCGGCGTGCATGTGGTCATAACCGCCGTCGACGTTCCCGATCAGCGCCCGATCGGTGTCGCCCGCGACCACTTTCCCCTGAAGGTCGGCCGCGTTCGCAGCGAACGCGACGAGATCGCCGCGGTGGCCGCCGAGACCGAAGAGATTGCCGAAGCCGCACTCAAGCTGATCAAGGTGGTCTACGAGGACCTGCCGGTCATCTCCAACCCGGAGGACGCGATCAAGCCCGGCGCGGCCCTGATACACCCCGAGCCGCATGGCGCCGACGGCAGCCACGAGCATTTGAAGCAGGGTACGACCATCGCCCACAAGGGCAAGCCGGACAACGTCGCCATGACCTTCGACTACGCGCACGGCGACGTGGTGCAGGGCGAGGCCGAATCCGACGTGGTGATCGAGGATACCTTCCGCCTGCACTACGTCACCCATTGCTGCATGGGCGTCTCCGGCATGATCGCCGAGTTCGACGCCTCGGGAAACCTGCTGATGTACTCGAACACCCAGGTGCCCTTCCTGCACAAGCGCGAGTTTGCCGAATACCTCAACATCGATCCGGCGCGCATCCGCATCATCCAGCCGCCGATCGGCGGCGGCTTCGGCTCCAAGCTCGACATCTATCCCTTCGAGGTGATCTGCCTGTATCTCGCCCGCACCGCCAAGCGCCCGGTGAAAATGCTGTTCACCCGCGAAGAGGAGTTCCTCGCCTCGCCGACGCGCCAGCCGGTGCTGCTGACGCTGCGCTCGGGCTGCAAAAAGGACGGCACCCTGACTTTCCGCCAGGTGCATACGCTGCACGACAACGGCGCCTACACCTCCTGGGGCGCCACCACGCCGTTCGTCATGATGCAGACCTTCTCCTCGCTCTACCGTGTGCCGAACTGCGACTATCACACGGCAGCGGTCTATACCAACAATCCCTACGCCGGGTCCTTCCGCGGCTATGGCAACCTGCAGGCGACCTTCGCCATCGAGCAGCACATGGACATGCTGGCCGAAAAGATCGGCATGGATCCCCTCGAATTTCGCATGAAAAACGCCCAGGACGCGGGAGAAATCACCGGCCAGGGCATGAGCTTCAAGAGCTGCGGCTTCAAGGACTGCCTGACCACGGCGGCACAGCGCAGCGATTACTCGCGCAAGGTCCAGGAAAACAAGGCCAACCGCGACAAGCCGGGCAACATCAAGCGCGGCATCGGCATGGCGTCCATGCTGCACGTCGGCGGTGGCGCCAAGATCTATCCATCGGATGGCTGCGGCACCATCCTCAAGATGGACGACTTCGCCAACGTGACACTCATTACCGGCGCTTCAGAAATCGGCCAGGGTTCGGAGACCGTACTTTCGCAACTGGTCTGCGAGGAACTCGGGCTGCCCATCTCGGCCATAACAGTGGTCAACAATGACACCGCCATCACGCCGTGGGACGTCGGCGTGCATGCCAGCCGCACCACCTTCATCGCCGGCAACTCGGCGATCGGCGCGGCGAAGAAGGCCAAGGCCAAAATTCTCGCCGTCGCCGCGAAAAAGTTCGAGTGCGCCGAGAGCGATCTGGATCTTCGCGGTGGCTTCGTCATCAAGGCCGCCAGCGGCGAAGTCGTGATCGAACTCTCCAAGCTGCTGCGCAACCTGCACTTCCAGGACAAGGCCGAACTGGTGATGACCACCTTCTACTACGAGCCGCCCAGCGTGCATCAGGACAAGGGCTTCAAGGGCGACGTCTCCGCCGCCTACGCCTGGGGCACCCAGGTGGTGGAAGTCGAAGTGGATACCGACACCGGTCGCGTCAGGATGACCAGGGTCACCGGCGCGCACGATGTCGGCCGGGTTCTGAACCGCCTGGGCATCGAGGGACAGATCGAAGGCGGCGTAGTCATGGGCCAGGGCTATGCGCTGACAGAAGAACTGCTGATCGAAAACGGCGTCATGCAGAACCCGAATTTCCGCGACTACAAGCTGGTAACGGCGCCCGAGATTCCGGAAATGGACATCGCGTTCATCGAATCGATGGACGGCGAAGGGCCTCAAGGCGCCAAGGGTGTCGGCGAGGCCCCGGCGATCTGCGTCGCTGCCGCCACCGCCAACGCCATATGCAATGCCACCGGGGTACGCATGTTCGAACTGCCTTTCACGCCGGAAAAAGTCTACCGCGCCCTCCACGGCCAGACGCCGAAGCGGTACTGGACGCCGTGGAAGGCCGAATAGCATGAAAACCACACTTCTAGCCACAGAGGACACAGAGATCACAGAGGAGGCAAAAGCGCGCGTAAGGCAGCAAGCCTTCCTGTTCCTGCTTTTCTCTGTGCCCTCTGTGTCCTCTGTGGCTAAAAGGTCTTGCTCGTGAAGCGCCGCACCGTCCTATCGATGGAACAGGCATTGTCGCTTCCCTACGCGACGCTGCGTTTTGCCCAACTCGGCTGGCGCGTGATCCGCATCGAGTCGACGCCCAGCGGCGAAGGGCTACCCGGCGACCCGAACCGCTACATCGGCGGCAAGGTGGTCGATGACGACCGGCGTACCTACTTCATCGCACCGAACGTCGGCAAGGAAGCCATCGCCATCAACCTGAAGGACCCACAAGGCCAGGATTTGCTGAAACGGCTTATCGTTGAGCTCGACGTGGACGTCTTCTGCTGCAATACGGTGCCCAAGCGCTACAAACAACTGGGCATAGACTACGAAAGTCTTTCTGCCGTCAAACCGGACCTGATCTGGGCCGGCATCTCGGCCATGGGGCCCGAATATCCCGATGCGCCGGGCTATGACCCGGTGATCCAGGCGATGGCGGGCTACATGGAACTGACCGGCCCGACGGACGGACCGCCGACACTGTCCGGCGTACCGCTGATCGACCTCAAGGCCGGCGACGAAGTTTACGCCAACGTGATGATGGCGCTGCTGGAGCGCGCCGAAACCGGCAAGGGCAGCCGTATCGATGTATCGATGCTGCAGGCAGCAGCCTCCTGGCTGATCACCACCCTGCCGCTGCTCGACTTCGACTGCGACCCGTCGGAAATCACCCGTTGCGGCAACGAGCATCGCAAGTTCATTCCCACCAACGTTTACCCCACTTCAGATGGTTTCATCTACATGGCGATCGGCAGCGACGTGCAGTGGCGGCGATTGACCGAGATCCCGTACTTCGCGCCGGTAGCCAACACGGTGCGCATCACCAACGAAGGCCGCCACCAGGAGCGCGAGGCTATCCACCGCGACATGGCGACGGTGACCCGGCAGCACACCACGGCCGCAATTGCCACCGAGTTCCGCAAGGCGACCATCCCCCATGCGCCCATTCTCGACATCCCTGCGGTGCGCGAACTGCCGGCCGTCAGCAGCCGACTCACGGCCACGCGCACACCCGACGGCAGGAAGGTACGCATGCAGCCGATGGCGGTGGATGTTCCGGGCGTCGCGACCGAGTTGCGCTTTCCCTCCAAGTACGGGCAGGACACCATGACAATATTGAAAGAAGCTGGATTCACGGCAATGGATTGTGCAACACTGCACGAGAAGAACATCATCGCCGGTTGAGACACGCTATCCATCTCATGCGGCGAACGGTTTTTTGATCATCATCAATCAAGGAGGAGACACCATGAAGGCAAACAAGTTTCTAATGGCCCTGTCAGGGCTGGCACTGGCCGTATCCATGTCGGTGCAGGCGCAAGTGAAGATCGGCGTGATCGCATCATCGACGGGGCCGATAGCGTTCGTCGGCATGCCGCAGAAAAATGCCGTTGCGCTGTTGCCGAAAAAGATTGGCGACTACACTGTCGAGTACCTGGTCTTCGATGACGCCAGCGATCCGACACAAAGCGTGCAACTCACCAAGAAGCTGCTTGGCGAACACAAGATCGACGCCCTGATCGGCCCCTCCGGCTCGGGCAACTCGATGGGCGTGCTGCAGTTCGCGGCGGAGGGACAAACTCCCATGCTGGCGCCGGTAGGCACCTCGGCCATCGTGCTGCCGATGGACGAAAAGAGGCGCTGGGCATTCAAGACTCACCCCAACGATGACGTGATCAGCGAAGGCATCGTCGCCGCCATGACCAAGCGTGGCGTCAAGACCGTCGGCTTCATCGGTCGCAACGATCCCTACGGCGAAAACTGGTACAAGACTTTCGCCCCGATGGCGGAAAAGGCCGGCATCAAGATCGTCGCCAACGAGCGCTACAACCAGCAGGACACCAGCGTAGTCGCACAGGCGCTCAAGCTGATAGCCGCCAAGCCCGATGCCATGTTCGTCGCCGGCGTTGCCGCTGACGCTGCTCTGCCGCATTCGCAACTGGTCGACTCCGGCTACAAGGGTTCCATCTTCCAGACTCATGGCGCGGCCTCGGGTGCCTTCATCAAGATCGGCGGCAAAAAGGTCGAGGGAGCGCTGATAGTCGGCCCCCTCCTGGCCGTGCCCAGCGAAATACCTGACAGCTTTGCCACCAAGAAGGTCACCCTCGAAATGGTCACCGCCTACGAGAAGCAGTTCGGTTCCAGCCCGCCGATCTTCGCCGCCGGCACCTACGACGCCGGCCTGCTGCTGGTGCGCGCAATCCCGGAGGCCGCGAAGAAGGCCAAGCCGGGTACCGTGGAATTCCGCGCGGCGCTGCGCGACGCACTGGAGGGCACCAAGGAACTGCTGGCCTCGCAAGGCGTCATCACCATGACCGCAAAGGATCACTCCGGCTTCGACCACCGCGGTCGCGTGCTGATGACCGTCAAGGATGGCAAGTTCTCGCTGGTCAAGGACTGACAGCCATGGCCGCGCAGGCCACGATTCGATACTCGGCCCACGAGCCCGGCCTGCGCGGCCATCACCCAAATCGTCACGCAAGGCCAATGGCGCTTCGCTCATGACACCTTCCCACAGGATCTCTACACGCTACAGAACGTGGTGGTGCACCACCACGCACAGTTCCCGACACGCCCTCTAACGCCCGGAGCGTTGAACGTGGCGATCCCGCACGGGTCGCACATGTGACGGATGGCGCAGCAAGCTGCGCGAACCAGCACAGGGGAATGCAAAATGAATCTCGCAAATGTTTCACTCGAAGACAAGTACCGGCTCGAACGCGGTCGCGTCTTCCTCACCGGCATGCAGGCCCTGGCTCGCCTGCCGCTACTGCAACATGCCAGGGACCGCCACGCCGGCCTGCATACCGCCGGCTACATCTCCGGCTATCGCGGCTCGCCCCTCGGCGGCCTGGACACCGCGCTGCACGCTGCCGGACCATTCCTCAAGGCGCAGGACATAAGTTTCCAGCCAGGCATCAACGAAGACATCGCGGCAACCGCGGTATGGGGCACGCAGCAGCTCCATCTTTTCCCGCAGCCCAGGTTCGATGGCATCTTCGCGATGTGGTACGGCAAGGGGCCCGGCGTCGACCGCTGCGGCGATGTGTTCAAGCATGCCAACCATGCCGGCACGGCGAAACATGGCGGCGTACTGGTGATCGCCGGCGACGATCCGTCGGCGCGCTCGTCGGCCATCGCGCACCAGAGCGAACACATGTTTTCCGCCTGCGGCATTCCGGTGCTGGCGCCCGCCGATCTGCAGGAGTATCTCGACTTCGGCCTCCACGGCTGGGCTATGTCGCGCTATTCCGGCTGCTGGATGGCGATGAAGGTTACCTCCGATACCGCAGAGAGTTCGGCCACGGTCGAGCTCGACCCCGAACGTCTGCAGATAGTCATCCCCGACGATTTCCACTTGCCCCCGGACGGCGTGCATATCCGCTGGCCCGATCCGCCACTGGCACAGGAACACCGTTTGATGGAGTTCAAGGTCTACGCCGCGATCGCCTATGCCCGTGCCAACCGGCTGAACCGGATCATTTTCGACAGTCCGCGCCCGCGCCTCGGCATCATCGCCTGCGGCCGCGCCTATCTCGACGTGCGTCAGGCGCTCGACGATCTGGGCATCGACCAAGCCTACGCCGCCGACATGGGCCTGCGCCTGTTCAAGGTGGGCATGCCCTGGCCGCTGGAGGCCGAGTCGGTGCGTCATTTCGCCGAAGGCCTGGAGGAAATCCTGGTGGTCGAGGAGAAACGCCAGATCATCGAATACCAGCTGAAGGAAATGCTCTACAACTGGCGCGAAGACGTGCGCCCACGCGTGGTCGGCAAGTTCGACGAAACCGGCGAATGGCCGGTGCCGCTGCACCGCTGGCTGCTGCCGCCCACTGCCGAACTGACGCCCGCCGTCGTCGCCCGCGCCATCGCCGCGCGCATCGGCCGCTTCCACAACTCGAAGCGCATCGCGGCGCACATCGCCTTCCTCGACGAAAAGGCCGCCGCCCTGACCAGGCCAAAATCCACCCTGTTGCGCATGCCCTATTTCTGCCCGGGCTGCCCGCACAACCAATCGACCAAGGTGCCCGAAGGCAGCTGCGCGCTGGGCGGCGTCGGCTGCCATCTGATGGCCGTCTCGATGGGCCGCAACACGGTCACCATTTCCCAGATGGGCGGCGAAGGTGCGGCGTGGCTCGGCGTTTCGGGACACAGCGGAACGCAGCACATATTCGCCAACCTGGGTGACGGCACCTACTTCCATTCCGGCTTGCTGGCCATACGCGCAGCCGTCGCTGGAAAGATCAACATCACTTACAAGCTGCTCTACAACGACGCCGTCGCCATGACCGGCGGCCAGCCGCTGGACGGCACGCTGACCGTGCCGCAGCTCACGCGGCAACTGGCGGCGGAAGATGTCAAGCGCATCGTCGTGATGTCCGACGAGCCGGAAAAATACGCAGGGGTCACCGACTTCGCGCCCGGCGTCCGGATTCGCCACCGCGACGAGCTTGACGCCACACAACGCGAACTGCGTGAAACTCCCGGCGTCACCGCCCTGATCTATGACCAGACCTGCGCCGCCGAGAAGCGTCGCCGACGCAAGCGCGGCCTGTTCCCGGACCCGGCCGTCCGCGTCTTCATCAACGAAATGGTCTGTGAAGGTTGCGGTGACTGCAGCGTCAAGTCCAACTGCCTGGCGGTGATTCCGGTCGAAACGGAATTCGGCCGCAAGCGCGCCATCGATCAGCATTCCTGCAACAAGGACTACTCCTGCGTCGCCGGCTTCTGCCCGAGCATCGTCACCGTGCACGGCGGCGCAGTGCGCCGCGGTCGCGCACTCGAGTCCGCTGCCGCCGGGTTCGCCGACCTGCCGGAGCCCGCGCCCGTCAAGCTGAGCGAACCCTACGGCATCCTCGTCGCCGGCGTCGGCGGCACCGGCGTGGTGACCATCGGCGCCCTGCTGGGCATGGCCGCACACCTCGAAGGCAAAGGCGTCACCGTGCTCGACATGACGGGCCTGGCACAAAAAGGCGGCGCCGTGATGTCGCATGTGCGGCTTGCCGATCGCCAGAGCCAGTTGCATTCGACACGTATCGCCACGGGCGAAGCCATGCTCCTGCTCGGCTGCGACATTGTCGTTACCGTCAGCGATGACGCCCTCTCCAAGACCGCCGCCGGCCTGACCCGGGCCATCGTCAACACCGGGCAGGCAATCACCGGCGAGTTCGTGCGCAATCCGGATCTGGCCTTCCCGGAAGGCGCCATGGAACAGGCGGTGGTCGATGCCGTCGGTGCCGGCGCGGCCACGTTCATCGACGCCGGCAGGCTGGCTGAGCGGCTGATGGGAAATTCGATCGCGACCAACATCTTCATGCTCGGCTATGCCTTCCAGCGCGGCCTGATACCGCTGTCATCGGCGGCCCTGCTGCGCGCGATCGAGCTGAACGGCGCGACGGTCGAGCAGAATCGCCGCGCCTTCTCCTGGGGCCGACGCACGGCCGTCGATCCGCGTGGTGTCGAAGAGCTGGTCACCGCCGGAGAAAGCAGCGCGCCGTCACGCAAGCTGTCCGCCAATCTCGACGAAATGATCGAACGCCGCCGCGACACCCTGACCGCCTATCAAGATGCGGCCTATGCCCGGCGCTACGTCGCCCTGGTCGAACAGGTGAGACAGCGCGAAGCAAGAGTCGGCGCTGGTGGTACGGCGCTGACGGAGGCCGTGGCGCGTTACTACTTCAAGCTGCTGGCCTGCAAGGACGAATACGAAGTGGCGCGGCTGTTCGTCGATCCGGAATTCCAGCGCGCGCTGGCGGCGGGCTTCGAGGGCGACTACCGGCTGAACTTCCATGTCACCCTGCCCTGGAGCCGCGGCGCCGAACCGGGCGACGAGCCGAAGAAGAGCCGCTGCGGTCCGTGGTTGCTGCCGGCCATGAGACTTCTCGCCACCTTCAAATTCCTGCGCGGGACGATGTTCGATCCCTTCGGCCGCAGCGCCGAACGCAAGCAGGAGCGGCAGCTCGTCGCTGACTATGAGGCGACTGTGGACATCCTGCTGAAGAAGCTGGAACCCAAACGGCTGGCGGCTGCGATCGAACTCGCCAGCGTACCGGAAAGCATCCGCGGCTATGGTCCGATCAAGCATCGGTCCATGGTCCAGGCCAGGGCAAAACAGATGGAACTCCTGGCGAACTTCGCCAGCGAATCTGCCTGAATCAGGAGGAGACACGAAATGGACATGAAAACAACAAATCATAGAATTCTGCTCGGCAACGAGGCCATATCCAGGGGGCTGGTGGAAGCCGGTTGCCAGTTCATGACCGCCTATCCGGGAACGCCGAGTTCCGAAATACTGCCGGCCGTGGTCGAGTTCAAGAAGGAGCTTGGGCTCAATATCTATGTCGAATGGTCCACCAATGAAAAGGTGGCGCTGGAGACCGCCCTTGCCGCCGCCTATTCGGGCAAGCGCGCCGCCGTGGCGATGAAGCAGGTGGGACTCAACGTGGCGGCCGATCCGGCGCTTTCCGCGGCCTATATCGGCGTCGCGGGCGGCCTGGTGCTGATCGTGGCCGATGATCCCGGATTGCACTCGTCGCAGACCGAGCAGGACTCGCGCCTGTTCGGCCTGTTCTCGAAAATTCCCGCGCTCGACCCCTCCAGTCCGCGCGAAGCCAAAGACATGGTGGCGCTTGCCTTCGCCCTTTCGGAGCGCCATCAGATCCCCGTGATGCTGAGGCCCACGGTGCGTGTCTGCCACACGGAACAATCGATCGAATGCAAGCCGGTGGACGCGCCGTTTCGAAGCGCTGGCTTCGAGAAGAATCCGCGCCGCTGGGCAGCGACGCCACGCGCCAGAAGGCTGTTGCACCTGCAACTGAACCAGAAGCTGGCGGCGATTGAAAAGGAATTCGAAACCTGGCCCGGAAATCATGCGTCCTTCCCGCCGGGCGCGACAAAGGCGCTCGCGCCGCTGGGCATTGTTGCGGCAGGCGTCAGTTACGCCTATCTCAAGGACCTGCTGCCCGCCCTCGGACTGGCCGACCAGTTGCCCGTCCTGAAAATAGCCACTGCTTATCCACTGCCGCGCGCCCTGGTCGATGATTTTGCCCGCCGCTGCGAGCGCCTCATCGTGTTCGAGGAAACCGACGCCGCGGTCGAACTGCAGATAAGGCTGTCGATCCCGGTATGGGGCCGACTCACGGGGCACATTCCGTCCGAGGGAGAACTCACACCGGGCGTCATCGAAAAGCTGCTGGTGGCGGCCGCGCGCGAGGCGGGGCTGGCGGTCAACCAGCGCCCGGCCAACCGCATGCTCGATGCCGTGGCCGGACTTCAACTGCCGATCCGCATTCCGACCTGTTGTCCCGGCTGCGGCCACCGCTCCATCTTCTACGCGCTGCGGAGGACGTTTCCGGACGCCATCTTTCCCGGCGACATCGGCTGCTATACGCTGGGCATGAACCAGGGCTCGGTCGACACCGTGCACGACATGGGCGCTTCCATCTCCATGGCATCGGGCTTCTACCATGCCTACGCCCAGGACGGAAAGTCGCCGCCGATTTTCGCCACCATCGGCGACGGCACCTTTTTCCATTCCGGCGCCGCCGGACTGGAAAATGCGGTCTACAACGGCGCACGCTTCGTCCTTCTGGTACTGGACAACGGCACCACCGGCATGACCGGTATGCAGCCGACCCCGGAATGCGGCAAGACCGCCGACGGCCATGCCGGAGGCATTGTCCAGCTCGAGACCCTGATCAGAGGCTGCGGCATCAGCTACCTGGAACAAGCCGACCCCCATGACCTGGCCACCTTCCAGCGCATCCTGCTCGATGCGCTGGACCACAGCCGCGCCGTGGATGGCGGCATCGCCGTGGTCCTCGCCCGCTATGACTGCGTCACGCAAATGAAGGGGCTGGGCTCGAAGAGAATTGCCCTGCCCGTGGAAGTACACCACGGCGAGCGGCCACGCTCACCCGATGCTATCGCGGTGCTCGACCCGCAATGGATGCCGCGCCACCAGGACCGGTTGTCACCGTGTGCCGAGGCCTGTCCGGCCGGCAACGACATCGAACGGCTGATGACGCTCGCCGCTGCGGACAACTGGACGGACGCAGCGCGGATGCTGTACGAAGAGCATCCCTTCCCGTCGACCCTGGGCCGCGTCTGTCCGCATCCCTGCGAAAGCAAGTGCAACCGGGGAGCCTACGACGGTGCACTGTCGATCAACGCCATCGAACGCATGGCCGGCGACCGCGGCCATTCCGCTGCCGGCTTTGCCACCCGGGCGCCGGCGCTGGGCAAGACCGTAGCCGTGGTCGGCGGCGGCCCCTCGGGGCTGGCGGCCGCCTACCACCTGGCCCGCCTCGGCTATGCCGTCGAGATTTACGAAGCGCTGCCGGAAATCGGCGGCATGCTGCGCTGGGCGATCACCGAATACCGCCTGCCGGCCAATGTGCTGCAACGGGAACTTGAAGTATTTGCCGCACTCGGCGTCACGCTGCACACCGGGGTTCGCCTCGGCAAGGACATGCCGTGGTCGGCACTGGACCGCTTCGACGCCGTGTATCTGGCGACCGGCGCCTGGCGGCAAAGACAGTTGAAGCTCGCCGGCGAGAACCGCGCCGGTGTTCTCAGCGGACTCGACTATCTGTACCAGGTGCGCGCCGGCCGGGCTCCGGAACTGGGTGCCCGCGTGGCAATAGTCGGCGGTGGCAACACGGCGATCGACGCCGCCCGCACGGCGCGGCGCAAGGGTGCGACGGTCGACGTCTACTACGACGTGCTGCTGGCCATCCCCGAGGAAGTCGGCACTGCCCGTGACGAAGGCATCGTGTTTCATCATGCGGTGGTGCCGGCCGGTTTCGAGGCCGGCACGACGAGCAGGCTCAAACTGTTGTTGCGCGACCTCGCCGCGCCGAAACCCAAGACCACCAAGGAGGGGGAGGTCTTCGCGACCGAAACCAGCGAGGCCGACAGCGTCCTGATCTGCATCGGCGGCGACGCCGACCTCGGCTACCTGACCAGCATGAGCCAACAGGATCTTGCCGAGAACGGCAGGCTGGTGATCGACGCCTGGGGCCGCACCCGCCAGCCGCGCATCTTCGCCGGCGGCGATGCCTCCAGCATGGGCTCGGGCACCGTGGTCGGCGCCGTCAATGCCGGCAAGCGGGCCGCATTGGCGATCCACGAACGGCTCGGCGGCGCGACGCTCGACCGGGTGGCGCTGCAACTTGCCGCCGGCCCCGGTATCGCCACCAGCATTGCCTACCGCAAGGGTACCGCCAGTCCGTCGCTACGCGCCAGCCAGCAGTCATCGGTACCGGGTCCGCAAGCCATCAAGCGGCAGTTCTTCCGCACGAAGCCGCGCGCGGAACTCCGGCATCGCGCGCCGAACGATTCGATCTGGAACTTCGACGAAGTCAATTTCGGGTTGGGTTCCACCGAAGCCGCGGCAGAGGCCGGCGAGCGCTGCTTCCATTGCGGCGTCTGCACCCACTGCGACATCTGCGTCAATGTCTGCCCGAGCGCCGCCATCACACAAGTCGACGGCGCCTACCGGATTGACATCGGCAAGTGCACCGGCTGTCGTATCTGTGCCGCGGAATGTCCGCGCGGCGCCATCAGCATGCCGCAGACCGGCGTCTGCATTACCTGCGGCTATTGCACCACCTGGTTCGAGTGCCCGTCACTGAAGAAAGGGTCCGATGGCCTGGTCAGCATCGACCGGCATACCTGCATCGATTGCGGCATGTGCATCCAGATTTGCGCACAGGGCGCCATACGGCCACGGGCAACCCAAGCGATGGAGGCACTGACATGAAATCCCAGGCAATCATCGCCGGCATTGGCGGACAGGGCGTGCTCTTCACCGCCAGGGTCTTTACCGAAATGGCCCGTCTCAAGAACCTTCGGGTTTCTGGCTCGCAAACATTCGGCATGTCCCAGCGCGGCGGTTCGGTGATGACCCACATGAAAATAGGCGAGTTCGACAGCCCGCTGGTAGGCGAAGGCGACGCCGACCTGCTGTTCGCGCTCGATTGCATGGAAGCTCATCGCAATCTGCCCTATCTCCGCTCGCAGCAGAACGGCAGCGGCGCCCTGTGCGTGGTCAACGCGCCGGATCAAACGGCATTTCCGGACCCTCGCGTAGCCGGCCTGCTCGACGAAATGGGAGTGATCGTTCATGCCTGCGATGCCGCTGCCGTGGCACTGCGGATGAACCATCCGATGGTGACCAATCTGGTTCTGCTGGGGTTCGGCGCCAGCCGGGAGCACTTTCCGTTTACCTATGACGAGGTCCGCGAAGCCATCGAGGCCTTGAGCGGACCGGCGCAACTGGCTGTCAATCTTGCCGCACTGGAACAGGGTCGTGCGCTGTGCAGCAATTCCGGGAGTCCATTGTCGGTGATAGCATCGTAGAAGGAATCCACGAAGGACGCGAAATCCGTTTGAAGCCATTGCATAGCACCCCTCTCTGGTCCAGCGCCTTCAGGCCCTTCTATTTCCTGGGAGCGCTCTATGCACCGCTGCTGGTCATCGCCTGGCTGGGAGCGTATCTGGGACTCTGGAACCTGCCCGCGGCTGATGTGCCGCTGCAATTCCAGCATGGCCACGAGTTCATTTTCGGCTTCTCGGCGGCGATCATCACCGGCATTGTGCTGACAGCGCTGCCGAGCTGGGCGGGAACCGAGGAAATCTGCGGATCCCGCCTGGTTCTTCTGGTTGCGCTGTGGCTGGCCGGGCGCATGGCGTTCTGGGCCGCCCCCTGGCTGCCGTCGCTGGTGGCGCCGGTGATCGATTGCGCGCTCTTCCCCATCGTATTCCTCATGGTCACGCCACAGTTGCTGCGCGCGAGCAACCGGCTTTACCTGCTGCTGCTGCCCGTGCTGCTTGCGCTATTCGCCGCCAACCTGATTTATCACCATGGCGTTCTGACGACCAACTACACGCAAGTGTGGCAAGCACTGCGCCTTGCGCTGTATGCCGTAATCGTCCTGTATGTCCTGAAGGGCGGCGTGCTCGCGCCGATTTTCACCGGCAACGCCCTGCGTGAAAAAGGTCGTGGCGACCAGGCGCCATTCAACATGAAACTGGAAATTGCCGCCATCGGTTTTGTACTCCTCCTCGCCGTGCTGGAACTTGCCGCAGCGCCGGCGGGATGGGTCGGCGCTGCGGCGCTGGCCTGCGCACTGGTACATGGCTGGCGCACCGCCCGCTGGAAAGGCTGGCGCGTGGCCGACGTGCCGCTGATACTGGTCATGCACCTCGGCTTCGGCTGGCTGCTTGTCGCCTTTGTACTCAAGGCCATTGCCGAATTGACCGGCATCGTTCCCGAAATCGCCTGGGTACACGCCTTCACGGTAGGCAGCCTGGGAATGATGATGCTGGGGCTGATGACCCGCGTCAGCCTGCGCCACACCGGCCGCCCACTGGTGGTGCCGCGCGCCATGCTGATCGCCTATGGACTGATGTTCACTGCTGCCCTTATTCGTCTGGCGGCTACCGTCCTTGGTCTGGGCAACGCGGTAGTCGCGCTCGCCGCCTGCTTTTGGGCGGCCGCTTTCGCGCTCTATTTCATGGCGTTCTGGAAGGCACTGGTGACCCCGAGTGCGCCACGCTAGCCCTGGCTTTCGGGGCTGACGCAAAAGCCCGGCTTGCCACCCATTCCACGGGAATTCGGTTCCTGTAATCGACTCGTGTTTGGCAACCTGCCCAGTGCAACGTATGTTTGATCATTGTCAATATCATTTGGCCCACAGCCCTTACCATCGCCGAGACAATCCTGCCAGGAGTAAATGGCGCAGGTTTGAAGTCTCAGGAGAGGGAACTCATGTTTGATTTGTTGGTTAGGGAGGTTATGGACCGGAAGGACGCCCTGTCCTTGTCGCCCGAGACCTCCGTCAGCAAAGCTGCTGAACTGATGGCCAAGCAGAAGATAGGGGCTGCGATGGTCGTGGACCAGGAACGCCTGGTAGGAATCTTTACCGAACGCGATGCATTGTTTCGGGTTATCGCGCGCGGACTGGATGCGCGTACCACCCAGCTGGCCGCGGTAATGACTGCCGAGCCGAGGACAGTCGGTCCCGGCACGTCTTACGGATACGCACTAGTGATGATGCAGGAAAATGGCTTTCGCCACACGCCGGTAGTCGAAAACGGAAAACCGATCGGGATTGTCTCGTCGCGCAATGCAATGGATCCCGAACTGGAAGAATTCGTTTCGGAAGCGAATCGACGGGAGCATATCCGCATCGGTCACTAGCTTTTGCGACAGAGTTCTGTCGGCTGAGCGACGATTTGAACCTGGGCTCTGTCGGACCCATGGTCTTGAAATTGCTTGAAAAACTCACAAAGCGCCGGATCGGTTGCGCGAACGCTGAAATGATCGGCGTAGTCGAATAAAATACGTCTTATATAAGATAACCCACCAAACGCAAAGGAATGACAATGGCTGCGAAGAAACTAAAAATCATCTACACGCTTACCGATGAGGCGCCACTGCTGGCGACGTACTCCTTTATGCCCATCATCCAGGCCTTCGCGGCTCCGGCCGGAGTCGACGTCGTCGGCAGCGACATCTCGGTGGCGGCTAGAGTTTTGGCCGCATTTTCCGATTACCTCAGCGACCAACAAAAGGTGCCCGACACTCTGGCCGAACTCGGACGTCTGACCCAGGATCCCGATACCAACATCATCAAACTGCCGAACATCAGCGCCTCCCAGCCGCAACTGATCGCCTGCGTGAAGGAACTGCAAGCGAAAGGCTACAAGCTTCCTGACTTTCCGGAAGAGCCGAAGACCGATGAGGAAAAGGCAATTCGCGCCCGCTACGCCAAGTGCATCGGCAGTTCAGTCAATCCGGTGCTGCGCGAAGGCAACTCCGATCGTCGCGCGGCGCCCGCTGTCAAGCGTTATGCACGCAAGAACCCGCACTCGATGGGCGAGTGGAGCCAGGCTTCGCGTACCCACGTCTCCACCATGCACAGCGGCGATTTCTACCACAATGAAAAATCGATGGCGCTGGACAAGGCTCGCGATGTCAGGCTGGAACTGGTTACCAGGAGCGGAAAGACCATTGTGCTGCGACCGAAAGTTTCGCTGCTCCAGGGCGAGATCATCGACAGCATGTTCATGAGCAAGAAGGCCCTCTGCGACTTCTACGAAGAGCAACTGGAAGACGCCCGCAAATCCGGCGTGATGTTCTCGCTGCACGTCAAGGCAACGATGATGAAGGTCTCGCACCCCATCGTCTTCGGCCATTGCGTCAAGGTGTTCTACAAGGATGCTTTCGCCAAGCACGACAAACTGTTTGCGGAACTCGGCGTGAATGTCAATAACGGCATGGCCGATCTGTACGCCAAGATCGCCAAACTCCCCGATGCCCAGCGCGAGGAAATCGTCCGCGATCTGCACGCCTGCCACGAGCACAGGCCGGAACTGGCCATGGTCGATTCAGCCAAGGGCATCACCAACTTCCACTCGCCCAGCGACGTGATCGTGGACGCCTCGATGCCAGCCATGATCCGCATCGGCGGCAAGATGTGGGGCGCCGACGGTCGTCCGAAGGACACCAAGGCGGTCATGCCCGAGTCCACGTTCGCCCGCATCTATCAGGAAATGATCAACTTCTGCAAGACCAATGGCGCATTCGATCCGGTGACCATGGGCTCGGTGCCCAACGTCGGCCTGATGGCGCAGCAGGCCGAGGAATACGGCTCGCACGAAAACACCTTCGAAATCCCGGAAGACGGCGCAACCCGGATCACCGACATCGCCAGCGGCGAAGTACTGCTGGAGGAAAACGTCGAGCAGGGCGACATCTGGCGCATGTGCCAGGCCAAGGACGCGGCCATCCGCGACTGGGTCAAGCTCGCCGTAACCCGCGCCCGCAACTCGAACACGCCGGCCGTATTCTGGCTCGATCCCTACCGTCCGCATGAAGCCGAACTGATCAAGAAGGTCCATACCTATCTCAAGGACCACGACACCACCGGCCTCGACATCCAGATCATGTCGCAGGTTCGCGCCATGCGTTACACACTGGAGCGCGTGGTCCGCGGCCTCGACACCATTTCGGTGACCGGCAACATCCTGCGCGACTACCTGACCGACCTGTTCCCGATCATGGAACTGGGCACCAGCGCCAAGATGCTCTCCATCGTGCCGCTGATGGCCGGTGGCGGCATGTATGAAACCGGCGCTGGCGGCTCGGCGCCCAAGCATGTCAAGCAACTCGTGGAAGAGAATCACCTGCGCTGGGATTCGCTCGGCGAATTCCTCGCCCTGGGCGTGTCGCTGGAAGATCTCGCCATCAAGACCGGAAACAACAAGGCGAAGATTCTGGCCAAGGCACTGGACGATGCCACGGGCAAGCTTCTCGACAACAGAAAAGGTCCGTCGATTCGCACCGGCGAGATCGATAACCGCGGTAGCCAGTTATATCTGGCGCTGTACTGGGCGCAGGCGCTTGCCGAACAGAATGAGGATCCGCAACTCAAGGCGCATTTCGCGCCCATGGCGAAAGCGCTGGCCGACAACGAGCAGAAGATCGCCGACGAGTTGAAGTCCTTGCAGGGCAAGCCGGTGGATATCGGCGGCTACTACATGCCCGACCAGACCAAGGTGCTGGCGGTCATGCGGCCGAGCGCAAGCTTCAACGCGATAATCGACGCCGCGCGAAGCTGACGGCAAGGCAGCACGGATCTGCCCGACAGGGCAGACCCGTGCCGGCAGGTCACGCAATCGGCTTGCCAGCACAACGCATACACACACGGGATCCCGCCATGACCACATCCTTCGCCAATCCTCTGCTTGCCACTCCAACTCGCGCCATGCCCCGCGCCGTCGCGGTGATCGGCGCCGGCACCATCGGCCCCGACATCGGCTATTACCTCAAGACCGCGCTGCCGGGTCTGAAAATGTATCTCGTCGATGTTTCACAGAAGGCCGTGGACAGCGCCTTGCAGCGCTTCCAGGACTATTCGAAAAAAGCCGTGGCCAAGGGAAAGATGAGCGAAAGCGATGCGGCGGCAGTGACCTCGAACCTGGTCGGCACGCTCGACTATGCCGACATCGCCGGCTGCGACTGGGTGATTGAAGCCGCCACGGAAAACCTGGCGCTCAAGCGCAAGATTTTTGCCCAGATCGAGGCGGTGATCCGGCCCGACGCCTTGATCACGTCCAACACCAGTTCCTTGCCGGCGGCGCAGATTTTCTCGCAGCTGAAATACCCTGCGCGGGCCACGGTGACCCATTTCTTTGCCCCGGCGTGGCGCAATCCGGCGGTTGAAGTCATCCGCTGGAACAAGGCCGATGCCGACGTCGTGGAATATCTGCGCTGGGTGTTCTGCATGACCGGCAAGGTGCCGCTGGTAACCGCCGATGTTGCCTGCTTCATGCTCGACCGCATTTTCGACAACTGGTGCAACGAATCCGCCATGCTGCTCGACCGCGCCACCGCCGCCGAAGTCGACAGCGTCGCCGCCGAGTTCGTGCATGCCGGCCCCTTCTTCGTGCTCAACCTGGCGCGCGGCAATCCGATCATCACCGAAACCAACACGCTGCAGGCCGAAATGGAAGGCGAACACTATCGCCCGGCTTCGATATTTCGCTCGGTGGACACCTGGGTCACGGTGCCGCCCGGCAAGCGCGTCCCGGTGCTGGAGCCCACGGTTGAGGCCGTGCGCGAGCGCCTGCTCGGCATCCTGTTCTCGCAGAGCGTGGACATCGTCGACCGCGAGATCGGCGATGCGGCCGACCTCGATCTGGGCTGCCGGCTCGCACTCGGATTCAAGAATGGTCCGCTCGACCTGATGCGCACCCTGGGCGAACCGACCAGCGGCCGCGCGCTGATGCGCCTGCGCGAGGAGCGCCCCGGCATGCCCATGCCCAAGCGACCCTTCGATGCCTACCAGGGCTTTCTGCGGCACATCCTGGTCGATGACATCGACGGCGTGAAGGTCATCACCCTGCGCCGGCCTGAAGCCCTCAATGCATTGCATGACGAGATGACGGACGAAATCCTCTCGGTCATCCGCCGCCACGAAAAGGACCCGAAGGTGACCGGCTTCGTCCTCACCGGCTATGGCACGCGCGCCTTCTGCGCCGGCGCCGACATCGGCCGCTTCGTCGATCTGCTGGGCAATGCGCCGGCCTCGGCAAAGTATGCACGCGACTGCTCCCGCCTGCTGGTGCATCTGGACCAGATGAAAAAACCGGTGGTCGCTGCGCTGAACGGCATGGCGCTGGGCGGCGGCCTCGAACTGGCGATGCGCTGCCACGGCATCGTGGCGCAGAGGCGCGCATGGCTGCAACTTCCCGAAGTGACCCTGGGCATCGTGCCGGGCATCGGCGCCATGGTCGTGCCCTATCGTCGCTGGCCGCATGCCGCAACAACCTTCAACGCCATGCTGCGCCAGGCCGAACGCCTGAAGGCATCCCGCGCCCATGAACTCGGCGTGGTCGATGGACTGGCCGAGGATTATTCATCGCTGATCAGCATGGCGGTAGCGCGGGTAGGCGAACTGTCTGGACGGATCACGCCGATTGGCGATGAACCCGTTACGGTCACCATCGATGTCATCGAAGCCAAAGCCGCAAACGGGCAGATACTCAGCCGCGAGTGCATCGACATCATCGAGCAGGCCATCCGTGAGGCTGCCGCCGCACTGAGCTTTGCTGCCGCGCTGGAAACAGGCTATTTGGCCTTCGGCAATTCGGCCTGCACCGAAGGCGCCCGAGAAGGGATTACCGCATTCAAGGAAAAACGCCCACCGGATTTCAGCCGGACGAAGTAAGCGGCCAGCAAGCTGGATCGCGGCGACCGGCCTCGGTTGGGTCGTCAACTGTGGCTTGGCTCTGTCTGCTTGTCGGCAAGGAAATCGAACGCGTACTGAATGCAAACCTTACCCAGCGTCCAAGAGCGATACTTACAAGCTGACGCCCATACGACGTAGCAGAGGAAGCAGCGCGATGTAGCAAGCGACTGTCGCTGCTATTGAAATCCCAAGGCTGGCCCAGAAGCTCATTCCATATTTCAACAGCAACGGCAGCAGCAAGAACAGAAGCAGCGAAGGAATGACAAGCCAAAATATCTGGCTGGACAGTTCGGCAATCCTCTCCGGCGGCGCGCCCTCAACGTGGAGCCAAATGAAGGCAAGCAATGAGGTAAGGGGAATCGATGCAATCAACGCCGCAAAGCCCGTAGATCGCTTCGCAATTTCCGAGATGGCGACGATGAGCAGGGCGGAGATGATGACCTTGACAGCGTAATAGAGCATGGTGGCAAGAGTGTAGCCCCCATTGGCGCGCCTATTCAATTGAGGTCCGCCAATGGCCGGCATCCAGAGGTTTACATAGCGGCCATCGAACGACCCATTGGCCGCTCCCCGATCAATCAAGGACTGCCGACCACCGAAGTGCGCTGCTGGGCTTTCGCCCATCGTGCATCGGCCAGCACAACCGATGTTTCGACCTGTCTCGCGGGGATTGACCAGTATCTTCGGAGGAGAGTGTCCTTGTGCCTCTTCGGAACCAGTGTAAATCCGTTTCGCCTATAGAAATAGATGGCCCAGATGGCCCAGGATGCGTCAGCCCAGGTACCAATCAAGACGGGCTTCGCCGCGAGGCCCTCGACATGGCGCAGGAGCCTTGTCCCCACACCCTTCCTCCGAACGGTCGGCATGACGTAGGCATGGCGTACCAAAGCAACTTCTCCCTTGTCCTGAATCCCCATCACTCCCAACAAACGTCCGTCTTCCTCCGCGACCCAGCAGATGACGCCGTCCGCAATCTCCTTTTCCAGTTCATCCGGCGACATATAGGGCTCGTGCCACCTGTCGGCCGGAATCACCCCGCGATAAGCCCGGGCGGCTTCGTTGATGATTGCCAACGTCGCACCCAAATCCGGCTCCAGCATTCTGATCAGTACCATGCGATTCAAGGAGCCCAAGCAACCACCGCCAGCTTGGATCGTCACGCTACTGGCCGCGACGACGCCTCACGGACACGCTTTCGCCACCGATCCCCCAGTTGTCGGTCTCGACTTCATCGATCACGACGATTGTCGTAGCGGGGTTCTTGTTCAATACCTCGCGCAGAAGGTCGGTAACCCCTGATATCAGGCGCGCCTTTTGCTCTGCCGTAACGCCGCCTTCGCGCGTAATCTTGATGTTTACGTAGGGCATGCTGCTTTCCTCAAGTTCGATGCTGGCAGGAGGTGAGTGGCGGCACGTCGCCGGGTCCGACAAGTGACGGCCAGTTCCGCCCGTGATCAGTGTCAGCGAGTCTTCGCCCTGAACCGGGCGATAATTTGACCCAGGCTGGCATGGACCCGCATCAAATAGCGTCCTTGTCTGGCCGGATTGCGTGAATGGTAATTGGCGACGCCTTCCCACAGTCCGCCATTGCTCTGAATCTTGCGTTTGAGAATCAGCGCGCCGGCGGCCACATTGGCACAACCGTCGGAGGCGAGGCGATCCCTGAGTTCGGGTTCGGTTGTTCGGTAGTGCTTGGCAAGAGTCGGCAACCAAACTGTATTTACGCTCATCGGTCCGAGATCGACCGTGCCATTCCTGTTCAAGGCAAGTTCGCCCGGACGCCCGCCCTCTGTTTTCATCACGGCAAGGAGCACATACGGATCGATGCTGTGTGTTCTTGCTTCGTTGATGAAGCATTCCAGCGTGGGAGCAGTACTGACTCCGGGAATCAGGGCGTTCCGCTTCAGCGGCGTGCTGAGCGTCGCGACAGCTACATCGGGCGGCGAAGAAGGCGGGAGGTCAGGGAACAAGATGAGATGGAGTCATTCCGGTTGTCGAACTATTCACCTTATCTGGAATCTACAGCACTGCGCGTCCAGTCTGCTGGAAACGAGGACCGTCATGCACTACAAACCAGGCCAGATAGTCATTTGAAACGCAAGCCAATTCTATCTGCTTAAAGGACAGCTTGGCATTGCCGGCATTCCCTCAAGCCCTTTCGCTTGCCTGAGTATCTGCAAATAACGGTTTTCTCTCACAACCGCCACTCGATCCTGACAATTTGGAGTTGCGCGCTCAAAATCAAGGTCGCCATGGCGGGAAATCACCACCGATAGCTTATGAGTTTCGCATTCATGGAAGCGGACTTTAGTCAGGCCTGTTTCTTCGGGGACGCCAATTCGGGGTATTCCCGCAGCAGGGTATCGCCATCCTGGCGCCACGCATGACACTTATCGACGAAGGCCAGCGTGTTCTTTTCAGGCCAGCGTCGCGGGTCGGGATCGATCAGCATCTGCCGCGCGATCCGGTCCGGCCATGAGGCCTGCATGTAGGTGTTGGCAGCCTGCATGACCAGTTCGGTGACATGGGTGCAGCCCTGGGTTCCGCCCAGGAGTTCCTTCACTTTTTGGGAAAAGCCCGCGCCGATGCGCAGTCCGATCAAGCGGCGGTAGGCGGCGTCAGTGCCACCGCACAGCGCCCAGGGCGCTGCAAGGGTGTCGGCCTTGACGTCCTGCACCACATAGTCGTTATCGATCGTCAGCGACAGGGACATGTGGTGCATGAATTCCCCGACCCGCACCGGCGGGCGAGAACGAAAAGGTACTTCCTGGCCCTTTTCGTCGGTCACCGTGGCTTCGATCTGCAAAAATCCATTCTCCAGCCGGAAGGCGCGGCAGGTAATCTGCCGTGTATGCACCAGTTCCTTATCCTTGAACATGTTTCATCTCGCTTTCTGCCATTGCGGCAAGCAAGGCGCGAAAAGGCAGCAGAACGCATCCGTGTCGGCTCGGGTAGCCGCGTGCCGGCCCGAACATGGAAAGCTCCGGCCAGCCGGGCGCTACCGGGCCACCTTCATGCAGTATGCTTTCCAGGTCATGGGCAACGGCCTTAATGCCGTTCGCATCATGCCCGACAGCTTGCAGGCCGATCACCGAAGCGGCAGCACGGCACAGCAGGCAGCCCCTGGTTTCATGGGCGATCGCCGTAACGCATCCTGACGCCACAGCGACCTGCATGCGGACGCGGTCACCGCATAGCGGATTGTCCAGCTTCGCCTCGCCCGTGGCCGCCGCCAGTTGCCCGTGGCCGTGGGCGGCCCGGGCAAACTGCTTGATGGCATCTTGATAGAGTGAATTGCCTTCATTCATCTCAATTCCTTCAGCGCGAAAGTCAGCCCATCCAGCAGGGCCAGGACATCGGACTCGTCGTTGTAGAGCGCGATGCTTGCTCGCGTGCACGCCTCCACCCCGAGCGCCGCCAGCAGCGGCTGGGCGCAATGGTGGCCGCCGCGCAGCGCCAACTGGTGCGCATCGAGCACCTGGCAGATATCATGCGGATGCAGGCCGGAAATCTCGAAGGAGACGATCGGCGCACGGGCCGCCGACGGCGCAGGGCCAAGCAGCCGCAAGGTCGGGATACGCTGCAGGCCCTCGATCAACAGTTCGCACAGACGGCTTTCGCGGGCATGTATCTGCTGCCAGTCAAGTGTCATCATCCAGTCCAGCGCAGCGGCCAGCCCGACGGCCTGCGCGATGGGCGGCGTCCCCGCTTCGAAACGCTGGGGCGGCAAGGCCCAGGTGGTCGCCTGCGGCGTAACCGAGGCTATCATGCCGCCGCCGGTGAGGAACGGCGGCAACTTTGCCAGCAGTTCCCCCCTGCCCCACAGCACGCCGACGCCGCCGGGGCCGAAACACTTGTGGCCGGAGAAGGCATAGAAATCCACGCCCAACGCCTGCACGTCCTGCGGCCCATGCTGTACGCCTTGCGCGCCGTCGAGCAGCACCCTGGCGCCGACCTCGCGCGCAGCGGCGACAATTGCCGCCACGTCGGTCCAGGCGCCGGTGACATTGGAACACTGGGTCACGGCGACGAGTCTTGTCCTCGCGTCGATCAGGCGCGGCAGCGCAACCAGGTCGAGTTCGCCGCCGGACGTGACGGGAATGAAGTTGAGCTCGATGCCCGTCCGTTCGCGCAGCATCTGCCAGGGAACGAAGTTGCTGTGATGCTCGGCGAGCGAAATCAGCACGCGATCGCCGGCCTTGAGCGTGTTGCCGAAGGCGTGGGCGACCAGGTTGAGCGAAGCCGTGGCGCCCGAGGTGAAGATGATTTCATCGGTCGAACCGGCATTGAGGAAGCGCGCTGCCGTTTGCCGCGCCTGCGCGTAGGCGATGTCCGCGGCTTCGGCGAGGCGGTAAGTGCCGCGCAACACATTGGCGCGGCGGGTGGTTTCATGGCGCACCACGGCGTCCAGCGCCGACCGGTGAATCTGCGCGGTGGCGGCGCTGTCCAGGTAACGCAATTCGGGTGCCGCCGCCAGCAGCGGAAACTCGTCGCGAAGAGGAGCAGCCTTCGAGTTCATCTCACCGCCAATCCGGTCAGTGCTTCCGGCGTATCGACATCAGCGAAAATCGCATCGTCATCGAACGCGACACATTCGATCTGCTCCGCATGTCGGCGCAACACATCGCGAGCGCCGACATCGCCTTCCACCGCCTTCATTTCGGCGAAGAAGCAACGCGGCCAGAGTATCGGGTTGCCGCGTCGACCGTCCTTGACCGGGGCGACGATTTTCGGCTGCTCCGGATCGAAGGCGGCGAGCAGGCGATCGACATGACCGCCGTCTATCCAGGGCATGTCGGCCAGCAGCACCACGGCCGCGTCGACATCGGCCGGCAGGGCGGCGAGTCCACTGCGCAGCGACGACGCCATGCCGGTTTCGTACTCCGGGTTGTGCGCGAAATTCACCTCCAGACCGGCCAGACAGGTTTGCACTTCCTCTGCCGCAAAGCCGGTGACCACCAGCACCGAGGTGCAGCGCGAAGCCAGCGCCGCATTTGCCACGCGCCGCACCAACGGCACGCCGCCTGCTTCCTGCAGCAACTTGTTGCCGTTACCCATGCGCCGACTGCTGCCGGCCGCCAGTATCAGCGCCGCGACCCGACGACCGACGGGCGCCCTGACCGGTTCCGTCTCGGAAGCCTTCTCGTCATCATCGGCTTCCAGAGGGCTGCGGATCAGGCCGCCGACGCCCATGGCCATGATCTGTTCGGCCGCCATCGGCAACCCCGCCAGCATCCGCTGCAACACCCAGTCGAGGCCATTGCTTCGCCGCGAGCGGGCGCAGCCCGGCAGGATGATGACGGGTACCGAACCAATGCGTGCGAATAACAGCATGTTGCCGGGCTCCACCGGCATGCCGAAATGAACAATCTCGCCTCCCGCCGCGACGATGCCGGCGGGAACGGTATCCGCCCGGTCTTTGGGCACCGTGGTGCCGGCGATCAGTATCATTGAGCAGCCAGCCGCAATCGCCTCCCGCAGCGCAGCCATAACTGCCTCGGTACGATGCCCGCAGCGCTGCACCAGGCCAAGATGACTGCCTAGATCGGCCAGACGGCGGCGACTGCTGTTCACTGCAGCGATGTAATTTCGTTGCGGGTCGCCGGGCTGTTCGGTGACGATGAGGGCCGCGCGTTGCGGCTGGAAGGGCAGCACACTCAGGGCAGCGCCCTGCCCTGCCTGTGCAACGCAGGCAGCGACCAGCGTGCGGCCGACGGCCAGCGGAATGATCTTCACCGTGGCGACGACGGCGCCGCCCCTGACCGCCGACAGCGATGGCAGGGTGGCGACCGTGACCGACTCGTCGATCCGGTTGATGCGATTGATGAGGTCGGGCTCAACCGTCATCAGGCCGCGCCCTGTTGCGAAAAGATTGCAGCGGCCGGCATGCGCCGCGCGTACCCCGATACCTGCTCCGCTCAAGGCCTCCGCGACGGAGCCGGCAGCCGCGTTTTCATCGACATCGCCGGGCTCCAGCCGAGCGCCATGCACCCGCGTGATGCCCGCCGCCGAGAGCATCGGAAAGTCGGCGCTGGTGAGACGGCGGCCTTTCTTCATGATCTGGTCCGGCAGACGCAGGCTGTGGGCCAGCAGCAGCCCTTCGCATTGCGCCAGGGGAAATTCGCCAAAAATCACGTGCGCTCGCCGCGATAGCGGACCTGGATGACCTCGGCAAGAATGGCCACCGCAATTTCCGCGGGCGAGCGGCCGCCCAGATCGAGGCCGATCGGCGAATGGATGCGTCCTGTCAGTTCTGCCAGGCCGGCCGCACGGAGTCGCTCCAGCCGCTTTTCGTGGGTCCGCCGACTGCCCAGCGCGCCGATGTAAAACACCGGGCTGGGCAGCGCCAGTTCAAGGGCCGGATCATCCAGCTTCGGATCATGGGACAAGGCCACAAGTGCCGTCGCTTCGTCCAGACCCAGACGTGCCAGCGTTTCGTCCGGCCATTCATCGCTCAATGCCACGCCGGGAAATCGCTCAGCCGTGGCGAAAGCGCCACGCGGATCGATCACCACGACCTCGAAACCGGCGGCGGCGGCCATCGGCGCCAGCGCTTGGGCGATATGCACGGCGCCGACAATCAGCAGACGCGGCGAAGGCACATAGGCGCGGGCAAACAAGCCTTCTGCGCCGGAAAGCGCGCTGGATAGCAATGCGCTGCGCCCCGAATTCAGGAGATCTCTGGCCTCGGTTATCTGCGCCGGCGATAGCGCCAATTCACCGTTAATGGTTTCGGCATCGACCAGGCACTGCTCGCCATCGCCGAGGCGTGTAACGGCGACGAGCGCACGACGCCGGTTCTGCGCCTCGACAATCCTCGTCAAAACCGCAGGCTTCATTCGACTGGCTCCACGAATACCTGCACACGGCCACCGCAGGCAAGCCCGACCTGCCAGGCCTGCTCGTCACTGACGCCGAACTCCAGCAGTTGCGGGCGGCCAGAGGCCATGACCTGTGCGGCGGCATCGATCACGGCACCCTCGATACAACCGCCGGAGACGGATCCGACAAAGTGTCCGGCTTCATCGACCGCAAGGTGGCTGCCCTCGGGGCGCGGCGAGGAACCCCAGGTGCTGACCACGGTAGCGAGCGCCGCTGACTTGCCTTCTGCCCGCCATCTGCACAGGGTTTCAAAAAGAGACTCGGTGTCTGTCTGCACGTTTGCTTTCGGTTTCTAAGGCCAGCGCCAACTGTACTACTTCAGGAAACGGAAGCCGGAGGAATCAGAAGGCTGAAAAAACCATATCAAAGAGATTGACATCACGCGGTTAGTTTGCATACAGTGTACCGTATCCGGTATTAGACGTTTCCGCAGAAGACGAATGAAAACCTGAATCCGTCTTCGAGTCGTCACTGATCCAGGATTGAGAAGTAGTATTCAGTGTTGCCTGAGCAGCCCAAAATAACTATCGAGGAGACAAGACATGAGCCAGACCCGCATCGTGCTTGACGAAAGCGAAATCCCGACTCACTGGTACAACATCGCCGCCGATCTCAAGAATCCGCCTTTCCCGCCCCTGGGGCCGGACGGCAATCCCGTGACGCCGGACAAGATGCTGGCGATCTTCCCCGGCCCGGTGCTGGAGCAGGAGATGTCTGCCGAGCGCTGGATCGCGATTCCCGAAGAAGTGCGCAAGATCTACGCGCTGTGGCGTCCGAGCCCGCTATGCCGCGCCGAAAGGCTGGAGAAGATGCTGGGCACGCCGGCCAAGATTTTCTACAAGTACGAAGGCGTTTCTCCCGCCGGTTCGCACAAGCCGAATTCGGCCGTGCCGCAGGCCTATCTGAACAAGATCGCCGGCACCAAGCGTCTGGTGACCGAAACCGGCGCCGGACAGTGGGGTTCATCGCTGGCCTTCGCCGGCCAGATATTCGGTCTGCCGGTCGAAATTTTCATGGTCAAGATAAGCTACAACCAGAAGCCCTACCGTCGCCTGATGATGCAGACCTGGGGCGGCGATGTGGTTGCCAGCCCGTCCAATCGGACCAAGACCGGTCGCGACCTCCTGGCTACCGATCCGGACAACCCGGGCAGCCTCGGCTTTGCGATTTCCGAAGCCATTGAAGCCGTGGTGACGAATCCGGGCAGCAAGTACGCGCTGGGTTCGGTGCTCAACCACGTGCTGCTGCACCAGACCGTGATCGGTCTCGAAGCCAAGAAGCAGTTCGAGAAATTCGGTGAATATCCGGACATGATCTTCGCCCCCTGCGGCGGCGGTTGCAATTTCGCCGGCGTCAGCTTCCCCTTCCTCGCCGATGCGGCAGCGGGCGACAAGCGCGCGCAGAAGATCCGCTTTGTCGCGGTCGAGCCGGCCTCCTGCCCGACGCTGACCAAGGGCGTGTATGCCTATGACTACGGCGACGCCTCCGGCTACACGCCGATAATGAAGATGTACACCTTGGGCCATGACTTCATGCCCCCCGGCATCCATGCCGGCGGCCTGCGCTACCACGGCGATTCGCCGCTGATTTCGCAGCTCTATCACGAGAAACTGATCGAAGCGGTGGCCGTGCATCAGACCGCCACCTTCGAAGCTGGCGTGATGTTCGCGCGGGCCGAGGGCATCATCCCGGCGCCTGAATCGGCCCACGGCATTCGTGCCTGTATCGACGAAGCGCTGCGCTGCAAGGCCAGCGGCGAGCCGAAGACGCTGTTCTTCAATCTTTCGGGCCACGGCCATTTCGACATGAGCGCTTACGAGGATTATTTCGCCGGCAAGCTCTCGGACTTCGAATATCCGGCCGAGGCCATTCAGGCATCGCTGAAGAATCTGCCGCAGGTCGACTGGCCGCCGAAAGCTGCTTAGTTCACAAACGAAATAGCGTTACACTCGGAAGGAGGAGAGCATGCTCTCCTCCTTCCTTTTTTTCGTAAACCACTGACTGTTCTGCCGGAGGATATCGCCGTGGCCGCAGCCCCTTTCGAATGCGACAAGCTGATTCGTTTCCATCATTGCGATCCAGCCGGCATTGTTTTCTATCCCCAGTATTTTGTGCTTTTCAACGAACTGGTCGAAGACTGGTTCAATCAGGGCCTCGGCATCGACTTCGCGAAATTCCATGTCGAGCAGGGCATGGGGGTGCCGATGGGCAGCATCGTCTGCCGGTTTCTTTCGCCGAGCAAGGTCGGCGAAATGTTGCGCCTGTCGCTGTCGATCAAACGAATTGGCACAAGTTCGCTGGAACTGAACGTGACCGCAAAGTACGCTGGCGAGACCCGCGTTCAAGCCACACTGACCATCGTACTGGCCTCGCTGAAAACCGGGCGTTCCGTGCCGTTTCCGGACGATATGCGAACCCGGCTGGAACGTTACCTGGTGGTGCGGCCCGGCTGAAGACCGTTCGCAGCAAACTCCAGCAGGGCGCGCTGAAATTCGGCGATTGAATCGGCCGTAATTTCGTTGCCGCATTCATAGCAGTGGTTGCCGTTGGTGCGGTCGACCCAGCGGCAGCCGCATTCATCGCAAGCCAGTTCCGGCGCACCACGCGGATTGGTGAAGATCATCGGCAGGCTCCAAGGAAAGCCAGCCCGAGCGAATCGAGAAAGTCCTCGTAGCCGGCATCCTGCAACTGGGCCTTGTTCCTGAATACGAAGAACATCATGCGACCGCGCCGGATCAGGCGCTTGATGGCTGTCGGCATGTCGCCCTCCATCTGGTCAAACATGGTCGCCATGGCCTCCTCGTCCGCCACCAGCAACAGATCCACTTTGGTCGAGGACATGCCGGCGAAACGCTCGATATGCGCCGACATGCCGGCGCTTTCCAGTTGCCATACCAGCATTGATACTTCTGTCGCGACTTGCACGCCTTCCAGCCGCTTGCCGGGAAGAATGCCCGAGGCCTCGCGTGAAACGAAGCCGATGCGCGAGCCCTGCTGCATTTCGACGAACAACTCGCGATAGCGGTCCAGCATGCGCTGCCATGGAGCTAACTCGCCGAATGTTTGATCCGCGGCTGTCGTCATCAATGTTTGGGCGTGGCAAGTTCAAGCGACTCGATGAAATCGTCGAGGCCGGCGGCTTCCAGAATGTCCATCTGCTGCAACAGGAAAGGCCTGATCTGCACCCGGCGCACGAGGCCCGCCAGGCATGCGTCACCCTCAACGCACAAGGTATCGAGCGCGGACTCGCTCATCACCAGCAGCATGCCCCACTCAGGCGGAAAGCCGCCATCGAAGTCGCAACGTCCGCTCTGCTGGCCGCTGTCCGGCCACCATAGCCACGCCGAGCCGCTCTTCGACGCAAAATCGTCGGCATCGACAAAAGCCACCGCCAGGGCGTCACTGACCTTGCCGCAAGCGGCAGGCAATACCGCAAGCACTTGCCGCCAGGTCGACTCGTCCAGCCTCATGCGTCCGGAATCACCGCCGTAACCTCAATTTCGACCTTGGCGCCTTCCTCGACGAAGCCGCCGACCTGCACCGCCGTCATCACTGCGTTATAGGTGCCGATGATTTCGCGGAAAACACGGCCCAGTTCCTTTTGCGATACGTCATACTCGTCCTTGTCGCCGAGGTACCAGGTCATGCGCACGATATGCTCCGGGCGCGCGCCGGCCTCCGCCAGAATCGCCACGATGTTCTTCAGCGCCTGCGCCGCCTGACCGACCAGGTCGTCAGCGTGAAACTTGCGCTGCCCGTCCCATCCGACCTGCCCGGCGACAAATACCAGTTGCCCGCGCGGGGCGACCAGGCCGTGGCTATAACCCTTGGCCTCCATCCAGTCCGGTGGCCGCAATTTCTTCATTGATGATCTCCTCGATTGGTCTGACGCAGCCTGAAGCGTTGCAGCTTGCCGGTTTCGGTACGCGGCAACGCGGTGACGAACTCTATGCTTCGCGGATACTTGTAGGGAGCGATGCTCTGCTTGACGAAATCCTGCAACTCCTTCGCCACCGCGGGCGTCGGCTCATTGCCGGGACGCAGGACGACGATGGCCTTGACGATCTGGCCGCGCTCCTCGTCGGCCGTGCCGACGACGCCGCATTCGGCGACCTTGGGGTGCCGCAGCAGGGCATCCTCGACTTCGGGCCCGGCGATGTTGTAACCCGCAGAGATGATCATGTCATCAGTGCGGGAGTGGTAATGAAAGTAGCCTTCGGCATCGAGCGAATAAGCATCGCCGGTGTAGTTCCAGCCATCCTTGACATACTTGGCCTGGCGATCATCGGCCAGGTAGCGGCAACCGGTCGGACCCTTGACCGCCAGATTGCCGACCTCGCCGACGGGCGTCGGCTTGCCGTTGTCGTCCATTACGCAGGCGACATAGCCGGGAACCACGGTACCGGTGGCGCCGGGAAGCGCATGCGCCTCGTCGGCTGAGATGAAGATGTGCATCAGTTCGGTGGCGCCGATGCCGTCGATCATCTCGATGCCCGTTGCCTCTTTCCACAAGGCTCGTGTCGCCGCCGGCAAGGCTTCACCGGCCGACACGCACTTGCGCAAACTGCTGTTGCGCAGCGGCCCGGCAATCGGCGCGATGGCGCGATAAGAAGTGGGCGCGGTAAACAGCACGGTGGCCTTGTATTTCGCAATCGCATCAACCAGATCCTGGGGTGCGCCCTGCTCCAGCAATACCGTCGACGCCCCGATGCTGAGCGGGAACAGCAGCAGCCCGCCGAGGCCGAAGGTAAACGCCAGTGGCGGCGTGCCCATGAAGATATCGTCCGCCACCGCGCGCAGGACATGCGGCGGCCAGCAAACGCAGGACGCCATGACATCGCGATGAAAATGCATGGTGGCCTTGGGCTGCCCGGTGGTGCCGGAGGTGAAGGCCAGCAGGCAGGTATCATCGCGCGCCGTGTCGACGTTGTCGAAACTTGCGGAATGCTTCGCCATCGCCGCGTCGAGTCCGTCCGCTGAGATGTCGTTGAAATAGCGGATGTGCCGCAGATCAGCGCATTCCGCCGCGGCGAGTTTCAGTTCCCCGGCCAAACGCAGGTCGCAAAGCGCATGCGTCACGCGCGCCTTGGTGATCACGTGCTTGAGTTCCTTGGCGCGCAGCAGCGGCATGGTCGCCACCGCGACGCCCCCCGCCTTCATCACCGCGAACCAGCAGGCTGCCATCATCGGATTGTTGGGCGCGCGCAGCAGCACGCGGTTGCCCGGCACCAGGCCGAGATCCTTCACCAGCAAATTGGCGATGCGGTTGGCACGCTCCTGCAGGTCGGCGTAAGTCCAGCGCAGGTTTGGCGCCTGGATGCAGACGCGTTCGCCGCGCCCTTCCGCAACGTGCTGGTCGAGCAAGGGCCAGGCACAGTTGAGTCGCTCGGGAAACTTGAGCTCCGGCAGGTCGAACAGAAACTCGGGCTGCTGTTCCCGCGGCGGCAGGTTGTCGCGGGTAAAAGTATCGATATGGGCGCTATAGGTCATACCATCACTCCTTAAATGCGTCGGCAAGCGGGGGCTACCAGCTCAAATCCTGACGCCGAGGCGATAGCCTTCCTGGATGGCCTGATCGAGGCCGCGCGGCACAGTGGCGTCACCGCCGCCGTGCAACTCGTCGACCATCCACTGGAACTCGTAGAACAAGTCATGGTTGGCCTTGCGCGGGCTGGACACGATCACGCTGTCGCAGGGGATGAACTGCTCGCCCTTGGGCGTTCTTACCGTTGCGCCTTCTTTGGTGACCTTGACCAGTTGCGCCAGGGTTATGGTCTGAATACCCAACTCATCGACCCAGGCGGTATGCCGCCACTTGAAGGTCGGCATGATGTCGCCGCCGATGCGTTTCTCTTTCTCGACCACCGTGACTTCGTGCCCGGCCTTGGCGAGGAATTCGGAAATGGTCAGGCCGATCATGCCACCACCGATCATCACCACGCGCTTGCCGGTCTTCATCCGGCCGTGCGCCACATCCAGCGCATCGACCAGAAGTTCGGCGCCTTCGAGGTACTGGAACACCGCCATGTCGGTGCGCGATCCGGCGGCGACGATGCAGACGTCGTACTCGTGCAGAACGCTGCGCATGAACTTGGCGTTGGCCTCGGTGTTGAGGCGCACTTCGACACCGAGTTTTTTGGCCATCACGCCGTAGTAGTCGATGACGCTTTGCAGGTCGGCGGGACGGGCCAAGTCGTTGGCGGCATAGGCACCGAGCGCGCCGCCGATCTTGTCGGCCTTGTCGAATACCGTCACCGTGTGGCCGCGCTTGCGCGCGGTGATGGCCGCTTCCATGCCGGCCGGGCCGGCGCCGATGATCATGATGCGCTTCTTCTCGGTGGCCTCGGTGACGTGGTATTCGGGCTCGACCTCGTGGCCGAGCATAGGGTTCATGGTGCAGGTGTAGGGCAGATCGCGGAACAGGCGCGACAGACAGTTGAGCGAGCCGATGCAGGGACGGACTTCCTCCATGCGATCTTCGGCGGCCTTGTGAATCATTTCCGGGTCGGCCAGCAGCGGCCGGCAAACCTCCCAGTAGTCGAACACCTCGTCGCGTACGCATTCGTTGGCCATGGCCGGATCGGGCAGGCGATTGCCGAATGCCACCAGCACGTCGGGAAACATCTTCTTGGCCTTGGCGGAAAGAAAGTTCCAGTAGCCCGGCTCGACGTCGCGGCCGAAGGAGGATTCCGGCGCCTCCTGCCAGCCCACCGTCACCGAGATCATGTCCACGCCGCAATCGACGGCCTGCTGCATCAGCTCGAAGGATTCATCCTGGGTGTTGCCGCCCCAGCGGTCCATCAGTTCCGCCCCGTTGAGGCGTATCGAGAGCGGATTGTCGGGCGTGGCCTGCTTGATGGCGTCGATCAGTTCGCGCATGAAGCGGCCGCGGTTTTCCACCGAGCCGCCGTACTCGTCGGTGCGCTGGTTGGTGAAGCGCGAATTGAAGTTGGCCAGCAGATAGCCCATGAAACTGGTGACCTCGGTGGCGTCGAAGCCGGCGCGAATTGCACGCTTTGCCGCGTCGGCGTGCTGCGCGATGACGACCTTGATCTGGTCCTTGGTCAGTTCGCGCGGCGGACGGAAATGCGGCAGCGTCTGCGGCACCACCGAGGGCTGTACGCAGTAGCCGAGGTCGATGCCGCCGTAGCGTCCGGCATGCAGGATCTGCTGCATCGCCATGGCGCCGGCATCGTGGATGTAACGGGCGATCATCTCGAACTGCGGCAGGAACTTGTCGTCGTGGATGGCGATCTGGCGGAAGTAGGACTTGCCCTCGCCCAGCGCATCGGGGTAAGCCCCCTGGTTGGTGATCAGGCCGCAACCGGTGCCGGCGATGACGCGAACCCGCGCCAGTTCGCGCGGCGTGATGGTGCCGTCGCGGCCGTTGTAATTCGAGACGCAACAGGCGCCGTACTTGATCCGGTTCTTGACCTCGAACTTGCCAATGCGTCCCGGCTGAAACAGGTAATTGAGCTTTGCTTCGCCTGGTCTTGTCACTTGCCTTTCCTCCTGTGGTCCTGCAATCGGCGCAAGCCGAAATGATTGCGAATTAGTTATTGGATACTGTATACATTAAGGGCAAAGCATCAGCCAGTCAAGCCAATCGATGCGCATTTTGGCCGCACGGTAGCGGAGTTTCACCACTCGCTGCCGCCTCAATCGAATACTTCGTAGATGCCGAGTTTTCGATGCAATGGCGCGTCGTCGACCATGAACAAACAGGCCGGCTCCTTCGCTGACGCATTGCTCAGCGAGACTTCCGCATGGGTCGGCACGGCAATCGTGTCGGCTTCCACAAATGAGTGCACTGCCAGGTCAATTGTGGCAGTTCCCGCACCTTCAACCCCATGGAGAACGGCGGACGCCGAACGCTTTGGCAGGCGAATTTCCTCGCCGGGACGCAACATGATTGCCGAGAAGCCCAAGGTCGGCAGACACTCCCGACCGGTTTCCGGGTTCACGTAGGCAAGGTGGACCAATTCGCCTTTCGCCGTCACGCCAGCCAGTGCAGCCAACGATTGCCTGACCTCGCGCCACGGAAAACGCAGCAGGGGATAGCGCGTCGAATTCGAATCCAGGGCGCGATAGGGAATGACTCCGCTCTGACGGAATTCCGCATTGCATTTGCCCGGCGGCCGGTTCACGGTCTGCGACTTGCCCTCGATGCAGTAGGAAGCATCGATGCCGTAAATCAGGGGCAGGTCCAGCGCGTCGAGCCACACCACCGGCCCCGAGCCCTCATGACCATGCTCGTGCCACAGGCCCGGCGGAGTGAGAATCAGGTCGCCTTTCTCCATCGGCAGTTTCTCGCCCGATACCACGGTAAATCCACCTTGCCCCTCGATCACGAAGCGGACAGCCGATGGCGTATGCCTGTGGTTCGGCGCGGTTTCCCCGGGCAGGATGAGTTGCATCCCGATATAGATGGAGGCAGTGGCCTGCATGTTCTGCAAACCCAGTCCCGGATTGCACAGCGCGAGTACGCGGCGCTCAGCCTTCTCGATGGGGGTCAATTCCCCAGCACGGATCAGATTGGGGCGGAGGTCGGCGTAGCGCCACATCACGGGCTGCGTACGACGGGCCGGAATGTTGTGCGGCAGCATCGAACGCAGCGAGGGCCAAAGTGGCAGGGTATTCATCGACACCAGGCTCTGGTAGTAGTCGGCCGGCAGGTCTTCCACCCGCCCGAGTTCATTGCTCATTGCGTTCCCCCTTGTCAGATGACCCTGACCGATAGTTCGCCCAGGCCGTCGATGCCGCCCGACATCGTTTGGCCGACCAGCACGCTACCGACACCTTCAGGGGTGCCGGTGAAGATCAGGTCTCCGGGTCGCAGTTCGAAGTAGCTTGAGAGGTTGGAGATGACCTCCGGCACCGACCAGATCAGCTTCACGATGTCACTACGCTGACGATCCTGACCATCGACCTGTACCCAGATTGCGCCCGCGGTCGGGTGACCGATTCGCGATGCCGGCACCAGCGGGCCGATCGGTGCCGATTGATCGAAGGCCTTGCCCAGTTCCCAGGGACGGCCTTTGTCGCGCAGTCTTAGCTGCAGGTCGCGGCGCGTCATGTCCAGGCCAACGGCGTAGCCCCATACATGCTCGTTGGCATGCTCAATCGGAATGTCGCGTCCCGCCCTGCCGATCGCCACCACCAGTTCGATCTCGTGCTGAAATTCACCGGTCTGCGAGGGGTACGGCACTTCTCCGACCTGACCGCGGGCAACCGCCACGATGGCATCGGCCGGCTTGCAGAAAAAGAAGGGCGGCTCGCGGGTCGGATCAAAACCCATCTCCCTGGCATGAGCCGCATAGTTGCGTCCGACACAGTAGATTCGGCGCACAGGAAAGAGCGCGTCAATTCCCTCCACGGGAATGGTTACGGGTGCTTCCGGTTCAAGAACATAGGTCATTGGAAGTGGTGTACTCAATTGAGTTGATGGCTGCGGCACGCGGGTCATCAATCCTCCCGTATATCCGCATGATTTCTCTCGTAGGCTTCGGCGAGTGCGGGATCGCGACGACGCACCTCGGCATGGCTGACCCGTCCGGTGCGCGTCATGTAGCTGTAGGCAAAATCGACGGCCGGCAGGGCCATCAATTCGTCCATTTCCTCGTACCAGCGGATGCTGACGTTAGCCGCGTCCAGGATCTTCTTCATCGGCGGCAGACGGCGCTCCTGGTAGAGCGCCAGCGCCTCCGGCAGGCTGCCCGCATCGCGCAGCGCCTTCCACAGCGCGATGGCGTCCTCCATGGCCAGGCGGGTGCCGGAGCCGATCGAAAAGTGCGCCGTGCGCAAGGCATCGCCCATCAGCACGACATTGCCGAAGCTCCACTGCCGGTTCGAGATCGCCGGAAACTGGCGCCAGAAGGACTTGTTGGAGAGTATCGGCGCGCCGTCGAGGTCCCCGGCGAACACCTGCTCGCAATGACGGATCGTATCCGCCTCGCTCATGTCCGCGAACCCGGCACGACGCCAGGTGGCGTCCGTAACCTCGACCAGAAAGGTGCTCATGCGTGGGCTGTAGCGGTAGTGGTGGGCGCAGAACACGCCGTGTGCGGTAGTGCGGAAGGTCAGGGACAGGCTGTCGAAGACCTTGCTGGTGCCGTACCAGATGAAACGGTTGCGGCGCAGGTCGGTTTCTGTGCCGAACTTGTCTTCGTTCTCGTTGCGTACCCAGGAAAAGGCGCCGTTGGCGGCGACCACCAGGTCCGCGCCGCCCAGCCTCGCGGCATCGTCCAGCGAGGATATCTCGCTATCGAATTCGATCTTGACGCCCAAGGACTCGGCATGGGCGTACAGCCGGCTCAGGAATTCCAGGCGGCCGATGGCGGCGAAGCCGTTGCCGGCGATGGGAATGCGCGTGTCGTTGTGCACGATGGTGAGATTGGGCCAGGTTTCCATCAGCGGCGTGAGCAGCCGGTACATATCCTCGTCGTCGGCGCGCAGGAATTCCAGCGCACGGTCGGAGAAGACCACGCCGAAGCCCCAGGTCGCGTCGCGCGGGCCACGCTCGTAAACCACGATGTCATGGGCAGGATCGTCCCGTTTCATCAAGGCCGCGAAATAGAGTCCCGCCGGGCCGCCGCCGATGATGCGGATCTTCATGTGTCCGCGGCCCGTTCCTTGTCCATCTTTTCGGCAATCGTCTCGCGCAGGGCCCGCTTGAGAATCTTGCCGACCGGACTGAGAGGAAATTCGCTGACGACCTCCAGCCGCTCGGGTAGTTTGAAGCTGGCTATGTTCTGCCGCCGCAGGAAGGCGATCAGTTCGCCGAATTCGAGATCCTGTCCATCCCTGGTGATGACGAAGGCGCAGGCCTTCTCGCCGAACACCGGATCGGGCATCGCCACCAGGGTGACCGCCTTGACCCTGGGATGACCGAAGATCAGGTTCTCGACTTCCTCGCAACTGATCTTCTCGCCGCCGCGGTTGATCAGATCCTTCTTGCGACCCTCGGTGAAAATGTAGCGGCCCTCCTTGCGCACGATGTCGCCCATGCGGTAGAAACCGTCGGGCGTGAAGGCCTCGGCGTTCTTCTCCGGCGCGTTGTAGTAGCCGTGGATGGTGTACGGACCTCGCGTCACCAGTTCGCCAATGCCGCCATCCGGCACCTCGTTGCCGTCATCGTCGAGCACCTTGATTTCGTCGTCCTCGCAGACCGGCGCGCCGGAACTGTTGAGCACCATCTCCTCCGGCGCATCGAGCGGAACCATGTTGATCAGGCCCTCGGCGGTGCCATAGATTTCCTGCGGCATGCAGCCGAAACGCGCACGCAGCCGGGTGCGCAGCTCGGGGGCCAGGCGGGCGCCACCATTCTGGATCACCCGCAAGGACGACAGATCGTAATCGTCGGGAACCGGCGAATTGAGCCAATTGGAGATCAGCGGCACGACGGCGGCGATCGCCGTCACCTTCTCGCGCTCGACCAGCGAAAACACGTCGGCGGCGTCCCCGGACGGCGCCAGCACCACTGTGCCGCCGTGGTACCAGGTGCCGAGCATGCCGGGGGAAGCCAGGTTGTAGTTGTGACCGAGCGGCAGGATGGCCATGAACACCGTGGCATCAGTGAAGCCGCCGGCACGGCCGCAGAGCCGGGCGTTCAGCACGTAATCGTCATGGGTGCGCGGAATCAGCTTGGAAAGGGATGTCGTGCCGCCCGAGAGCAGCATGGTCGCGACTTCGGCAGGATCGGGGCGAAACTCTGCCAGCGCGGCGCGCACCGCATCGACCGCCATTGGCGCGGCGATCATTGCGCGCAGGTCTTGCTGTCCGGCTCCGGGCTCGCCGGCGACGAACACGGCGCGCAAGGCGGGAAAATCGGCCAGGACCTCCGTCGCCATGGCCCGGTAATCGAAGCTGCCGATGCGGTCCGGGATCACGTAGGCCGTGGCGCCCGAGGCGCGCACGAAGTGGCGGATTTCCGTATGTCGGTGGGCACGCAAGGCCGTCACGGGCACGGCACCGATGCGCGTCAATGCAAAGTAGGTATGGACGAACTCCGGCCCGTTGGGCAGTTGCACCACCACGCGGTCGAGCGGCCGGATGCCCGTCTCGATGAAGCGGCAGGCGAGCCGGTCGGACATTTCCACGAGGTCGCAGTAGCGCAGGCGCAGATCGCCGCTGACCAGGGCCGTCTTTTCAGGATGCCGCGCGGCACTGCGCGCCAGCATTTCGGGAATGGTGATGCCTTCCCACCAGCCACGACTGCGATAACGCTCCGCCAGGTCGGCGGGCCAGGGCACACAGCCTTCGAGCATGGTTCTCCTCCTTCCATTTTTTCCGGGTTATTCCCGGTCGTCCGGCGCGAAACTTTTGCCGTAACTTGCACTCTAGAGCAAAACACTATCTACTTGTAGCGAATAGGATCAATACACTTCATTCACACTATGAATATCGCCGAATTCGATCTGAACCTGCTGGTGGTCTTCGATGCGGTGCTCGCGGAGAGTTCCATCAGCCGCGCCGCCGAGCGCCTCGATCTGTCGCAACCGGCGGTTAGCAACGCCTTGGCACGCATGCGCAAGGCCACGGGAGATCGCCTCTTCGTCCGCCTTGCCAATGCCATGGTGCCGACGCCCTATGCGCAGGCCATCGCCGATCCGATCCGGCAGGCGCTCGCCAGCATCCGCGTCTCGCTGGGTGCCAGTCAGGAATTCGACCCAGCCACCTCGCAGCGCAGCTTCGCCATCTATCTCACCGACCTGGGCGAAGCCTACTTCCTGCCGCGCCTGCTGGCGCGCTTGAACCGTACCGCTCCCGGCGTGCGCATCCACACCCGGCCCATGCCGCCCGAGTCGGCCGAGAATGCCTTGAGGACCGGCGAGGTCGATCTGGCGATCGGCAACCTGCCCGACCTGGGAGCCGGTTTCTTCATGCAGCGGCTGTTCCGCGACCGCTACGTCTGCGTCGTGCGCAAGGGCCATCCGGTCATAGGCGAACGCATCACGGCGCGCCAGTTCGCCGCCGCATCTCATGCAATCGTTACGCCGGGCGGATGGGGTCACGGCATCATCGAGCGCACCCTGGTCGAGCACGGCCTGGAACAGTGCATCACTTTGCGCATGCAGAACTTCCTGGTACTGGCAAGCATCGTCGCCACCACGGACATGGTGGCCATCGTGCCGCACAGCGTCGGCAGCCAGTTGTCGCAGCACAACGACGTCAAGCTGCTGCCGCTGCCGATCACGATCCCGGCGTTCGACATCAAGCAATGCTGGCAGGAACGCTTCCACGACGACAAGGGCAACCGCTGGCTGCGGCAGCAGTTCATGGAACTGTTTTCGGCCTAGAAAGTCGGCGCTGGTGAAACGGCGATGAATCCGGGAATCGGGAATGCCGTGTTGGCTTTTGTTGACTGGCTCAGTTCGGCCATCAGCAGTCCGTCGCTGTTACATTTCGTTTGTGATGGACTTTGCGCTACCGGCCAATATAGTCGGAGATGCCATCGGTCACGTTCCGCGAAATACGTCAGTGACGCGATACCGGCTGAGTGAGGACGGCCTCGTAGATATCCATGAAGTCCTCGAATTCATCCTGATCGTGGTCCTCGGCCAGGAATTGGCTGAATTCGCCGCGAATGCGGTAAGCCGTTGCGCCACGCAACAAACCCATCCGACCATTGCGTTTGTCCAAGATCTCCAAGGCATCAAATCCTGGATAATCGATCACGTAAAGCAACTGATTATTGAATAGGACATTCATGGCAATATGCGTCTCTACCGCCGTAAGTAGTTTCTTAGACTTGCTACAAAGAATACACAGCAGGCATGACACAGTCTGTGCGGTAGCGTCCATAATTTCCTTGGTCTAATAATCCTTGCACGGTTAGCAACGACGGATACCTTGACTACCGCGACAAAGCGACCAGATACGTGGCGCATTTGTTCGTATCGCCGAACGTCCGCTCCCTGAATACCGAATGACAACAATGGGTCTTGGAGTGCCAGGCTGCTATCATTCGTCATCAGGCAGCACCCGGCCATCAACAGTCATTCACGATGACGTTGGAATCCGCTTTCGAGGTCCGCAAACACCACATAGGCGACGGTGGGGCCGTCGGCGCCAATGACGGCTGTACCCCCAGGACCCGACATTCAGGAAATTCTTGATCCGAACGTCAGCATTTCATAATACTGACGGGCAGCTTCGTGCCCATTTCTGCCTGATGACAGTTTCATGATCAATGGCGGTTCCCGCCACAAAGGCGACGGTGGGGCCGTTGGCGCCAATGACCGCTACAAGCCCCAGGACCCGACATTCAGGAGATTCTTGATCCGGACGTCAGCATCTCGCAATCCTGACAGGCAGCTTGGTGCCCATAAGAGTCAGTGGGCTAAATTGGAAGCCGCCGTTCACCGAAACCCTCGAACCTAAGAAGCTTCCGTTCAGTATGCGCTAGCGATATTCTCGCGCCGAAGGCTGCAATGCAGCGAGGCCCGACACTGGCGATCCCAGCCGCATGGCATTTGAGCGGCCGGTGTCAGGGTGGAGACGCTCCAGCTGGAAGAAGAAAGCCGGCCTATGCCGAGATCAGGTATGGGAAAATGAGCGCATGACCAACACTTCGTTAGGAAGTTCTATGTCCTGCCCCAGTTGCAATTCAAATGAATGGAAGATTGCTAGCCTAGTTCATAAAGAAGGACGATCAACTTCTGAGTCCTCATCGGTCGGAGCCTGTCAGAAATTTTGTGTGTGAGGCATAACATGTTGCAAAAGGAGCATGTATGCCAAGCAAGACGAGCAAGAAGAAACCGGCAGCGGCGCTGCCGACTATCCCGAAAGAAATCATTGACCAGTTTGTCAGCGGTC
>JAUSCI010000031.1 GCA_030651305.1 Sulfuritalea sp. | reverse complement strand
GACCGCTGACAAACTGGTCAATGATTTCTTTCGGGATAGTCGGCAGCGCCGCTGCCGGTTTCTTCTTGCTCGTCTTGCTTGGCATACATGCTCCTTTTGCAACATGTTATGCCTCACACACAAAATTTCTGACAGGCTCCGGACGGCTGTTTCTGGCCGATTGTATGCGTTGAGACCATGCAGCCGTAATGACGCGTAGCCTGCGGCTTCCAACCAAATCGCCATAACACCTCAGCAAAAATCCCGGCTCGCCGTCACCAGCCGCCCGAGCAACTCGCTGTGATCGAACAAACGCCTGGCGATCAGATGCACCACGGCATGCTCGCCTTCGCCTTGGCGCTGCAGCTGGCCGGCCACGCCCAGCAACCGGCTGCCGAGCAAAAGTCGGCGCTGACGGGACGCCACATCCTTGAACACCACGACGTTGGCGCAGCCGGTTTCGTCTTCCAGCGTGACGAAGATGACGCCGCTGGCCGTGCCCGGTCGCTGGCGGCAGGTGACGATGCCGGCGCAGCGCACCACGGCGTTGTTGCCGCTCGCACGCAAGTCCCGCGCCGAAAGGTAGCGCTGCGCCGTGAGCCGCGCGCGCAGCAGCGCCAGCGGATGGCGACCGAGGCTGAGGCCGAGGCTGCGATAGTCGGCAGCGATGTCTTCGCCTTCGCGCGGCGCGGCGAAATTCACCGCCTCTTCGCGCGGCGCGATGCCGGCGAACAGATCGCGTTGCAGCGGTACCGCAGCCGCCGTCCACGCCGCCTGGCGTCGATGCCCGGCCAGATGCGCCAGAGCACCAGCGGCGGCCAGCGCGTCGAGATCGGCGCGGGCCAGATCGGCACGCCGGGCCAGATCGGCGAGATCGACAAACGGTGTCTGCCCACGCGCTGCGACAATCCGCTCACCCGCCGCTGAAGCGAAGTTGCGCACCTGATGCAGGCCGAGGCGGACGCGGGACAGTCCATCGCCTTCCAGCGTGCTTTCCCAGTCGCTGACGGCGACATCCACCGGCCATACCTCGACGCCGTGGCGGCGCGCGTCCTGCACCAGTTGCGAGGGCGAATAGAAACCCATCGGCTGCGAGTTGAGCAGCCCGACCAGAAAGGCCGCCGGTTCGTGGCGCTTGAGCCAGGCCGAGACATAGGCCAGCAAGGCGAAACTTGCCGCATGCGATTCGGGAAAGCCATAGTCGCCGAAGCCTTTGATCTGGGCGTACAGCGCCGCCGCAAACTCATCGGCATAACCGCGCTCGCGCATGCCGGCGAGCAGCCTGTCGCGGAAAGGCTCCAAGCCGCCCTTGCGCTTCCACGCCGCCATAGCGCGGCGCAGTTGATCCGCTTCACCGGGCGTAAAGCCGGCGGCGACGATGGCGATCTGCATCGCCTGTTCCTGAAAAATCGGGATGCCCAAGGTTCGTTCGAGGACGCCGCGCACGGCTTGCGACGGATAGCTGACCGGCTCGATGCCCTGCCGCCGCCTGAGATACGGATGCACCATGTTGCCCTGGATAGGCCCCGGCCGCACCAGCGCCACTTCGATCACCAGGTCGTAGAAGCAGGCCGGCCGCAGGCGCGGCAGCATGGCCATCTGCGCCCGCGATTCGATCTGGAATACGCCGATGGTGTCGGCGCGCGAAACCATGGCGTAGGTCGCAGCATCCTCGGCCGGCACGTCGGAAAGCTCGAACGGTTTGTCATGGCGCAGCGCCACCGCGGCCAGCATGCGGCGTATTGCGCTGAGCATACCCAGCGCCAGCACGTCGACTTTCATCAGGCCCAGTGCCTCGATGTCGTCCTTGTCCCACTGGATCACCGTGCGCTCGGGCATGGCGGCGTTTTCCACCGGCACCAGGCGATCCAGCCGCGAGCGCGCAATGACAAAGCCGCCGACGTGCTGCGACAAATGGCGCGGAAATCCGATCAGCATTTGCGCGATCGCCAGCCAGCGCTGCACGTTCGGCTGATCCGGATCGAGCCCGGCTTCGGTGAAGCGTTGCGGCAGTTCCTCGCGCTTTTCCCACCAGGCCAGATTGCCGGCCAGTCGGTCGATGGCTTCCAGCGGAAAACCCAGTGCCCGCCCGGCATCGCGCAGCGCACTGCGAGTGCGGTAAGTGATCACGGCGGCGGCCAGCGCCGCGCGTTCGCGGCCGTACTTGGCATAGATGTACTGGATGACTTCCTCGCGCCGCTGGTGCTCGAAATCGACGTCGATGTCCGGCGGCTCCTTGCGCTCCTTCGAGACAAAGCGCTCGAACAGCATCGACGCCCGCGCCGGATCGACTTCGGTGACGAAGAGCGCGTAGCACACCGCCGAGTTCGCCGCCGAGCCGCGTCCCTGGCAGAGGATGCCCTGCCCGCGCGCCCAGGCGACGATGTCGTGCACGGTGAGGAAATACGGCGCGTAGGCCATCTCGGCAATCAACCGCAGTTCGTGTTCGACCTGCGCCAGCACCTTGTCCGGCACGCCGGCGGGATAGCGTCGCGCGAGGCCGTCTTCGGTCAGCCGCCGCAACCAGGAATCCGGCGTCTCGCCCGCCGGCACCACTTCCTCGGGATATTCGTAGCGCAACTCGTCGAAGGAAAACTCGCAGCGTGCGGCAATCTTCACGGTCTCGGCCAGCAGTTCTGGCGGATACAGGCGCGCCAGCGCAAGGCGCGAGCGCAGGTGGCGTTCGCCGTTGGCAAACAGCGCCGCGCCGGCTTCAGCCACTGTGGTATTCAAACGCAGCGCGGCCAATACGTCCTGCAAGGGCCGCCTTGAGCGCGCATGCATGTGCACGTCGCCCGCGGCGACCAGCGGCAGGTGCGTCGCCGCCGCGAGTTCGCGCAGCTGCGCCAGGCGCTCATGGTCGTCAGGCCGCAGATGCCGCTCGAAGGTGATCCAGCCGCGCCCGGCAAAGTGTTCGGCCAGCCAGCGCGCATCGGCGTCCCAAGTCGCCGTCTCGCCAGCGCCGACTTTCATGTCTGCCGCCGGAACCCACAGTGCCAAACAATCCGGCACGCCGCCGCCATCCCAGCCGGCAAGATCCTTGCGCGTCAGGTGGTAGGCGCCCTTTTCCGCTCGTCTGCGTCCCAGGGTCACCAGTGCCGAGAGATTGCCGTAACCGGCGCGGTTCTGCGCCAGCAGCACCAGCTTCATACCGCAGGCGAGGCGCAGTTCGGTGCCGTGGATCAGTTGCAGCGCCGTGCCGCGCCCCGCCAGATGCGCGCGTACGCTGCCGGCGAAGCTGCATTCGTCGCTGATCGCCAGTGCCGCATAGCCCAGCCGCACGGCGCGCGCCACCAGTTCCTCGGCATGCGACGCGCCGCGCAAGAAGCTGAAATTGGACAGGCAGTGGAGTTCGGCGTAGGCCGGCAGGGAAGACATGGCTGGGCGGGAACCGTAACTGTTTTTATATATTGGGTATCCACTTAGCTCCACTTGAGCTAGAATGCACTGGATGGATGTCCAGATACTACCGCCAATTGCCGGAAGAGACTACCCCCGAACCTGGAATGATTTCCTCGACTGGTTCGCCACGAACGAGGCTTGCCATGCGTATTTGGATCGACTGCGCTGGCCCGATGGATTTGTTTGTCCGGCGTGTTCGATCATGGCACCCGCCTATCGGGCCAGTCGCACACGGTTGATGTGTCGCCACTGCCACCACCAGACGTCGATTACGGCAGGAACCATTTTCGACAAGACTCGCACCCCGCTACGGGTATGGTTTGCCGCCGCCTGGTATCTGACCAATCAAAAGCAGGGGGTCAGTGCGCTCGGGTTACAGCGTGTGCTGGGGTTGGGGAGCTACCAAACCGCCTGGACCATGCTTCATCGCTTCCGCCATGCCATGGTTCGTCCCGGCCGGGATCAGCTCAAAGGGCGTGTCGAGGTCGATGAAACCTACCTGGATATCACCGATAAGCAACTTGCAACCGCTTCAAAAAAGAGGAAAAGCAACACCAACAAGCTGTTGGTGGTCATCGCCGTGGAACTCCTCGATCCCAAAGGGTTTGGCCGTATCCGCCTGCGCTGTATCCCTGAGGATACCGAGGCCCATGTGCTGCCCTTCATTCAGGATGTCGTCTGTGCCGGCAGCACGATTTCCACGGATGGGTCGGCCGCTTACCGCTCTGTCGCATCGTCAGGTTATGCGCACGACCGCCACGTCATGCTCAGGTCCGAGACGCCCGCTCATGTCTCCATGCCGGGAGTCCATCGCGTGGCCTCTCTCGTCAAGCGCTGGATCATGGGGACTCACCACGGCGCCATCCAACCCCATCAGGTGGATTCCTATCTCGACGAATTCGTGTTCCGATTCAACCGCCGAACCTCCCGTTCGCGCGGCCTGCTCTTCTATCGTCTGATGCAGCAAGCCGTCACCACCTCAACAATTACCTACGGCGACATCAAGAGCAAAAAAGCAAGGAAAACCACTTAGTGGAGCTAAGTGGATACCCCATTTTTTATATACAGTCTAGCGCAAACCGCATCGACTCACTCGCCGGCAGATTCCATCTCGTCGGACCACGGATAGCCGTGGAATGGGTATCCACCAGTTGCATGGCGGCAAGGGACACGGCAGACTCTGCCCGATGACTCCAACCAGCCCAGCGTCCCCGGCGCGGGAACCCCGTCGCGTCAAGGCGCGCTTCATGGTTCCGCTCGCCCTCGTGCTGATCTTCATCATGGGCGTGTTTGCGGCCGCCGCCTTGTGGGTCGAGGCCGACATTCGCGACCAGGACATCGCCGAGCGCACGGCGGCCGTGGAAAAGCTTTTTGTACAAAAGCTGGACAAGGACACCAACCTGATGATCGCGACGATGCGCGCGATGATGACCAATCAGGCCATCGCGCAAGCATTTCGCAAGGGCGACCGCCAGGCACTGGCCCGCCAGGGCGACCCCTTGTTCGCCAGCTTGCGCGACAACCACCGCATCACGCATTTGTATTTCACCGGCCCCGATTTGATCAACCTTTATCGCTTCCACAGCCCCGATGAGTTCGGCGACCAGATCGACCGGGTCACCACGCTCAAGGCCAAAGAGCGGCAGGAGGCGGTGCACGGCCTCGAACTGGGCGCCCTGGGGACGCTTACGCTGCGGCTGGTGCTGCCCTGGCGCGAAGATGGCCGCCTCCTCGGCTACATCGAGATCGGCGAGGAAATCGAGCATCTGATCAGCGAAATCCGGGAAAGCCTGTCGGTGGATATGCTGGTGCTGGTCGACAAGAAAACGGTTTTGCCGGAACAGTGGCGACACGGTCAGGCCTTGATGCAGCGCGCGGGCAACTGGGATCGCTTTGCGACCCAGGTCGCGCTGGCGCAGACGATCGACCCGCTGCCCGCCGCGCTGGACGAACCGACGCTGGAGAAACTGCTCGCCGGGCGCCCCTCGGAGATCAAGGAACGCGGGCGCTCGCTGCACCTCTCCGCGGTTTCCATCGAGGACGTCAGCCAGCGGCAGATTGGCAAGCTGGTGGCGATTCGCGACATCACCGCGCTGAAATCCACCTTCAACTGGTCCATCGTCGCCGTCACCGCGATCAGCCTGCTGTCGGCGCTCGGCATGCTCGGGGTGTTCTACCTGGCCCTCGACCGCGTGGAACGCGATTACCGGCGCCAGCACGACCTCGAACACCAATTACTGCGCTTCAACGCCGAGTACGGACGCATCCTGCAGCTCGAAAAACTCTCGGCGCTGGGCACCATGGTCGGCGGCATCGCCCATCAGCTCAACAATCCGCTGGTAGGCGTGGTCAACCTGGCGCAACTCGCCGAGCGCGGAGTCGACGATCCGGCGCGCACGCGCGAGCTGTTGCGCGAAATTCGCGGCGCCGGCGAGGACTGCCGCGCCTTCGTCAAGCGCATGCTGGCGTTCTCGAAGGTTTCCTGCTTCGACAGCAAGGCGACCCCGATGGCGGCGCTGATCGAAGACACCGTGCTGCTGTTTCGCCAGACCGAGAACAGGCATTTGCCGGTCGAAGTAAAGTTGCCGGAAGAACCGGTGGTGTTGACCGTCGATCCGATCCTGATCCGCCACGCCTTGTTCAACCTGCTGGTGAACGCGGCTCAGGCGACGAGTGACAATGGCGCCATCGTCATCAGCCTGGAGCGGGAAAACGATCCGGAGCGCGGCGTGCCCGGTTGGTCGCTGGCGGTGAGCGATCACGGCCGGGGCATGTCGCCCGAGGTGATGGAAAAGATCTTCGTACCCTTCTACACCACGCACAGCGACGGTACCGGACTCGGCCTGCCGGTGGTGCAACATGTCGCACTGTTGCACAACGGGCAGGTCAGCGTCAGCAGCCAGTCGGGGCATGGCACGCGAATTGCGATGTGGTTGCCCAATTCCTTGCCCGAGTCGTTGCCAAATTCGTTGCCTGACACCTTGCCCCATTCCTTGTCCAGTCCATTGCCGGGGTCGTAACCCGACTCATTCGAACATGCATTCCGCCGCAGCTGACACGCCGCCCAAAATCCTCGTCGTCGATGACGATCGGCATACACGGAACCTCTTCAACCGGCTGCTGGCCAAATCCGCCGCGGTGAGTCTGGCCACCAACGGCGCCGAGGCACGCAAGTTATTCGCCGCCGGCGACTTCAACCTGGTGCTGATGGACCAGCGCCTGCCCGACGACGATGGCATCGATTTGCTGCGCGAGTTTCGCGCGCTCCGGCCACGCCTGGTGGGCATCCTGATGACCGGGTTTGCCGACGCCCGCGATGCCGTGGCGGCGGTGCGCGAAGGGGTGTTCGATTATCTGACCAAGCCCTTCGAAGACATTGAAGCCCTGGAAGCCGTGATCGGCAAGGCGCTTGAACTCGACCGCGCCTATCGCGAAATCCATGGGCTGCGCGCCCGCTTGTCGGGCGCAGCGGGCATACCGGACGTCATCGGCCAGTCTCCCGCCATGGAACGCGCGCTCGGTCAGATCCGCCAGGTCGCCGGCCTCGACACCACCGTACTGCTGGAAGGTGAAAGCGGCACGGGCAAGGAACTCGCCGCCAAGCTGATCCATGCCCTGAGCACGCGTGCCACGCAGCCTTTCCTCGAAGTCAATTGCGGCGGATTGGCGGAATCGCTGCTGGAAAGCCTGCTGTTCGGCCATGAAAAGGGCGCCTTCACCGGAGCCGGCCAGGCCAATGCCGGATACTTCGAGAAGGCGCATGGCGGCAACCTGTTCCTCGATGAAATCGCCGACATGAGCCCCAAGCTGCAAAGCAGTTTGTTGCGCGTGCTGCAGGATCACAGCTTTACCCGCATCGGCAGCACCCAGAAGCGCCAGGCCGACTTTCGCCTGATCTGCGCCACCAACCGCCCGCTGCTCGCCGAAGTCAAGGCCGGCCGGTTTCGCGAAGACCTTTACTACCGCATCGCCGTGGTCTCGGTGCGCATGCCGCCCTTGCGCGAACGCACCGGCGACATCGTGCCGCTGGCCGCGCATTTTCTCGACACCTACAGCACGAAATTCGGCAAGACCTGCGGGCCGCTCACCCCCGCCGCCCTGCAGGCGCTGGAAAACTGCCGCTGGGAGGGGAACGTGCGCCAACTCCAGAACTGCATCGAGCGCGCGGTTGCCCTGCACGCGGGTGGCCCGATCGATACCTTGCACTTGTTTCCGACGGGCGAACATGCCGATAACACGGTTCCCGCGGATGCCGCAGTGGCGACCGCCGCTCTGGCGTATCAGGTCGCGCGTAGCGACTTCGAGCGCGAATATTTTCAGCGTCTGCTTGACGCGGCCAGGGGAAATATGTCCGAAGCCGCGCGCCTGAGCGGCATTCCACGACAGAATTTATACGTGCGGATGAAACGCTGGGGAATTGTCTCCAATAAGTGACAACAGTCACTATTTCGCGACAACTCGAACGTGATTTCTTGACGTTTGAACATCCTCTGCGCGACTCACTCCGCGCGGAAGGCGAAAAAGCATCATGGCACAAGGATTGCGTATGCGTTTGGCGATAGCTTTTTACCGACTAAGGGGATCATCATGAAAAAGACCATTGCCGGAGGCCTGCTGACCCTGGCTTCCGCGTTTCTGATTTACGGCTGTACGCAAACCGAGGTCAAGAATCTGCCCAATGCACCCATCGCCGGCACGGTCGAGGATGGCAATGCCAAATCCTTCCGCAAGATCGCCGACGCCACCGTCTGGCTGATCCCCGCCACCGACGTGGCGGCCATGGGCAAGACGCCGATCGAGGTCAAGAAGGACGCCAAAAACGACGAGCCGCTGGAAGACAGTCTGGCCGCCAACCGTGGGCGCTATCTGCATGCCAAAACCAATGCCAGGGGCGAGTTCGGCTTTGCCGACGTGCCCGGCGGCAAGTACTTCGTCTACGTCGAACCCGCCAACAGCACCTACCTGCCCGGCGGCGACAAGTCGCGCAAGTCGCTTTCCACCCTCGAACTGTCGGCCGCGCCCGTGACCGTCAAGATCTCCGGCAACGTGCCGCCGACCGCCACCTACGTCGGCACCACCAAATGCCTGCGCTGCCACGAGGAAAAAATAAATTTCACCAAGACCATGCATCGCCTCGGCATTCAGGTGGTGGGCAAGAAGCCCGCGAAATTGCAGGATTACTCGCGCTTCCCCAACGTCAACCGGGGTCTCGACAAGCTGATGGCCGGCACCACATTCTGGTTCCATGGCTATGACAAGACGCGCGGCTTCGACAAGTACCAGATCAGCACCAAGGCGCCCGCCGATGCGGCCAGCGTGAGCTTCACCGCCACCTTCTTCAAGGATAGCGACGGCAAGCTCAAGTTCCGCACCACGAACGCCAGGGATGCCAAAGACCAGCCGCGCGTGTATCCGGTCGAACTGGCCTATGGCGGCGGCGTGTACAAGCAGCGCTACGTCTATCGCGTCGGCGCCAACCTGTTCCCCTTCGTCCAGTTCAACCAGGAGGGCAATGACAGCTTTGCCGACCGCGGTCGCAAGCAATGGCGCGATTACCACGCCGACTGGCTGTTCAACGAAGGCACGAAGAAGCTGGCCGATCCTTCCCCGGCCAAGTCCTTCGACAAGGAATGCGCCGCCTGCCATTACAACGGCTACACGCTGACCAAAACGGCGGCTGGCGACTACAAGGCCGGCTCGAGCAACGATCCCTACGGCGAGATGGACATCGACGGCGACGGCAAACCCAACGAAATCAACATGGGTTGCGAAACCTGCCACGGCCCCGGCTCGGTGCACGCCAACGCCGACGCCCCGGCAAGCGAGGCGCCTGCCACCATCGTCAGTCCCAACAAGCTGGCGGCGGAACGCTCCACCGCGATCTGCGTCCAGTGCCACAGCCGGCCCCAGGGCCACCTGAAGAACGACCAACCGGTCAACGCCGCCAACAAGATCATGTTGCCGGGAACCAGCCGCAACAACTTCCTGAGCCAATACACCACGCGGGAAGACGCGGCTGCCAAGGACTACTGGGCCGACGGACTGCACTCCAAGTCGCACCACCAGCAGGGCACGGACTTCATCAAGTCGTCCAAGTATCGCAACGGCAACCAGTTGGTGGCTTGCACCGATTGCCACGATACGCACGGCGACGCCAAGTTCCCGCACCAGATGAAGGCCGATTCAAACAAGCCGGAATCCTGTACCAGTTGCCATCAGAACAAGACGGACTTGAAGTCCCATCTGGCGGACAAGGCCAAGTGCACTGTGGATGCGAGCAAGATCACCTGCTCGGATTGCCACAACACCAAGACCATGCAGACCGGGGCTGGTTTGGGCAAGGGTCTGACGGGCAAGGACGGCAAGAACTACTGGCTGAACGACATCACCTCGCACATCTACGATGTCCCGCGCAAGGACAACAAGGGCGTCAAGGGCGTCGCTCCGGGCGCGGCCATGCCGATTCCCTACACCAAACCTTGCGGCGCGGTTTGCCACGACACGAAGAATCTCTGACCATGGGCTGATACCCGCTTGCAACCGCCGGCACGTCCGGCGGTTTTTTTTAATTTGAAAATGGACAGATCGATGAGCTTCGCAGCACAATTGCCACCATGAACCCCGCCAGCAGCGTTGCCTTCTTCGACCGGCAGTTTCAGCAGCAGGTCCGCGAGCAGGACTTCAAGCTCAATCCCTTCGAGCTGGCGGCCCTGCCGCATCTGCGGGGGCGCGTGCTCGACTTCGGTTGCGGCCTGGGCAATCTGGCGATTGCAGCAGCGCAGCGCGACTGTTCGGTACTGGCGCTGGATGCCAGTCCGGCGGCGATCGGCCACCTGCGGCAGCGTGCGGTCGCGGAAGCCCTGCCGCTCGAAGCGATCGAGGCCGATCTGCGCACCCATGAAATCAGCGAAGACTTCGATTGCGTCGTCTCGATCGGACTGCTGATGTTCTTCGATTGCGCGACGGCTTCGCGGGTGCTGTCGATGCTGCAGGCGCGGGTGCGTCCGGGCGGCATCGCGGCGATCAACGTGCTGGTCGAAGGCACCAGCTATCTCGACATGTTCGAGCCAGAGAACTATTGCCTGTTCGCACCGAACGATTTGGAAGGCCGCTTCGCCGGCTGGAGCATCATTCACTCCGAATTCCGTGATTTCGAGGCGCCCGGCCAACGCATCAAGTCCTTCGCCACGCTGATCGCCCGCAAACCTTGACGCCGGCGCCGCGGCACATCGCGGTGAAATCATTTGATGCAAAGTCGAGGCCTCGTGCCATCGGCGGAATGCCGACAGCGCCGTGACTTGGCTTGTGCGGCACCATGCCGATTCGACATTAATACACGCCATGAAATCCTCAAGCTTAATTTTGATCGCCGAATCCTTGTTTCTCTCGCTGGCCGGTCTGGCCCCGGTGCAGGCGGCAAAGAGAAGGTCATCAAGAACATCACCACCGACCCCAGGGTCAAGCTCGACGACGGCACCGAAGAAGAGCACAAGATCATCGATACCAAGGATCCCAAAGAGCTGAAGAATCTGGCGCAGTGGATACTTTCGCGCTGACGACAGAACAGCCGTTGGGCGGATGGTCGCCCTACCGGTTTTTCGGTATCACGAATACGGTGACTTCGGTATTTTCACGCCCCCTTGTATCAGCCACAATTTCGGCAACGTGTGATCGGGATTTTTTGTACCGGAGAGCAAACCGGTTCCCGGTTCCGAAGTGGGAGGCTTGTCATGCATTCTGTGTATTCCGGGGGCGCCGTCCGGCCACTCCCGGCTGATTCGTCCGCCAGCGACGGTCAGCAATCGCCGGAAGGATCGATGCGGGTAAATCGGGAGCGGCGGGAACGCGGTGCCGTGGATGATCCGCAGCGTGAGAACCTTGTTCGACTGGGAATCCTGATCAGGGATCTCGTCAAAGCCAGGAACTGTTCGTCCGGCGCCGGAATCACGGCACGGGCGTTCTGCCTCAGCTGCCGCTGTCTCGATGCGACGCACGGGCAATGCTTGCGACAGCCACTGGATCGCTGCCTGTTGCTGAAGCGGACCAGCCTGCGCATTGTGCATGCCCCATTTACCGACGCGTTGATGTAGCCGGTCATCCTTTCAGGCAAACCAGCCGTGCAGAAACCACCCGCCAGGTGGACGCGGGTCACGAAAAATCCATAGCCAGCGGCCTTCGCTGTCGATGGCGATGAAGTAGTCGCGACGGGCATCGAGGCCGTCCCACCAGCCGGATTCAATGCGCTCCGGACCGGCAACCAGTGCCAGCGGGCCGGCCCGTTGCGGGCGGCCATGGCTTTCCCGCAAGGCTTCGGGCGACTCCACCAGCCACAGCGGGCGCGGCGGAGTCGACATCGCCGATGCCTGAAGGGCCGACGGGTCGGGGCCTGCCCGACTTGCCAACTCGGGGCGATGGTCGGCATGGCAAGCCAGCCCCTGCACGGCTTGCGGTCCCAGGCGGGCAACCAGACGATCCATGAGATCGGCCAGCGCTTCGTGCCGTTGCCCGGCGCCATCGAACAGGGCATGGCTGCGCGCCTCGCGCGGCTCCGCTTCCCGTACGCACAGACGCAGGGCGAGCGCCGGCGCGGACAGTGCCAGCGCATCCAGCCGTTCCTTGAGTACACGCTCAATGCGCGCGACTGCGTGCACCGGTACGCTGAAGGCGAGCGGCACCGCAGTGACCACGCCATGGCCGTGATCGATCAGGCAGTCGATCTCGCGCACCGCCACATTCCGCGCCGCCAGCCAGCCGGCGAGCGCCGTGATCAGGCGCCGCGCGGCGAATAGCAGCACCGGCGCAGCCTCGACCGGCGCCGGCAGTTCCAGCCCCAGTTCGAAGCGCTCGGGAAACACGAACCACGGCTGCGGGTCAGCCACCTCGCCCAGGGCGCGCGCCAGATCGACGACGAACGGCTTGCCGAGGCGCGCGCCGAGGCTGGCGCGCGGCAAGGCCAGTACGTCGCCGAGGCAGCGCAGGCCGAAGCCTTCGAGGCGCCGCGCCAGCGGCGGCGCCAGTTCCAGGGCGGTCAGCGGCACCGCCGCCAGAGCGGCGCGCGTGGCAGGCAGATCGGAGCAGATCGCCTCATTGGCCTCACTGGCACCGGACCGCGCCAGCCACAACGCAGCCAGCGGTGTAGCCGCCACCGCCAGTTGCACGCCGACATCCATGACGAGCAGATCTTCGCGCACCCGGCGCAGCAGCGCCGACAGGCCTCCGAACAGGCGCAGGCTGCCGGCAATTTCAAGGCGCAGCGTATCCGGTGCGAGATTGACCTGCGGCGTGAAGCGCCCGGCCCAGCACGCTAGCGCAGGGGTGGGAAATGCCGTCCCGGGGACAAGCGAAGCTTCACGCGGCGACGCGGTTTCGTCGTCGGATGTCGGTCGCGTCGGGCAATACAGTGCCAGCCACAGCATGGGAAAAACCGTGCGAGAAACCCGCGGGCCGCGCGATGTCGAGCAGGATGGCCTGCCGGGCAGGCGGCCCGCGCCGCTTGAAAATATGCACACGCAATTGTCTGTCCGCGCCGTGCAGTTGCAGGCGCAGGGGTGCGGGAGAAGCCTCGACCGCCAGTCGCGCGGGGCGGAAGCAAAACGCCCCGCCGCCACCCTCGCCCGCCGCCACGTGCAGGCGGCGCAGACTGTTGGCGGGCAGGCATCCGCGAAACAGGGCATCGAGCCAGAGCAGCGTGGCCGCCACGCCGCCGCAGCGCAGGGCTTCGACTCCGGCCCACAAGGCATCGCGCGGCCGGCGCGGAAACACCAGGCGCAGGCAGTCGAGACGAATTCCGGCGGCGGCCCAGGCCGGCGCGTGAGCACAGTACGGCGGCGCGATCAGCACCACGGTTTGACCGGCAGTCGTCAGCGCCGCCAGCGCAGGCAGCAAGAGGCCGAGTTCGCCGATCCCTTCGCGCTCCGGCAACAGTTCCGTCAATCCCCCACGCGGCCAGCCACCGCCGGGCAGTTCGGCATCGAGCGAAGGAAAACCGGTGGCAAGAGTCGGCGCTGGCGCTACGGCGAAGGCATCACCGCGCCGGATGTCGGAGCGCTCGAGTACATGAACAAGTGCCGGGTTCACAAGGTCCGGCCATCCCGGATCAAACCGACCGCGACGCCTTCGATGGTCAGCGGCTCCTTGCGCGTATTGACCAGGATCGGCGCGAAGTCGCGGTTCTCGGCGATCAGTTCAACCATGCTGCCGCGCCGCTTGAAGCGTTTGACGGTGACTTCGTCGCCCAGCCGGGCGATGACGATCTGGCCGTTGGTCGCTTCGGAGGTGCGATGCACGGCGAGCAGGTCGCCATCGAGGATGCCGGCCTCGATCATCGACAGGCCGCGCACGCGCAGCAGGAAATCAGCGCGCGGCGTGAATAGCGCGGGATCGATGCGGATGTTGCCGAGGCGGTTCTCGATCGCCAGCAGCGGACTGCCGGCGGCAACCGTGCCGATCAGCGGCAGGCCGAGTTGTTCCACCAGTCGGATGCCGCGCGCGAAACCGGGCTCGAGTATGATCGCGCCCTTTTTTGCCAGCGCCTTCAAATGATCTTCGGCGGCATTGGGCGAGGCAAAGCCGAAGGCACCGGCAATCTCCGCGCGCGTCGGCGGCACGCTGAAGACTTCCATGCTGTTGCGGATGAAATCGAGAATTTCCCGCTGGCGGGGAGTGAGATCGTCGGCCATGAACATACTCCGTTGACTGTCTATCCATATTAGGTATCCACTTAGCTCCACTTGAGCTAGAATGCACTGGATGGAAATCCAGATACTACCGCCAATTTCCGGAAAGGACTACCCCCCGAACCCGCAACACCCCCGAACCTGGAATGATTTCCTGGACTGGTTCGTCACGGAGGAGGCTTGCCATGCGTATTTGGAGCGGCTGCGCTGGCCGCAAGGATTTGTTTGTCCGGCGTGTTCGATCATGGCGCCCGCCTATCGGGCCAGTCGCACACGGCTGATGTGTCGCCATTGCCGCCACCAGACTTCGATTACGGCAGGAACCATTTTCGACAAGACACGTACCCCGCTCCGGGTCTGGTTTGCTGCCGCCTGGTATCTGACCAATCAAAAGCAAGGGGTCAATGCCCTCGGGTTTCTCCTCTTTGCGCTTGCCGACCGATTGCGTCGACTGTTACGCCGCCGTACCCGATGAAAGGGCATCTGTTCTGGGTTTGAGAAAAAGGCGGGGGAGGCGATAAATGAAGGCATGGAATCGCTGCCCGATCTTGCCGGACTGACCCACGCGCAGAACGATGAAGTCATCCATGCACTGCGGGATTTGGTAACGGCGCTGCGCAAGGATGTCGTCGAGTTGAAGACAGAAGTGGCGAGCCTGAAGATGGAGGTGGCCGACCTGCACGGGCAATTGGCGAAGAACAGCCGCAACTCCAGTATTCCGTCTTCTGCCGAAGGTCTGAAGAAGACGAAATCGATGCGCAAGAAGGGAACCCGTCCGCCCGGTGGTCAGCCGGGGCATAAGGGCTCGACACTGGAGAAGTCGCCGATCCGGATTACATCGTGGATCATCCCTTGCCGTCGATATGCGATGCCTGCGGTGCGACCTTGAATGGAGATATTTCGACCGAAACGCGGCAGGTCTTCGATTTGCCGCCAGTGGCGCTGGAAGTCACCGAGCACCACATTCATCGGACACGCTGCGCCTGTGGCAAGCTTCACCGAAGCGAGTTTCCGTCCGATGTCGTTGCCTCGGTGCACTACGGCTCCGGCGTCAAGGCACTCGCCGTCTATCTGACGCAGCGCCACATGCTGCCCGTCGCACGCACGGCCCAATTGCTCTCCGACCTGTATGGTTTGCCGATCTCGCGCGGCACGATTCAAACCATGATCGGCGAAGCGGGTACGCTTCTGGCGCCAACAGTCGCCGATATTGCCGACGCGATTGCCCGGTCGGATGTGGCGGGCGCCGACGAGTCGGGCTACCGAGTGGCGGGCCAGCTCAACTGGCTGCATACGGCGGTCACCACCGATCCTCGTGTTCCCTTCAGCAACAACCTCGCGGAACAAGCTATTCGCATGCCCAAGGTCAAGCACAAGATCGCCGGCTGCTTCCGCACCTTCTCGGGAGCGCAGGCCTTCTGCACCATTCGTTCCTGCCTCGCCACGATTCAGAAACAGCACTTCGATATCTTCCCATCTCTCGTTCAGGCATTTCAGGGCAATGTTCCTCAGCCTCGATTTGCCGGGTAGCTTCCGCCTATCCGACCTGAACAGTCACCGCATTCACGTCATCCGCGTACACATCACGCCGCTGCGCGAGCGGCTGGACGACATACGCTGATTCGTCCGCCATTACGTCGAGGAATTCAACCGCGACCATCCTGCGGAAGTGCGGCGCTGGGCTTCAACATCAAGAGCACCATCGGCGACGTGCATGTCCTGCCCTTCCCCGACAATCATTTCGATGTCGTCACGCTGCAATTCGCCTCGCGCCACCTGCGCGTGCGCGAAGTGTTCACGGAGAACCTGCGCGTGCTCAAGCCCGGCGGGCATTTTCACCATTCCGACATGCTGCGGCCGCGCAACGTGATCGTGAAAAACCTGTATTACACCTACCTCAAGGCCTGCCTGAATTTCACCAGCCTGATCGTCGGCAGCAGTCCCGCCGCGACCAAATTCAAGCAGTATTTCATCGACGCGCTGGACCTGTTCTACACCGCCGAAGAACTGTCGATCGTGCTGCGCGAACTGGGTTTCGTCGAGGTGACCGTGGATACGGTGTTCCAAGGCATGCTCGGCTTCCACCGCGCGGTCAAGCCGGCGCAAAAAACTTGACGAAGGGCGGTAATGCGCCGAGGGCGTTCAGCCTTCGGCCATTTCCAGCTTGCGTATTTTTTCCCACAGGTTCTTGCGGCTGATGCCAAGCAGGGCTGCAGTGTCGGCGATGCGGCCGTCGCACTCGGTCAGCGCACGGCGAATGTAGACACGCTCGCACTCCTGCAGATGGTCGCTGAGCGGCTGCCGCAATCCATCGTTGGCCTCCGCCGCTGGCCCTTCGGTGCCGAACAGGCTCTCGACATTCAGCAACGGGGTAAGTGAAAGAACGCAGGCGCGTTCCAGGCAGTGTTGCAGTTCCCGCACGTTGCCCGGCCACGGATAGCGGGTCAAGGCGCGCTCGGCGTCGGCATTCAGCGTGCGCGGGGGCTCGCCCCGGATCGTGCGCGCATCGAGAAAGCGCCCGGCCAGCCACAGAATGTCCTCCTGCCGCTCACGTAGTGCCGGCACATGCAGGTGGATGACGTGAATCCGGTAATACAGGTCCTCGCGGAACTGGCCGGCCTCCACCATCGCCTTCAGGTCATGATGGGTGGCGCACATCAGCCGGATGTCCACCTTGTGCGGGGTGGCGCCGCCGACGCGAACGACCGCGCGATCCTGGATTGCGCGCAGCAGCTTGACCTGCATCGAGGGCGGCATTTCGCCGATCTCGTCGAGGAACAGGGAACCGCCATCGGCTTGCTCGAAGACCCCTTGCCGTTCGCGGTCGGCGCCGGTGAATGCGCCCTTCTCGTGACCGAACAGTTCCGACTCGATCAGGTTCTCCGTAATCGCGCCGCAGTTGACCGCGACGAAGGGTGTTTTGCCGTCGCGGTCGCCGGCACGGTGCAGCGCCCGCGCGACCTGTTCCTTGCCGGCGCCGGATTCGCCGGAGATCAGCACCGCGCTGCGGCTTGCGGCCAGGCGCGGAAGCAGGCCCTCGATATGCCGCATGGGAGTGGAAATGCCCAGCTCGGCGGCGCTGCTTGCCGTCGGCTGCTGGCGCTCGCACAATCCGCGGATCTTGCCGATCAGCCCCCCCACGTCAAAGGGCTTGGTGACATAGTCGTGGGCTCCCAGCTTGAGCAGGCGCACCGCCTGGTCGATGGCGCCATAGCCGGTGATGAAAATGAACGGAGCGAGCGCCTGGCCGCCGTCGAGCAGTTCGAGGAACAGCTTTTCGCCGCTGATGTCGGGCAGGTTGATGTCGCTCACCACCACGCTGTAGCGGCGCTGGCCGAGGCCGCGCCGGGCGGCCTTGCCGTCGCGATACCAGTCGCAGGTAAAGCCTTCAAAGTCGAGTCGCGCGGTGAGCGCCTCGCCGATGATGAGGTCGTCCTCGATCAGGCCGATGCGGTGCTGCATGAGGTTTCTCCAAGAGGCAGATTGACCACGAACTCGACCTGGCCATCGATGTTCCGGGCGGCGATGCGACCTTCGAGCTGGGTCACGATCTGGTAGGTCACCCACAAGCCCAGCCCGTGCCCGCCGGAACGAGTGGACGCGAAGGGTTCGAACAGATGGGCGAGCTGTTCCTCGTCGAGCAGCGTTCCGTCGTTGCGCACCACCATCGACAGACAGGAACCCGAGTCGTCTTTCCTGCCCAGCCACAAGCTGACGTGACCGTCTTCGGCCGCCGCCTGCACGGCGTTGAGCAACAGGTTGATGAGTATCTGGCGCACCAGGCTGGCCGGCGCCGGCAATTCCGCGGGCATGGCCGCCGACCAGTCAAGCCGGATGCGGCGCTTGGCGACCTGCGGCTGGATCAGGGTATGGATATCCTCCAGGTCGTGCTGGTTCAACGGTCGCGCCTGCACGCGCGTTTGTACCAGCAGCGCGGCGACCGTATCGCGAATCTGCGTCAGGCCGCGATCGACGAGATCAAGGTGACGCAGCGCGCGCGGATCAAGGTCGCGCTGCAGTCGCAGGGTATCGACCGACGTGATCAACCCCGCCAAGGGGTTGTTTATTTCATGGGCGATGCCGGCGGTGAGTTGGCCGATCGCGGCCAGCCGTTCCGATTTGACCATTTGGTTTTCCAGCGCCGCCTTGTCGCGCAATGCCAGCACCATGCGGTCGTAGGCCTTGAACATCTGACCGAGTTCGTCATCGTAGGGGTAGAGGTCGGGAGGCAGCGGTTGCGGCACGGCTGCCGGCATCATGCCCATGCGCTGTGCCAGATCGACCAGCGGCGTCGCCATGCGGCCGCCCCAGTACCAGTTGATCGGAATCAGCACCGCCAGCACCAGCAGGCCGATGCCCAGTGCCTGCCAGATGGTATCGATGAACCACGGGTGAAACACCGATTTCGAATAGCGCAGGACCATGTGCCCCAGTTGCGCGTCCTTGTCGGTGACGGGCAGCGCCAGGTAGAGGTAGCTGGAGTTGTCGGGCTCCAGCACCAGCGGCCACGTCGTTGCCTTCGGCGCGCTCAGTTGTGCGCTCAATTGCTTCCAGTCGTCGCCCAGGGTCGCCGCCTCGCTCAGCATGGGCAGCGTGTCGGGTTCGCTGGAGACGAAGACCTTGAGGTCCCGCCCGAGCACCACCACGGCATCCACCTGGACCGGCGTTCTGGCCAACTCGGCGCGCAAGGGCGAGCGCACGATCTCGAAGGCGCGCCAGGTGTCGTCGTGCAACAGCGTCGGCGCCACGGTATTGGCCAGCGTATGCGCCAGGTTGTCGGCGCTGATCACCACCGCGCGCTTCATGTCGTCGTAGGCGCGCGTCATCAGAGCGGCACTGACGACCAGGATCGAAAAACCGATCAGGAAGGACGTCCACAAGGGGATCTTGTGGCGAAAGGATAGATTGAACAGCCAGCGCACCGGAGCACTCAGGTTTCGCCAAAGGCGCGCATCATGTGCGCGACGCCGTCATACAGGGCGGGGCTGCCGACAATGAAACCGTCCAGGTACATGTGCTCGAGCAGGCGTCGCCCGGCGTCGTTGCGGGACATGTCAAGCAGATGGCGCTGCATCAGTTGAAACTGGTCAGCGGCAACCGAGTGGTGGCTGACAAAGGGTGGAAAGCCGTATTCCGCCGAGCGCCAGACCACGCGCGTACGCGCTGCCAGCGCCGGCTCGACGTGGGCGAGGGTGTCCCAGATATAGCTGTCGACTGCGCCGCCGTGAGCCAGGCCGCTGGCCACCGCCTCGACCACCTTGCGATGCGACCAGGTGAAGAAGGTCTTGCGAAAGAATGTCGCGGGGTCGCGCCCCACCTGGCGGATATGGTAACGCGGCGAGAGGTAGCCGGTATTCGAATACGGGTCGGCATAGGCAAACACGCTGCCAGCCAGATCGCCTATCGAATTGACCCGGGTATTGTCCTTGCGCACGATAAGGTAGGAGCTGTAATAGGGACGCCCCCTATAAAGCGGCACCGCCAGCAGACGCACTTCCTGTTTGAGATGAAGGAAGGGGTAGTCGCAGATCCAGGCAAATTCGAGTTTCTCCAGGCGCAGCAGATCCATTGTTTCGCGATAGCTGTCGCGCTGGATGAATTCCACCGGTCGCTGCAGCGAAGCCGCCATGTAATCGCTCCACTCCCGCAGCAGTTTGTGCTGGTCATGGAGGAAGGCCGGGGTCATGCCGACGCGGATCTTGCTGCCCGCCGCCTGCGACTTGCGCGACAGGCCGATGAGGCCGACGGCAGCGAGGCAGCCGCTTTCGATCAGCCAGCGGCGTCGGTTACGGTTTCGTAACGAGATTGGCGTGTTCTGAGTCATGGAGCCTCTGCCGGTTACGGTGTGGTAACGATCTTAACCCGTTTCCCCCTGCCTGGCCGCCTGAAGTCTGCGGTACCTGATTCCAATCTCCTGAAAGCACGTTGCTTTGTTTTGATGGAATGGTTCTTGCCTGTAAAGCAACAACTGGGTGTTCCGGTGCGTATCGTGAATTTTCCGCGTCTCAAAGCAATGTCGCTCCTTTCGCCGCGAATCCGCTACAGGACTTGGCGCATGGGACGCCGCGCCGTCGGCGCCGGCTCCGGTCGTTTGGTTTGCCTTGCTGCGCCGCGGGTTGGGGATGCTTCGAAAACTCGATGACAAGTTACGGCAAAGTAACTTCATGGCGTGAACAAATCCGGCATTCCCGGTCCGACCGGCATTGCAGGGTTCAGCACAACGTGGGGAGTCAATCGCTATCTTTCGTGCCGACATTTCAAATACCTCCGATCAAATGCGCGCATTTGCTCAACAGAATTATCGACGCTTTTATCATTTGTATTTTTGACCTTGGGGAGAAAAGAAAATGAGCATTCTCAGTTGGCTGAGAAACACACTGGCGGGCGAATTGCCGGCAAAGGTGGAGTTTGCCGATCACGATCAACATTTCCATGGGCTCGACATGAAGTCGGCGCTTGATGCTCATGCCGCGTGGAAGACCCGACTCGAGGCGCAGATTCGCGGCGATGCCGGGGAATCGCTGAGCGTGTCGACGGTCGCGGTCGACAACAACTGCTCACTCGGACATTGGATTCACGGTGAAGGCCAGAGCCGGTTTGGCGAGTTGTCCGAGTACGCCCAGTTGCGCAAGGTACATGCCGAGTTCCATCTATGCGCAGGCGGCATTCTGAGCGACGTTCACGACGGTAATGCCGTCGCTGCGACGGGCGCGCTCACGAAGAGCTTCCGCCATCATTCCGACGCCGTTCAGTTGGCTTTGGTGCGCCTTTACGCCAAGGGGATGGAAAACCAGGGGAATTCAAGCGGGCAGAGCCACTGATCGCCTGTTCGGGCGACTTCCATACGCATCGGACCGTTTCATTCCTTCATGCCGACTCTTGCTTTCTCGCCCGATCCGGCAGTGGAACGGGAAAGTGGAATATGCGCCAACCGGGTAAAGCATAGACAGGAGACGCTTGCCCGTTTGGCGTTGGACGTAAGCGGCCACGGTGTCTGGGACTGGGATTTGACGACTGGTTCTTTCTGGTTCTCACCCGGTTGGGCCTCCATGCTCGGTTATTCCGAAAGTGAAATTGGCGACAGTTTCGGAGAATGGAGCGGGCGTCTGCACCCGGAGGATCGCGGACGCATTCAACGGCAACTGGCAATTCATCTGAGTGGTGGATCTACCCTGCTTTGCGAGGAGTGCCGCCTGCGGTGCAAGGACGGCTCTCACAAGTCGGTGGTCATACGCATCAAGACCGTGGAACATGCGGCGGACGGCAAGCCGCTACGTCTGGTAGGGACGCAAACCGACGTTTTTACGCGCAAGCGTGTGGAACAATTGGCGGACGAAAATGCCGAGCGCTACCGGGTCTTGTCCGAACAACTACCCTTGCCGATGTTGATCCATGTCGCCGGCGTCATACAGCACTTGAACAAGGAATGCGTCAAGTTGCTGGGCGGCAAGACGGCCGAGGAGTTTTGCGGCGGGTCGATTCTGCATGTGATCCATCCGGACTACCAGTCGGCAGCCATGGAGCGCGTCCAGCGCATTCTGCAGGGTGACCAGTGTGTCGAATCGATTGAGCTCAAATTGATTCGCCAGGACGGTAGCGAGACCTGGGTCGAAACCACCGGTATCGCCACATCATTTGCGGGACAGCGGGCGATCTGCGTAGTGGGCAAAGATATCAACGACCGCAAGCGGGCCGAGGAGCAGGAGAATGCGCACCGGAGAGAGTTCGAATCCCTCTACATGCTGAGCAAGGCGGTAAGTTCCGCCGATTCGCTCGACCAGGTGTTTGAGGCGGCGATGGATGCCTTCCTGAATACGCTAAAAGCCGACCGCGTTTCGATTCTGCTGCTCGATTCCGATTCTCGCGTTCATTTCGAGGCATGGCGCGGTCTGTCGAATGCCTACCGCAAGGCCGTGGATGGAAACTCGCCGTGGCTGTTGGACGAGCTTGATCCCCAGCCAGTCTTTGTCGATAACATCGAAATCGATGAACGGCTGGCCCGGTTCAGACCGGTAACCAGGGCGGAAGGCATCGGTGCCTTCGGCTTTGTTCCGCTGCTGCGGCATGGCCGGATGCTCGGCAAGTTCACGGTCTATTTCGATGCGCCGCGTCAGTTTTCAATTCCTGATGTCCGTTTGGCCAAGACCATCGCTTCCCATGTTTCGATTGCCGTTGAACGCACGCTGGCCGAAGAATCCTTGCACCAGAGCAAAGACATACTGCAAATGACGCTGAGGTGCGCGCCCGATGGCGCGTTCATCTGTTCGCAAGACGGCCGGATATCGTACGCCAATGACATGTTCGCGTCCATGCTGGGCCACAGCCGCGAAGAATTGTACGGAATGACCGTATTCGACCTGGTCCCGCCAGACTGGCGTGATCGCTATCGCCTGGAATTCCGGCTGATTTTCTGTTCCAGTGATCGTCATGTCTCCGAAATTCGGCTGATTCGGAAGGATGGGAAAAAAATTCCTTTGGAATTGAACGCGGCGCTGCTGCCAAATGGCCAGGTATATGGTGCGTGTCGCGATATTGCCGAACGCAAACGGCTGGAAAGAGAGCTGCGCATTTCCGCGACCGCTTTTGAAATGCAGGAAGGCATACTCATTACCGATGGCGACAACATCATCCTCAATGTCAATCATGCCTTTACCACCGTTACCGGTTACAGCGCTGCCGAGGTGCTGGGCAAGACGCCCGCCCTATTGAATTCGGGCCGGCAGGAGGCTCAGTTCTACCAGTTCATGTGGGAGAGTCTGAATCGCGATAAATTCTGGGAAGGCGAAATCTGGAATCGGCGAAAAGATGGCTCGGTATATCCCGAACGGTTGGCGATTTCCGCGGTCACCAATAGCGCAGGCAAAGTGATTAATTATGTGGCGACGTTCTCCGACATCACGCGGCAAAAAAAATCCGAGGAGGAAAATTACAATCTGGCATTTTTCGATCCGCTGACCAGCCTGCCCAATCGTCGCTTGCTGTTCGACCGGATACGGCAGTCCATGGCGGCCAGCGCGCGGCATGGGCAACATGGTGCCGCACTCTTCATCGACCTGGATCATTTCAAGGCGATCAATGACACCAAGGGTCACGAGACGGGCGATCTGCTGCTGATCGAAGTTGCCCAACGCCTGCAACATTGCGTTCGTGATTTGGATACCGTGTCTCGGCTGGGCGGGGATGAATTCGTCGTTCTGCTGGGAACATTGAGCGGTGACGCGAACGAGGCAGCCAGTCAGGCCGGAAAAGTGGCGCAGACAATACGCGCCACCTTAAGTCATCCCTATTTGCTGCAAGACCACGAATTTCATTCCACCCCCAGCATTGGGGTGGCATTGTTCAGTGGTCGCGAAGAAAGCATTGACAACCTGATCAAGCACGCCGATATCGCCATGTATCAGGCCAAGTCGGCGGGGCGCAACGCGGTTCGATTTTTCGATGTCGCCATGCAGACCGCGCTGGAAGACCGCATGGAAATGGAAGATGAGTTGCGCCATGCAATAGGCCGCCAACAATTTCAATTGTATTTTCAGATACAGGTGCACAATGCTAAAGGCATTATCGGCGTCGAGGCGCTGCTGCGCTGGGTGCATCCGGAACGCGGCATGATCTTGCCGGCGGCTTTCATTGCTTTGGCGGAAGAAACCGGGCTGATCCTGCCGATGGGCGAGTGGGTGCTGCATACCGCTTGTGCCCAGATCAAGGCATGGTCGGACGATGCGGGTACTCGCCAGTTGCATGTCGCGGTGAACGTCAGCCCGCTGCAATTCGCGCAGGACGGTTTCGTGTCGCAAGTGGAACAGGCACTAGCCGAGTCAGGTGTCGATCCGGCCTGCCTCAAGCTCGAACTGACCGAGAGCTTGCTGCTGGACAACGTGGATAGCGTTATCGGCAAGATGCATCAACTCAAGGCGCTAGGTGTCTGTTTATCGATGGATGATTTCGGTACCGGCTTCTCGTCACTGTCGTATCTGAAGAAACTGCCCCTGGATCAGATCAAGATCGACCAATCGTTTGTGCGCGATCTGGTGTCGGATGACAGCGACAAGAATATCGTGCAGGCGATCATCACCATGGGCGACGCGTTCGGCCTGAATATCATCGCCGAAGGTGTCGAAACAGTGGAACAGCGCACGCACCTGGCCGACAAGGGATGCGATAGTTTCCAGGGCTACTTGTTCGGCAAACCGATGCCGATTCAGCAAATTGAGGTCGTCTTGGCGGGGCGCCAACATTCGCTGCCCGAGCGTTGCATGTTCGCGAACTAAATACTATTCGAAGGGAGAATTTTGCATGGGACTGTTGGCTTGGTCCAAGAGCATCCTGCATGGGGACGAAAACGCGTCCTTGCCGGCGTCAGAAGCAGTGGTAGCGGAGGTCGGAGGTACTGTTCTTGCGGGTCTGGATTTCATGACCGCGGTTGACGCCCACATGAAATGGAAGATGCGGCTCGAAGGCTGCATCAATGGCACTCGCAGCGAGCAACTGCAAGTCGACGTGGTTTGCCGGGACGATCAATGCCCTCTGGGCCAGTGGATCCACAACAAGGGTGCCGAAATGTTCGGCTTTTCCGAAGCTTTCTCCGACTTGAAGGTCCGCCATGCCGATTTCCATCGCTGTGCTGGCGATGTGCTGGCGGCGGCACAGTCAGGCGACACGGCCGGCGCTCTCAAGCTGCTGCAGCGCGGCAATTACGTAACGGAGTCGCAACGGATCAAGAAGCTCCTGGCCCGGATGTTCGTCATCGCGTCGGAAGGCGATGCGATCGATGCCCACATCAGGTGGAAGGCGCGGCTACGGGACTATATCCAAGGCTTCAGCAAGGAGGATATCAAGGTCGACACCATGTTCCGCGACGATCAATGTACCCTCGGCCAATGGCTCAGCGGCATCGGTCGCGAACGCTTCGGCCAGATGCCGGCGTTCTCGGTGGTCAGGTCGCGCCACGCCGATTTCCGCCGGTGCGCCGGGGAAGTACTGGCCGTCGCCCGGCACGGGGCGAAGGAGAGAGCCCTGCATATGCTGGAGGAAGGAGCCTACCGCGACGCCTCCGATCAGATGGTGGAGGCCATTGCTACCCTTTTCCAGGAGCAGAGCAGCGCAAGCTAAAGTAATTGGCGAAAGCTTGTTGTTTCCCGCAATTGCTTAAGCCGGAAGTGAGTGGTACCGGTTACCGCCCGGTAACATGTTTCGTGCCATCCGAGACACAACGGCGCCATTTGTTACTACACGGTAACAATCCTGCGCCCCATTTCCCCACCTGTTGCCGCTGAGACTACGACACTTTGCTGCAAGCGTCTGAAACCAGGTCGTTTTGTTGTCGTGGCATGGTTCTCGCGAGAAGACTGGCAAACAAGTAAATCTGCCGGACATCGTGAAACCTCAATTCCTCATCCGCAACGCAAGCCTTCGCGCCGCGACCGCGCCGCAGGCCTTGCGGCATCTGGCGCCGTGTCACCAGCGCCGACTTTGGTCGGGCTGTCCGGGTCGGCGGTTAGTGAGCCTGGAAGGCGTCGTGATGCGGGATTCGGGTTACCGAACGGTAACTTTTCGGCTGGCTTCGACAGGCTTGCCGCAGATGGCGAGCTGAAACCGGATTCAGGCAATGAACGGTCACATTTTCGGTGTTTGGTTATTGATGGGGTTCCTTACAAGGAGGCAATCATGAGATTGACAAGACGTGAATTTATCCGGGCCTCGGCGGCGTCCGCGGCCTGGATGCTCGGCGGAAGTGCGTTGGCGGCCGCCCAGGCGAAGCGCAAGGCCGGTCCGGTGAAGAATGCATTCGTGCCGCGCAAGGCCAGGCCCAGCACTCCGGCAAAGGGCGAATGGGTGGCCAGCACCTGCCAGGGCTGCACTCAATGGTGCGCAATCCAGATGTTCGTGCAGGGCGGTCGCATTACCCGCGTGCGCGGCAACGAGTTCTCCAAGAGCAATCATGGTTATTGCTGCCCGCGCGGTCACCTGATCCCGCAGATGACCTACGATCCGGATCGCATCAAAGTGCCAATGAAGCGCACCAATGCGGCCAAGGGTCGTGGCATCGATCCGAAGTTCGTGCCGATCTCCTGGGATGAGGCGATCACCATCGTCGCCGACAAGATGATCCAACTGCGCACCGCCGGTGAGCCGGAAAAGCTGCTCTACCTGCGCGGCCGTTACGGACCGATCACGCAGGATTTGCTCTACGGCACCTTGCCCAAGATATTCGGCACCGGCAATTACTTTTCGCACAGCGCCATCTGCGCCGAGGCCGAGAAAATGGGCCCGCGCTTTACCCAAGGGTATGCCGGTTATCGCGACTATGACCTCGAAAAGACCAACTGCCTGGTGCTCTGGGGCACCGACCCGCTGGCCTCGAACCGCCAGGTGCCGAACACCATCCATCGCTTCCATGAAATCGTTGCCCGCGGCGCCGTGATCACGGTCGATCCGCGTTTGTCGAACGCCGCCGCGAAGTCGCACGAATGGCTGCCGGTCAAGCCCGGCACCGACGGCGCGCTGGCCGGCGCCATCGCCCACGTGATCCTTGCCGAAGGCCTGTGGAACCGCGAATTCGTCGGCGACTTCAAGGACGGCAAGAACCTCTTCGTCGCCGGCAGCACGGTCGCCGAAGATGCCTTCGTCGAGAAGGAAACCTCGGGCCTGGTCAAATGGTGGAACCTGGAACTTAAGGACCGCACCCCGGCCTTCGGCGAAAAGGAATCAGGCATCCCCGCCGATCAGATTGTCCGCGTTGCCCGCACCATGGCCAAACACGGCCCCACCACCGCCGTCTGGATGGGTCCCGGCGCGGCGATGTGGCCGCGCGGCACCTATGCCGCGATGGCGGTGTATGCCCTGAACGGTCTGCTCGGTTCAATCGACGTCGTGGTCTGGGAAGGTGCCAGCGGCCCCAAGCTGAACAAGTTCCCCAGCAAGGACAGCTTCATCGATGAACTGGCCAAGAAGGGCTCCAAGAACCATGTGACCAGCAACCGCGGCCACAAGGACATGCCCGGCTTGCAGACCTCGTCGGTGAACAACGTTCCCAACGAGATACTGAAGAACCCCGGAGCGGTCAAGGTGCTGCTCTCCACCTTCAGCAACTTCAACCATTCGGGCACTGGCGCCGACCGCTGGAACCAGGCGCTGTCCAAGATACCCTTCTTCGCCCACATGGTGACCAATCCGTCGGAAATGACCCAGTTTGCCGACATCGTGCTGCCCTCGACCCACAACAGTTCCGAGGGCTGGAATATCGTCACCAACATGTCCAACGGCTATGCCTATGCCTCGATCCAGCAAAACCCGATCAAGCGCGTGTTCGAGGGCAAGCAGGAAGAGACGGAGGTGATGTGGCTGCTGGCGCAGAAGCTGAAGGCCAAGGGCTTCCCCAACCTGGCCGATTACTACGACACCATCAAGGACCCCGAAACCGGCAAGTCGGCGAGCAACGAGCTGGAATTCGCCGAGCTTGTCGTCAGGTTCATCAGCGCACCGATCTGGGACGGCAAGGAAGTGCAGAAGGGCGACGCCCCGATCAAGGGCTGGGCCGAGTTCAAGGCCAGGGGCATGTTCTCCGGCGCGCGCTACCCCCTGAAAAAGGGCTGGGGCGGCAAGTTCAAGACCGAGACCAAGAAGTTCGAGTTCTATAGCGCGACGCTGAAGAAGGCACTGGACGGCCATGCCAAGAAGCACGAGACCACGGTCGACGACATCCTCGCTGTCAGCGGCTATACCGCGAAGGGTGATCTGGCCTTCGTGCCGCACTATGAAGTACCCAAGCGGCATGGGAGCATGGAGGAGTTCCCTTTCACCTTCATCGACTACAAGTCGCGCCTGAACCGCGAAGGCCGCTCGCAGAACCTGCCCTGGTATCAGGAGTTCAAGAAGGTCGATCCGGGGGATGTGTCGTGGGGCGACGTGGTCAAAATGAATCCGGCAGACGGCGCCAAACTGGGCCTGAAGACCGGCGACAAGGTAACCATCACGTCGCAGGCCGGTTCCATCACGACCGAACTCAAGTTGTGGGAAGGTGTGCGTCCCGGAACCGTGGCCAAGTGCTATGGCCAGGGGCACTGGGCCTACGGCCGCGTCGCCTCCAGGGACTATGCCAAAGCGGTAGCGTTGGGTGCCAACAACAACGAGATACTGGTCGATGACTACGACCGCTTGAGTGGCGCCACGGCCCGCAACGGCGGCTTCACCGGCGTGCGGATCACCAAGGCCTGAGCGCCGTCGATAAGGAGAATATGATGAAACTAGGAATGGTTATCGATCTGGGACGGTGCGTCGGCTGTGGAGCTTGCGCCTTTGCCTGCAAGGCCGAAAACAATACGCGCAATCGCGCCGACGGCCAAAGCTACAACTGGGCCGACTTCCTCATACACAGTGAGGGGACTTTCCCCAATACCCGTCACATGGTCATGCCGGTGCTGTGCAACCACTGCGACGAACCACCGTGCATCACGATCTGCCCCGGCAATCCGGAGAAGGCAGGCAAAGGCAAGCCTTACAGGGCGCTGTTCAAGACGCCGGAAGGCATCACCCTGCACAATCCGGAGCTATGCGTCGGTTGCGGCGACTGCCAGAGGGCGAGGGGGTGTCCGTACAGTCACGAGAAACTCGGCCCGTCGAGCCTGAACGGCGAGACCTACAGCGTGATCAGTCTCAACCCCGCGGAAGATGAAGCGCAGCCGTTCTGGGTGGACAAGGCGTCAGCAATCCCGGGCGGCACCTCATCGGGCGCGGAAGTATCGGCCAAGGTCGGGACAAGGATACCGGCCATGAACGCGTGGCAGGGTGGAGAACTGCAGCCGATCCGCTCGGATGACGTCATTGAGAAGTGCACCTTCTGCTACCACCGCGTGACCAACGGTCTGCAACCGGCCTGCGTCGAGGTCTGCCCGTCCCAGGCGCGCATTTTTGGCGACCAGCAGGATCCGAACAGCAAGATCTCCCAGATACTGAAGAAGGAAAAGACCTTCCGCCTGAAGGAAGAGAAAGGGACCAAGCCCAATGTTTACTACGTCGGCAAGTACAGCCCGCGAGCCTGAAACGGGATCGGAAGCCGGTTTCAACCGCCCATTATCAGGAGACGCAATGACCAGGAATATCACCGACGGCATAGCGGCGCGCGAGGATCTGTGTCGCTTCCTTGCGGCGTGCTATTACGAACCCGGTACGGAATTCAGCGAAGAGCACCTGTTCGAGTCCATGGTGGCGGCGGCGCGGGCTATCGACCCGGACCTCGCCGAATCTGCCCGCAAGCTGGGCGACGCGTTTGTCGCTCAAGACCTGCAAACGCTGCTGGTCGACTACACCCGGCTGTTCATCGGCCCGTCACAACCGGCGGCCATGCCTTATGCATCGTTCTGGCTGACCGATGATCCATCGATGCGGCACGAGGCAATGATGGGGGTGCTCGACTTCTACGAGCAGGGAGGCTTCGACGTCAGCGATGATTTTCGCGAACTGGTGGATCACGTTGCGGCGGAACTGGAATTTCTCTACCTGCTGATCTTCTCACAGCACCAGGCCCAACTCGGCGGCAACGCGGACGAACTATCGACCGCCAACGCGCTGCACCACCGCTTCGTGGCCGAACATCTAAGCGCATGGCTTGGCCGCTTCGCCGACGCGGTCAGGTCAGGTGCCGACACCGAGTTCTACCGCGAACTGGCGCGATTCACAGAACGCTTCGTGCGGGTCGAGGCTGACCTGTTGCGACCGAATTGAAACAAGACCAGGGCACCATGCGCTGCCGCAGGAGCCCTCCGATCGACACCTTGCCGTCGTGGAGTTTACCGTGGCTTACGCAAGATCGTGTTTGGAGGGAAGCGCCGGCCGCCATTTTTGAATCAGACGACACATCGCAACTCATTTCAACCTTATTTACTGGAGCCGAATCGTGAATACCAAAATCAAGCTGTTGCTCACCGGATCATTGTTGTTCGCCATGGCCGGACTCGCCCCCGTGCATGCACAGGTTGACGAAGCCGCAGCCAAGGCGCTGGCAAAGAAGAACGACTGCCTCAAGTGTCATGCTGTCGACAAGACCAAGAAGGGTCCGTCCTACAAGAAGATCGCGGCCAAGTACAAGGAAAAGAAACTCGGCGAAAAGGAGGCCATCAAGCAAATGACCGAAGGCAAGAAGGTCAAGCTGGCGGACGGCACCCAGGAAGACCACAAGATCATCGACACCAAGGATCCGAAGGAGCTGAGCAACATGGCGCAGTGGATTCTGTCGCGCTGAGCCTCGTCGCTCCGGAATTTTCCGCCGCACGCCTGGCACGGGCTTGCCGCGGGAAGATGCAGAGCCAACGGGAATAGTCTAAATGCATACCAGCAAACTTGCAGCGTGGATGGCTACGGCGACGGTGTTTGTCGCCGCCAGTCTGAGCAGTGCACTGGCCATGGCGGCCGGCAGTGCGGCGCCGGTCGAGCAGAAGCTCGACAATGCCACTTGCCAGAGCTGCCACGACGGGAAAAAGGGCGAGCTGGAGATACCCACCGCCAGCGGCGAGAAGCGTGCCTTGCAGCCCGTCGCCCCCGACAACTACAAGAAGAGCGTGCACGGCAAGATGGAATGCGTCGCCTGTCACAAGGACATCATCGACAGCACCAGTTCCCATGTGAGGGTGTCCGGTGCGCCGAAAGCCGAGTGTGCGCAGTGCCACCTTGACTTGTGGGACGCCGCGAAGAAGGACAACAAGACCGCCGAAAAGCCCCGTCTCGGCGTCGTCGCGGAGAACGTGGCGGCCTACAAGAAATCCTTTCACGCCCAGCCCGACAAGGACGACCCGACCCGGCTGATGGCGACATGCAGCGACTGCCACAACGTGCATAGCTTCGACGTGCCGTCACGCGGCACCGCCGAACGCAAGGAATGGCACCTCACGGTGCCCAATGTCTGCGGCGAAAAGTGCCACGCCGACCACCTTGAAGACTGGACCGGCTCGGTGCATGGCAAAGCAGCCACCGAGAAGCACAACCTGAAGACGGCGGTGTGCTCCGATTGCCACACCACGCACGACATCATCAGCAGCACCCTGGACCAGGCCAAACTGGACATTACCGCCAGTTGCGGCAACTGCCACCAGGACGCGCTCAAATCCTACAAGGCCTCCTATCACGGCCAGGTCAATACTTTGGGCTATGCCTATACCGCCAAGTGTTTCGACTGCCACGGCAGCCATGCCATCCAGCCGTCGAAAGATCCGGCATCGAAACTGCATCCGCAGAACCGGCTGAAGACCTGCCAGAAGTGCCATAACGGCAAGCCAGACGCGCTGCCGCTGGCCACCGCGGGTTTCCTCAGCTTCAGCCCGCACGGCACCAGCGACAACTTCGGGAAGTATCCGGAGATCTGGCTCACCACCAAATTCATGATTGCCCTGCTGATCGGCGTATTCGCCTTCTTCTGGGCGCATTCCATCCTCTGGTGGTATCGCGAGTACCGGGACCGCAAGGAGGGAAAAGCGCATTGGCATATCCGTTCCCATGACATTCCTCCGGAAATATTGTCGGGGGGCGATCGACGGCAGGATCACGCCCACAAGTACGTGCGTCGCTTCGGCCCGATGTGGCGGCTGGCCCACCTGGTCTTCGCGCTCAGCGTGATGACCCTGGTACTCACCGGGATGGCGGCGTTCTATGCCGAAACCGGCTGGGCCAAGGCGGTCATGGCAGCCTTCGGCAGCCCGCAGACGGCGGGGCTGGTGCATCGGGTGGCCGCCTTCACCATGCTCGGCATCTTCTTCATCCACCTGATTGCGGTGTCGGCCAACATCCTGCGCAACTGGAAGGACTTCGAGTTCTTCGGCCCCGATTCCTTCGTGCCGAACTGGAAGGACCTGGCGGACATCATCGGCATGTTCAAGTGGTTCCTCGGCAAGGGCGCGCGGCCGGCCATCGAGCGCTGGTCCTACTGGGAGAAGTTCGACTACTGGGCGGTGTTCTGGGGCATGGCCATCATCGGCGGCAGCGGCATGATGCTGGCTTTCCCGCACATCGTGGCCAAGTTCCTGCCCGGCTGGGTGTTCAACGTGGCGATGGTGGTGCACGGCGAAGAAGCCTTCCTGGCGGCGGTCTTCCTGTTCACGGTGCATTTCTTCAACAACCACTTCCGCCCCGACAAGCTGCCGCCGCCGGACGTGGTGATGTTCACCGGGGTGCAATCGCTGGACGAGTTCAAGCACGAGCACACGGCGCAGTACCAGCGCCTGGTGGAGACCGGCCAGCTTGAGCAGTATATGGTGGAAGCGCCGTCCGCGCCCTTCACCCTGGCCTCGAAGATTCTTGGCCTGACGCTGATCGTGATCGGCCTGGGCCTGCTGCTGGTGATTGCCTTCAGCTTCTTTGGCGGCGCCGGGCGCTGAGAGATTCCCGCTTCGGGGCGCCGCCCTGAAGCGGAATCATTGCCGGCAGGATGGGCGGGGACTGATGACCATGAAACAGATGCGTGCGCTGACCGGAATGCTGTTGCTCGGCCTCGCCGCCGGCGCGGCGCGAGCGCAAGTCGACGCCGAAGCGGCGCACGCCCTGGCCAAGAGAAACGACTGCTTCAAGTGCCATGCCATCGACAAGACCAAGAAGGGCCCGGCCTACAAGAGGGTCGCCGCCAAGCTGAAGAGCAAGCCCGATGGCGTGGAAGTCATCGTCGAACATGTCACGAGCGGCCCCCTGATTGAGTTGCCCGACGGCACGCACCAGAACCACAAAATCATCGACACGAAGGATCCGGACGAACTCAGGAATCTGGCGCTGTGGATTCTTTCGCTTTGAGAGCAACTTCCCGCTGACATAGCCCACACAAGCGCCCACGCGTCCGGCGGTTTTCTTTAATTGAAAATGGACAGATCGACCTGCTTCGCGGCACAATTCCCGCCATGAAGCCGGACGGCAGCGTCGCATTCTTTGACAAGCAGTTTCAGCAGCAGGTTCGCGACCTGGACTTCAAGCTAAATCCCTTCGAACTGGTCGCCTTGCCGTATCTGGAAGGACGTGTGCTCGACTTCGGTTGTGGCATGGAAAATCTGGCGATGGCAGCAGCGCAGCGCGGTTGCTCGGTCGTGGAGCTGGATGCCAGTCCGGCGGCGATCGGCCACCTGCTCAGACTCAAACCCCGTTGGATTCACACTCCTCGCTCAGACTCAAACCCCATTGGACAATGCTGACAACCCTCGCGATCGCTCGATTTGTAGGATAATTCGCTCTGGTTGTCGGGAGAGAGTGACACATTTCCCACCGTCACCGCCGAAGGCGCAACCCCCAGGAACCGCTCAGGCAAAAGGACCGACGACGCAGCACAAATCTGGAGAGCGGCAACTCGTTGCAGCACCATGAATTGCCCGCCGACGGAGTAAATCTCTCAGGCACCAAGGACAGATAGGGGATGTGACGGAGCCCCGTCGCGCCCGTTATCGTTTCCGTCCGAGGACTGCCATGCCGCTACGTACTCCGCTCTACGACTCCCACCTTGCCGCCGGCGCCAAAATGGTCGATTTCTCCGGTTGGGAGATGCCCATTCACTACGGTTCGCAAATCGAGGAGCATCATGCCGTGCGGCGCGACGCCGGCATGTTCGACGTCTCCCACATGTGCGCGCTGGACCTCGCCGGACCGGATTCCCGCGCCTACCTGCGGCACCTGCTGGCCAACGACGTGGCAAAACTGACCACGCCGGGCAAGGCGCTCTACTCCTGCCTCCTGAAATCGTCGGGCGGCGTGATCGACGACCTGATCGTCTACTTCTTCACCGCCGAGCGCTACCGCATCGTGGTGAACGCCGGCACGGCAGTCAAGGACGTGCCCTGGATGCGCGCGCAACTGGACGGATTCGACGCCGAGCTCATCGTGCATCGGACAGACAACGACGATCCGGTGGCGATCATCGCCACTCAGGGCCCCAATGCGCGCGAACGTCGCACCACGGCCAACGATTCCGTCGCGATGATCGCCGTGCAGGGTCCCCAGGCCCGCGAACGTTTCTGGACGGCTTTTCCCGCCAGCCGCGCCGCGACGGAGACGCTGGCCGTGTTTCAGGCCGCCGAAGTCGGCGACTGGCTGATCGCCCGCACCGGCTACACCGGCGAAGACGGTTTCGAAATCACTGTACCCAGCGCCGACGCGGCACCGGTCTGGCAGAAACTGCTCGATGCCGGCATCAAGCCCTGCGGCCTCGGCGCGCGCGACACGTTGCGGCTCGAAGCCGGCATGAATCTCTATGGCCAGGACATGGACGAGGGCATCTCGCCCTATGAAGCCGGACTCAAATGGACCGTCGACCTGAAGGACGCCGCGCGCGACTTCATCGGCAAAGCGGCGCTGGAGGGCAAGAACGCACGGCCGGTGCGCAACCAGTTCGCCGGCCTGCTGCTACTCGATCGCGGCGTACTGCGCGCCCATCAGAAAGTCATCACGCCGCAAGGTGATGGCGAGATCACCAGCGGCACCTACTCACCGACCCTGAACCAGTCCATCGCGCTGGCCCGCCTGCCGGTCGCTGTCGCCATCGGCAGCGAAGTCGAGGTCGAAATCCGCGACAAGCGCCTCAAGGCACGCGTCGTCAAACCCAGTTTTGTCCGTAACGGCAAACCCCTGATCTGAGGAAATCACAATGAACGCATCTGTCAAACCCGCCGCCAACCTGAAGTACTCCGCTTCCCACGAATGGGCCAAACTGGAAGCCGATGGCACTGTCACCATCGGCATCACCGACCACGCCCAGGAAGCGCTGGGCGACATCGTCTTCCTCGAACTGCCGGCCCTCGGCCGCGTCGTCAAGGCCGGCGAGGAATGCGCCGTGGTCGAATCGGTGAAAGCCGCCTCCGACATCTACTCGCCGGTTTCCGGCGAAGTGGTGGACATCAACCAGGCCGCCGCCGACGCCCCGGAATCCGTCAACGCGGATGCCTATGCCGCCTGGCTGTTTCGAGTCAAGCCGGCCGATGCCGCCCAATGCGCGACGGAACTCGACGGCCTGCTCGATGCCGCCGCCTACGGCGCCACGCTTTAAGTTGTCGCCATGCACGCTGACAACCTGTCGACACCGCTGACCACCCTCGAACACCGCGACGAATTCATCGGCCGCCACATCGGCCCCAATGAGCATGTCATTGCCGGCATGCTCGCCGCCATCGGCACCGCTTCGCTCGGCACGCTGATCAGCGAGACGGTGCCGGCGGCGATCCGCCTGCAGCGCCCGCTGGCCCTGCCGGGACCGGTGCCGGAACACGCGGCGCTGGCTCAGCTTGCAGCCATTGCGGCAAAGAACGTGGTGAAGAAATCGCTGATCGGCCAGGGCTACTACGGCACGCACACGCCGCCCGTGATCCTGCGCAACCTGTTCGAGAACCCCGGCTGGTACACCGCCTACACGCCCTACCAGGCCGAAATCGCCCAGGGCAGGCTGGAAGCGCTGCTCAACTACCAGCAGATGGTGGTTGACCTCACCGGCATGGAAATCGCCAACGCTTCGCTGCTCGACGAAGCCACCGCCGCCGCCGAAGCGATGACCATGGCGCGGCGCATTTCCAAGGCCAAAGGCAATGTCTTCTTCGTCGATGAGGCGGCCTTCCCGCAGACCATCGACGTGATCAGGACCCGTGCCGCCTACTTCGGTTTCGAACTGGTCCTGGGCCGGCCCGAGGCAGCTGCGCAGCACGAACTGTTCGGCGCCCTGCTGCAGTATCCCAATGCGCGTGGCGAAATTTCCGATCTCACCACGGCAATCGCCACGATCAAGAACCGCGGCGGCGTGGTGGCGATGGCGACCGACCTGATGGCGCTGGTACTGCTCAAGCCGCCCGGAGAAATGGGCGCCGACATCGCGCTCGGCTCGTCGCAGCGCTTCGGCGTGCCACCGGGTTTCGGCGGCCCGCACGCAGCCTTCTTCGCCACGCGCGAGGCGCATGTACGCTCGATGCCGGGGCGCATCATCGGTGTCTCTAAGGATGCGCGCGGCAAGACGGCCTATCGCATGGCGCTGCAAACCCGCGAGCAGCACATCCGGCGCGAGAAGGCCAACTCCAACATCTGCACCTCGCAGGTTCTGCTCGCCAACATGGCCGGCATGTACGCGGTGTGGCACGGCCCGGTCGGCCTGCGCACCATCGCCTCGCGCATCCATCGGTTGACCGCCCTGCTGGCCGGCGGCCTCGGCGTCACTGCGCGCGATTTCTTCGACAGCTTCGAACTGGGAGTCGGCGCTGGCGAGACGGCGAAATACCTGAAGGCAGCGTGCGACGCCGGCTACAACCTGCGTCGCGTCGATGACCAGACCATCGGCATCAGCCTCGACGAAACCACTACGCGCGAGGATGTCGCCGCCCTGCTCGGTATCTTTGGCAAGACCACACCGGTCGAGGCCCTCGACGCTGCCCGGCCCTGTGCGATCCCCGCCTCGCTGCAACGCCGCGAACCGATCCTCAGCCATCCGGTATTCAACACGCACCACACCGAGCATGGCATGCTGCGCTATCTCAAGCGCCTGCAGAACCGCGACCTGGCGCTCGACCATGCGATGATCCCGCTCGGCTCCTGCACCATGAAACTCAACGCCGCCGCCGAGATGATTCCGGTGTCCTGGCCCGAGTTCGCGCAGATGCACCCCTTCGCGCCACTGGATCAGGCGCAGGGCTACCTGGAACTGATCAAGGGACTGGAAGACCAGCTCAAGGCGATCACCGGCTTCGATGCCGTCTGCATGCAGCCGAATTCCGGCGCGCAGGGCGAATACACAGGGCTGGTGGCGATCCGCCGTTATCAGGCGGCGAATGGTCAGAGTCATCGCAACATCTGCCTGATTCCAAAATCGGCCCACGGCACCAATCCGGCGACGGCGCAAATGTGCGGGCTCGAAGTCATCGTCGTCGCCTGCGACGACAGCGGCAACGTCGACCTCGCCGACCTGCAGGCCAAGGCCGCGCAGCACGCCGCAAACCTCTCGTGCCTGATGATCACCTACCCATCGACGCATGGCGTCTTCGAGGAAGCGATCAAGGACATCTGCGCCATCATCCACGCCCACGGCGGCCAGGTGTACATGGACGGCGCCAATCTCAACGCCCAGGTCGGCCTGTGCCGGCCGGCCGACATCGGCGCCGATGTCTCGCACATCAATCTGCACAAGACCTTTGCCATTCCGCACGGCGGCGGCGGACCCGGCATGGGGCCGATCGGCCTCAAGGCACATCTCGCGCCCTTCATGGCCAACCACGCGGTGCAGACTGTCCCCGGCCCGCACGCCGGACAGCACGCGGTATCGGCGGCGCCCTGGGGCTCTGCCTCGATCCTGCCGATCTCGTGGATGTACATCACCATGATGGGCGGCAGCGGTCTGACCCGCGCCACCGAGATCGCGATACTCAACGCCAACTATGTCGCGGCGCACCTCAAGGACCACTATCCGGTGGTCTATACCGGCAGCCAGGGCCGCGTCGCCCACGAGTGCATCCTCGATATCCGTGCCATCAAGGCGCAGACCGGCATCGCCGAAACCGACATCGCCAAGCGCCTGATGGATTACGGCTTCCACGCCCCGACGGTGAGCTTCCCGGTCGGCGGCACGCTGATGGTGGAACCGACCGAATCGGAAGACAAGGCCGAACTCGACCGCTTCTGCGCCGCGATGATTGCCATCCGCGACGAAATCCGCCGCATCGAAAACGGCGAATGGACGCTGGACGCCAGCCCGCTCAAGCAGGCGCCGCACACCGAAGCAGACCTGGTCGGCGACTGGACCCGGGCGTATTCACGCGAGCAGGCCGTGTTCCCGCTGCCCTGGGTGGCCGAGAACAAGTTCTGGCCTTACGTGAATCGCATCGACGACGTATACGGCGACCGCCACCTGTTCTGCGGCTGCGTGCCGACGGAGAATTTCTGATGAGCCAAACTCCTGTCTATCTGGTCCTTACCGTCATCGGCGACGACCGCCCCGGCCTGGTCGGCGAACTGTCGGCCGCGATCAGCGCCCATCAGGGCAACTGGCTGGAAGCCTCGATGGCGCAACTGGCCGGCAAGTTCGCCGGCATCGTCGAGGTCGCCGTCGACGACGCGCATGCCGCAGCGCTGAAGGAAGCGCTCGGCCAACTGGCCGGGCTGAAAGTAACGGTCGAGTCGGCCGCCGCCCAGAAGTCGGCCCTGGCCGGGGTTGCCAACTCGCGGCGGCTGAAGCTGGCGCTGGTCGGCCACGACCGCATCGGCATCGTGCGCGAGGTATCGCAGGTGCTGGCGCACCATGCGGTCAATGTCGAAAGCCTGGAAACACACACTTCCAGCGCGCCGATGTCGGCCGCCGTGCTGTTTCATGCAGTGGCCGAGCTCACCGCCGCGCCGGATCTCGATGTTTCGGCGCTGACCGGGGAACTCGAACGCATCTCGAATGATCTGATGGTCGATATCACGCTGGACGAAACGATCCGGGCCTAAGCAAATGTACATCCTGCACATCGCCAACAAGAACTACTCCTCCTGGTCGCTGCGGCCCTGGGTGCTGATGCGCGCGCTGGACATTCCCTTCAGCGAGCGCCTGCACCGCCTCGGCGCCGAGACCTTCACCGATTTCTCACCCTCGGGCAAAGTGCCCTGCCTGGTGGACATCGCCACCGTCGTCTGGGATTCGCTGGCCATCACCGAATACCTGGCCGAAGACCATTCCGGCGTCTGGCCGGCCGATGCCAAGGCCCGCGCCTGGGCGCGCAGCGCCGCCGCCGAGATGCACTCGGGCTTTGCCACCCTGCGCAACCAGCACGGCATGAACGTCGGCGTGCGGGTTGCGGTGGCGCAACGTCCGGCCGAACTGCTGGCCGACATCGCACGCATCGCGCACTTGTGGAACGAAGGCCTGGCACGCTTCGGCGGACCGTTTCTGGCGGGCAGCGAATTCAGTGCCGTCGATGCCTTCTTCGCGCCCGTGGTGTTTCGCTTCCGCAGCTACGGCGTCGCCGTGAATGGCGCCGCCGCCGGCTACGTCGACACCATGCTCGCCCACCCGGCGATGAAAGAGTGGGAAGCCGCCGCGCTGGCCGAAGATTTCCGCGAGTCGGAGCACGAAGCCGAGCTGGCAGTGGCCGGCACGGTGACGACCGACCTGCGCACTCCCGCCGGGTGAAAACCCCCGAACTGCTGGCGCCGGCGGGCTCGCTGGCGATGGCGCGCACTGCGCTGGATTTCGGCGCGACGGCGATCTACGCCGGGCAGCCGCGCTACAGCCTGCGCGTGCGCAACAACGATTTCGGCACGCTGGAAAATCTCGCCGAAGGCATCGCGTTGACCCATGCGCGCGGCGGGCATTTCTATCTGGTCAGCAACATCCTGCCGCACAACGCCAAGCTCAGAACCTATCTCGACGACATGGCGCCGGTGATGGCGCTCAAGCCCGACGCACTGATCATGGCCGACCCCGGCCTGATGATGATGATCCGCGAGCGCTGGCCCGAGATGCCGATCCACCTTTCGGTACAGGCCAACACGGTGAACCACGCCGCGGTGAAGTTCTGGCGCAACGTTGGGGTGACGCGCGTAATCCTGTCGCGCGAACTATCGCTCGACGAAGTCGCCGAGATCCGCCAGCAGTGTCCGGACACGGAACTCGAAGTCTTCGTCCATGGCGCGCTGTGCATCGCCTATTCCGGGCGCTGCCTGCTCTCCGGCTACTTCAACCACCGCGACCCGAATCAGGGCAGTTGCACCAATTCATGCCGCTGGGATTACAAGGTGCATGAGGGCAGCGAAGATGCCGGCGGCGACATCGAGCTGACCGAGCCGCGTCCGCTCGCCGTAGCGCCAGCGCCGACTCTTGCAAGCGCCGCCAAGCCAAGCACGCTGCGCCGCCCCGGCGCCACCTGGCTGCTGGAAGAGAAGGAGCGGCCCGGCGAATACATGCCGATCGAGGAGGACGAGCACGGCAGCTACATCCTCAACTCGAAAGACCTGCGCGCCATCGAATACGTGGCGCAGCTCACCGCCATCGGCATCGACTCGCTGAAAATCGAAGGCCGCACCAAGTCGCCCTACTACGTCGCGCGCACCTGCCAGAGCTACCGCCGCGCCATCGACGACGCCATCGCCGGGCGGCCCTTCGACGCACGGCTGATCGGCCAGCTCGACGGCCTCGCCAATCGCGGCTACACCGCCGGCTTCTACGATCGCCACCCGGACCGCGACTACCAGAACTACCTCTCCGGCAGTTCCGAATCCAGCCGCAGCCTCTACGTCGGCGACGTGCTCGGCTACGACGCCGCGGGCCTCGCCGAAATCGCGGTGAAGAACCATTTCGCGGTCGGCGACCGCATCGAGATCATCCGCCCCGCCGGCAACTTTGATGTCCTCATCGAGGCCATGCAGAACCGCGATGGCGAGCCGGCCACTGTTGCCCCCGGCAGCGGCCACTTGATGCGCATCGCCCTGCCGCCGGGCTGTACCGGCGCCTTCGTCGCGAAATATCTCTGACGCCGACGATGGGCAAGATCGTCGAAGTCCGCATCCCGATCTACCCCGACTGCTGGGAAACCTGCGGCAGTTGCGCGCAGGGCAATGTCGTGATCGAGGAAGTACTGGTCAAGCCCGGCGACATGGTCCAGTTCGACGCCGCCGTGATCATCCTGGAAACCGGCAAGGTCGCGCTCGACATCCAGTCGCCCCATGCCGGGCGCGTGGTCAAGGTCTTCGTCGAGGCCGGCCAGGAGGTTGCCGAAGGCACCGTGATCCTGACCATCGAGACCGGCGACTGAAGCCGCCGCGTGAGAAATCGGCCGATCCGGAAGGCTTGGCGCTGAGCATGTTGCCGCCCATCGGCACTACCCGCCGGCGCCTTTTCACGCTGCTGCCGCCTTTGCTCGGCTTCGCGCTGCTGCTGCCGGTCCTCGGCTTCGCGCTGCTGCCGCGGCTCTGGCCCAAGACGCCGCTGTCGGCGCAGGCGCCGTCCTCCGTCGCGGTCTATGACGCCCAGCACCGCCTGCTGCGGCTGACCCTGGCCAGCGACGAGCAGTATCGGCTCTGGGTACCGCTGGAAAAGATCGCACCCAACCTGGTCGAGGGCGTGCTGCTCTACGAGGACCGCTGGTTCCACTGGCATCCCGGCGTGAATCCCTGGTCGCTGGCGCGCGCCGCGCTCGCCACCGCGAGCGGCGAACGACGCATGGGCGGCTCGACACTGACCATGCAGCTCGCGCGCCGCCTCTACCGGGTGGACAGCCGCAGCATTCCGGGCAAGCTCACGCAGATGGCACGCGCCATGCAACTTGAGTTATTCCATACCAAGCGCGAGATCCTCGAGGCCTACCTCAACCTCGCCCCCTACGGCGGCAATGTCGAAGGCGTGGCCGCCGCCAGCCTGATCCACTTCGGCAAACGCGCCGGGCAGCTCACGCTGGCCGAAGCGCTGGCCCTGGCCGTGATCCCGCAGAACCCCGCGCGCCGCGCACCGCAACGCGAGGACCTCATCGCCGCCCGCGACCGCCTCTACCAAGCCTGGCTGGAGCGCCATCCCGAAGCGCGCGGCGAGGCCGAGGCCTTCCGCCTGCCGGCGCCGCTGCGGCGCGCGCGCGACCTGCCCTTCCTCGCCCCGCATTTCGTCGATGGCGTGCTCGCCCGCCGCAGCCCCGGGGCGGAGTTGCGCACCACGCTCGATCTCGGCCTGCAACGCCTGCTGGAGCGCCACCTGCGCGCCTACGTCGAGCGCAACCGCCGGCTTGGCGTGCGCAACGCCGCCGCGCTGCTGGTGGACAGCCGCGACATGGGCATCAAGGCCGCCGTCGGTTCCGCCGACTTCTTCGACGCCGACATCAGCGGCCAGGTCAGCGCGCTGAGCGCCCGGCGCTCGCCCGGCTCGACGCTCAAACCCTTCATCTATGCCCTCGCGCTCGACCAGGGCCTGATCCATCCGCTCACCGTGCTCAAGGACAGCCGGCAGTCCTTCGGCGGCTACACGCCGGAGAACTTCGACGGCCGTTTTGCCGGACCGATTACCGCCACCGAGGCGCTCAACCGCAGCCGCAACCTGCCGGCCATCGCACTCGCCGCCCGGCTCGACAACCCGGGCTTGCACGGCTTTCTCAAGGCCGCCGGCATCGCGCGCCTAGGAGCCGAATCGCACTACGGTCTCGCGCTCGTGCTGGGCGGCGCCGAGCTCAGCATGGAGGAACTGGTGCAGCTCTACGCCCTGCTCGCCAACCGCGGCGAGCTGCGCGCCCTGCGCGCCCTCGAAGCCGATGCGCAGGCGCCGGGGCCGCGCCTGCTGTCCGCGGAAGCCAGCTTCCTCGCGCTGGACATGCTGCGCCAGAACCCGCGACCCGATGCCGCGCCCGCCGCCGCCACCGGCACCAGCAGCACGCTGCCCGTGGCCTGGAAAACCGGCACCTCCTACGGCTTTCGCGACGCGTGGACCGTCGGCGTCTTCGGGCCCTATGTGCTCGCGGTCTGGCTGGGCAATTTCGACAACGCCGCCAACCCGGTCTTCGTCGGCGTGCAGCTCGCCGCGCCGCTGTTCTTCGAACTCGTCGATTCCATCCGCGTCGCCCGCCCCGCGCTGCCGCCCGCGCAAGGGACACCGCCGGCCAATCTGGCCCGGGTCGATGTCTGCGCCGCCTCCGGCGACCTGCCCAACGCCGATTGCCCGCAGCTTGCCCAGACCTGGTTCATCCCCGGCAAATCGCCCATCCGCGTCAGCACCCTGCACCGCAAGCTGACGATCGACAAGGCGACCGGGCTCGCGGCCTGCCCGCCCTACCTGCCCGGGCGCACGCGCGAGGAAGTGTTCGAATTCTGGCCCTCCGACATGCTGGCTCTGTTCGACCAGGCCGGCCTGCCGCGCCGCGCGCCGCCGCCCCGCGCGGCAAACTGCACCACTGGCGACGAAGCAAACGCCGGCGGCGCCGCGCCGCGCATCACCTCGCCGCTGCGCGGCGTGGTCTACACCCAGCGCCTGTCACGCCCCGAAGAGCAGGCCATCGCGCTGCAAGCCACGGTGGATGCCGGCGTCGCCCGGCTCTACTGGTTCGCCGGCGAGAAGTACCTCGGCACCGCCCCCCGCGGCCGCAGCCTGGCCTGGCTGCCTCCCGGCCCCGGCCACTACGTGCTGCGCGCCGTCGACGACGCGGGGAGAGCGGATACGCGCGAGGTGGCGGTCAGCGTGGCGCAGTGAGGAATGGGCGTTGGGTGGGGCGGGGCCACAGACGGCACCTTCACCGGGATTGCGGTGAACGTTCGGCCACATGCAGCCTTGAGCTACGATATTTTTTGCATGAACCTCAAATCACCTATACTTGCGATTCACTAACCTATTCATAGATTAATTCACGCACATGTCACAGCACGCTGACACTATCCGCATGCGGCTGTCCGCCGGGCCGCTGTCCGCACGCCAACTGATTGAAAGTCTTGATGTCAGTCAGCCGACGATCTCCCGCGCGTTGACCGAACTTGGCGACGAAGTGGTACGGATCGGAGCTGCGCAATCAATTCAATACACGCTACGCGATACCATGCGCGGATTGCCCGACATCCCTATCTATTGGGTCGATGCCGAAGGCCGAATCAGGCAACTGGGAACGCTGGTTCCAGTGCGTCCGGAAGGCTTCGTCATCTGCCAGGAGGACGGTGTGACCCTGCACAGTGACGGCCTGCCGTGGTGGTTGTTCGACATGCGCCCTCAGGGATATCTTGGCCGTGCGTACGCTGCCCGCCATGGCGCTGAACTTGGACTGCCTCAGCGGCTGACCGAGTGGACCGATACCCACGCCTTGCGGGCGCTGCTTGTGCATGGCCATGACGTGGTGGGAAATCTCCTGCTGGGCGATAGTGCGCGGGATCGATTCCTTGCCGCTGCTGTCCCTGATCCCATTACGGAGGCGCGAAAGGCCGAAGACTATGCCCGGTTGGCACTGGCAGCTGCCCGCGGCGAGACCGCCGGATCGTCAGCCGGGGGCGAGCAGCCGAAGTTCACTGCCTATGCCGTGACGACCGGTGGACCCCGGCACGTCATCGTCAAGTTCAGCGAGCTGGAGCAAGGCCCCGTCAGCGAACGCTGGCGCGATCTGCTGCTGGCCGAACACCTGGCGCTGGGCACCCTGCGCGAAGCCGGCATCCCTGCCGCCAAGACGCGGATATTCGACCACGGTGGTCAGCGCTTCCTCGAGGTCGAGCGTTTTGATCGCATCGGCAATCTGGGCCGCCGCGCACTGTTCTCCCTGGCCGCGCTGGATGCCGAATTCGTCGGCGCAGGAGCAGGTGGCTGGCCAATCATTGCGCGCCACCTTGTTATTGACGGCCAAATTCGTCCAGAAGCAGCGGATGGCGCAAGTCTTCTGTGGGCCTTTGGCACCCTGATCGGCAACTCCGATATGCACAGCGGCAACCTGTCATTCATCGCCGAACAGGGTCCGCCCTGTTCCATCGCGCCAGCCTACGACATGACCCCGATGGCCTTCGCGCCACGCAGTGGTGGCGGAATACCTGACATCCTCTCCGAGGCGAGCATTCACGCCAGTGTGCCCAACGAAACCTGGCGGCGCGCAGAAGAACTGGCGCGTGCCTTCCTCGCCCGGGTCATGGCGGCAACAGGGTTCAGCCGCCGGTTTGGACCGTGCATCGCCGCGCTGGAACACCACATCGAGACGGCCAGCACAAAGATCGGACGGCTGGGGTGAGTCTGTGACAAGGAACTACCCTGGGAAAGCCGGCCTACCTCAGAGACATTTAACTTTCAAAGTCTCTGGCCCCTTCAACTTTACTTTCGTAGTCATTCTGTTTTCCGACGCCGCTTGTTTCCTGGCTTCACATCCACTTGCCCGAGAGCCTTCGTCGCCTTTAGTACCCGGTCAAAGTCCGACTCGATTTTCTGCGTCCGGTTGAATTCCGCATATTCGGCCAGAGCCCTCTGATCGGCCTGCGTCTTGCTGATGTTGCCCTTGTGGGTCAGCACCTCGTACTCATTGAAACTCAGGAATTTGTCTACGCTGGCGGCCATATCGGCCATGCTCATCTGCACGCGGTTTTCGACGATGTTTTCGATGTAGTCGAAGAAACTGGAAATGGTGCGCTCCAGCCGCTTGATCTCTGGCTCGGAGAGGTAATTCTTGGCGATAGTGACATCCGAGGCCAGGATGCGGCCATGCGGGGCATTTTTCCAGGTGAGCAGGCCAGCATGCGGAGCGCTGTGGTCAGCTTTGCCGTGGATGATCTCGGCGGCGGTTTGGCCGGTGATGGCATAGTGAAACTTGTTCTGCACCATGGCGTAGAAGGTCTGCGTGATGTCGGACCGGGGGTCGTAGTCAACGCTGCATTCGGCAAAAATGTCGGTGATCTGCTGATAAATGCGGCGTTCGCTGGCACGGATTGAACGGACCCGCTCCAGCAACTCCAGGAAGTAGTCCTCTCCGAACACCTGCTTGCCCTGGTTGAGGCGTTCGTCGTCCAGCACAAAGCCCTTGCGGATATATTCCTTCAGAATCTGCGTGGCCCAGATGCGGAACTGGGTGGCACGCTTGGAACTGACGCGGTAGCCGACGGCGATGATGGCATCGAGGCTGTAGTGCTTGAGGGTCCGCCGAACGACCCGACCGCCTTCGTTTTGAACTACCGAGAAATCCTCGGCAGTTGCTTTTTCTGCCAGTTCGCCCTCTGCGTAGATGTTCCTGATGTGCAGACCGATGTTGTCCGGTGTGGTCTGGAACAGCTCGGCCATGAGGCGCTGGGACAGCCAGAGGGTTTCGGCATGGATGAGCACGCGAACATGTACTTTCTCGTCATCGCCAGCATAGAGAAGGAAGGGTGAATCCGCACCAGCGCTAACGGCGATACCTTGCTTCTCGATGGGCTTGTTTTCCTTGGTCATTGCTTATGCACCTCAACAAATTTGCGTACGGCCAACTGCAGCCAGAATTTCATGATCGAAGTGTTGATCGATCGAGGAAATGCAATCGCCCAATTCGACGGCGGATGCTTCGCGACTCCATTTGTTACTCAGGAACGGGGTTATACGTGGCTTCATGAAAGCTTGCATGCAGGACTTTCTCATCATGATAGGGTTTTCGGATAGTGGTCGTTCAAGAGCAAATTTCTTGAGGCATAGTCGGCAACTCAGACCGATCACCCGCCGTATCACCAGCGCCGACTTTCAGTACGAGGCGAAACGACCGCTTACCACTTGAGTCAACCGCTCCGCGCCTCCACTCTCGCCCGCCCCCACCGCCCTACTTCTTCTCCACCACAATCCTCCCACCCAGTGACCGCGCTTCGACCTTGCGGTCGTACATGCCTTCGGCGTAGGTCGGCGGCACGGTGTAGCTGCCGGCGTTGGTGGCCTTGATCTTGTAGATGAACAGCGCGGCCTGGTTCTCGACGGCGCCGTAGAGCACTACGCGGTCTTCGCGCACGTCGGCGTAGTCGGGATGCCAGGTGGATTTGGCGCTGCCGACGGGCGAGACCCAGGCCGCGGCCTTGTCTTCGCCGTCCGCGGCGCCTTCGCCCTCGCCGCCTTCCTCGCCGGCCGCGGCCGCGGCCGGCGCGTCGCGCCGCTCGGGGACGACCTCGAAGCCGCCGGGCAGCAGGTCGACGATGGCCACGTCCTGCACCGCGCCGGCCCCGATGGCGCGGATACGCAGATGGACTTCGACCTCGTCGCCCAGCTTGACGCTGGCGACGGCCTTGCCGGCGCCATCCTTGTACTCGCGGAAGACTTCGATGCCCTGCTTGATCTCGGTCGCCGGCAGGGCGCGGTCGAAGCCGGACTGGTTCACCACGGTCCAGGCCGGGTGCTCGCTGGCGGAGCCGAACTGCAGCTTCGCCGCCTGGGCGGTGAAGGCGGCGCGCGGCATCAGCCCGCCGGGCAGCGCCAGCGACCGCTTGCTGCCGTCGGCGAGGATCTCGGCAAGGCTGAACTTGCCCTGGGTGTCATCGCCGGTGGCGCTGGCGTAGGCGTCCAGCGCGAGCAGGGTGTAGGCCGAGGACAGCGTGTTGTAGCGGTTCTCACGGATGGGGCCGGCCAGGGCTTCGAGCGCGGCGGCATCGAGTCGCTTGAGTTCCTTGGGGAAGTGCCGCGACAGCAGGTAGATGAATTGCGCGTCGCGCGCCAGGCCGTCGTAGTAGTCGGCCCAGGGCAGTGCGCCGGCTCCCGGCCGCATGTCGCGCAGCAGGTCCTCGGCCAGGCGTTCCTGCTTCATCAGTTGGTAGGCGGCGGCGAGGTAGGCGGCGGCGATGTCCTGGCGCCAGGCTTTGGCATGCGCGGCGGCCAGCCGCTGTTGCAGGGCCGTCGCCAGCGGGCCGACGGCGCGGCCCTGGCGCGCCAGCAGGTAGATGGCATAGGCGCGGGTGCGCTCGCCGGCCAGCCCGCCGGCCAGCCCGCCGCCCGTGCCACCGCCCGTGCCACCTTCGCCGGCGGCGTACTGCTGCAGCCAGTCGTCGGCACTGCGCAGCATGTCGGCCGGCACGGCATGGCCGCGGTCGCGCGCTTCGAGCAGGAAGTGCACGGCATAGGCGGAAACCCAGGGCATCACGTGGTGGTTGGCGGCCCAGAGGCCGAAGCCGCCTTCCTGGTTCTGCCGCCCGCGCAGCATGCCGACGATCTTCGCCACGCTTTCCTCGGATACGTTGCGCGTCGTGCCGAACTCCGGCCGGGCCTGCAACACCACGGCCGGCAGCGCCTGGCTGACGAGCTGCTCGGTGCAGCCGTAGGGATTCTTGTCGAGGTAGGCGACCAGCCCCTGCCCCATGACCAGCGGCAGGTGCGAGATGCCGGCGGAGAGCGTGCGGAACTCGTCGTGCATGGCGCGCGGTGTCGCCACTTCGAGGCTGCCGCCGGGCTTGACGTTGCCGAAGGCGAGGCTGACGCGGTAGGGCACGGCCGGCCGCACGCTGGTATCCACCGTCAGCTTGGTCGACTTGCTGCCGTGCGCGGCGCTGAATTCGAGGCGACCGGAACCCAGCTTGTCGGTGGCACGCACGCGGAACACGGCGGCGCCCTCGCGCAGTTCGTCGATCTTCAATTCCTGCCGCGATTCGCCCACGACCTGCAGATGCGGCGAGGTCTTGAGTTCCAGGCGCACGGCGGCGCCCTTGCCGGAGCCGGGCAGGTTGTTGGCGATGCCGACGCCGACCTCGAACTCGTCGCCGGGCGCGACCTGGGTCGGCACGTTGGGCGAGAGCACGAAATCGCCGCGCACCAGCGCCTTCTTTTCGAGGACGCCGATGGCCTCGGCGGAAACGGCGACGGCCATCACGCGCAGCGTGCCGTTGAAGTAATCGGGCACGGCATAGCTGAGATCCTTGCCGCCGGGCCCGACATCGACGATGCCCGACCACCAGGCCACCGGCTTGTCGCGCTTGCGCTTGAAGGGATTGAGATGCTTGCCCAGTGCGCCTTCGGCGTCGCCGCCCGGCGCCGCGCTTTCGACCAGGCGCTTGAACTCGGGCAGGATCAGGTCGAGGATCTGCGCCGTGCGCACCTCCAGCGCGCGCTTCTGGAAGAAATGGCCGAGCGGGTCCGGCGTCTTGTAGCCGGCGACCTGCAGGATGCCTTCATCCACGGCGAAGACCACGATCTTCGCCGGCTTCGCGGTTTTCACTTTCATGCGGAAAACCTCGCCGGGCTTGACCAGCTCTGGCGCGGCGATGGCGATCTTGTTCCGGCGCTGCTCCAGGCTGACCGAGAAGGGCGCCACGCCATGCGACAGCGGGCTCATGAAGATTTCCGGCGAATTGATGTCGCGCACGAAGCTGACCGCGACGTAGCCGTTGCCTTCGAGCCCGGCCGGGACCTTGATCTTCTGCACCGTGTTGGTGGCGCTGGCCTTGAACCAGCGCCATGCATAAACCTTGTCGCGCTCGATGGTGATGAGGCCGGTGCCGGTGTAGGGCGCACGTATCTGCAACTCGATCTCCTGGCCCGGCGCGACGTCGGTCTTCGCCAACTGGATTTGCAGTTCGGCGTTCTTCTCCAGCGAGCGCGAGAGGTTGCCGTGGCCGGCCACCGAATATTCGATGCGGTTCAGCTCCTGTCCCTGCGCATCGCGGATCGCCAGCGCGTAGTCGCCCGGCGCCTCGGTGGCCAGCGCCAGGCGCAGGCCGGCGGCGGGAATCGCGAAGGGCTTCTCGGAGAGCGTGGTCTCCTTGCGCTTCGACTCATACTTGAAGACGCCCGATTCCTGCTTGGTCAGCACCGACACGAACTTGCGCTCGAGATGGATCAGCGTCAGCTTGTCGGCGGCGGTCTTCTTCGCCTTAGAGTCGATGGCGAGCAAAGCAACGCTGCGCGCCGCGCCCTTGTTGACATAGCGCAGATCGCCGTCGGCCTTGAAGCCGACCAGGTAGGGCATGCTGGAGACCAGCACGCTGCGTTCGGCTGCGACGCCGCGCCCGCCCTCGGCCTCGAAGCCCTGGGCGACGAAATGCACGCGGTAGGTGGCGCGGGCAAAGCGCTGCAGGCGCAGGTCGAACTCGGCCTCGCCCTTGTCGTCGGTGGCGCCGTCCGGCAGCTTGTCCTGGAAGCTTTCCTTGGCGCGCTGCGGATCGTAGAAGCTGAAATCGCGGTAAGACGGGAAGGAGGGATAGGCCGGGTAGAGCGTGACCGCGGCCTTCACCTTGCGATTTGCCGCCGGCGTGCCGAACAGGTTCTGCAGGTTGATGCGCGCCTTGAGGTTCTCGGGCGAGACCCAGCCTTCCACCGCCTCGTCGGAGAAGCGCGCGCTCATCTTCATGCGGTCGGGCTGGAAATCCTGCACCTTGACCGTGGTGGAACCGATCAGGCTGCCGGGGTGGTTGTCCTTGACGATGTGGAGGTTGACCGTCCAGGCGCCGGTGGGCGAGGTGTCCTCCGTGGCGTAGGCGGTTTCGATGAAGCCCGAGTCGGGCAGCTTGATGCGCTCGCGCCGGACGGTGAGGCCGCGCGCGTCGGCGATGCTCAATTCCAGCGGTATGCCGCCGAGCTTCTGCGCCCAGTCGGCGGCGCGCACGATCATGCCGATGCGGAATTCCTCGCCCGGGCGGTAGATGCCGCGGTCGCTGAACAGGTAGGCCTGCAGCTTGTCGGGCTGGGCCCCGCTGGTGACGCCGCCGACATCGAAGCGCGAGAGGTCGAGCATCCGGTCGCCGCGCTCGCGCGGCAGGAAGGACAGGTCGCCGCCCTTCTTCACCAGATAGAGCACGGGCGCCTGCTCGCGCTTGAAATCCTTGAGCGCGGGGAAGCGCACGTGGCCGTCGGCATCGGTATCCTGCGACAGCACGGGCAGGCCATTGCGGCCGATCACCTGCACCGTGGCGCCGGCCACCGGGGTGCCGGCGGCGATGGACTGCACGAACACGTCCTGGCTGCCGTCGACCGCCTGCTTCACCAGCAGCCCGAGGTCGGTCAGCACGATGAGCCGCGCGTCGGCCTTTCCCGCGGCCCGCTTGTTGGCGACATCCCAGGGCTGCACCTTGACCATGAACAGGCCGCGGCGGCCTTCGCCGCTGCCGAGGTAGCGGCCGAGGTCAAGGCCGGTGTATTGCGCCTTGCCGGGCGGCAGCGACGGCAGGGTGACGACTTCCGTCAGGCGCTCGCTGAGGTTGTCGAAACCGAAGTTGTAGTTGAAGCCGGGCTTGCCGAATTCTCCCGCCGACTGGCTCACCAGGTGCTGGATCTGGCCCGGCAGCACGCGGCCGATTTCGTAATACAGCGCCGGCACGTCGCGCGCCAGCACCGGCACCTTGCGTTCGCCCGACAGGGGCAGCAGCGAGCCGGAATGCAGGATGCGCACCTCCTTGGGGAAGGGCTTGACGCGCACGATGCGGTCGAAGGTCTCGGCCATCTGGTAGCCGCCGAAGGACTTGAGCCCCTTGTCGACCTTGAGGTAGACGTAACGGCCGACGTCGGCCTCGAACTTGTAGCTGTGCAGGGCGACATGCTCGCGTTCGGCCGGGATCGGCTTCAACGGGAGCACCTGCGACTGCTTGAGCAGGCCCTCGCCGATCGCGCGCACGTCGCCCCAGTGGTAGGGGCGCTTGCGCTGCTCGGCCGGCGTTTCGGGATTGAACTCGGGCAGCACCCAGGCGCTGACTTTCTGCCGCATCTCCTGCTCATGTACCGGGGCGGATGCCTCCAGGTTCAACACCTGCTCCGGCTCGAAGCGCTCGTTGTTGACCAGCACCATGTCGGCGCCGTTCAAGCGCAGGCTGAACAGCCCCGGCACGGCGACCCGCTGCGTCAGCTCGGCGGCGCTGCCCGGGCCGCCCTTCTGCGCCCGCACGCCGGCCGCCAGCTTGAGGTCGACGAAACTGTCCTTGTTCGGGATCGCAATCGGCGCCGAATGGACGAAGGCCGCGAGCTTCTTTTTGTCATAGCTCACCGTGAACGCCGTGCTGTCAGCGCCGACTCCCAGCACCCCTTCCTTCTGGCCCTCCATGCGCAGCGCGATGCGCTTCTCGAATTCCTCGGGCGCCACGGGATGGCTGAAGGCGACGTTGACGATGGCTTTCTTGTGCGTGGGCGAAACCGGATCCTGGTAGAACTCTCCGCCCTTGACCGATACCTCGAAGGGCACCGTGGCGAACTTGAAGGCGTAGTTCTCGACGCGGACGTTGTCGCTGAGGAGGGATCGATCGATGCGCGCTTCGTAGCCCTGCCCCACCGGCCAGTCGGTCTTCGGCTCGAAGCTGAGGACGCGATCGCCGGCCCATTGCCAGCGGCCTTCGAGCGCCGGAGCCAGCACCGGGAGCACGGCCGGCGCCTTGTCGACCTGGGCCAGCGGCGCGGCAGCACCGGCAAAGCGGACGATCAGCGGTGCCGGCTTGGGATTGTCGTCGGCGTAGGGCGTCAGCGTCGGAGCAACGACCTCGTAGGCGACCAGTTGCGGGCGCGGCATGTTGTGCCAGAGGTAGCCGCCGACGGCGGCCACTGCCCCGGCGGCTGCAATGCCGCCGGCCCAGCGCTTGACGCGCCGCGGGTTGTCGCGCAGCCAGGTCCCGGCAGACGCGGCGCCGCCACGCAGTATCGTCGCCCAGCGCGGCGGGTTCCAGGACAAGCGGCCGAACAGCGCGGCGAGAATCCACCCGAGCAAGCGCAGCGGGAATAGCACCCACCGCAGTAGCGCGCCCAGCGCCGCCGTCAATCTCGATTCCACCTTGTCGCCCCCTGTCTTGGCCGGGCGCCTCCCTGCGCCGCGGAGGCCATGATATCGACATCACCGCTGCGGAGCAACCTAAGCTCGCGGTCGACCGGTACTACGCTTGGCTTCAGGCGTCAATCGACCGTATGCTCGACATCTTCGCGCACCGCCGGCCGCGTCGTCGAGGTGTTCGTCGAGGAAGGCCAGCAGGTCGCCGAAGGCGCGCGGATCCTGACCCTGGAGCAGGCCTAGAAAAGCGCGCCGAGCCGCTCAGGACTCCGGCTCAGGCTCCGGTTGTGAAGATTCCTCTTTGAACAGCGCCAGATCGCGAATGTTCTTCTGGACCGCAACGGCGGCAAACAGGCTCATCAGGAAAGACATCGCAAAAAAACCCTTCTCGCTCGACCCGATACCCGCATTCCAGAGACCCACGGTGAGCAGGAGGATCGACATGCCCACGGCCACCCATGAAAGCCCGAAATAGATACCGGTAACCGGTATGCCTTCCATTCGATCGCGAACGGCTTTTTGCAGCGACACGGAGGCGTAAAGTCCGAACATCAGGACCGTGAAGTAAAAGCCCTTTTCGTAATTCGGCATGGCGCCATTCCACAGCCCTGACAGAAAAGTGATGGAGCCGACGAGCAACGCAGTCCAGGACGCGCCGACAAATGCGCCTGTAGGTTTCGGAAGCTGTGCCTTCATGGTAGTGGAGTCCCCCTTGGTCAATTAGAGTTGTCGCGATTTTCGCGTTTCGCAGAATACCGCTTTTCGGGAATGGATGATGCGCAGTTGCCATATCCGCTGTATCAATGCGAAATCGTTTTGACGCGCATCGATCATGCGCGTAAGCTGTGCGCATCCTATATGCGGAGCAATGCCATGAGCACTGTTGCCAAGAAAGCCGCGAACCTGACGGTGCGCGCCGATCTGCTGGAAGAAGCCCGCGCGCGCAAGATCAACCTGTCACAGACACTGGAGACCGCGCTCGCCGCCGAATTGAAACGGCAGCGCGAAGTCGAGTGGCTGGAGCAGAACAAAGAGGGCATCGCGGCCTACGGCCGTTTTGTCGAAAAGCACGGCGTGTTCTCCGACCGCTTCCGCAACTTCATGCGCGAGGATTGATGGCGCACCTCGACGTCTTTCGCAACCCGGACACCACGACGGCAAGCGTCATCCCCTACGTAGTCGATGTCCAGAGCGAACTGCTCGCGGGCCTGCCGACCCACGTCGTCATCCCCTTAGCCTATCCTGAAGCCATCGAGACCCCGATCCTGCGCCTCAATCCGAAAGTCGGCGTCGGCGACACGGCGCTTGTCGCACTGACACAGTACATGGCCTCGGTGTCAAACCGCTTGCTGCGGAACCCTGTTGCCAACCTTTCCCCCCAGCGCGCCGAAATCCTTGCCGCGCTGGATTTCCTGTTCACCGGCTTCTAATCCCTCAACTACAGAAAAGTACCATGGCCCAATACGTCTTCACCATGAACCGCGTCGGCAAGATCGTGCCGCCGAAGCGCCAGATCCTCAAGGACATCTCCCTCAGCTTCTTCCCCGGCGCCAAGATCGGCCTGTTGGGCCTCAACGGCTCCGGCAAATCCACCGTGCTCAGGATCATGGCCGGCATCGACAAGGACATCATCGGCGAAGCGACGCCGATGCCGAATCTGTCGATCGGCTACCTGCCGCAGGAACCGCAGCTCGACCCCGACAAGACCGTGCGCCAGGAAGTCGAATCCGGCATGGGCGAAGTCATGGAAGCCCAGGCCAAGCTCGAAGCCGTGTATGCCGCCTACGCCGAAGAGAACGCCGACTTCGACAAGCTGGCCGAGGAACAGGCGCGGCTGGAAGCCATACTCGCCGCCTCGGGCGCCGACACCGAACACCAGCTGGACCTCGCCGCCGACGCACTGCGCCTGCCACCCTGGGACGCCAGCATCAAGACCCTGTCGGGCGGCGAGAAGCGCCGCGTCGCGCTGTGCAAGCTGCTGCTGTCGCGCCCCGACATGCTGCTGCTGGACGAGCCGACCAACCACCTCGATGCCGAGTCCGTCGAATGGCTGGAGCAGTTCCTCACCCGCTTCCCCGGCACCGTGGTCGCCGTCACCCACGACCGCTACTTCCTCGACAATGCCGCCGAATGGATCCTCGAACTCGACCGCGGCCACGGCATCCCGTGGAAGGGCAATTATTCCAACTGGCTGGAGCAGAAGGAAGCGCGGCTGGAGACCGAAGCCAAGCAGGAAGACGCGCACATGAAGGCCATGAAGCAGGAACTGGCCTGGGTGCGCAGCAATCCCAAGGCACGCCAGGCCAAGAGCAAGGCGCGGCTGGCGCGCTTCAACGAAATGTCGGAAACCGATTACCAGAAGCGCAACGAGACGCACGAACTCTTCATCCCCGTCGCAGAGCGACTCGGCGACAAGGTCGTCGAGTTCCATGACGTCAGCAAGGGCTTCGGCGATCGCCTGCTGATCGACAAGCTTTCCTTCACCGTGCCGCCCGGCGCGATAGTGGGCATCATCGGCCCCAACGGCGCCGGCAAATCGACGCTGTTCAAGATGCTCACCGGACAGGACAAGCCCGACTCAGGCGAAGTCGTGGTCGGCCCGACGGTGAAAATCTCCTACGTCGACCAGAGCCGCGATTGCCTCGACGGCAGCAAGACCGTGTTTCAGGAACTCGCCGACGGCGCCGACATCATCACCATCGGCAAGCTCGAGATAGGCAGCCGCGCCTACATCGGCCGCTTCAACTTCAAGGGCGGCGACCAGCAGAAGAACGTCGGCAATCTCTCCGGCGGCGAGCGCGGCCGGCTGCACCTGGCCAAGACGCTGATGACCGGCGGCAACCTGCTGCTGCTCGACGAACCGTCGAACGACCTCGACGTCGAAACCTTGCGCGCACTGGAAGACGCCCTGCTCGAATTCGCCGGCTGCGCCATGATCATCAGCCACGATCGCTGGTTCCTCGACCGCATCTGCACCCACATCCTCGCCTGCGAGGGCGATTCGCAGTGGAGCTTCTTCGCCGGCAACTACCACGAGTACGAGGAAGACAAGAAAAAGCGTCTCGGCGAAGAAGGCGCCAAGCCGAAGCGGATTCGCTACAAGCCGATTACACGGTAACGGGGTACACTTTCCGCGTGGACTACACCGTAAGCCCCTCCAGCGACGAGACCTTTGTGATCCTCAAGGTCACAGGAAACATCACCCGGCAGACCATCATGCCGGGGGTCGTGGCGGCGCATGCGCTCGGAGGAAAGCTCGGCCTCGATCGCTACCTGGTCGATGCGACCGACGCCACCAACATAGAGACCATTACCGACAACTACACATTCGCCTACTCGGATATGCGGAACACGGAAGGCATCGACAAATATGCCTGCATCGCGGTGCTGGTCAGCCCTGACGATCACTCGCACGACTTCGTCGAGACCGTCGCCAGAAACGCCGGGCTGAATTTCAGACTGTTCCGCGACCGGGATCAGGCGGAAGGTTTTCTGCGCTAGCAGGAGCCTGATTCGGCAGGGATCGTGCCGGCTCGGACAGCCCCCGCTCGACCATGTCCAGCAGGTTTTGCAGGACCAGCTTGCGCTGATTGCTGCCAAGCCCGCGCAGCGGCCCGTCGATGATCAACATGGACAGGCCATGGACGGCGGACCATGCCAGGTATTCGGCACCCAGTCGCCGCTGCCGCGGCAGCAGCCCGGCATCGACAAAGCGATCCAGCGCCGCACCCAGCAACTGAAAGGGATTGAGGCCCGTGTTGCCGGCCTTTTCCGGCACGGCGGCGCCCTGTAACTGGTCCGGCACCGAGAAGGCCGTGCGGAACAGGCCGGGTTCGGCGCAGGCGAATTTCACGTAGCCGGTGCCCACGGCGCGCAGGCTGGCGCGAGCGAGGACGGCCGGGTCGTCCGTCGCCGGCAAGCGGGCCAACTGGCCTTCGATGGCCACCGCCAGCGCCGCCAGGGCGGCCGAGCGCACCGCCTGCAACAGCGCGTCGCGGCTGGCGTAGTGCCGGTAAGCGGCATTCGGCACCACGCCAGCGCGGCGGGTGGCCTCGCGCAAGGTGACGGCTTGCGGACCGCCGGCACGCGCCAGATCAATGCCGGCGTCAAGCAGGGCGCGCGCCAGATCGCCGTGACGATAGGTGCTGCGTTTCGCTGTCGTGGCTTTCTTCTGGCTCATCGTCGGTCAGTGCATCGCTCCATGTGGACACCGTCCATTATATCTGCTATCGTGCTTGTGGATGGCGTACACATATAAGCGGGCGCTGTCCAGTGGAAGCTTCATTTGATCAACCACGCGATCTCCAGAAATCGCATCTCACCCAGAAAAGGAGACATCATGCAAATCCAGCCCTACCTGTTCTTCGAAGGCCGCTGCGAAGAAGCGCTCGACTTCTACCGCAGCGTGCTCGGCGCCGAAATCACCCTGCTGATGCGTTACAAGGAAAGTCCGGAAGCGCCACCGCCCGGCTGCCTGGCGCCCGGCAGCGAAGAGAAGGTGATGCACGCCAGCGTTCGCATCGGCGAGACGACGATCATGGCATCCGACGGCATGTGCCAGGGAAAGCCGAACTTCCAGGGCTTTTCGCTGGCGCTCAATGTCGCCGGCGAAGCCGAGGTGGACCGCATTTTCAACGCCCTGGCGAAAGGCGGCGAAGTACGCATGCCGCTCGCCAAGACCTTCTGGTCGCCGCGCTTCGGCATGGTCGCCGACCGCTACGGCGTGGGCTGGATGGTCAGCGTCGCGCCTTGAGCGCAGCGGCCCGCCAGAAGTTCCCCATGGCTGCCGCACCCGAAACTGTCCGCCGGCAGCAGCACAGGTACCCACATCGAAAGGAGAATTGATCATGTCCAAAGGCACCATCCAGCTTCATCGCGTGCTCCGTGCGCCCCCGGAACGCGTCTATCGGGCCTTCCTCGATGCCGAAGCAATGGCGAAGTGGCTTCCGCCACACGGCTTTACCTGCAAGGTTCACCACATCGAGGCCAAGATCGGTGGCACCTACAAAATGTCGTTCACAAACTTCACCACAGGTAATGGCCACTCCTTTGGCGGCGAGTATCGTGAACTGGTGCCATCCGAAAAGATTCGCTATACGGACAAGTTCGACGACCCTAACTTGCCAGGGGAAATGCAAACGACGGTGACTCTGAAGCAGGTGTCGTGCGGCACCGAGGTCACGATAGTGCAGGAAGGCTTGCCCGAAGTCATTCCGCTCGAGATGTGCTACCTCGGCTGGCAAGATTCGCTCGCACAACTGGCGGATCTCGTCGAGCCCGAGATTCCGGACTAGCACGGCGCAATCCGAACATGCGAGAGGTGAATCATGAGTAAAGTATTCGTCAACATTGGGCTTAGCCTCGATGGCTACATGGCACCGGAAGGAATGACCATGGGCAAGCCTGAGTACAAGAACTGGGGCGCCAAGTGGGGTGCAATGATGGCCTGGATCATCAATCAACAGTACTTCCGCGAGAACCTCAAGCTCGGACCAGGGGGAGAGACCGGCCCGGTCAACGACCTGCTTCGCAGCACCACGGAGCGCATCGGTGCCAACATCATGGGCAAGCGGATGTTCGACCAAGGCGAGGTCGCCTGGCCAGAGGAGGCTCCGTTTCACACACCGGTCTACGTTCTTACCCATGAGAGACGCGAACCCTGGGCGCGCCCGGGTGGGACGACCTTCTACTTCGTCAATGACGGGCCGGAGCGTGCCCTTGAGCTGGCTCGGGAATCCGCAGGCAGTCGTGATATTCGTATCGCGGGTGGCGCCGATGTGATCCAGCAGTACCTGACCATGGGTGTCGTTGACGAGCTGGAAATCGCCTTGGCACCCGTGCTGTTTGGCGGTGGGCGGCGTCTCTTCGAGAACCTGCGCGAGCCCGGGCCGCAGTTTCGCATTGACAAGGTACTTGATGGTCCAGCTGCCACACACTTGCGCTATGTGCGTCAGTGAGGGCGGCCTGACAAAATGGGCCTAAGTCCAGCGGACCAACTCGATAGTGAGACCAGATATGACAATCAAACTGTATGGCCATCCATTCGCCGCGTTTGCATGGAAGGCTCTGATCGCTGCGTATGAGAGAGACGTAGCATTTGAATTTTGCATGGTAGATCCCGATCATGCCGAAAACTCTGCTCGCATTGCTGAACTGTCTCCGACTGGACAGTTTCCAGCGCTCACTGATGGCGCTCGCGTGGTTACGCAGTCCAACTCGGTGATTGAATATCTGGATCGACTTGGCCATTCTCCCAAGATGATTTCAGATGATCCCGATGTCGCACTTACGTCGCGCATGCTGGCTTACGTCTTTGACTCATACGTTGCAGAGCCCATGCAGCAAATTGTGGCGGAGGCGCTTCGCCCGAAGGATCAGCAAGATCCACGCCGCGTGACAGAGGCCAAAGAAACATTGGACAAATCCTATGCCTGGCTGTCCAGTCGCATCGGCACTGGCTGGGCAAACGGGGACAGCTTCAGCATCGCAGACTGCGCGGCAGCGCCAGCCTTGTTCTACTCCGATTGGGTGCACCCGATTCCAGCGGGCGCACTTAAAGCATATCGAACCAGATTGCTTGAACATCCTTCAGTGGCGCGAGTCGTAGACGAGGCGCGCCCCTACCGCCGCTTCTTTCCGCTCGGTGCACCGGATCGTGACTGAGACGGCTAGTTCAGGCGTTACAGGAAAAGTCATGACACTGTATTTGGTTGCCATTCACCACCCCGACGACTACGACCCGTCCGCCGCAGAGGACGAAGCGATGTCGGGCGCCGGTGGAGGTGCGCCCGTTCAACTGATGGAGATGTGACATGGATTTGCAAGCAACAATTTGCCTTTGGTACGATGGCGACGCCGAGGACGCGGCGCGATTTTATGCCAGGACTTTTCCCGATTCATCCGTTGGCGCGGTGCACCTCGCGCCGGGAGACTTTCCGTCGGGGAAGAAGGGGGATGTGTTGACGGTCGAGTTTACGGTGATGGGCATTCCCTGCCTCGGGCTCAATGGCGGACCCGAGGTCAAGCACAACTGGGCATTCTCGTTTCAGGTCGCGACCGCCGACCAGGCCGAAACCGATCGTTACTGGAATGCCATCGTCGGCAACGGCGGCGAAGAAAGTGCCTGCGGCTGGTGCAAGGACAAATGGGGCTTGTCCTGGCAGATAACGCCGATCGCCCTGACCAAAGCGACGACCGATCCCGATCCGGCTGCCGCCAGGCGCGCATTCGACGCGATGATGCAGATGAAAAAGATCGACATCGCCGCAATCGAAGCGGCGCGCCGCGGTTGAACCGGCGTGGCAAGACATGTCATTTGACTGGAGTGAGCACATGAACTACAAAGGTAGCTGCCACTGCGGCAGGGTTGCGTTCGAAGTCGACGGCGAGATCACGGGAGCGATGGCGTGCAATTGCTCGATCTGCCAGCGCAAGGGTTCGCTGCTCTGGTTCGTTCCGCGCGAGAAGCTTCGTCTCCTCACGCCCGACGAAGCGGCGAACACCTATACGTTCAACAAGCACGTCATCAAGCACAGGTTTTGCCCCGTCTGCGGCATCCATCCATACGGCGAAGGCACGGACCCGAAGGGCCCTGCAATGGCGGCCGTCAACATTCGTTGCCTTGAGGGCATCGATCTTTCAGCCATCCCGGTTCAAAACTACGATGGCCGCTCGGTCTGAACCGGTGAGCGGTCGGGAAGCTGCGCAAAACCATCGGCGCCACCGCACCGGGCGCGGATCGCGGAAAACGGCTCCTGATCCTCTAAACTCTCGACCGTCGCGCACCGGCACCGTCCCGGCACACCGCGTACAGAGAGGAAGGACCATCCATGAAGTGCCTTGTCGTCATCGCGCATCCGCTGCGCGAAAGCCTTTGTCATGCGATGGCGGCCAAGGCCGTCGCCAGCCTCGAAGCCACCGGGCATGAGGTGCAGATCGAGGACTTGTACCGCAAGGAGTTCCCCGCCGCCCTGACCGGTGCGGAACGGGCCAGCTACTACGGCCAACGCTATGAATCGAGCGCCGTCCAGGACGAAATCGACCGTTTGTTGTGGGCCGAAGGCCTGGTGCTTTGCTTTCCGACCTGGTGGTTCGGCTTTCCCGCCATCCTCAAGGGCTGGTTCGACCGCGCCTGGGCGCCGGGCGTGGCCTACGACCACGCCAGCGATCTGGGTCCGATCAAACCGCGATTGCACGGCCTGCGTCATGCACTGGTCATCACCTCGCTGGGTGCGCCGTGGTGGGTGGACCGGATCGTGATGCGCCAGCCGGTGAAGCGCATATTGAAGACGGCGATTCTCGGCACCTGCGCGCCATCCTGCCGCCTCGCCATACTTTCGATCTACAAAAGCGAGCGCCTCGACGGAGCGCAGGTCGAGCGCTTTTCGGCAAGAGTCGAAGAAGCGCTCGGCCGATGGCGCTAGCGCAGCGAAAAGAGTCGCCGTGCCGCCAGCGCCGACTTTTGCGGCCGGCGCCCAAACTCCGCCGCCGCCATTGACATGGCATCGAAATGCGTTTGTAATGCCGCGAAAACGTCTGTCATGAACGTTGCGCAGGGGAGAAAACCGCATGCTCCGCAAGATTCAAGGCTACGGCTGGGTGCCGGACCTGCCCGACCAGCGCGACCTGCGCTATGCCGCGCCGCGCCGGGTGCTGGCGGCGCTGCCGAAAAGCTGCGACCTGCGGCGCCACTGCCCGCCGGTGCTCGACCAGGGCGAACTCGGCAGCTGCACCGCCAATGCCATCGCCACCGCCCACCGCTACGACCAGATGAAGCAGGGCAGCGCCAGGCATTTCCTGCCCTCGCGCCTGTTCATCTACTACAACGAACGCGCCATGGAAGGCACCGTGCGCGAAGATGCCGGCGCCCAGATCCGCGACGGCATCAAGACCCTGGCCAAGCAGGGCGCCTGCCCGGAAACCCTGTGGCCCTATGACGTCGCCAGATTCGCCAAGCGCCCGCCAGCCCCCGCCTACCGCGAGGCCGAGAAGCATCAGGCCATCGTTTACCGGCGCCTCACGCCCACCCTGGCCCAACTCAAGGGCTGCCTGGCCGAAGGCTATCCCTTCGTCTTCGGCTTCTCGGTATACGAAAGCTTCGAATCCGCTGCAGTCGCGCGCACTGGCAAAGCGCCGCTGCCCGGCAAGGACGAACACAGCATCGGCGGCCACGCCGTGCTCGCCACCGGCTACGACGACCGCCGGCAACGCTTCACGGTCATGAATTCGTGGTCTGCGAAATGGGGCGACAAGGGCTACTTCACCCTGCCCTACGCCTACCTCACCAACGCGGGCCTGGCCGACGACTTCTGGACGGTCAGGGTGGTAGAAACATGAGCGCTTGGCGTTGATTGCCATGACAGCTAGTATCGCCGTTCCACCAGCGCCGACTTTCTGGAGACGACCAATGCCCTGCGAATTTGTCCGACCTCTTATCGCTCACAAGCTGAAACTGGCACATCGGGTCGTTCCAGAAAAGACCTGGATATGGACAATTCGACATACCCATATCTGGATACGGTTTTCCATAGTTGGGCAGAAATGCCTGGGTATGGAAGTTTTGTCGTGACGTCTACGTCACGTTAGGTCTCATTTCAAGGAGTAGCTATGTCCGAGAATGAATTGCCAAAAGCAACCCTTGACGATGTTCTTGTCGAACTAAAGTCGCTTAACGCCAAGAAGAAAGACTTATGGGATCAACTGACTCCTGCTCTGGCCATACTATCTAGCTTCATTCTTGGATGTGCCGGCCTTTGGTTCACTCAGAGCTATAACGATCGCCAAGCACAAGTAGCCGAACGCCAAAGCGAGCAGGATCATCAAACCAAGAAGCATCAGTCTCGCATTTTGGAAATGCAGACCGTAGAGAAATTCCTTCCTTACTTAACGGCTAATAACGAACGACAGAAGGAAGTGGCCCTACTGGTAATCACTACCCTTGGAAGTCCTGAGTTTGCTACCCAGTTTGCTAAGCTAGATCCGTCGACAGGAACTCAAGCTGCGGCCGAGGGGGTGTCAGAAATTCTGTGTGTGAGGCGGGAAGAGACTTTTCCACGGTGCGGCCTGCCGAAGGTCCCTCTAGACCGTAGGCGGGCGGCGCGGTGGGAAAGTCGGGGGATCATTTTAGCCTCGGGCTGCCTCAAAGCGAT
>JAUSCI010000029.1 GCA_030651305.1 Sulfuritalea sp. | reverse complement strand
GCTGACCCGGCTGCGCGGCAGCGACCTCGCGCCAAGGCGGCGGCGTGCTGCGGCACACCGGCATGACTTCGCTGCAACGCTCGACGAAACGACAACCTTCATGCCGCACGTCGGCCGCCGGCACGCTGCCGGGAATGGTCGCCAGCCTGCCGCCGCGCCGCTCGGCATCCGGTAGCGCGGCGAACAGGCGAACCGAATAGGGATGTGCGGCATGAGCAAAGAAAGCGCGGCGCGGCGCAACCTCCACCAGTTGTCCGGCATACATGACGCCGACGCGGTCCGCCATGCGCGCCACCACGCCGAGATCATGGGTGATCAGCAGCAGCGCCATGCCCTGCTTGCGCCGCAGCTCGTCGAGCAGGTCGAGCACCTGGGCCTGGATCGTCACGTCGAGCGCCGTGGTCGGCTCGTCGGCGATCAGCAGGCGCGGCGAGCCGGCCAGCGCGATGGCGATCATCACGCGCTGGCGCAGGCCGCCCGAAAGCTGGAAGGGATATTCGTCGAGCCGCCGCAAGGGATCGGGAATACCCACCTGATCGAGCAGTTCGGCAGCGCGCGTCCGCGCCGCCGTCCCCAGCAACCCGGCATGCAGTTCGAGCGCTTCGACAATCTGGCGACCGACGGTGAGCACCGGATTGAGGCTGGTCGCCGGCTCCTGGAAGATCATGCCGATGCCGCCGCCGCGAATGTCGCGCATGCCGGATTCGGGCAGCGCCAGCAGGTCGTTTTGCTCAAAGGCGACTCGACCGCCGGTGACCTGCGCTGCGTTGGGCAGCAAACGCATGATGCCGAGCGCCGTCATCGACTTGCCGCAGCCGGATTCGCCCAGCAGCGCAAAGCACTCGCCGGCCGCGATGTCGAAACTGACGCCGTCCACCGGGCGCGCCGCGCCTATGTGGATGGACAGGTCGCTAACGGAAAGAATGCTCACGCCGATGACCTTGGATCGAAAGCGTCGCGCACTGCGTCGGCAAACAAGTTGGCCGCCAGCACCAGCGTAAACATGAAGCTGAAGGCGGCCACCAGTGACCACCACACCATCGGCTCGCGCGCCAGCTCCATGCGCGCCGTATTGATCATGGTGCCGAACGAGATCGTGGTCGGATCGACGCCGACGCCGACGTAGGACAGCACCGCCTCGGCCAGCACCAGGCCGGAGAAATCCATCACCAGCGAGATCAGCACGATGTGCATCAGGTTGGGCAGGATGTGGCGGCGCATGATGGCGAAACTGCCGACGCCGAAGGCCTGCGCCGCCTGGACGAATTCCAGTTCGCGCAGCTTCAGCGTCTCGCCGCGCAAGAGGCGCGCGACGCCGGTCCAGCTGGTCATGCCGAGGATCAGGCAGAGCGCCAACAGGCGCGCGTCGGCGCGCTCGGCCGACGTGGCGAACCATTCCGGATGGGTGTCGATCACCACCTGCATCATCAGCACCGCCGCTGCGATCAGCAACACGCCGGGGATCGAACTGAGCGTGGTGTAGAGATACTGGATCAGGTCATCGACCCAGCCGCCGACATAGCCGGCGAGGATGCCCAGCGCCACCGCCGCCGGCAGCATCACCAGGGTGGTCAGGGTACCGATCAGGAGCCCGGTGCGGATGCTTTTCAGCGACAGGTAGAGCACGTCCTGCCCCACCTTGTCGGTGCCGAAGACGTGGTAGCCACCGCCCAGCGAGATCGCGACGCCGAACAGCAGCAAAATCGGCAGCAGGGTCATGGCGACGGTGCGCAGCGCCGTACCACCAGAGCCGACTGTTGCGGTGCGTACCAGCAGCATCAACAACAGCCACGCCACCAGCCCGCCGGCCACGCCGCGCAGGACGCGCACCGCGATGTCGGCTTCATGGCCCGACAGCTCATCGCCCAGCTGCGCACCGCCGTGCTGCAGCCGCGGAAACTCGCGCTGCGTCGAATTCTCCAGCGCTTCACGGGCGAACAGGTGCGTCGCCAGCGGCGCCGAATAGGTCTTCTCGGTGCGCGAGCGCAGATCCGTCAGCAGCGCATCGAGCGCCGAATTCACTTCCACCGCATACCTTGCCGTGGCGCCAGCCGGTGACTCCAGCCGCGCCCGGTAGTGCAGTGAATCGAGCAGGCCGATCAGCACGAAAACCGCCAGCACCGTCGCTGCCGCCATCGCCACGCGATCCCGCGCGACGCGCGCCCAGGCGCCGCGCAAGGCGTCCTGCCGCCGCGCCCAGAGGCTCAAGCCGACGATCACGGCGATCAGCACGAACAGCAGCGCGTCCGACCAGAGAACGACCGGCTGAAAGCTCATTGCAGCCTCACCCGCGGATCGGCCAGCGTGTAGGACAGGTCGGTGAGCAGCAGTCCAACGATATACAGCACGGAGCCGATGAACACCATCGAGCGCACCACGGCAAAGTCCTGGGCGTTGATGGCATCGATGGTGTAGCTGCCCAATCCGGGAACGCCGAAGAAGGATTCGGTCAGCAGGCTGCCCATGAACAGGGTCGGAATCACCACCACCACGCCGGTAAGGATCGGAATCAGCGCGTTCCTCAGGACGTGGCGGAACAGCACCACGCGCTCGGGCAGGCCCTTGGCGCGCGCGGTGCGCACATAGTCGCGGCCGATCTCTTCGAGAAAGATGGTGCGATACCAGCGCGCCGAACTGCCGATGCCGCCGATCACGCCGATGAGTACCGGCAGGATAAGGAACTTCGCCGCATCGAGACCGCCGCTGTAGCCCGAGATCGGCACCAGATGCCAGACCTTGGATACCAGCCACTGGCCGCCGATGATATAGAACAGGCCCGAGATCGACATCATCGCCACGCACAGCACCACACCAGAAAAATCCAGCGCCGTGGCGCGGAAGAACACCAGCAGCAGGGCAAAGGAAATCGCCACGAAGAGGCCGAGGACGAAGGTCGGCAGCGCAATCGCCAGGCTCGGCCCCATGCGATCTCGAATCTCGCGCGCGATGTCGCGGCCGTCGTCGGCCCGGCCGAAATCGCCGGCGAACATGCGCACCGACTTGCTGAAGAAGATCGTGTCGGTCAGCGCCGCACTCCCTGCCGCCGCCGCGTTCCACACCAGAGGTTTGTCGTAGCCGCGCTCGGCCTTCCATTTCTGGATCGCCTCCGCCGTCACGCGCTTGACGCCGAGCTGCATGCGCGCCATGTCGTCCGGCGTATTCACCACGAAGAACAGGGCGAAGGTGAACAGATTGACGCCGATCAGGATCGGGATGGCATACAGCAGGCGGCGAACTATGTAGGCAAGCATCGGTCCTCTATCGCTTCATTCCGCGCATCATTTCAACTCATCACGGGCATAGCCGGCCTCGCGCTGCGCCCGCACGGCAAGAACAAATACGGCATCGACTTCGACAATGTAACGGTACAAGGCCACATAGCCGTGCGAGCGCCGTCCGATCACCAACTCTCGCTTGTCGTTATGCACCGGGCGACCAATCAGTGGGTTGTGCTCGAGGACGTTGAACGCCTCGATGATTTCCCGAATGCGCCGCGCCGGGTTTGCCACCTGATAGCGGTCAAGGTGATCGAGGATGCGGTCAAAATCATCCCCGACCTCCGCCGCCAATTCGATACGCGACAAACTCAGCGTGCCAGTTTGCGTGCTGCCGGGCGCCTGGCCGCCTTGCCGGCGAGACGCTCTTCCAGATAGCCGCGCATTTGCTGCCAAGGAATGGTCTTGCCGGAGGCAACGATACGAGCAAAACGATCCTCGGCAAGCGCATCAAAATCGGCACGCACATCCTCCTGCCTGGCCTTTTCCGCAATGGCCTCGAGGATGAAGCCGTGCGACGTCATGCCGGAACGCTTCGCTGCGGCCGCAACACGGGTTTTCAGGTCTTCCGGCATGCGTATGGTGGTGGTGGACACGGCTGCCTCCAAGGCTTGGAACACTCGCCTAATGTAGCACACCCGTGCTACTCCGCCTGATTTTCGCGTTACGGCGATAGTCGGCGCTGGTGGAACGGCGATCGGGCTGTCAGGAATGGAAAGGCGTGGTCTGGTCTGTTCCCATGGTTCAAGCGGCACCGGGAGGCGGCCGCTGTCCGAAACCTCGCAGCAAACCCCGCGCCTTTTGCCGCGCAATGAATTCCTCGTTGCGCGGCCAGGCGCCGGTGGTCCAGCGCGTCTTGAGCGCAGCGGGAGCCCCGCTCAGGAGCGTGATGACGAGCAGCAGAAGCAGGAAGGGCGCGAGGCTGGCGAGGATCAGCCATTCGGCCAACTTGAGCAGGCGCGCCAAGCGCGGCGGACCGCCAAGGGCCTTCTGCAGTGCCGCGACACCGGCGTAGCAGAGTAAGGCGTCCATGATCAGCGCGCCGAGGCCAAACGGAAAACGACAGGCCAGTCCCGTGAAATCGCTTTCGCTCCACAGCCAAGGCAGGGACACGCTGCCGGCACAGGCCCGATCGCCGGCGCCGAACGCGATCCAGTTGCCGATCGAGGCCAACCCGGCGAGCGCGAGGAAGGCGAACAGGCCGTTGGCCAGCGGCGATGCCGGCCCGGCGATCACTGCCAGTCCGGCCGCGGTGAAAATGCCGCCGGCGGCAAAGCCCAGCCAGGGCGGACCATTGATGTCGTCGCGACCCAGCGGACCGATGTCGAATGCAGCCAGCATGGGCAGGATGCCGGCGGCGACAAATACCAGCCCGACCAGAAGACTCGCACCGGGACCGAGTGCTTGCGGCTGCTTCATGATGCCGGCGAATATGATCCGGCGCCGCGCGGCGCGGCGATCCGGCACTTTGCCGCGGCAAGCATCGCGCTACTTGAACTTGTAGTAGGTCTGGTTCAGCCAGGCGGCGACGTTGGCCTCGTCTTCGGGAAACCATCCGGCATTGGTCTGCGCGCTGCAGGTCGCCACGCGCTGGCCCAGCGCGACGGCGTTGTTGATCAGGCGCGGCTTGCGGGTATACATGCCGGAGCCGTCGCCGCCCTGCGACTTGACGTGGCAGGCCACGCACTGCTTGTCATGCAGCGGCTTGCCCAGCTTGGGGTCGCCCGCGGCTTGCGCGGGCAGGGACAGCAGCAGGCACAACAAGGGTATCTCAATACGCATGGCATGACTCCTTCTGGCGGTGGCCGGCCCGGCTACTGGAGGTAGGTGATCTCCATTTTCGAATCGAGCCCGGTCACCATGTCGAGAACTTCGTCGGTAAACTTTTCGTCCTCGTCGCTCCAGGTGGCATCGGGCGCGGTGGAGGTGGTGACCAGCGGCGTGATGTCGAAATCGATAAAGCGGTCGCCGATCTTGAGCACGTAGATGCCGGCGGAATGTTCCACCAGTTCCCAGTCGTCCGGAATCTCCAGCTCGGCATGCAGTTCAAGCGACAGCTTTTTCATATCATTCTCCGCGAATCGGGTTTCCAAAGACGCATCCTAATGCATCCCGCTCCGCCGGGGTAGGATGGCGGGCCCAGACCGGAACCGATTTCCCGCCATGACCCATCCTCTCCTGCTGATCGACGATGCCGCCGTGCGCCGGCATCTCTCGCTCGACGCCCTGCTGCCCGCCATCGAAAATGTGCTGATCGATCTTGCCGCCGGCCGCGTGGTGCAGCCGCTGCGCACCGTCATGGAACTGCACGGCCCCGGCAGCCTGCTCTTCGTCAAGCCGGCGCTGGCCGGCAAGGCACTGGCGACCAAGCTGATCACCCAGGTGCCGGACAACGCCGCGCGCGGGCTGCCAACCATGATCGCCACGCTGCTGCTGCTCGATCCGGCAAGCGGCGTCCCGCTGGCCGTGATGGATGCCACCTGGCTGACCGAACTGCGCACCGCCGCCGTCTCCGCCGTGGCCACCCGGGCGTTGCGCGACCGGCAGCCCAAGCGCTTGGCCATACTCGGCTCCGGCGCCCTGGCGCGCAGCCACGCGCTGGCCCTGCGCGCCGTCGTCCCGATCAGCGATATCCGCGTCTGGAGTCCGACCCCGGCCAATGCCGAACGCTGCGCCGCCGACATCGACGGCACCGCCAGCGCCAACGCGGAAAGCGCGGTGCGCGACGCCGACATCGTGGTCACCGTGACCAACGCCAGCGTGCCGGTGCTGATGGGCCGCTGGCTCAAGCCCGGCGCGCTGGTTCATGCCGTGGGCGCGCCGCGCCCCGGCTGGCGCGAACTGGACGACGCGGCGATGGCCAACTATGTCATCGCCGACCACCGCCTCGCCGCCGAAACCGAGTCGGGCGACGTGATTCTCTCCGGCGCCCGCGTGCAGTGCGAAATCGGCGAAGTGCTGGCGGGCAAGGTAAAGGTTCCTGCCGGGATCACGATCATCTTCAAGGCGCTCGGGCAGGCCGTAGAGGACGCCGTCGCGGCGCGGCTGGTGTATGACGCCGTAACTAGTGAACCCGTCGCGACCGCTGCCAGGTGATCACGGCCTGGTTCGCGTGCGCGAAAATCGGCTCGGAGGTTTCGCGGGGCAGCGCCCGGCGCAGGGCGGCGAACAGTGCCTCGGTGGTTTCCCGAGCCAGATCGGTACTGGCCGCGGCATCCGCCAGGCAGCGCAGTTGGATGAGGGCCAGCGCATCGGCCACCAGCCGCCAGCCGATGGTCGGCATTTGCGCCACCAGAGCCACCAGCATGGCGCCCAGCGCCGCCAGAATGGACAGCGCCTCGTCCCTGTCATCGCAGGCGATCATGGCATGCCATAGCGCGAGATGGATGTTGCGCCGCAGTTCCATCTTGAAATCGACGGCGTCGCTCTCGACCCGCCCGATCGCCGCGAAGTGCTGCTGAAAGCGGGCATCATCTCCTGCATCCAGGCCGTTGCGCAGCGAGCCGAGCAAGGCGCTGATGGCGGGAATCGCCGCGAGGCCGAATGCCTGACACCAGGCCAGCCCCCACTGGTCAATGCCGCTCACCAGCAGGGCCAGCCGCAAGGCGCGCGCCTCGTCGCCATCCGCGGCCTGTACCCAGTTCTTCGCCAGCCGCCCGATTTCGGCCACGGCCACCTGCAGGCTTGCTTCGTCACCCTCCAGCGTCAGGCGGAAAATGCGCGTGAAGGCATCCTGCGCCATGCGCGCCGCAAGCCGCTGCGCGTCCGGCGTGGCAAGCCCGGCGAGGCGGTCGACGGGTGGCGAGAAGGGTTCGCTGCGGTCATCGCTCATGTCGTCAGGATATCCTGCCAATAAAGGGTTTTGCTTCCGCTTCCTTGTTGGCCACCAAAAGCGGCGATGGCTTTGGCAAGGCTCTCTACCGGAATCGACCTGTATTTGGCAAAAGATCCCACCATCATTTTGTCGACCAGCGGGAGAAGAGGAAAAAGCATGGATTCCGCCCATCGTCGATCGGTTCGCTCCGCAATGATCATGCTGGGGCGAAAAATGGCCAAGTCGGCAAAACCCAGTGCTTTCAGGGCGTCTTCCGTTTGGCCTTTCAAGCGGGCGTAGAAGACCGATGAGCGGGCGTCGGCATTGGCGGCGGAGAGATAGGCGAAGCGCCTTGCGCCGGCCGCGAGGCCCGCTTCGGCGAAATCCAGAACGAACCCATGATCGATCCGGGTCATTGCCGCCTCCGAGCCTGCGATCTTTATCGTCGTGCCGAAAGTGCAGTAACAATCATCAACCTTCAAGCCTTTGAAACCTGCGGCCAGGTCATCAAAATCGACAACGCGATTTTCCAGCTTGCCGTGGCTGATGCCGGTTTCTCGACGGCTCAGGGTAATGATCTTGCTGTAGCCCAGATCGTTTAGCAGCAGTGGAAGGAGCTTTTGCCCCGTCGCTCCACTCGCCCCGAGAAGGACCGCGATCCTGGGCGCATTTTCAATTGTTGAGAGTGACACTCTTGGCTCCCGATTTGGTAGGTGCCCGACAATGTCCTCGCCAGGCCGTCATTCGTTCCGGCTAAGCCTTCTCGCGTACTTCAACGTCCGGCGGGAAGGCGATCCAGTCATGCGCCGAGCGGGTCCAGATGTGGCGACCGAGTTTGAACCAGCCCGGATCATCGAACGTACCCCCTGGAATGACGCGAACGCCCGGATTCTTTTCCAGCGTAATCATCACGCTGGTCCCGCACTGGCTGCAGAAGTGACTTCGCAACCATCGGCTGCTTTCATCCGATCGATGTTCGTATTGGGTTATCGTCGTTCCGGTCATTTCGACCTGGTCTTCCTTGAATGCGACGACAAGTGCAAACGCCGAGCCGGTGCGTCGCTGGCAGAAAGTGCAATGACAGGCTTGAGCGATCGCGGGCTGCCCGGATACGCGATATCGAATCGCACCGCATACACATCCACCTTCGTGCGTCGAACTCATCGAAAGAGCCTCCTCGAATTGAAAACGGCATCATAACGCCAACGGTTTCATGCGCTGCGCGCCGTCCCGCCAGCGCCGACTCCTGGGCTTGCCGCGGCCGGAAGACCGCGGCGACTATAATCCGCGGCACCGGAGGATTCCTTGGCCATTCACCATTTTCAACTGCAGGGCGAATTCATCGAGCTGAACGTGCTCCTCAAACTGCTCGGTCTGGCGCCCTCCGGTGGCGCGGCCAAGGCGATGATCGCCGATGGCGCGGCGAGCGTGGACGGAGTGATCGAAACCCGTATCCGGCGCAAGCTGCGAGCGGGCCAGGTGGTGCACCTCGCGGGTGAAGAAGTTCACATCGTCGTCGCCGCTGCCGCAAGCTGATTTTTGACTGAACCGATTATTCCATGACCATACAGTGGTTCCCCGGCCACATGACCTCGGCCCGCAAGAAGGCCGCCGAGACCATGGCACTGACCGACGTGGTGATCGAGGTCTGCGACGCGCGCCTGCCCGAGGCCAGCAGCAACCCGATGATCCGGGAGCTGCGCCTGCACCGCCAGCGCCCCTGCCTCAAGCTGCTCAACAAGTCGGATCTCGCCGATCCGGTGGTGACCCAGGCCTGGCTGGATTTCTACAACAGCCAGCCGGGCGTCAAGGCGGTGGCCATTTCGAGCAAGAAGCCGGGCGAGGCCGCGCGCGTGCCGGCGCTGTGCAAAGGTCTGGCACCCCATCGCAACGACGGCATCAAGCCGCTGCGCATGCTGATCATGGGCATTCCCAACGTCGGCAAATCAACGCTGATGAATGCGCTGCTGAAGCGCCGCGTAGCCGCGGTCGGTGACGAACCGGCGGTAACCAAGTCGCAGATGTGCATCGACCTCGGTCCGACGATGAGCATCACCGACACACCGGGGCTGATGTGGCCGAAGATCAAACACGACAGCGACGGTTTCATGCTGGCCGCCAGCCATGCCATCGGCCGCAATGCGGTGATCGATTCGGAGGTAGCGATCTTCCTCGCCGGACTTCTGCTGCAACGTTACCCGGCGATGCTCGCCGGGCGTTATGGCATCGACATCGACGGCATGGACGGCGTCGGCGCGGTCGAGGCGGTGGCGAAAAAGCGCGCCTGCATCATCAAGGGCCGTCGCGGCGGCGAACTGGATCTGGAAAAGGCGGGGATGATCCTGCTCACCGATTATCGCGACGGAAAGCTCGGCCGCATCAGCCTGGAAACTCCCGACAGCCGCGCCGCGATGCTGGCGACGGAGGCGTCCGCGGAAACGGAAAAGGGGCCAGGCTCGAATTAAATCGACCTGCTACACTCCCCGCCATGCCCCGCCGTCCCCGCATCCATCTCGCCGACATACCGCTGCACATCGTCCAGCGCGGACACAACCGCGAGGCCTGCTTCTTCGGCGAGGACGACTACCACGCCTATCGCCATTGGCTCGGTGAAGCACTCAAAAGCAGCGGTTGCCGGCTGCACGCCTATGTGCAGATGACCAACCATGTGCATCTGCTGCTGACGCCGCCCGCACCCGAAGCCGTCTCGCAGCTTGTGATATCGCTGGGCCGGCGCTACGTGCAATACATCAACAAGACCTACCGCCGCACCGGCACCTTGTGGGACAGCCGCTACAAGTCGTCGCTGGTGCAAGCGGACGCCTACCTGCTGCTATGCCAGCGCTATATCGAACTCAACCCGGTACGCGCCGCGATGGTGGATGATCCCGCCCACTATCGCTGGAGCAGCTATCGCGCAAATGGGCTGGGGCAAGCCGACGCCTTGCTGACGCCGCATGAAGTGTATGTCGGCCTGGGGCGGACTGAGGCCGCCCGGCTGGCGGCCTACCGGGCGCTATTCCGCCCGGAACTCGATGCCGACGCAATAGGCGATATCCGCATGGCGCTGGATCAGGGGCAACCGCTGGGGAATTCCCGGTTTCTCAACAACATCGAACGAGCGACCGGTCAGCGTCGCGAAGCCAAACCTCGCGGTCGGCCAAGAAAGCCGGCGACAGAGCAGACGGGATCGCAGGAACAACTGGCGATGAAACTATAAGCCCGGCGACTTCAAATCAAGGCAGTGACACCCGCATTTGGCGAATTGTTCCGAAGGGAAAAACCCGGCACCGGCGGAACGGCGGCGTCCGGCCTTGGCCGCATTGGCGGACCCACCGAATGCCAGTAGGGTTCGCCATGCGAATGGAATTGTGAAAGTCGGCGCAGGCGATACGGCGCAGGGAGAAATGAAATGCGAAATTCGGATGCACGGCGGTGCGGCGCCGCACTGGCGGTACTGCTGGCGGCGGGGTCGGTTGGGGCGGCGGAAAACAATTCGAGCCTGGCCCCTTTTCTCTTTTCTCCACACCGTCTCTGCACCGGGCGACTATGTCGGCACCTACGATTCATAATTCGAGCCTGGCCCCTTTTCTCTTTTATTCATAATTCGAGCCTGGCCCCTTTTCCCGTTTTCCCGACCGCGAAGAAGGCTAAAGGCCGATAACCGCTGTGGGCCCGCGAAACAAGACTTGTCATTCCGCAGTGCAGCATTTCATCTGGTATGCCGAGGACCAGCCAATCCCCGGCTTTACTGACCGCGGCGCCTCGGCGCCCGCTTGAGAGTGCCATGACTGCCTACAGGGGCGATTTACGGCTCAAAAAAATCGTTTACAGCCCACGGCACAATCAGTATCATCGTTCGTGTATTACAGAACTATGTTCCGCTATGTGGAACTACGAGATTCAGCCGCCAGCTTCCAGCCCGGACCGGATTACTAACAGGAGAAGACACCCATGAAGAACAAGCTTATCCAGCACCTCGCCCTTGCCGCGAGCACCCTATTGATCGGCGGCAGCGCCTTCGCCCAGGTCAAGATCGCCTACATCGACCCGCTTTCCGGGCCCTTCGCCAACGTCGGCGACGCCGGTCTCAAGGGCTTCAAGGAAGCCGCCGAAATCCTGGTCAACCAGAAGGGCGGCATCATGGGCCAGAAGCTTGAGTTCACCGGCTTCGACAACAAGGGCAGCCCGCAGGAAACCCAGCTCCAACTCAAGGCGGCGATCGACCAGGGCTTCCGCTTCGTCACCCTGGGCAATGGTTCCGGCGCCGCCCATTCGCTGATCGACGCGGTCAACAAGTGGAACGCGCGCAACCCGGACAAGACCGTGCTGTTCTTCAACTACGCGGCGGTCGATCCGACGCTGACCAACGAGAAGTGCAGCTTCTGGCATTTCCGCTTCGACGCCAATACCGAAATGAAGATGGAAGCGATCAGCAACTTCATGGAGAAGGACAAGAAGATCAAGAAAGTCTTCATCATCGGCCAGGACTATGCCCACGGCCACCAGGTGGCGAAATACACCAAGGAAATGCTGGCCAAGAAGCGCAAGGACATCAAGATCGTCGGCGAGGACCTGCACCCGATCGGCCGCGTCAAGGATTTCGCTCCCTACATCGCCAAAATCAAGGCCTCCGGCGCCGACACGGTAATGACCGGCAACTGGGGCAACGACCTGTCGCTGCTGGTCAAGGCGGCCAAGGATGCGGGCCTCAAGGCGCGCTTCTTCACCTACTACGCGGGTGGACTGGGTACGCCAACGGCATTGGGCGCATCGGGCGAAGGCAAGGTGCTGCAGCTCACCGAATGGCATTCGAACGTACCGACCAAGACGACCGAGAAATTCGAAGCCGATTTCAACAAGAAGTATCCCGGCATCTACTTCTACTACCTGCGCGTCAACAATATGGTGCAGATGGTGGCGCAGGCGATGAACACCGCCAAGTCGACCGATCCCAAGGCCGTGGCCCTGGCGCTGGAAGACCTGCGCTTCCAGAACGACACCGGCGAGGTCTGGATGCGCAAGAGCGACCATCAGGCCATGCAGCCCTTGTATATCTCGATCTTCACCAAGAAAGACGGCAAGACGGTCAAGCATGATTCCGAAGGCACCGGATTTGGCTGGAAGACCCTGGCCGCGATCTCGCAGCGCGATTCGCAAATGCCGACGTCCTGCATCATGGAACGGCCGTAAGCGAGGCTTTCGTTTGAGCTAGCACTCCGGGGACGGGCCACGCCCTGCCCCCGGATTTCGATTTTCCAAAGACTGCATCAGCCCAGGAGGTCCAGTGGAGTTTGTCGTCATTTCGCTGCTGAACGGCATTACCTACGGCCTGCTGCTGTTCATGCTTTCCAGCGGCCTGACGCTGATTTTCAGCATGATGGGCATCCTCAATTTTGCCCATGCCAGTTTCTACATGCTCGGCGCCTACTTCGCCTACCAGATCAGCACCTGGGTCGGCTTCTGGCCGGGCCTGCTGGTGGCGCCACTGATGGTCGGCGTCGTCGGCGCGCTGATCGAGCGTTACGGTTTGCGTCGCGCGCACCGCTTCGGCCATGTCGCCGAACTGCTATTCACCTTCGGCCTGGCCTTCCTGGTTGAGGAAATCGTGCACCTGATCTGGGGCAATGTTGCGGTCGACTACCGGATTCCCGCGGAACTCGACGGCACGTTGTTCACCCTCTTCGATACCGATTTCCCGATCTACAAAGGCTTCATGATGCTGATCTCGGTCGGCATGCTGGTCGCCCTCTATGCGCTGCTGACGCGCACCCGCATCGGGCTCATCATCCAGGCCGCGCTGACCAAGCCCGACATGGTCGAAGCCCTCGGCCACAACGTGCCGCGCATCTTCATGCTGGTCTTCGGCGGCGGTACGGCGCTGGCGGGACTGGCCGGAGTCATCGGCGGCAATGCCTTCATTACCGAACCGGGCATGGCGGCCGCCGTTGGCAGCATTGTCTTCGTCGTCGTCGTCGTCGGCGGCCTCGGCTCGCTGGGCGGCGCCTTCGTCGCCTCGCTGCTGATCGGCTGCATCCAGACCTTCTCGGTGGGACTGACGATTTCGGTCACTGACGTTTTCGCCCTGATCGGCATAGTTCTACCCGAGGGTTCGCAGGTGGCGCGCCTGACCATTACCCAACTGGCGCCGGTGCTGCCCTACATGCTGATGGTCGCCATACTGATCTTCCGCCCGCGCGGCCTGATGGGGGCGCGCGAATCGTGAACAGCGCCGTGTGCAGGGCCGCCCCAAGCCGGCGCAAGCCAACAACATGGAGGCTGCGCAAGCAGCCGAACCTCAGTCACCCCCGCCCACGGGGCGGGGGCCGGGGGGTGGGCTCATGAGTTTCGTTTTTTCCCGAGGCCGGCTGCTGCTTTGGGGAGCCTGCCTGGCCCTGGCCGTAGCGCTGCCGCTGGTGCTCAAGAGCGGATTCATGCTCTCCCTGCTGTGCCAGATCGGCATCATGGTGGTTTTCGCGCTGTCCTACAACATGCTGCTCGGCCAGACCGGCCTGCTTTCCTTCGGTCATGCCGTGTATTACGGCATGGGCGCTTTCATCACCATGCACACGCTGAACATGATCGGCAAGGATGGCAGCCCGCTGGTGGTGGCCCTGCTGCCGCTGGTCGGTGGTCTGGCCGGCTTGCTTGCCGGCGTCGTGCTCGGCTGGGTGACGACGAAAAAGGCCGGCACCACCTTCGCCATGATCTCGCTCGGCATCGGCGAACTGGTCGCCGCCTGCGCGTTGATGTTCCCCGGATTCTTCGGCGGCGAAGGCGGCATCTCGGGCAACCGCGTGGTCGGCAAGGGAAGTCTGCTCGGCTTCACCTGGGGTCCGCAAGTCGAGATGTACGGCCTGATCGTGGCCTGGGCGTTTGTCGCCACGATCGCCATGTTCGCCCTGACCCAAACACCACTGGGGCGCATGGCCAACGCAGTGCGCGACAATCCGGAACGCGCCGAATTCGTCGGCTACGACACGCAGCGCGTGCGCTACCTGATGCTGATTCTCTCCGGCTTCTTTGCCGGCATTGCCGGCGGCCTCACGGCACTCAACTACGAAATCGTCACTGCCGAAACGCTCAATGCGCATACCTCGGGCGTGGTGCTGCTGATGACCTTCGTCGGCGGCATCGGCTTCTTCTACGGGCCGATCATCGGCGCCATACTGGTCAGCGTGATGCAGATCGTGATCGGCGGCATGACCCATGCCTGGCTGCTGTATTTCGGCCTGTTCTTCCTGTTCATGGTGCTGATGGCGCCGGGCGGCATTGCCAGCGTCATCGCCATGCAGCGCAACCTGTGGCAGGCCGGATTGTTCGGCCGCATGGTGCCGCATTACCTTGCCGCCACGGTACCGATACTGGTGCTGATGGCCGGCCTGGTCGGCCTGATTGAAATGAGTTACGCCCTGCTGGCCGGTGAAGGAGTCGGCGCTGGCGACACGGCGACGCGGGTGATGGGCATGCAGTTGCAACTCGCCAGCATGGAACCCTGGGCCATTGCGCTGGCCACCACGGCGGCCGGCGTGCTGCTGACACGCTGGATCGGCGGCCGCACCGGCGTCGCCTGGAATTCCGCTCTGTCGACGCTGCACGGAGATAAGTCATGACAGCTCCGGCGATCCGCATGCAGGGACTCAAGAAGAATTTCGGCGTCAGCGAAATCATTCGCGGCGTCGATCTCGACATCCATCGCGGCGAACGCCACGCCATCATCGGCCCCAACGGCGCCGGCAAATCGACCCTGTTCCACCTGATCAGCGCCCGTCTGCCGGTGACTTCAGGCATCATCGAACTAAAGGGCGAGAACGTGATCGGTCTCAAGCCCTTCGAGATCAATCGCAAGGGGCTGTCGCGCAGTTTCCAGATCACCAATATCTTCCACAATCTGTCAGTGTTCGAGAACTTGCGCTGCGCCGTGCTGTGGTCGCTGGGTTACCGCTACTCGTTCTGGCACCGCTTGGCAGGACTCAAGGATGCGCGTCTGCGCGCCGATGCCGTGATGGAAGACATCGGCCTGACAAGCCGCCGCGATACCCCGGCCGGCATCCTCTCCTACGCCGAACAGCGTGCGCTGGAAATCGGCATCACCATTGCCAGCGGCGCCGACGTGATCCTGCTCGACGAACCCACTGCCGGCATGAGCCGTTCGGAAACCGACGACGCCGTAGCGCTGATCCGCCGCGTCACCGAAGGCAAGACGCTGGTCATGGTCGAGCACGACATGGGCGTAGTGTTCGGCTTGGCCGATCGCGTTTCGGTACTGGTCTACGGCCAGATCATCGCCACCGACGCGCCAGCTGCGATTCGCTGCAATGCCGCCGTGCAGGAAGCCTACCTGGGAACCGGAACGCATGCGGGACATGGGCATGAGTAAGACCGTGTCCACGCCCGTGCTGCAGGTCAACGACCTCCATGCCTACTATGGCAAGAGCCATGTCCTGCATGGCGTCAATCTGCATGTCAATCCCGGCGAGATCGTCTGTCTGCTGGGCCGCAACGGCGTCGGCCGCTCGACCACCGCCAAGGCGGTGATGGGCCAGGTCGTGGCGCGCGGCGCCATCCGCTTCAAGGGCCGCGACGTCCTCGGCATGAAGGCCTACGAAATCGCCCGCCTTGGCGTCGGCTATGTGCCGGAAGATCGCTCGATTTTTCCCGACCTGACGGTGAGGCAGAATCTGATGCTGGGCGTCAAGGACCCGCGCGCACATGCGCGGGGTGCGGGACGCTGGCATATCGACGACATGTACGCCCTCTTCCCGCGCCTCAAGGAACGCGACAACACGCCCGGCGGCGTGCTCTCCGGCGGCGAGCAGCAGATGCTGACGCTGTGCCGCACGCTGATGGGCGACCCGGACCTGATCATGATCGACGAACCAACCGAGGGCCTGGCGCCGAAGATTGTCGAGCAGGTCGGAACTTTCCTGCAGGAAATCAGGAAGCGCGGCATCTCGATCCTGCTGATCGAACAGAAGCTGGCGATCGCGCTCGACATCTCCGAGCGCCTCTACCTCATGGGCCACGGCCACATCGTTTTCGAAGGCACGCCGGCCGATCTCAAGAACAACGAAGCCATCCGCAAGGAATGGCTGGAAGTCTAAAAGCCGTGAAAAGTGAAACGTGAAACGTAACACCATCGCGGGTTTTTGCCTTTCACGTTTCACTTTTCACTTTTCACTTTTCACGCGACGCAAGGAGCAGAAATGAGCAGCGCCAACTATGAATTGCACGGCAGCACCGCCGTCATCACCCTCGACAACCCGCCCGTCAATGGACTCGGCTTTGATCTGCGCTGCGGCATCGTCGCCGGCATCGACCAGGCGGCAGCCGACCCTGCGGTCAAGGCGGTGGTCCTGATCGGTTCCGACCGCGCCTTCTCGGGCGGCGCCGACATCCGCGAATTCGGCTCACCCAAGTCCTTCGCCGAACCCAACCTGCATTCGGTGATCAACATCATCGAAGCCTGCCGCAAGCCGGTCATCGCCGCCATCGGTGGCGTCTGCATGGGCGGCGGTACGGAACTGGCGCTCGGCTGCCACTTTCGCGTCGCCGTCGCCAATGCTTCGATCGCGCTGCCGGAAGTCAAACTGGGGCTCCTGCCGGGTGCCGGCGGCACGCAACGCATGCCGCGCGTCATCGGCGTCGAGGCCGCGCTCAACATGATCGTCTCCGGCAATCCGGTGGCCTCGGAAAAGCTCAAGGGCACGGCGCTGTTCGACGAATTCATCGACGGCGACCTGCTCCAGGGCGCCCTGGCGTTTTCCGGAAAAGTCGTTGCCGAAAAGCGCCCGCTGAAGCGCGTCCGCGACATCAAGATCGACTACCCCAACCAGGAAGCCTTCTTCCAGTTTTCGCGCAACATGGTCAAGGGCGTGGCCGGTCCCTTCCCCGCCCCGATGAAATGCATCGACGCGGTGCAGGCGGCGCTGACGAAGCCTTTCGACCAGGGCATGAAAGTCGAACGCACGCTATTCCTTCAACTGATGGGCACGCCGGAATCGCGCGCCTTGCGCCACGCCTTCTTCGGCGAACGCACAGCGTCGAAAATCCCCGATGTTCCCGCCGATACGCCGACGCGCAAGATCGCCAGGGTCGGCGTCATCGGCGCCGGCACCATGGGCGGCGGCATCACCATGAACTTCCTCAATGCCGGCATCCCCGTCACCATGCTGGAAATGAAGCAGGAGGCACTGGACAAGGGCATCGCCACGATCCGCAAGAACTACGAAAACAGCATGAAGAAGGGCAAGCTGACCCAGGAAAAACTCGATCAGCGCATGGGCATGCTGAAAGGCACGATGTCCTATGACGATTTCAAGGATGCCGACCTGATCATCGAGGCGGTGTTCGAGGAAATCGGCGTCAAGGAGGCCGTGTTCAAGAAGCTGGATGAAGTCGCCAAGCCCGGCGCGATCCTCGCCTCCAACACCTCGACGCTCGACGTTAACAAGATCGCCAACTTCACCAAACGTCCGCAGGATGTCGTCGGCATGCACTTCTTCAGTCCGGCCAATGTCATGAAGCTGCTGGAAGTGGTGCGTGGCGCGGCGACCGCCAAGGATGTCATGGCCACCGTGATGCAGGTGGCGAAGAAGATCAGGAAGACCGCCGTGGTCTCCGGCGTCTGCGACGGCTTCATCGGCAACCGCATGATCGAGCACTACGGCCGCGTCGCCGGCTTCCTGCTGGAAGAAGGCGCGACGCCGGCGCAGGTCGACAAGGCAATGGAGAAATGGGGCATGGCCATGGGCCCGTTCCGCATGGGCGACCTGGCCGGCAACGACATCGGCTGGGCGATCCGCAAGCGCCGCTATGTCGAGAAGCCTTCGATCCGCTACGCCAAGTTCGCCGACCGCCTCTGCGAACAGGGCCGCTACGGGCAGAAGACCGGCAAGGGCTGGTACCTCTACCAGGCGGGCAATCGCAAGGCGATTCCCGATCCCGAAGTCGACCAGATGCTGGAGGACTACCGCAAGGAACTGGGCATCACGCCGCGCAAGATCAGTGATGCCGAAATCGTCGCGCGCTGCATCTACGCGCTGGTGAATGAAGGCGCGCGCATCCTCGAGGACGGCATCGCCTCGCGCGCCTCCGACATCGACATGATCTACCTGACCGGCTACGGCTTCCCGCTGCATCGCGGCGGCCCGATGCTGTATGCCGATGAGGTGGGCCTGTACAACGTCGCGCGCAGCATGAAGGAGTTCGCCGCCAGTTCCGGCGACAGCTTCTGGGAACCGGCGCCGCTGATCGTCAAGCGCGTCGCCGAAGGAAAGTCGCTTACCTAAAACCATTAGCCACAGAGGACACAGAGAACACAGAGAAGGGCATGAACCGAATGCACTTGATTTTCTCTGTGACCTCTGTGACCTCTGTGACCTCTGTGGCAAAAAAGGAGTTTTGAAATGACTGATGCCGTTATCGTATCCACCGCCCGCACCGGACTTGCCAAGTCCTGGAAGGGCGCCTTCAACATGACCCATGGCGCCACGCTCGGCGCCCATTCCGTCAAGCACGCCGTCGCCCGCGCCAGGCTCGACCCGGCCGAGGTCGAGGACGTGCTGATGGGTTGCGCCACCCCCGAAGGCGCCACCGGCGCCAACATCGCGCGCCAGATCGCACTCACTGCAGGCATGCCGGTCACCGTGCCCGGCGCCACCATCAACCGCTTCTGCTCCTCCGGCCTGCAGACCATCGCCATGGCCGCCCAGCGCATCATCGCCGGCGAGTGCGACATCCTGGTCGCCGGCGGCGTCGAGAACATCTCCTGCACCCAGGGCGAAATGAACCGCCACATGATCGCCGATCCGGCACTGCTGAAGATCAAGCCGGAGGTTTACTGGAACATGCTGCAAACCGCCGAACAGGTGGCCAAGCGCTACAAGATTGCCAAGGAGCGCCAGGACGAATACGGCGTCAACAGCCAGTTCAGGGCGGCTGCAGCCGCTGCCGCCGGCAAGTTCAACGACGAGATCGTGCCGATGACCGTGACCATGGGCGTTGCGGACAAGGCGACCGGTGCCCTGACGACCCGGGAAGTGACCATCGCCGCTGACGAAGGCATCCGTCCCGACACGACGCTGGAAGGCGTTTCCAAGATCCGCTCGGCAGTCCCCGGCGGTGTCATCACCGCCGGCAACGCCAGCCAGTATTCGGACGGCTCCTCGGCCGTGGTGGTGATGAATGCGAAAGTCGCCGAACAGCGCGGCCTCAAGCCACTGGGCATTTTCCGCGGCTTCGCGGTGGCCGGCTGCGAACCCGACGAGATGGGCATCGGCCCCGTGTTCGCGGTACCCAAGCTGCTGAAGAAAGCCGGCCTCACGGTCGAGGACATCGGTCTCTGGGAACTCAACGAAGCCTTCGCCGTGCAGGTGCTCTACTGTGCCGACAGGCTGGGCATCCCGCTGGACCGGCTCAACGTCAACGGCGGCGCGATCGCTGTCGGCCACCCCTACGGCGTCTCCGGCGCGCGACTGACCGGCCATGCGCTGATCGAAGGCAAGCGGCGCGGCGTCAAGTACGTCGTCGTCACCATGTGCATCGGCGGCGGCCAAGGCGCTGCCGGTTTGTTCGAAGTGGTTTAAAACCGAAAAGCAGCCACAGAGGTCACAGAGGACACAGAGAAACCCAATTGGTGTTGTCTTTCCTCTGTGATCTCTGTGTCCTCTGTGGCTAATAGGTTTTCTTGAAAGGATTCTCATGAGCGTCAAACAATTATTCGATCTGACCGGCAAGGTCGCCATCATCACCGGCGGCTCGCGCGGCCTCGGCTTGCAGATGGCTGAGGCACTCGGTGAAATGGGCGCCAGGCTCGCCATCACGGCGCGCAAGGCCGACGAACTGGCCGAAGCAAAAGCACATCTCGAAACGCAGGGCGTCGAGGTGCTCACCATCGTCAACGACCTGTCGAAGTTCGACCAGATTCCCGGTCTCGTCAGCGCGGTGCTCGAGCGCTACGGCAAGATCGACATACTGGTGAACAACGCCGGGGCAACCTGGGGCGCGCCCGCCGAGGACTACCCGAACGAGGCCTGGATGAAGGTGATCAATCTCAATGTCAACGGCATGTTCTTCCTCACCCGCGAAGTCGGCAAGCGCGCCTTCATTCCGCAGAAGTCCGGCAAGGTCATCGTCACCGCCTCGATCGCCGGCCTGCGCGGCAACCCGCCGGACATGCAGACCATCGCCTACAACACCAGCAAGGGCGCCGACGTGAATTTCGTCCGCGCCCTCGCCGCTGAATGGGGCAGGTACAACATCAACGTCAACGCCATCTGCCCCGGCTTCTTCCCGTCGAAGATGGCCAGCGGCATCATGGAAAAGCTCGGCGACCGGATCATTGCCAGCACATCGCTCGGGCGCGTCGGCGGCGACGAGGACCTGAAGGGCGCGGTGGTGTTCCTCGCCTCCGAGGCTTCGCGCCATGTCACCGGCCATGCCCTGACCGTAGACGGCGGCAGCAGTTGTTTCTGAGAGATCGGCGATGAGCGGCGCGGCCGATTTCTTCGGCCTCAAGGTGCCCTTCCTCAAGCATCTCGGCGTCAAGGCCGAGATGGCCGAGGGCGGACGCTCGCGCATTTCCCTGGAACTGCGCCCGGAGATGCTGAACAGCTTCGAGGTCTCCCATGGCGGCGTGATCATGACCATGCTCGACGTCGCCATGGCCGTGGCCGCGCGCACCACGCACGAGCATGTCGGCGGCATCATGACGGTCGACATGTCGGTCAGTTTCCTGCGTTCGGCGAAGGGACGCATCGTCGCCCACGGCAAGCTCTTGCGCGGCGGCAATTCGCTGCACTTCTGCGAGGGCGAGGCCTTCGACGAAAGCGGCGAACTGGTCGCCAAGTCGCTCGGCACCTTCAAGTTGCACCGCGAAACCCGAGGCAAAGCTGAGCAACCCGGCTGAGCGCCGTACCACCAGAGCCGACTTTCATACTTCACTCCACAACAACAACGGATACTCCCCATCATGGAAAAGAACCAGAAAATAGTCCTCGCCAACCGCCCCACCGCCTGGGTCGAGGAAAGCAATTTCCGCCTTGAAGAATCCGCGATTCCCGAGCCCGGCCCGAACCAGGTGCTGGTCCGCAATCACTGGCTCTCGCTCGATCCCTACATGCGCGGCCGGATGTCGGACGTCAAGTCCTACGCCACGCCGGTGCAGATCGGCGAGGTCATGGTCGGCGGCACGGCCGGCGAAGTGGTCAAGTCGAATCATCCGAAGTTCGCCGTCGGCGACAAGGTGGTCGGTCCCTTGGGCTGGCAGCTCTACGGCGTGGCCGACGGCAGCGCGCTGCAGAAGGTCGATGACAGTGCGATTCCGCTGTCGGCCTGGCTCGGCCCGGTCGGCATGCCCGGCGTCACGGCCTGGGTCGGCCTGCTCGACATCTGCGCGCCGAAGCCCGGCGAAACCGTGGTGGTCACCGCTGCCTCCGGCGCGGTAGGCAGCGTGGTCGGCCAACTGGCGAAAATCCACGGTGCGCGCGCGGTCGGCATCGCCGGCGGCGCGGAGAAGTGCCGCTACGTGGTCGATGAACTCGGCTTCGATGCCTGCATCGACTACAAGGCTGGCAATCTGCGCGGCGACCTCAAGGCCGCGACGCCGAAGGGCATCGACTGCGTATTCGAAAACGTCGGCGGCGAAATCTTCGACACCCTGCTGACGCGCATGAATCCCTTCTCGCGCATCGCCGTCTGCGGCCTGATAGCCCAGTACAACTCGGCGCCCTACCCAATGCAGAACATCGGTTCGGTGCTGATCAACCGCATCAAGATGCAGGGCTTCATCGTCTCCGACGACCTGACGCGCTGGCCGCCGGCGCTGAAGGAAATCGCCGGCCACGTCGCCGCCGGCCGCATCAAGTACCGCGAGAGCGTGGCCAACGGCCTCGCCAATGCGCCGGCCGCCTTCATCAGCCTGCTCAAGGGCGGCAACTTCGGCAAGCAACTGGTAAAACTGGTCTAGAGATGAGCAACGCACACACAGGGACTCGTCCGGTAACGGAAAAGGACGGCCTCGACACCGCCTGCCTCGCGGCATGGATGCGGGAGCACGTCGAAGGCTTCTCCGGCGACTTGCAGGCCGAGAAGTTCAAGGGCGGCCAATCCAATCCGACCTTCCTGCTACGTGACGCAAAGCGCAAGTACGTGCTGCGCCGCAAACCGCCCGGCAAGCTGCTGCCCAGTGCCCATGCCGTGGATCGCGAATACAAGGTGATCTCGGCGCTGGCCGGCACCGACGTGCCCGTGGCGCGCACCTGGGCGCTGTGCGAGGACGACAGCGTGATCGGCACCATGTTCTACATCATGGATTGCGTCGACGGCCGCATCATGTGGGACCCGGCACTGCCCGGTGCGACTGCCGCGGAACGCGGCGCGATCTTCGCCGAGATGAACCGCGTCATCGCCGCCCTTCACCAGGTCGATTACACCGCTGTCGGCCTCGCCGACTACGGCAAGCCCGACAAGTACCTGGAGCGTCAGGTCGCGCGCTGGAGCAAGCAGTACCGATCTTCCGAAACCGAAAAGATCGAGGCCATGGACAAGCTGATCGACTGGCTGCCGCAGAACATCCCGCCCGGCGACGAAACCAGCATCGTGCATGGCGACTTCCGCCTCGACAACACGGTGTTCCACCCCACCGAGCCGCGCATGCTGGCCGTGCTCGACTGGGAGTTGTCGACCCTGGGCCATCCGCTGGCCGACTTCGCCTACCACTGCATGACCTGGCGCCTGTCGCCCGGCCAGTTCCGCGGCCTCGCCGGCTACGACCTGGCGGCGCTGGGCATTCCCTCCGAAGCCGACCACGTCGCCGCCTACTGCAAGCGCACCGGCCGCGATCCGATACCGCCGAAGGAATGGGAGTACTACATGGCCTTCAACATGTTTCGCCTGGCCGGCATCCTGCAGGGCATCCTGGCGCGCGCCCTGCAGGGCAATGCGTCGAGCACCGAGGCCATCGAAACCGGCAAGCGCGCCCGACCGCTGGCCGAAGAAGCCTGGCGACAAGTCGAGCGCCTGATGGCAAGTGGAGAAAACAATTAGCCACAGAGGTCACAGAGGACACAGAGAACGGCAGAAGAAGATTCTCTTGTTGTTGATCTTCTCTGTGATCTCTGTGTCCTCTGTGGCTGCTTTTAGGTTCTGAATGGATTTTTGGCTTTTTCCGCTTAACCACTTTCTCAAGGAAACATCATGGATTTCGACTACTCCCCCAAGGTCAAGGACCTGCAAAAGCGCGTCAGCGCCTTCATGGACCAGCACATCTATCCGAACGAAGCTGTCTTCCACAACGAGGTCGAGGCCAACCGCGCCAGGGGCAATCCCTGGGTGCCGACCGTGATCATGGAACAGCTCAAGGACAAGGCCCGCGCCGCCGGCCTGTGGAACCTGTTCCTGCCGCAGTCCGAACGCGGTGCCGGACTCACGAATCTGGAGTACGCACCGCTGTGCGAAATCATGGGCCGCTCGCACATCGCGCCGGAAGCCTTCAACTGCTCGGCGCCGGACACCGGCAACATGGAAACCATCGAGCGCTACGGCACCGACGCGCAGCGCAACGAGTGGATGATGCCGCTGCTCGAAGGCAAGATCCGTTCAGGCTTTGCCATGACCGAACCGGGCGTGGCCTCCAGCGATGCCACCAACATCGAGGCGCGCATCCAGCGCGACGGCGATGAATACGTCATCAACGGCCGCAAATGGTGGACCTCGGGCGCGCCCGATCCGCGCTGCAAGATCCTCATCTTCATGGGCAAGACCGATCCCGACAATCCCAGCCGGCATAACCAGCAATCGATGATCCTGGTGCCAATGGACACGCCGGGCGTCACCCGCGTCCGTGCGCTCAGCGTGTTCGGCTATGACCACGCGCCGCACGGCCACGGCGAGGTCGATTTCAAGGACGTGCGCGTTCCCGTTTCCAACATCCTGCTCGGCGAAGGACGCGGCTTCGAAATCGCCCAGGGCCGCCTCGGCCCGGGCCGCATCCACCACTGCATGCGCCTGATCGGCCTCGCCGAACGCGCACTGGAACTGATGTGCCGCCGTGCGCTGAAGCGAGTCGCCTTCCACAAGCCGATTGCCGACCAGGGCGTGACGCGCGAGCGCATCGCCGAGGCGCGCATCCTGATCGACCAGGCGCGCCTGCTGACGCTGAATGCGGCGTGGAAGATGGACACCGCCGGCAACAAGGTGGCGAAGCAGGAAATCGCCATGATCAAGGTCGCCGCGCCGAACATGGCCCTGCAAGTCATCGACTGGGCGATGCAGGCCCATGGCGGCGCAGGCGTTTCCGACGACTTCCCGCTCGCCGCCTCCTACGCCCAGGCGCGCACCCTGCGTTTCGCCGACGGCCCCGATGAAGTGCATCGCAATGCCATCGCCAAGCAGGAACTGGGACGCTATCTGAGCAAGTAATCGCGGAGAGAAGAACAAAAATGTCCGACCGGCATTTCGAGTTTTGGCCCAAGGGCCTGCCGCGCCACATGAGCGTGCCAGAAACCGACCTGTTCTACAACGTCGAGGTTTCGGCGCGGCGCTACCCGAACAAGCCCTACCTGGTGTTCTACGACACCAAGATCACGTTCGCCGAATTCAAGGACGAGGCGGAACGCATTGCCGGCTGGCTGGAAAATCAGGGCGTGAAAAAGGGCGACCGTGTGCTGCTCTACATGCAGAACAGCCCGCAGTTCGTGCTGGCCTACTATGGCATCCTGCGCGCCAATGCGGTGGTGGTGCCGGTCAACCCGATGAACATGACGAGCGAATTGCGCCACTACGTCAGGGATAGCGGAGCAACGGTGGCCATCGTGGCACAGGACATCTACCCGCAGATGAAGCCGCTGCTGGGATCAGGGGCCGACCAGGGCCTGCAGCGTATCGTCGTCGCGACCTATGCCGACTACCTCAAGGCAAAAACTGATCTCAAGGTGCCTGACTTCGTCAAGGCGCCGCGACAGACCATCAATGATCCCGGCGTCACGCCGTGGAACGACGTACTGACGCAGAACCTGCGCCCCGGCCCGGTCACGGTCGGCCCCGACGACCTCTGCGTGATGCCCTATACCTCGGGCACCACCGGACATCCCAAGGGCTGTATGCACACGCATCGCACAGCCATGCACACCCAGATGGGCGGCTACCAGTGGTTCAGCATCCAGCAAGATGCGGTGTATCTCGCGGTGCTGCCCTTCTTCCATGTCACGGGCATGCAGGGCAGCATGAGCGGCCCGCTGCAGGCGGGAGCCACCGTCGTGCTGCTGCCGCGCTGGGATCGTGACGCCGCGGCGCAGTGCATCGAGCGCTACGGCGTGACCTCGTGGACCGCGATCCCGACCATGGTGATCGACTTCCTGATGAATCCGAAACTCGGCGACTACGACCTGTCCTCCATTTCCCGCATGAGCGGCGGCGGCGCCGCGATGCCGGAAGCCATCGCGCAGAAACTGCTCGACATGGGCATCACCTACGTCGAAGGCTACGGCCTGTCGGAAACCATCGCTCCCTCGCACATCAATCCGCCGGACCGACCCAAGAAGCAATGCCTCGGCATCCCGATCTTCGACGTCGAATCGATGGTGGTCGATCCGAACTCATTCGAGGAACTGCCAGCCAACGAAGTCGGCGAAATCGTCACGCGCGGCCCGCAGGTGTTCCTCGGCTACTGGAACAACCCGGAAGCTACGAGCAACGCCTTTGTCGACATCGGCGGCAAGCGCTGGTTCCGCACCGGCGACCTCGGCCGCGTTGACGCCGACGGCTACTTCTTCATGGTCGACCGTCTCAAGCGCATGATCAACGCCTCCGGCTTCAAAGTCTGGCCGGCCGAGGTCGAGGCTCTGATGTATGAGCACCCAGCGATCCAGGAAGCCTGCGTGATCGGCGCCAAAGATGCCCACCGCGGCGAGACGGTGAAGGCCGTCGTGGTGATCAAGGAAGCCCAGCGCGGCAAGGTTACGGAACAGGAAATCATCGAGTGGGCCCACGCCAACATGGCCGCCTACAAGTCGCCGCGCATCGTCGAGTTCGTCGAAACCCTGCCCAAGTCCGCCACCGGAAAAGTCATGTGGCGCGCGCTGCAGGAGAAGGAAGCCGCCGGGGCCTGAGAGCTTGCCCCATGCGGCGGCCTCCGGCGCCGCCGCTCCAGAATCGCCTCAATCGCCGTACTGCCAGCGCCGACTTTCAAAGCGGCGGTGGTACGCGCTTGCCAAAACGCGTGATAAAAGATTAAATTCATCATGGGTAGCGCGGAACATCCGGAATCCATATGCGGATCTTCCTTGTACCGTTCTTGCAATAGAAGCCAATGAAAATTGAATACGAAACTATTCAACGTGACCAACTCGACGATTCCATTCGAGACATCTTTGCCGCCATGCTTCGTAAGCAAGGAAAAGTGAAAGGCGAATTGGCGACGAAGGCGGACAGATGCAAGCTAATATGCGTCGCGAGGATCGACGGTAACGTAGTGGCTATAGGCGGAATAAAGAAGAAGACAGCATCCGATTTTGACTATGACAAAGCGGGAATTCCCGATCTCGCGAAAGAATTCGAATGGGAGCTGGGATACTTGTATACGGATAGCGGTCATGGGGGACGCGGTCTCGCATCAACTATCGTACGCCTTCTTATTGATGCCTACGGCAAGGGGAGCTTAATGGCATCAACAGAGATCGCAGCCAATCCCGCTATGGTCAGAATTCTTGAAAAACAAGGATTTCGGCTCTTCGGCAAACCTTGGAAAAGTAGTATCCACGATAACCATCTTGGCCTATTTCTAAAGTTCGAATGACGCCACTAATTCGAGGTGACACATTAATGCGAATCGCATTTACTCAACGCCATTTGGAATGCGGCGCGGTTGATGGGTTGCTTACCATAATTGTGGGCAGCAGACTTAACGCTGGGCCGATCACTTCTTCCAGTCGTCGTGGTTATTTCCCCTCATAGGAATCCATCGTGGATGAACGCTGGTTTTCTTTGCTGACATATTGGAAAAAATTCGAATTTCGTCATGCGCTGACGTTTCCATTTTTGATTGGAGCGCTACGCATACCTGTCGGAGCAAAGAGTAGCCCGGACGGCCACTCGAGAAAAGAGCTTGAAGCATTGGTTGACGTGATGCGATCACACCGCGCGAACGGGTATTTCCATCACGTGTATCGTTGCCCTGACATCGGTCAGCTTGTCGTTACAAAAGTAATCGGGTCAGTCCCTCCGGTCACTGCTGTTGCCATCACATCAGGCCGAGAGAACCCGGCTCCAACTCTATACGCCTCCGATGGAGTTTCAGGCAACGGCTCAACACCGTTTGACTCATTGGTTATGAACATCTGGGATGAGGTCGGCACCGCGATTGAAACCGGTAACTTTTCTTGCAGAGGAAGGCAGTTCGCGGCATTCAATGACTTTGAACTTAGCGTTATCGTGAAGGCCTTGACCCAATTTGGGAGTCAACCGGACGCTACGCGATAAAGCCAAGCAGCGCCGATTACTTCTATGCTATTCCCCTAAGCCGGACGAGCAGGAGCCACACAGGGGCTACGATAGGCGTCTGACCAAAGATGGGGAGATCAAACATGACCAAGACGACAAAGGGGGATAGGCTCCCTTGTTCGTTACTGATCCGTCTAAAGTGGGGGAGTTATGAGCTATAGATCACTTTTTGGATTTATTGCAATGCTCTGCTTTCCTCTTTCAACTATGGCAGACGGGATAACGCTAGGTTGCTCGCTCTTACACACAATGCAAAGCTATAAAGAGGCAATCAGCCAGTGCCAAAAAGAAGCAAAGGGTGGGAGCGCCGAAGCTGCCAGGCTTTTAAGTTCCATGTTTCGAGAAGGTAATGGCACCGCCTCCAATAGTGACGAGGCTAGTAAATGGGCTGCACTTGCCAAGCGCATCGAAATGGAAAGTGAAGGACGCCGGAGGGCAGCGGTTACACCAGATCAACACCTGAGCATATGCAAGCAGCCATACTCAGCCGACAGCCCAGAAAACACCTTTCCGCATTGCCTAAAAGCCGCGGAGAGCGGCATTCTGGAGGCGCAAAAGGAGTTAGGCCTTAGATACGAACTAGGATATGGAGTGCCGACGGATAAGGGTATAGCCGCCAAATGGTATCGGTTAGCTGCCGAGCAAGGTGATGCCGATTCCCAATATATTCTCGCGAAAGACTATTCGTCTTTGGATATTAGTCCAATGGCCGATCTAGAACAGGCGCGGTGGTACAAGGCCGCAGCAGACCAAGGCCATTTGTTAGCTCAGTACGCCCTAGCAAGGAAATATTTCGATAATGGCGGTTCTAATGTCGTTGAGGCGCGGCAATGGTTTCTTCGTGTAGCAACAGAAGGAGAGAAACAAATCCGGCGCGACCATCAATACTCCGGCATTTTGCCTAATGCAAGCGATGCCACAGTAGCATCTCAATATCATTTGGGCCTCATATACAAAGATGGGCTTGGCGTACCTCAGGATTATGCAAATGCAAGGTTTTGGTTTAGTAAAGCAGCCCAATATGAACATGTAGAGGCCCAATATCAGCTTGGGACCATGTATGTCTCTGGGCTTGGAGGGCAAACCAATAAAGTGCTTGGACATATGTGGCTAAACGTCGCAGCGTCTGGTTCATATGGAATCTCCAAGGTAGCAGCATCAGCGAGAGAAAAGCTCGCCAGCCAAATGAACAGCACTGAGATTGCTAAAGCACAGGAGCTTGCTCGAATATGGTTTGAACGAAGACAGACCAGATAACAACGGAACTAGAGGGGATCACAGTTTTCCAAGGCGAACAAAAGCGAACAATAGGGAACGGACCCTGAGGTTTCCCCTCATATTTCATGAAACGTGACATGCGTTTTGCGCCTGCATGGTCAGGGGTGGTATAGCAGACCAAGGAGTGAGTTGACGCAACCAATAGGTGGGCGCATCGAGGATACGCCGCGCCAGTGTCATTGTTGAAATCTCTGGTCGTTTGCGCCGATGGGCGACGAAGTGCAAATCCAATTGCCGCGCCTTGGCATCCTCGCCGATCAATCGTTGCACGAAAGCGCCCAGATGAGCGAGCAGCAACAACACCTGTAATCGACCGGATGAACGCGAACGAGTGGCCTGCAAGCCCTGACCAACACGCAGGTTCTTCGTGTCGCGAAAGGATTGCTCGATCTGCATACGCTGTGCGTAGAGGCTGACCACACTCTGTGCGGTTAATACATCCAATTGTGGCGAGGCGGCCAACAACCAGGGTTCGCGCGCTGAACGCGCACACTTCGCACTGGCGCGCCCGACTCGCGGACGACCGTAAATGTTGAAACGATGCCGCCCGCGCGCGGGGCGTTTGCTGAGCACCAGACGGACCTTGATTGGGTTGCTGCGGACGTACAGGTAGTGACCAAGGTCGAGTACTGTTTCCTTGGCTTGTTGATGCAGCGCCTTTATCGGGAACCATTTACCCTCGTCACAGCAGGCCATGTCGCGTCCGCGAATCCGTCCGACGAAGGGCCAACCCCGTGCGGCAACCAGCTTGAACCAACTGGCGTGAAAGCCCCCATCAGTCATTATGATCGGCTGACACCCGACAGGGAGCACCTTGGCGATGCGCGCCAGAAACTGGCGATGTACTGTCGGGTGACCGTAGCGTCGTTGCGGATGTACTTCTTCGTACAGGGTCACACTCCGTCCCTCGACCACGACACTGGCGCGCAGCCATTGCCAGCGCTGATCGGGTGTTAGGTCTGACCAATCGATGACCAGTAAGACTTGCTCGACGCCACTGAGCCAGCGCCCCGCGAGTGCTACATACAGCATCTGTCGTGCCGACTGTATGGCAGAACTCCCCAGTAGCCGATCTACACTTTTCAGCCGATGTTTGAAACACGTCGGTGATCGAATTGCCAACGCCAGTGCCGATAGACTGAGTACCCCACCGGCGAGCAGCGCAACGACTGCTCGCAGCAACGCTTGGGCTCGCTTGGCATGTAACCCAACTAAGCAGGGTTCCAGAATTCGCGCTACGATCTTCTCTGCATGCATGGTTCGCTCCACTTTCCGCCTCGATAACGAAAAGTGAAGCATCAAGAGCCATGCATGTTCCGTTTTTGATCAAACCTTACTCCGCAACCAACTGATTGATAATGTGAAAATGCGGGGAAACCTCAGGAACGGACCACGGTTTTCCGAACCGGAGTGAAATCATGAAACGCAAGGTCTACATCGAAACTTCTGTCATTGGCTACCTGACCGCTCGCCCGAGCGATGATTCGATCAAGTCGGCATGCCAGCAGATCACTCGTCTGTGGTGGGATGCCGGGCGCGGGTCGGCCTTGGCATTTATTTCACCTTGTCGAGGAAGCGAGTGCCGGTGACCCGTTAGCCGCCTCGGCGCGCATCGAGGCATTGCGGATGATTCCCGTATTGCCCAATGCCCCTGAGATTCTTGATCTGGCCGAATTTCTGTTGCTCGGCGGTGGTCTACCACCCAAAGCCCGGCTGGACGCGTTGCATATCGCGAGCGCGGCGTATCATGAAATCGATGTCCTGCTGACCTGGAATTGCACCCATATCGCCAATCCGGCGAAACTGCCGGTAATGCGCGGTTTGTGCGCCGCCAGGGGTTACACGCTGCCGGAACTCGTTACACCCTTTGAATTGATGGAGACCTTTGAATGAACGCCACCACACCTTGGCACGATCCGGTTGTCGCGGAAATTCATGCGGCGCGCGAACAGCTTGCGGATCAGTATCACGACGACTTGCTGGCTTACTCAAAGGCAGCGGAGGCCCGCTGTCGAGCTTTGGGTTTGACCATGGCCGAAGATCAACACAAAACGAAAACCGCGCCCCCGGGCCTTGGAACTGCCCATCCGGCTTGACGCTGCGTTCCAACGGAAACAGGCGAAACGGGGCAACATCGAAACATCCACCGGCCCCTTTCCTGGTCACAGCCATATCCGGAACGGCATCAATGCTCTTGCATTCGCCGTCCCGCCAGCGCCGACTCTCGGCACAAGCCGTCCGTCCCATCGAGACCGCGCTGCTTCGCGGGAATGCGCCGCTTGCTCTGCTTGCCATTTTTAACCAACTAGGTTAATGTCACGCCATGGAGAAGCGGACCCCGCACTGCAGGCTGCCGGTGATCAAAGCCTTGATCCAGGCAGGCAAGGTGCGAAGCACGCATGCCGCACGTACTGGCGCGATTGACTTGGGGCTGGACTATGCAGGAATGCTGGCGGTGGTGATGGGGCTTCAACCGAGCGATTTTTACAAGAGTATGACCACGCATGCGGATCACACCATCTGGCAGGACGTGTATCGCCCCCAAACGGAGGCCGGCGACGTGTATCTGAAGCTGACCGTCATCGATAACGTGCTGATCGTATCTTTCAAGGAGCTATGACCATGAAGTGTCCAGCCTGCGGAGCGACAAAACTGGTCCACGACACCCGCGACCTGCCCTATACCTACAAGGGTGAAACCATGCTGATTCAGTCGGTGACGGGCGACTTCTGCCCGGCCTGCGCCGAATCCGTCCTCGATGCCGCGGAATCGGAACGTGTGATGCGCGAGATGCGCGATTTTTCCCGGCAAGTGAATGCGACCATTGTCGATCCGCAATTCATCGTCGCCGTGCGCAAGAAGCTGAAGCTCGACCAGCGCGAAGCCGCCGAGCTTTTCGGGGGCGGCGTCAATGCCTTCTCGCGCTATGAGAACGGCAAGACCCGGCCGCCCCTTGCGCTGGTGAAGCTGCTCAAGGTGCTGGATCGCCACCCGGACCTGCTGGCGGAAGTCAAGGCGGCGTAGCCGCCGCCAACGAGACCTTTCGACACATCGAGATCGCCAGCGCTCTGCGTCCCTGCGGGAACTTCGGTGGTATTCGAGTAGCGCCGCCGTCATCCGATTTTCCTATATTAGTGCTATAGTGCCGTCGTGCAGCGAGTAATAGAGGTGCAATCATGGCAGCGACAGCTATTCAACCCAGCGTAAAGATCATCGGCGCCAACGGGCAGATTTCGCTCGGCAAGCAATTCGCCGGGCGGCAGGTGCTGGTCGAGGAGAAGGAACCGGGCGTCTGGCTGGTGAGGACCGCCACGGTGGTTCCCGACAACGAGCGCTGGCTGCACGAACCTCAGGCGGCGGCCCAACTCCAGGAGGCGCTGGCTTGGGCGCAAAGCAATCCGCCGACCGACCGTAAGGCCGGTGCCGTGCTGGAGAAGCTTCGTGGCAAAGGCTGAGACCGAGGCCACGGTCAGGCTCGATCTCAATAACCCGGTCTTTCAGGAAAACCTGCTCACGCTGCAAAAGCCGGAACGTCTCGCCGCGCTGGATACCCTTGGCCGCTTGCGGCAGATGACATGGAGTCAGGTGTATCGCGACAAGGGGCTGAACTGGGAGAAGATACTCAGCGTCAGACCGCCCGCCGGCGTCGACGCCATCTACTCACTCCGCATCACGCAATCGCGTCGAGCCACCGCCTACCGCGACGCCGACTTCATCCGCCTGCTGACTGTCGCACCGGACCACGACAGCACTTACGGCAGGAAGTAGGCTTTCCTCGTTCGGCCGCCATGTCCTCGCGCCGCGACTTTCTCCATCGCACGCTCGCCATTTCCGGACTCGCCATGATGCCGCCGCGCGCCCATGCCGCCTCCTCCCTCGCCACGCGCGCGATCCCGGGCGACGGACGGCGCCTCGCGGTGGTCGGACTCGGCACCTGGCAGACCTTCGACGTCGGCAGGGATGCAGCGGCACGCGACAATCTGGGCCGGCTGCTGTCGCGCTTCGTCGAGCTGGGCGGCGAGGTGATCGACAGCAGCCCGATGTATGGCAGCGCCGAATCGGTAGTCGGCGATCTCGCCGCCGCGCGAAAGCTGCGCGAGCGACTGTTCCTCGCCACCAAGGTGTGGGCACGAGGCAAGGACGCCGGCATCGCGCAGATGGAGGAATCCCTGCGGCGCTTCAGGACGCCGCGCATCGAACTCATGCAAATCCACAACCTGCAGGACTGGAAGCTGCACCTGCCGGCGCTGCGCGCATGGCAGACCGAGGGACGCATCCGTCATATCGGGATCACCCACTACAGTCCGGGCGCCTATACAGAAATCGAGGACATCCTGCGTCGCGAGCCGCTCGACTTCCTGCAGATCAACTATTCGCTGGCGGAGCCGGAATCGGCACGGCGCCTGCTGCCCCTGGCGGCGGAGCGCGGCGTGGCGGTGATCGCCAACCGGCCGTTTGCCGAGGGCGCGCTGTTCGGCAGGGTCAAGGACCGGACGCTGCCCGCGGCGGCGGCGGATCATGGCTGCCGCTCGTGGGCGCAGCTTTTCCTGCGCTGGATACTGGCGCACCCGGCGGTAACCTGCGCGATTCCAGCGAGCAATCGCATCGACTACCTGGAGGACAACATGGCCGCAGGCATGGGCGCCCTGCCCGGTTTCGAGGAACAGAAGGCGCTGGCGCGCATGGCCGGGTTCTGAGAGTTCCCGCAAGAATGCAGAGCGCCGGCCGTACAGGAAATGGAAGCCGCATTCAATCGCAGGATGTAGAATCCCGCTTCGCTGCCGCCGGAGAGACCGGATTGGCAGCCGGTTTTTCACCCAGACCGCCATTCTGCAAATACAGATCGGGCCAATACGACGAAAGCCACGAATGAAACCTAAGTCTCTCGATTTCTGGCTCGATTCCCTGCGGAGTCACTGGGACAGCTATCTCGTGCGCGGGACTCACGAAGACTTCTCCGACTTTGCAATTGCGCTCAATGGCCTGACGGAACATATCAACCGTTTGCGCTTGCCGGGTCTCGGCAGGCAGTGCGCGGGACTCGAAGCGGACGTGCTTCAGCACTTTACGCCGCGAGTGGAAGACCATCCGCTCGGCAAGACGATCGCCAGGGCGCTCAACCGACAAGTGGAAAGTTTGCTCGACGCCATTGCGCTGGCCAGAAAGCAGGATCCGGCGGCAAAGTCGATTGCGTACGATCCGACGCGGACCGTTGAATGGGTCAAGCCGCGCTCGGTCTGGATGGTCGCCCCGAAGAACAGCAAGTGGGCGGCGGGCCTTGCCGAGCAACTGGCGTTTTACGGCTTCCGCGTGCACAAACATCGCTGGGGGGTGGCCCTGCCGGAAGGTGAAACTCCGTTCGCCGTGATTTTCCTTCCCGCCAGCGACAGCGGTACTGCGGACAACGTCGGGCGCGTCTGCCTGGAGCAGGTGGCGCGTGTCCGGGAGCGCTGCCCCATCAGCCAATTGTTTTACGTCGGCGTCACCCGGTCGCTGGATTCGATGGTCGCCCTGATGCGGGCGGGCATCGATATCACGGTGCAAAGCGACGAAAAAATGGCGGCGCTGCTGTCGCGGATACTGGATATGGTGCAGGTCCGCGAGCAGGAGCGCTATCGCGTCCTGATTGTCGAGGACTCCAAAGTCGCGGTAGCCCAGATCAGGAAAGCACTGACCAATCACGGCATCGATACGCACGCGATATCCAGCCCGACAACGATTCTCGATGCCATGGACCAGTATCACCCAGACCTGGTGTTGATGGACATGCACATGCCCACTTGCAACGGCGTGGAAGCAACACGGGTTCTGCGCCAAGTGCCGAATTATCAGGCGACGCCGATTGTCTACCTCTCGGCGGAAACCAGCGTAGGCCTGCAGGTCGAGGCCCTGCGCCTGGGCGGCGATCAATTCCTGACCAAACCTTTCAATCCCGTGTTGCTGGCGGCAACCCTCAAAACGACGATCGAGCGGCATCATGAAATGCGCCGCGCCAGCCGGCACGATGGACTCACCGGATTATTGAATCACACGGCCGCAAAAACCGAACTGGATGCATGGATTGCTTCCGATGCGACGGGTGTCTGCGTCGCGATGATCGACATCGATCATTTCAAGGTGATCAACGACACCTATGGACATCCGGTGGGAGACCAGGTCATCCGCAGCCTCGGCTGGCTATTGAAGGGCCGCTTGCGGGTCACGGATATTGTCGGGCGCTATGGCGGGGAAGAATTCATCGTCGCGGCGCGAGATACCAAGGTCGAAGAGATGCGCTCCGTGCTGGACCGGATCCGGTCCGCTTTCGCCACCCTGCCGCATGCCCATCCGTCCGGCGTCCTGCGCGGAACCTTCAGCGCAGGACTGGCCGCGCAAGTCCACTATGCCAGTGGGACGGCGCTGATCGCAGCCGCGGATGAAGCATTGTTGCGGGCCAAGCGGGAAGGGCGAAACCGGTTGCTGCTGGCCGAGGCAGCCTGAAGACGAGGCGCACAGCCCCGGCTCACTGAACCGGTCCACTGCGCGCCCCGCCTGGTGCAATTCGCCGACTCGGGGAATACAGCGAAGACGGCTTCCACGTCTAGTGAATGATGCCTCCCTCGCAACTGGCTGCAACTCGCCGAATGCGAATCTTCAAGTCCGTAGTCGCCTCGACGCGGTCGAGAACCCCGGGAATCAACTGGCCGACATCCTTGCTGATGCCGTCGACTTCGATCCGCGTCTTTTCGAACAGTTCGGACAGATCCTGGTAGCAGATCTTGCAGTTGGTGCACTTGGGGCGATCCTCGATCGCGTATTTCACCAGCGGTTCTTCGTCGACCGACGCAGGAGCAACTGCCGGCGCCTTGCCTGCCCCAAGTTCCGACATGGCGTGGGCGATCAGGTCGAGTGTCGAGTCGCGCGACGCCACCAGTTTCCGGTATTCGGCCTGGATCGCCTCGATGCTGGCGCGATGGGCGGCATCCCGCGCAGCAACATTCTGGCCACCGAGATATTGCAGCATCTGCCAATACTTGCGGCGCTCTTCAACCAGTTCGATGACCACTCCGGACACACTCAGCCTGACCAGGTGCTGGTCGGTGTCGGTCGTCCAGATGTAGGCAGTGCGGCCTTTCCGGTCAACCTTGCTCAGATTGATGAAATCCTCGATCGGCATTACATCGTCATCGGTCTCGTCCAGTCTGCGGAAGTGCTTCTTGAAACGGTTCTCACCGAGGGCAAAGTGAGCCGGCGTCAGCGTCATCTGCAACTTCTTGACCTTGCCTTCGCCATCCTTGTATTCGAGCGACATTGTCGTCCAGGTCTTGTCCGGATCCGGATTGCCTTCCAGATTGAACCAGTCGTGCAGCGTGTTGCCGCGGCGCGGATCATGAACGAACACCGGGTTCATGCGGCTCCTGACCGCCAGCCGGGCATGACTGTCTGACGCGTCGTCGGCGATGCCGTGCTCGGGCTGGCAGGGCGTGTAGACGTCCATCACCGCCGGCGAGTCGGTGTAGCTTAGGAACTCCATCGTGTTCTTGAGGAAGTGGCCCTGCAGCGCCGTGCTGGTGGAAACGACAAAGACGTTGGGATGGAAGGAAGCCAGCAGGCCGAATTCCTTGCGATGCTCGTGCTTGCCGGGATAGGCGGTGCCGATGCGGGCAAGATCGGAATCCTGGCCGAGAAAACTGGCCGTGGATGCCTGGCCGCCGGTATTGGAATACACGCCGGTATTCAGCACCATGATCTTGATCGGCGTGTCGGTGACCAGGATGCGCGACAGCGCGCCGAAGCCGATGTCATAGGTGGCGCCATCGCCGCCGATGGTCATCACGGTCGGCATGAGGCCGAGTTCCTCCACCGTAAACTGGTTCCACTGCAGGTGGCGCAAGACTGCTTCGTGCTTCTCCGGCTCGTAGGCGTCATCCAGTTCCAGACGTGCCATGCGCAGGGCACGCACGTCGCCGGCGGTGTGCGCCGAAATGCCTTCGAAGATGCCCTTGGCCAGCGGCTGGGCGTCCTGGAACAGGCTGTTCACCCATGGATCGTTGTAGCAGTTGAACGGGAAGCTGGAGGCGTAGACGCTGCTGCAGCCGGTAGAGTTGGCGATCACGGCACCGCACGGGCCGTTGCCGGTCGGGCCGCTTTCGTAGTAGTAGAGGCGCTTTTCGAGCAAGGCGATGACCTTGCCGATACGCAGCCGCCGCGCGCCTTCCTTGTCCGCCAGCGTCGCCTGCTTGATGCCGAGGCGCCCGATCAGGCTTTCCAGATCGCGAATGTGATCGCGCTTGCGCTGATCGGTAATGGCGCGGTTGGTGGCCATGACCAGACGTATCGCGGTGACCTCGCCGCAGCCGCGGCAGGCACCATGGCCTCCGGTAGTGGCGTAATAGTTGGCGCGATCGAGGAGCAGGTACTTGATCTTGCCGCCCGGCTTGGTGGCGTCCTCGGTGAAGCGCGCCGGTGTGTTGGGCGTCTTGCTGAGGAACTCGAAACGGGCCTGGATGGATTCCAGCAGCGCTGCATCCTGCTCGCGCGTTACCAGCGCGCCAGGGCCGCAGGCATCGACACATTCCTGGCAGCCGGTGCATTTCCACGGGTCGACACTGACCGCGAAGAGACCGCCGCTACCCGCTTGCTCCTTTTCCATGACGTCGAAGAACAGGCGCGACTTGGCCACCGGATAGACCGCGAGCACTTCGGCGACTTTGCCGAAATCACGCAATACCGCAACGTCGTCGGTTTCGAGGTTGGATGCCGCATCGGCGACGATTTCGTGCAACGGCCGTGGATGCTTGCTCTGGCGGTAAGTTTCGCGCACCAGTTCGGACAGCGCGGGTACACGCTCCCGCATCGCATCACGCTGCGCTTCGCTGACGTCGATCTGGCGGATTGCCGTCAACAGCAGATCGCCAATGTCATGCACGGTATTCGGGATCGCGCCATCCGGACAGACCACCGCGCACTCCATGCAGCCGGTACACACGTCGGCATGGAACTCTGGGACGGTGCGGCGAAACAGCCCCTTGTCCTTGGCGGCAGCGGTACCCGGCGGCATGAACAGGCCCGTTCCCGGCAGCACCGGCGCTTCGCCGATGGTGCCTTCGCGGAACTGGCTGGCGATCATGTCATCGTAATACTCGCGGTCGAACAGGCCGCCGCAGGCCGACGCGCCCGACGACGCGCACATCGAGGCGGACAGCGCCACACTGCGGATCGGGATCGACGCCGGCTTGGCTTCGACGCCGGCGAACGCTGCCGATTCGTAGTCGACCCTGCGCGTCGCCTCGATCCCCTCGCGGATCACCGCCATGTTGCCGACGACGACGTCGCCGCCCTTGGCGCCGAACTTCTTGGTAATCTGCTGACGAATCTTTTCCAGGATGACTTCGGCGGAAGCACCGGCGGAAACGCGCGCCACATGACCCGCAATGGCGCCGATGAAGGCGATGCCCATCATGCGGATTTCCAGTTCCGGCGTCGGTGCATGTTTCTTGGCGACAGAAAAGGCATCAATGATGAAAAAGCCGATCTTCCTGTCGCGAATGATTTTGCGCGCAGCAGCCGGCATTTCCCGCCAGACTTGTTCGGCCGAGGCGCTCGTCTGCAGGATGAAAGTGCCGCCCTGCGCCAAACCGAGCAGGGGATTGGTGTGGCTGAACACCTTGTGGTCGGGAGAAATGACGATCTCGACGTCTTCCAGTTCGGCGTTGGTGATCTTGATCGGCTCGGGGCTCAGGGTGATGTAGTAGTTGGTCGGCGCGCCGCTCTTCTCCGAACCGTACTTCGGCGCCGACTTCGAGTGCATGCCGAGGACTCCGGCCAGGATGTCGGTCAGGAGTTTGCCCGAGGCGATGGTGCCGTACCCCCCTACCGAGTGGAAGCGCACGCGGAAGGCCGCGTCCGGCAGCAGTCTGGGGTTGTCTTCGGTCTCGAGCGCCATCCGTTCGGTCTCGGGATAAGCCATCCTGAGGCGCGCCTGAAGTTCGGCAACGCGTGGCGACGGATTCTTGGCGAAGAACTGGGAACCCAGATAGATCAGCGGCGCGCTCCTGCCGTCGGCCATGCTCTTGAACGCCGCGATCAGATGACGTGGTTGCAGGTCGTGGCCTCCAAGGCCGAAGATCGCCGTAGTGACCTTCGGCAGCACGGTCAGCGCCGGAATGCCGGCGTGGCGCGACTGCTCGGCGTTTTCGCGCGCCTTGAACAGGGCCTGGGTCACCAGCGTGGTGAGCGCGGTCTGGTCGGAGCGCTCCAGCACCGTGACGGCCTTCTTGCCCGCCAGCGCGGCAACCAGTTCGGCTTCCGGGAAGGGCTGCAACAGCTTGACGGCAACCGAGCCAACTTTCTGACCCTTGCTGCGCAGGTAACTCACCACGGCTTCGACGTCGTCGGTGACCGAACCGAGTCCGACCATGACCGTCTCGGCGTCGTCGCACATGAAGGTGTGTACCGGCGAATAGTGGCGCCCGGTCAATTCGGCATACTCGTCCATCGCCTGGCGCACAAAGCCGGGAATCGCATTGGCAAAGTGGGTACGATGATCGACCGCGCCGGCCTGGAAATCGGGCTGGTTCTGTACCGCGCCGGTGAGGCCCGGGTTATGGGAGTCGACCAGTGCCGGCACCCGTTGGCGGGTGCCCTTCTCGTGGGAGTTCTGCCACTGCCGACGCCATGGTCCGTGCAGTTCTCTCGGTATCCAGACCAGGGTCTTGACGACCAGTGCGCCATCGTTATCCTTCTCGACGGCGGCTGCGTTGGTCGCCAGAAAGCTTTGTAACTTCTCCAGGTTCGCCGGCTCGATGTCGGCCTTGCGGCGGGAGAGATAGTTCTGCAACTGGAGCACACGGCCTTTGGCGCCGAACACCATCTCCTGCGCCAGCGTCGGCGCCTTGATGCGCCCGCCGGGATCGCCGAGATATTCCTTGAGCAACTCGGGTTCCGGCAGCAGCGCCTCGCTCAGCATGTGGCTGGTGGCGAAACCATCCATGGCGTTGGCGACCGGAAACAGCGCCAGCGAGGAAACGCGATAGGAGATCGCCGCGAGGTCGGCGGCTTCCTGCGGGTTGGCACCGAACAGAATGGTGTAGCCGGAGGAGAGCAGTGCGTAGACGTCGTCATGTCCGGCCATCACGTTCAGCGAATGCTTGGAAACAACGCGGGCGGCGATCTGCAGCACGAAACCGCCGACCTTCTTGCCGACCGTGACGTAATGCGATTCGAGTCCGTACAGAATACCTTGGCTCGACGAGGCGTTGGAGATGTACTGGCCGCCCGTCAGCGTTGCACCAAGCGCGCCACTCTGGGCCGAATGTTCGCCTTCCGGGCTGAAGAAGAAAGGATGACGGCCCCATACATTGACACCGCCGTCGGCGCGGACAGCTTCGTATATTTCGGCTATTTCCGTCGATGGGGTGATCGGATAACCGATCACGCCGCCACAGACATGACCCATGACATGGGCCACTGCACCATTGCCATGAATGACGCCGGGAATGCCGGGGTACTTTAGCGTTTTCGTTTTCGCAGTCATCGTATCGTTTCCGCAAGTTGTCGGTCGTTCACAATCTGGATGGACCCCCTGCCCATTCCAAACGTTCCATATGCATCAGGCACACGGACACAAGGAAAGGCCGACGATCAGTTTTGGTGGAGTTGCCTGTTCGCCGCCTTGCGGGCACGACCCAGGCATTCCTCACGGCGCGGCCGACGGTTGGGTTCGGCCTACTGGCAGGCAAGCGGTTTGGCGCTTGCCCGAATGGACGCACAAGAAGTTGGGCTCCTCGCACGTTCGTGATGAGTCCACTATAAGACATTTCCGCAACGCAGCAAACAGTTTTATTGATTGCCAAGCACAATGTGTCGTTGCGTAATGCGGAAGCTTGTTGCATCACACAAAAAATACTGGTCCCGTGCCGGGCACACTCGAAAAAAAACCCGGCAGCGCCGGGTTTCTTGTGTGAAGCCCGATCCGACTCAGACCAGTTCCCAGATCGTGGTGATGCCCTGACCGCCGCCGATGCACATGGTGGCGAGACAGTACTTGCTGCCGACACGCCGCGCTTCGTAGAGGGCCTTGGTGATGATCACCGCGCCGGATGCACCTATCGGATGGCCGATGGCGATCGCACCTCCGTTCGGGTTGGTTTTCTTAGGATCGAGGCCAAGCACCTTGGCCACTGTCAGCGACTGGGCGGCAAAGGCTTCGTTCGACTCGACGACGCCGATGTCATCGATCTTGAGGCCGGCTTTGGCCAACGCGATGCGAGTCGACGGAATCGGGCCTTCGCCCATGACCTCGTGCGACACGCCGCCGATGCCGTAGGCCACCAGACGGGCCATCGCCTTGTGACCGCCGGCGGCAGCCTTGGCAGCGTCAGCCAGCACCAGGAAGCCGGCGCCGTCGTTGATGCCGGAAGCATTGCCGGCAGTGACCGTGCCGTTCTTGTCGAAAGCGGGTTTCATCTTGGCCAGCGATTCCATGGTTGTATTGGCCTTGATATGTTCGTCGGTGTCGAACACCACGTCGCCCTTGCGCGACTTGATGGTAATCGGCACGATCTGTTCCTTGAAGTAGCCGGCGGCGACCGCGGCAGCGGCGCGGCGCTGCGATTCGCAGGCGAACTCATCCTGCTGCTCGCGCGTAAAGCCGTGCTTCTTCGCCAGGTTCTCGGCGGTGATGCCCATGTGGCCGGCGCCGAAGGGATCGGTCAGCGCGGCGACCATGGCATCGATCATCTTGGTGTCGCCCATGCGCGCGCCGGAACGCATCGCAGGCGACAGGTAGGCGCCGCGCGACATGACTTCGACGCCGCCGCCGAGGGCGAAGTCGGCATCGCCGAGCAGGATCGCCTGCGCCGAGCTGATGATGGCCTGCTGCGAGGAACCGCACAGCCGGTTGACGGCGAAGGTGACCGATTCCATGCTCATACCGCCCTGGATCGTGGCATTGCGTGCGACATAGGGATAACGGGCTTCGGTGGGGATCACATTGCCGACGGTGGCAAAGGTAATGGCCTTGGGATCGACGCCGGAACGGGCGATTGCCTCTTTTACCACCAGACCGCCCAGGTCGGCCGGTTCCATGCCTGCCAGCGAACCCATGAAGGTGCCGACCGCGGCACGAACTGCACTCAGTACAACGACTTCTCTCTTGTCAGCCATTACCAAACTCCTTTTAGAAAATCAACCACCGACCCACCCGGAAACCCAGACCAGGATCAGCACCGCCAAACCGAGTACGAGAGTGCGCCAGACAAGGCCTATCGTGCTCTGCATGAAATCGGGGTCGGCGTCTTCGCCCAACCCCAGTTCAGGGCGATCACCCACTTCGCCCATTTCCTGTATCACATCGTGCACCGGCATCCCCAAGCGCACACCCAGTGCGCCGGCGCCACTTGCCAGCAGTATACCGGAGCTGCCATCCGGCCATCGATCGGCCTGCGTGCGCCAGCAATGGACGGCATCCTCGAAATCGCCAACGACCGCAAACGAGGCTGCGGTTACGCGCAATGGCAGCCAGTCGATCAGTGCGAAAGCCTGATGCGCGAACTGGCCAAATTCGCCGAATTCCATTTCGCCACGCTGACCCCAGAGTTCGTCAAGCGTATGGGCGATCCCGTAAAGCAACGCTCCCGCCGGCCCCAACACGACAAACCACAGCAGCGGACCAAAGACCTGTCGATGCGATGACACCAGGGCTTGCTCAATGGCCAGGCGCGCGATCTCGCTTGCCGTCAGGCGGTCGCCGGCACGCCCGCGCCATTGCGCGAGCACCTGCCGCGCCTGCTCGACTTCGCCGAGCCGCAGCGCCAGATGAATATTGGTGAAGAAATGACTGAACTGACGAAATCCCATCGTCAGGTACAGGACGCCGATTCCCAGCAGAAACGCCAGCAGTGGCTGAACGTGCATCAGCAAGCCATACAGCAGCGACACCAGAGCCGCCGGCAACGCAGCGCCCAGCCACCAGGCAATGGCGCCGTGGGCGCGGCCGCCGTCGTTGAACTTGTCTTCCAGCAAGGCGGCCATCCGCGCCAGAGGAGCACGTACCACCCGCTGCACCGAGAGTGCATGCAACTGTTCGAGAATCAAGGCAATGACGATGGAAAGTAGCGTCATGCGATCAGAGCTTGCGCAGAAATCGATGCAGGGTCACCAGCATGCCGGCAGTTGCGCCCCAGATGTAGTAGCCATGCCAGGGCATGGCCCAGTACTCGTGCATGACGCCGCGCACCTCGATACTGTGGCGCTGATGGTTGGCACTGTCCAGAAGGAACTCAAGCGGCGGCTCGAAAACCTCGGCCACCTCGAAATCGTCCAGCTTCAGATTCAGCGGCGGCGTCACCAGACCCACTACCGGAGTAATAACGAAGCCCGTGCCGGTCCGGTATTCCGGCAGGCGACCAAGAATTTCGACCTGGGACGGAGCAATGCCGACTTCCTCCTCGGCTTCGCGCAAGGCCGTGGCCTCAGGCGAGGAGTCGCTTGCCTCGCTGCGCCCGCCGGGAAAGCTGACCTGCCCGGCATGATCGCGCAGATGCACGGTGCGCTGCGTCAGCAGCATGGTCGCCCCTGTCTCGCGCACGATCACCGGCACCAGTACCGCAGCCGCAACCAGTTCAGTATCGCCGTCAATCGAGGATTCATTTACTGGGGGCGCAACAAAGCCTTCGCTGAATCGACGACGCATCAGGGAAAGCAAGCCTCCGCTAGAATTCGGGCCTGCGCTAACAAGAGACTCCGGCATGAAACCGATCGCAATATTCCGTCATAGCCCCGGCGAGGGACCAGGCTATTTTGCCACATTCCTCGACCGGCATTCCCTGCCTTGGACTCTGTTCAGAGTCGACGACGGCGTATCGCCACCGCCGACTCCTGATGAATTTTCCGGACTGTGCTTCATGGGCGGGCCAATGAGCGTAAATGACGATCTGCCGTGGATTCCTCTGACGCTGGACCTGATCCGCAACGCCGACGCCAGGAACATCCCGGTGATCGGCCACTGCCTCGGTGGGCAACTCATGGCCAAGGCCTTCGGTGGCACGGTGGGCAAGAACCCGGTCAAGGAAATCGGCTGGGGTGAGGTGGCCGCAACCGATGCGGCAAAGGATTGGCTGGGCGACACCGCCCGCTTCGAGGCTTTCCACTGGCACGGCGAGACCTTCACCCTCCCGCTTGGTGCCACCCGCATCCTGCAAAGCGCCTATTGCGCCAACCAGGCCTTCGCGCACGGTCCGCATCTGGCCATGCAGTGCCATGTGGAGATGACGGACACCATGATCCGCGGTTGGTGCCAGCAGTGGGCGGCGGAGAAAGCCCCGCCCTCGGCCTCGGTGCAGACACCGGAACAGATGCAGGAAAACATGGAGGTGCGCATCGCAGCGATGCGCACTGTGGCGGACCGGATCTATGGCCGCTGGATAAAAGGCCTGCCTAGTCCCTGAAATTTCCGTACTGCAGGGGGAAGTCGGTAATCGACTTCTTCACCAGGGCGATGACTTCCTGCAGCAGGTCGCGCTTGGCGCCGGTGACGCGCACGGCGTCGCCCTGGATGCTGGCCTGCACCTTGAGCTTGCTGTCCTTGATCATCTTGACGATCTTCTTCGCCAGTTCCTGCTCGATGCCGACCTTGATCGTGAGCACCTGTTTGGACTTGTTGCCGCCCACCGACTGCACCGGCCCGTGGTCGAGCCGCTTGGTGCTTTCGCGTTCCTTCTTCTCCATTTCCGGGAACAGGATGTCCTTGACCTGGCCAAGCTGGAATTCGGAATCGCCATGGATGGTGATGGTCTTGTCTTTCTCGTTCAGTTCGGCCCGCGCCGAGGTGCCCTTGAAGTCATAGCGATTGCCTATGTGTCGCCCTGCCACATCCACGGCGTTCTTCAAAGCCACCAAATCTGCTTCGGAAGTGATGTCGAATGAAGGCATGCAGTTCTCCCCCGCTTATGCGAAATGACAAACGTAGTGGTAGGGCTCGCCGCTAACCTCGATGTCAAAGCTCGAATTGCCCGGCACAGTGAAGCTCTGGCCGGCGCCGCTGCTCTTCCAGTCCTCGCCCTTGATGCGATAGCGGCAACCGCCGGCCACGGTTTCCATGATCTCCGGCACACCGGTGTTGAAGGTAAGTGTGGCCGGCAGGATCACACCGACGCTTTTCTTGGTACCGTCGGAAAACTGCACGGTATGGCTGATGCACTTGCCGTCGAAATAGACATTGGCCTTTTTCAGTACGGCAACGTTTTCAAACTGCGACATATCAGATTCCCCACATCTTTTGAATGATGATCTTGGCAACAAAACCGAGCATGCCAAACGAGAGTACGAAGAACAGGACGAAGGTACCGAGCTTGCCCGCCTTCGACTTCCATGCCAGTTCGCCGATGATGAACAGCATGTAAAGCATGAAGGCGCCGATGCCGAAAGTCATGCCAAACTCCGCCAGTTGCTCCTCGGAAATGCCGAACATCGGCGCGTTCCCCGTACACGCGCAAGCCTAGTCTGTCAGCCCCTCTTCTTGCCTACCCTGCTCTCGGCCCGATTGGCCGCAATGCGCATGCGCAGCGCATTGAGACGGATAAAGCCGTGGGCATCCTTCTGGTTGAAGGCGCCGGCGTCGTCCTCGAAAGTGGCGATCGTCGGATCGAACAGCGAGTCGGTCTTCGAGTCGCGGCTGACCACGACCACGTTGCCCTTGTAGAGCTTGAGGCGTACCCAGCCATTGACATTCTGCTGGGTGTGATCGATCAGCGCCTGCAGGGCGCGGCGTTCCGGACTCCACCAGTAGCCGTTGTAGATCTGGCTGGCATAGCGCGGCATCAGGTCATCCTTGAGGTGCGCTTCTTCGCGGTCAAGGCATACCGACTCGATGGCGCGATGCGCCTTCAGCAAAATACTGCCGCCCGGAGTTTCGTAGCAGCCGCGCGACTTCATGCCGACATAACGGTTTTCTACCAGATCAAGGCGTCCGATGCCGTGCTTGCCGCCGAGTGTGTTCAAGGTGGCGAGCAATTCATGGGCCTTCATCTTCTTGCCGTTGATGGCGGACAAATCGCCTCGCCTGAATTCGAGATCGAGATACTCTGCCTTGTCCGGCGCCTTCTCCGGCGACACCGTCCAGCGCCACATCGATTCCTCTGCCTCGGCACCGGGATTCTCGAGATGACGCCCTTCATAAGAAATGTGCAGCAGGTTGGCATCCATTGAATAGGGCGAGCCGCCCTTCTTGTGTTTCATTTCCACCGGGATGCCGTGCTTCTCGGCGTAGGCCATCAGCTTCTCGCGCGACAGCAGGTCCCACTCGCGCCACGGCGCAATCACTTTGACATTCGGCATCAGGGCGTAGGCCCCGAGTTCAAAGCGCACCTGGTCGTTGCCCTTGCCGGTGGCGCCGTGGGAGATCGAATTGGCGCCAACCTTCCTGGCGATTTCAACCTGCCGCTTAGCAATCAAGGGCCGCGCGATCGAAGTTCCCAACAAGTATTCGCCTTCATAAACCGTGTTGCAGCGGAACATCGGAAAAACGAAATCGCGGACGAACTCTTCGCGCAAGTCGTCGATGAAAATGTTCCTGGGTTTGATGCCCATCTTCAGCGCTTTTGCGCGCGCCGGCTCCAGTTCCTCGCCCTGCCCCAGATCGGCAGTGAAGGTCACCACCTCGCAATGGTAGGTGTCCTGCAACCACTTCAGAATCACCGAGGTATCCAGCCCACCCGAATAGGCGAGGACTACCTTGTTGCTCTCCGCTTTGCCTGCTTTTCTTGCTGTCTTCATTGGTCTTCCTTCAGTCATTCACCCTGCCCAGGAGCAGGAATTCCATCAAGGCCTTTTGCGCGTGCAGCCTGTTTTCGGCCTCATCCCAGACCACGCTTTGCTCTCCGTCGATCACCGCGGCGGCTACCTCCTCGCCGCGATGCGCCGGCAGGCAATGCATGAACACGGCGTCCGGACGTGCTGCACTCATCATGTCGGCATCCACCTGCCAATCCGCAAAGTCGCGCAAACGCTCTTCGTTTTCGGCTTCAAAACCCATCGAGGTCCACACGTCGGTGGTCACCAGATCCGCGCCATGCGCCGCATCCATCGGGTCGGCAAACTGCTCGAAGTGGTCCGTGCCATAGAGACCGGCGCGCTCTGCCTCGACCTCATAACCGGGCGGCGTTGATACGCGAACGTTGAAGTCGAAGATCTCCGCAGCCTGCAGCCATGTGTTGCAGACATTGTTCGAATCACCGATCCAGGCCACGGTACGGCCTTGTATCGGTCCACGCTTTTCAATATAAGTGAAGATATCGGCGAGGATCTGGCAAGGGTGGTACTCATTGGTCAGGCCGTTGATCACCGGTACCCGCGAGTGACTGGCAAAACGCTCGATGATTTCCTGCTCGAAGGTGCGAATCATGACAATGTCGCTCATGCGCGAAATCACCTGGGCGGCATCTTCCACGGGCTCACCGCGCCCAAGCTGGGAGTCCCGTGTATTCAGGTAAATCGCCGAACCGCCCAGTTGCTGCATGCCAGCTTCGAAAGAAAGGCGGGTGCGGGTGCTGGCCTTCTCGAAAATCATCACCAGGGTGCGATCCTGCAAGGGCCAATACCGCTGGTAGGCCTTGAAACGCTCCTTGATCGACCGGGTACGCTCAAAAACGTGATCGAGTTCTCCGCGCGAAAGGTCCTTCAACTGCAGAAAATGCCGCGGCGCTACCATGATCAAGGCCCGAGAAACTCTTTGATCAGCGATACCATCGCGGAAACCAGTTCCGCACCCTCGGCATCGCTCATTACCAGCGGCGGCAGCAGACGCACCACCTTGTCGGCGGTGACATTGATCAGCAGGCCAGCGTCCAGCCCGCGCGTGACCAACTGGGTACACGGGCGATCCAGTTCGATACCTATCATCAAACCATCGCCGCGCACTTCGACAAAACCGTCCATGCCGGACAAACCGCGGCGCAGACCGTCGCGAATCGCTCCGCCCAGTGTGTCTGCGTGGGCCATCAGGCCGTCGGCTTCGATGACATCCAGCGTGGTCAACGCAGCAACGCAAGCCAGAGGGTTGCCGCCAAAAGTGGAGCCGTGATTGCCCGGCTTGAACACTCCGGAGGCGCGCCCTGCGGCAAGGCAGGCGCCGATCGGCACGCCTGAACCCAATCCCTTGGCCAGAGTCATGACATCCGGAAGAATGCCGGCATGCTGATGGGCGAACCAGACTCCGGTACGACCAATGCCGCACTGCACCTCGTCGACCATGAACAACCAGTTCTTGCGGTCGCAAATCTGCCTCAGCGAACGCATGAAATCATTGTGCGCAAGGTTGATGCCGCCTTCGCCCTGAATCGGCTCGAACAGCACCGCAACGACGTTCGGATTGCGCGCGGCAAGCTGCTCGATTGCCGCAATGTCGTCAAACGGAACCCGCACAAAACCGGAGACCAGCGGCTCAAAACCGGCTTGCACCTTGCGATTTCCGGTAGCCGAAAGCGTTGCCAGCGTGCGGCCATGGAAAGCCTGTTCCATGACGATGATGGCGGGTTGCTCGATGCCCTGTTGGTGGCCATACAGACGCGCGAGCTTGATTGCGGCTTCGTTGGCCTCGCAGCCCGAGTTGCAGAAGAACACCTCGTCCATTCTGGAGAACGCGGCAAGGCGATCGGAGAGCGTTTCGGCTTCGCCGATGCGATACAGGTTCGACGCATGAATGAGGCGGCCGACCTGCTCGCTCAGCGCTTTCACCAGTCGAGGATGATTGTGGCCCAGCGTATTTACCGCTATTCCCGCCAGGGCATCAAGGTAGGACTTGCCCTGCTCGTCGAACAGCCGGCAACCCTGACCATGGGTAAAGGCGATCGGTAACCGCCCATAGGTATTCATCAGATGCGGCATGAAAGCACTCCGCGAAAAGCTCCACGCAAAAAACATACGGCGGCCGAAGAGCAGCGCGGCCGCCGTGCTTGAAAAACGCCTCTATACTAAGTGAAAAATAAGGCCCTGTACAGAGCGGGGAGTAGGAAGACGACGCGGTAAGGATCGCGGTTTTCAATCAAAAAGGGGTGGTCGGAAAGACCTCCACTGCGCTCTGTCAAAACAATCGAGACCGCCAATCTCCGGATCGATTTGATCCGATAAAACCAGTCAGGTCTAAATCTCAGCGAACAGTGGGGCTGGCCACTTCCTCGAAACTCGCCACCGGTACGCGAACGCTACCGTGATGGCAAATACACTCGATGATCTGGCAACCGTGATAGACCTGCCTTAGCTTGCGTTGAGCCTCGTGCTCATCGCGACCATGAATCATCAGATTATCCACAATCACGCCAAGGCGGGTGCGAATACTAAATGCATATTTCTTGAACTGATGGGATTGCATGAAACCCCTTTCACTTCAATGAGGTCTGACGATTATATGCAGTGGTTTCGGCAAACTCAACCTATTTCTCTAATTTGAATCAGGATTTCGAGAGCCTTTATGCCACGGGTGATTTCGATGAAATGGAAAAACCGAGCATCAACGGATGGCACCACGGCGGAATATCCTCGGCAGCAAACCTGCCTAGACTCCATTCCGGGATATCGTCCCCACGCAGAGGATGGGGACATAAAACAAAAAGGCCACCTCGGACAACGAGGCAGCCTTGTTTGTTTGGGTCGCGCTGGGCGCGGTAGCGGCTTAGAGTGCCTTGATGGCAGCCGAGAGCCGGCTCTTCTGGCGCGCGGCGAGATTCTTGTGCACGATATTCTTGTCGGCGATCGAGTCGATGACGCTCTGCGACTCCTTGAACACGGCTTGCGCGGCGCTCTTGTCGCCAGCATCGATCGCCTTGCGTACCTTCTTGATGGCGGTACGCAGGGTGGAGCGCTGGCTCATGTTGTGAGCACGATGTTCGGTTGCCTGACGGGCGCGCTTGCGGGCTTGGACGGAATTGGCCATATCGATATCTGGTAAGACTTGGGAAAGCGCGTGATTATAGGGTGGTCTTCCGCCCATTGCAAGCCGCTTCTGTCGGCAACATCCCGGATACCATACCGGCCATGAATCTGCTCCGTGCTTTGGCCACCGTCAGCGGGATGACCCTGCTGTCCCGCATCCTGGGCTTCGTCCGCGACTTCGTCATTGCCAGATGCTTCGGTGCCGGCATCATGACCGACGCCTTCTTCGTCGCCTTCCGCCTGCCCAACCTGTTGCGACGCCTGTTTGCCGAGGGAGCATTCTCCCAGGCGTTCGTTCCCATCCTCGCCGAATACCACGATCGTCGCGGCGAAATCGAAACCAAAAGTCTGGTGGATCGCGTCGCCAGCGTGCTGTTCCTGATCCTTATTGCAGTAACCGCCCTTGGCATGGCCGCTTCACCCTTGCTGATCGCGGTTACGGCTCCTGGATTCAGCGCCGATGCCGAGAAATTCCAACTCACCGTCGAACTGACACGAATCACCTTCCCCTACATCCTGTTCATGTCGCTGGTGGCCTTGGCTGCGGGAATCCTCAATACCTGGAGCCGGTTTGCCCTGCCGGCCTTCACTCCGGTCCTGCTGAATCTGTCCTTCATCGGCATGGCGCTTTTCGCCGCACCGTTTTTTGACCCGCCTGTCCTGGCGCTGGCGTGGGCAGTTTTTTTGGGAGGCGCACTGCAACTGGGACTCCAAGTGCCAGCCCTGGCAAAAATTGGCATGCTGCCTCGCTTTGATCCGGTATGGCGCGATGAGGGCGTGCAAAGAATCCTCAAACTCATGGCGCCGGCAGTGCTGGGAGTTTCGGTGTCGCAGATCAGCCTGTTGATCAACACCATCTTCGCTTCTTTTCTCGAAAGCGGTAGCGTCTCATGGCTCTACTACGCGGACCGATTGATGGAATTTCCCGCCGGATTGCTGGGGGCGGCACTTGGTACCATTCTGTTGCCGAGCCTGGCCAAGACCCATGCCGGCGGCAAGGCAGAGGACTTCTCGGGACTGCTGGACTGGGGTCTGCGCCTGACCTTGATGCTGACCCTGCCGGCGTCGCTGGCTCTGGCAATGCTGGGCATCCCCTTGCTGTCGACCCTGTTTCAATACGGCGCATTTTCCGCCACCGATGTGTTGCGTACCCGCGAGGCGCTGGTCGCCTATTCGATAGGCCTGACCGGACTGATTCTGGTCAAGGTGCTGGCGCCCGGCTTCTATGCCAGGCAGGACATCCGCACACCGGTGAGGATCGCCCTGATCACCCTGGCACTGACCCAGTTGATGAACGTCGCGTTCATTGGCTGGCTCAAGCATGCCGGCCTCGCCCTGTCCATCGGCCTGGCGTCCTGCCTTAACGCGGGACTGCTCTGGAGAGGATTGCGACAGCGCGGCGCCTACCAGCCTCGGCCGGGCTGGGGCGTATTCATGCTGAAGATTCTTGCCGCACTGATCGTGCTGGGTGGCGTGTTGTGGTTTGCCAGCGACAAGGATGCCGTATGGATAGCGATGAGCGGCGGCCAGCGCGTGCAGCGGCTTTCAGGCCTTGTTGTTGTTGGCATCGCCAGCTACTTCGCGACGCTGTGGCTGCTCGGCTTCCGGCTGGGCGATTTCCGCCGGAGAACAGGTTAGTCTCCGCGGGCAACACCTTCGCGGCGCGGATCAGCCGCGCCAACCCAGCCGTCGCCGACGCGCACGATCAAATGCAGTCCGCTGGTCATGTCGGTGCGCTTTACTCGATGACCGCGCCTTTCCAGTTCGAGTGCCAGCTCTTCAGGGACCCGGCCGCGCTCGATTTCCGTTTCGCCATTGCGATTGCCGACATGAGGCAACGAAACCGCCGCTGCGGGCTCCCACCAACCATCAAGAAGGGCAACCAGGGTGCGCGCCACATAGTTGATAATGCGACCGCCTCCAGGCGAACCCAGCACGGCATGGAGCCTTCCGCCGGCATCGAAGACAAGAGTGGGCGCCATCGAAGACAGGGGGCGCTTGCCCGGCTCCAGGCGATTGGCCACCAGCTTGCCGTCACGCTCGGCGGCGAAGGCAAAATCGGTGAGCTGATTGTTGAGCAGAAAGCCGCCCACCTGGATACGACTGCCGAAAGCACTTTCGATCGAGCTCGTGAGAGCCACTGCATTGCCAGCGCGATCAACGATCGAAACATGCGTCGTCGCCGGCAGTTCCGGCGCATCGTCATCGGCCTGCGAGTGGCGTTGCGGAAGCTCTCCCGGCGCGGCGATACCCATGCTACGCCTGGAATCCATCAGACGTGCTCGCCGGTCAAGATACTCTGGTGCCAGAAGTGCTCGCTGCGGCACCGAAACGAAGTCAGGGTCGGCGAGATACCGCGCCCGATCGGCGTAGGTGAGCTTTCCTGCCTCGGCAAACAGATGCGCACCGTCCGCTGTCGCGGGATCGCCCGGAGGCTCGCCGGTACGTTCCAGAAGCCCCATCAGTTGCAGGACGCCGATGCCACCGGATGAAGGCGGCGGCATGCCGCAGATGCGCCATCGGCGATACGGGCCACACACCGCTTCGCGCTGCTGCGGCCCGTAATCACGCATATCCGCCGCCGTCAGCGTACCTCCACGCTGCCCGGTTACGGTGGCAATGCGCCCTGCCAATTCGCCTCCATGCAATGCAGCCGCGCCGCCCGTCGCGACGCTGCGCAAGGTGGCGGCAAACTCGGGGTTACGCAGGATTTCGCCGACTGGTTTGGCTTCGCCATCTTTCTGAAAATACAGAGCACGGGCCGCTGCATCACGGCGCAGCAACAGGTCGTCGCGCAAGAGCACGTGCAGGCGCGGCGAGATCGCAAAGCCGTTTTCCGCCAAGCGTATCGCCGGCCGGAAAAGCCGCTCCCACTTCAGCTTGCCATGGCTGCGATGCGCCGCTTCCAGCATGGCAACCAAACCCGGCACACCGACCGCCTTGCCCGTCGCCAACACTTCAGAGAAGCTCGCCAGAGTGCCATCGGCATGCCGGGCAAAGTCGGCATTGGCGGCACGGGGCGCCGTCTCGCGTCCATCCCAGGCGGACACTCGACGACGTCTTGCATCCCAATGCAGCATGAATCCGCCGCCGCCTATGCCAGACGATTGCGGCTCGACCAGATTCAACACCCATTGCGCGGCGATGGCGGCATCCAGCGCATTGCCACCAAGCTGGAGAATTTCGGCAGCGGCATCGGTGGCGTAAACGTTTGCCGTGACCACCATGAAACCCTTGCCGGCCACCGCCGGTCTCGGCGCAAAGCCGCTAGACGCTTCCGGCTGCTCTGCCTGCGCCCACGCCCTTGCGGCGCTTGCCAGGACGGCCAGCACCAAGAAAAAACGGGCAGCCCGCAGGCCGCCCGTTCTATCGATCATGTTGCGAGGAATCACACTATCAGAGGCAGGATCATCAAGGCAACGATGTTGATGATCTTGATCAGCGGATTCACTGCCGGACCGGCCGTATCCTTGTACGGATCGCCCACGGTGTCGCCGGTCACTGCCGCCTTATGCGCCTCGGAACCCTTGCCGCCGTAGTGGCCGTCTTCGATGTACTTCTTGGCATTGTCCCAGCAACCGCCGCCGGTGGTCATCGAGATGGCGACGAAGATGCCGGTAACGATGGTGCCCATCAGCACACCGCCCAGCGCCCGCACACCGGCACCGGGACCCATCAGCGCATTCATGCCAAAGGCGACGACGATCGGAACGCCGACAGGCAACAGCGACGGAATCATCATTTCCTTGATGGCCGCCTTGGTCAGCATGTCGACGCAGGTGCCGTATTCCGGCTTGGCCGTGCCTTCCATGATGCCCTTGATCTCCTTGAACTGGCGGCGCACCTCGACCACGATGGCACCAGCGGCGCGACCGACCGCCTCCATGCCCATCGCGGCAAAAAGGTAGGGCACCATGCCGCCGATGAACAGGCCGATGATGACGGCCGGATCGGACAGGTCGAAGGCGAACTTGATGCCCGGCTTGAGCGCTTCCAGGCCATGCGTGAAGTCGGCGAACAGCACCAGCGCGGCAAGGCCGGCGGAACCGATGGCATAGCCCTTGGTAACCGCCTTGGTGGTGTTGCCTACCGCGTCGAGCGGATCCGTAATGGCCCGCACGGAAGCCGGCAGTTCGGCCATTTCGGCAATACCGCCGGCGTTGTCGGTGATCGGGCCGTAAGCATCAAGCGCGACAACAATACCGGCCATAGAGAGCATGGAGGTGGCAGCGATTGCGATGCCGTACAGGCCGCCCATGGTGTAGGAGGCCCAGATGGCGGCGCAAACGGACAGCACCGGCCATGCAGTGGACTTCATCGACACGCCGAGACCGGCAATGATGTTGGTGCCGTGACCGGTGGTGGAGGCCTGCGCCACGTGCTGCACCGGCTTGAACTCGGTGCCGGTGTAGTACTCGGTGATATAGACCATCAGTCCGGTCAGCACCAGGCCGATCACCGTCGCGCCATAGAGGCGCAACTGCGAACCGCCGCTGATGTTCAGGACGCTGTCGAGCAGGTGATCGTCGATCAGTTTCCCCGTCATGAAATAGAAGGCCACCAGCGCCAGCACGCCGGCAACGATCAGGCCGCGGTAGAGGGCGTTCATGATCTTGCCGCCCGGCGAAGCCTTGACGAACATCACGCCGATGATCGAGGCGATGATCGAGAAACCACCCAGGGCCAGCGGATAGATGACGGCCTGTTCGGCGAAGACGGGGTTCACCTTGAACAGCAGTGCGCCCAGCAGCATGGTCGCTACCGTGGTTACCGCGTAGGTCTCGAACAGGTCGGCCGCCATGCCGGCACAGTCGCCGTCGTTGTCACCGACGTTGTCGGCGATCACCGCCGGGTTGCGCGGGTCGTCCTCGGGAATGCCGGCTTCAACCTTGCCAACCAGGTCTGC
>JAUSCI010000010.1 GCA_030651305.1 Sulfuritalea sp. | reverse complement strand
CGGTATTGGCGTCGACCACGGTAGTGAGCGCCGCCTGAATGGTTTGTTCGTTGATGGACATGAAAGGCCTTTGACAATGACAATGAGTCGGGAGGGAATCGTGAGCGGCGGATTATCACCCGGAAAGCTCACACCATACCTTCGAGTGGCTTTTCTGCAATTCGTTACGCATGCCGACCGGAAATCCGCGACTGACTGCGGTCCTCGGCATCAGCGATACTCTCCTGAAGGCCCGTTGGATTTCCTATCGTTCTGATCAGACCCGGCTTCAAGGCAATGTGTCTTGAAGCCGGGTTGGTCATTGGTGTCCGCCGCCGAAGAAGCCGATCGCGATCAGTAGCAGCAAGCTCAGACCGAAAGCGATCAGCAACAGGCCGAGGATCCTCGAAACCAGTGTGAAGGACGCAGACGGCGCCGCCACCAGGTATTTTTCCAGTTGCCCGGTTTCCACCAGGCGCTGATACTGCGCCGTGTGTTCGTGCCTGAACTCGTCCAGCGACTGGGTGCCGGTGAACATCACCACGTCCGGCGGCGGCAGCTTGTCAGGGCGGAAGTGGTTGTTGAAGAAATGCACCGTGAACAGGAAAACCGCCGCGAGGAAGGCTTCCTCGCCGTGCACCACGGCCGCGACGTTGAACACCCAGCCCGGCAGGTAGTGGGCGACGACATGCGGGAAAGCCAGCGTCATGCCGCTGCCACCGATGATGGCCATGCCCCAGAACACCGCCCAGTAGTCGAACTTCTCCCAGTAGGCCCAGCGCTCGATGGCCGGGCGCGGACCCTTGCCGAAGAACCACTTGAACATGCCGATGATGTCTTCCAGGTCCTTCCAGTTCGGCACGAAGGAATCCGGGCCGAAGAACTTGAAGTCCTTCCAGTTGCGCACGATGTTGGTCGCCACCGCAATCAGGTGGATGAAGAAGATGCCGAGCATGGTGAATGCGGCGGTGCGGTGCACCAGAGCAGCAATTCTCGGACCGCCAAGCCAGGAAACGACCGTTTTGGCCCAGGCTGTCTCCGAATAGAAGGGCACCATTCCGGTCAGTACCAGCGTCATGACGCTTAGCGCGAACAACAGGTGCGCCAGGCGCCACATCCGACCGAAGCGCCTCACGTGCTTGGTGGCGTGCTCCACCCGCCGATCTTCGATCTTCAGGTCGGGCGGCAGGTCATGGGTGCGAATATGCCAATGGGGACGACCCTGCTTGCGGTCCATATACTCGCGATACCACCAGAAGACGGAATGGGCCCAGAAAAAGGCGAACACGCCGATCAGCAGTGCGATCATGAATTTCGTGGTTATCCAGATTTCCGGATAGGTGGCAAAGTCGTGGCTGTTGCCATGCGGGCTGAAACTGACGAAGCCGGCGGTCGCCAATGGCAATTCCTTCTTGCCGCTGTGGCACGTCTGACAGGCTTCCAGCCGGTTGTCCATGTGCATTCTTGACGCGGGATCGCTGGAGGGCTCGATGTCATGGCTGCTGTGGCAGTCGAAGCACTTCGCCGTGTAGGTAAAGCCGAGCGTGTTGACCTGCCCGTGATAGGTGGCCCGATAAGAGTTGTAGGCATCTTCGTGGCAGTTGCCGCAGCTGGCGGTAATCGCCAGCTTGGCGTTGTTCGATGAGGGCCTGACAACGTTGTGCGCCGTATGGCAATCGGCACAGTCGGCCGACTTCGGATTGTGTTTCTGCTTGATTTCCCGGCCATGTACCGACTTGGACCAATCCGCCAGATGCTCCTCATGGCATTTCCCGCACAGATCGGATACCCCAAGGTGCCATTCGGTGCGTGCCACGGTGCCGCGCGGCGGCACATCGAAGCTGTGAACGTCGTGGCAGTCGTTACAGGATGCCTTCGCCTTGCTGCTGTCATCCTGACTGGGTTTCGCATGCGAGGAACTGCGGTAGGTTTCGATATTCTCCGCCACGATCCGCATGCGGCGTCTCTCTCCCGCCGTTTTGTCCTGGATCGCGGCCTCCGCCAGCTTCAGGTGGCACGGCGCGCAGTCAGGCTTCTTTTCATCCAGGGACTTCTTATGGGGGATGCTGCTGTCAATGATTTCCACATGGCAGACGACGCACTCGACGTCCGAGTGCACGCTGGTTGCGAATTTTCTGCGGTCAACCGGGGTGAGCGCACGCTTTTTGTCGTCGGTGCCGGGAACCTCCAGCTTTCCCTTCTTGCCATCGTGGCAGGAAAGGCAAGTCGCATTGCCAAGTCCGGGCGCCGAATCCCTGGCCGCAGCGGTGCCAGATATGCCGGCGGCAATACAGAACGCCACAGTCATAAGCCATGTTGCAAACTTGCTTTGCATGATTTGCCTCGTTCGAAGCCGACAGTCTTGCCGGTCTACTTTCGTCATCGCTGGCCAGCCACCCCGCGAGGGGTTAACGTGCAACCTGAAAAGCACGCAGCCACGCTGCTTCGCGGGCGTCAAGCCGACCCGCTTCGCGGGTCGGTGAGCCACCGGGATATTCCCTGCCGGCGACGGCTAACGCACCGCCGGCGCCTTAGGCCGGATCAGTGCGACAGGATCCACTGCGCCAGGTTCTTGAGCTGCGCCTGATCCTTGGTCTTGATGACCTTGTGCTCTTCTTCGGTGCCGTCGTCCAGCTTCACCTTGGGAGCCGTGGTGATGTTCTTGATCACGTTCGCTTCGCCGTCGGCCTTGCCCTTGTACTTGGCGGCGATCTTCTGCAGGGAGGGTCCCGTCTTGGACTTATCGACGGCGTGGCACTTGCCGCACTTGTTGCTGTCCATCAGCGCCTGGGCCGCTGCCGCATCAACCGCGGCATGGGCCGGCGTCAGTCCCGCGACGGCAAAAAGAAAGGATCCGGTCAGTAGTAGTGAAAACTTACTTTTCATGGAATGACTCCTTAGTTAAGAAAGAGGGACTGCAATCCTTAAACCTGATCGGCCGAAAGCGGGTTCAAGCATGGAATTGCCAGCTAGCGCTTGTCCTGCAACGTCTGAATGTGCGCCAGGATGTCGACGGCTGTTTTCCCGTCAATTTCGCGCAGGGCGGGCATGGTGTCGTCGGGATGGCCGTTCAACAAGTTGTGCAGGGCGTGCCATGGATCGTCCTTGGCCACGCGGCCGAGGTGGCGCTTGGCGATAAAGCGGCCTTCCAGCCCATGACAGCCGGCGCAGATGGCTCGATAATGCACCATGCCGCGAGCAGCATCGCCGCGCGCCAGGCGGGTGCGGGGATCGATCATGGTATCCATGTCGACCTGCCCGACACTGACGAAATTCGCCAGATCATACAGATCGCGCTGCTTCAGCACGGAACCATAGCGATGCGTGTTGTTGCGCAGGATCGCCATGATCCGTTCCGGATCGGCGCCCGCCATGGCGCGAATTCCCTTGATCCCGGTCGCATGGGTGCCGCTGGCGTACGCGCCCTGGTTGCCCTTGTAATCCCAGCCATGGCATTCCTTGCAGCGCCAGGTTATCGACGCGACTTCCGCGTAGTAGCCTTTCGGCGGATAGGCGGGATGCGGCAGAGCCTGACCCTGACGGCCCACATGCGTCTGCCAGTCGTTATAGAGCCGGCCGCCGTTGACGATCGAGGCCGCCAGGTTGGCGGTTGGCAGCGTCTGCAGGAACGCCAGCATTCTTGCCGCGACATCTTCCCCGAGGGTACGTAGCGCCGGCATGTTACCGCCGGGATGGCCATTCAGCACGGTATGCAGAATCTCCGTGGGCCGCTTCCGCGCCGAATCGCCAAGTGGCGCCACTTCACGCAAGCGACCGCCGTCGAGGCCATGACAGGAGTAGCAGACAGTGGAATAGATTTTCTCCGAGCCGCCATAGGGGACCTTCGCACGGCGCTCCGCCGCGATCAGCTTCTGCATGTCGACCTGGCCGTAGGCAACGAAGTTGGCCAGGTCGAGCCGGTCGCTGTCGTGCAACAACTCCTCGTAGCCGTGATTGGCATCTTTCAGCACCGCGACGATGGCGGCGGGATTACCGTTCTGCCGGCCCCGGATGCCGACGATGCCATGCCTGCCGTTGTAATCCCAGCCGTGGCATTCCACGCAGCGCCAGGTGTCGGCCGCGGCGACGCGCACCTGTTTGGTCTTGAAAGCCGGATTCGGATGGACCGGCAGGCGTTCCTTCGACTCAAGGCTCCAGTTGTCGTAAAGGCGGGCGCCGCGCACGATCGACGCGGAGTCGATCGCGGCAAGCGTCGGCGCCGCGACAAGGCTTGCCATCAATGCCGCTAGAGCGGCGAATGCTGCCCGTTTCATTTTCATCTCCCTAGTAGTCTGGCCTTGATGTCCGAAGGACTTTCGGGGCCGGACGGATCATTGTGCGCAATACCGAAGTGACACTCGATGCAGGTCTTGCCTTCCAGCTTGGCCTTGGCATGGCGACGCTGGGCCTTTTCAGTCTGCAATTCGGGCGACATCGAGTCGATGTGATGGCAATTGCGGCACTCGATCGAATCGGTGGTCACCATGCGCGCCCATGCCCGCGTCGCGAGTTCGTAGCGCTTGGCCTCGAATTTTTCCTTGGTGCTGATGACGCCGGTGATCTTGCCCCAGACTTCGCCGGAGGCCTCGATCTTGCGGATCATCTTGTGCGTCCAGTCTTTCGGCACATGACAATCGGAACACACGGCGCGCACCCCGGTGCGGTTCGAGTAGTGAATCGTCTTCTTGTATTCCTCATAGACGGTGTCGCGCATTTCGTGACAGCCTATGCAGAACTCGAGTTTGTTGGTGGCATCGAGCACGGTATTGAAGCCGCCCCAGAAGATGATGCCGCTGAAGAAACCGACCACCAGCAGCCCCAACAGCGAATATTTTGCGCTGGGTTGCTTGAGGAAGGTCCAGGCGCGCTTCAGTGCGCCGGGGTTGTCGGTACTTGCCATTGTCTGATACTCCAATTGGTAGCCAAGGAAAACGGGGCGGAATTTCCGTTCCCGTAAATGTCATGTGACAGGTGCTGCGGGACTTACCTGAATGTGTCGAGATACGAAATCCGGACCGGATTCGCATTGGAGCCTATTCTCTGCCCCATTTGCCGCGCTGCCTATCGGCGGGCGCTTAAAGTTAGTGTAGGAGTTTTCCTAACGCGGAACGATTCAACCCGCGCTTGCCCGATGGCTAATCGGGCAGCGAGATCAAGTCGTGGGCAATGGCGTAGCGGACCAGGTCGGAAGTGGTGGCAAGGCCCATCTTCTGCATGATGCGAGTCTTGTGCGTGCTCACCGTCTTGACGCTGAGCGAGAGCGCGACGCCGATCTCGCTCGGCCCCCGGCCGCTGACCAGCATTTCAAAAACCTGGTATTCCCGATTGGAGAGCAGGGTGTGGGGCAGCGCCTCGCTCTCCGTGCCCATCTGGCGCGCCATGAGTTCGGCGACATGGGGGCTGATCTGTATGCCGCCAGCCGCCACCTTGCGGATCGCTGCCACCAGGAGGTCGGCATCGCTCTCCTTGGTGATGTAGCCGGCGGCGCCGGCACGAAAGGCGCGCAAGGCATACTGGTCTTCGTGATGCATGCTGAGGATCAGTATCGGCAGGCGCGGATGCTCGTGATGCACCAGCTTGATCAATTCCAGGCCGCTTTTGCCGGGCATCGAAATGTCGAGCACCAGGATGTCGGACTCGCCGCCGCGCAGTCGCTCCAGCAATTCGTGTCCGTTGGCGGCCTCGCCGGTGACTCTCAGGTCCTCGGTTTCCGCCATGATTTGCTTCAAGCCATCGCGAATGATCGAGTGATCGTCGGCGAGAAATACGCGGGTCATGGGCGGGTCTCCTCAATGTGCCCGGCGGCAGACCTGGCATTGAGCGGCAGATAAACTTCGATGGCGACGCCGCCGGCGGCGGAACTGCCCACGTCGAGGCGGCCGCTGAACATCAGCACACGTTCACGCATGCCGACCAGGCCGTTGCCGGCGCAAAACATTTCCGAGGATGCCGGGTGCATGCCGCGGCCGTTGTCCTCGATCGCCAGGCGGAGGGTATCGTCGTCGATGTCCAGCGTGACGCCAACGTGGCTGGCGGTCGCATGACGGCCCACATTGGTCAAGGCCTCTTGCAGGATGCGATACACGGCGGTCGCCATGCCGGCCTCGCAGTCGTCGGCGGCGGGGTCGATCGCGACCTCGACGCCGATGCCGCTGCGCTGCGAAAAATCATTGGCCAGCCATTCGGCGGCGGCAACCAAACCCAGGTCATCGAGCAGCGGTGGGCGCAACTCGGTGGTGAGGCGCCGCACCGACGTGACGGTATCGGCCAGCAAACCCTTCATGACCTGGACCTTGGCTTCGAGCTCCGGATGAGAGCTGCGCAGGCGTCCCGCCAACGATGACAGATCCAGGCGCAGGCGCATCAAGTGCTGGCCCAATTCATCATGTAGTTCGCGCGCAATGCGGGTGCGCTCGTCCTCGCGCACCTGAATCAGGGATTCCGAAAGCCGGCGCAGTTCGGCGTTACTGGTGTTCAAGGCCATCTCGGCGCGATGCCGTTCGGAGATATCGCGCAGCACCGCGGTGAACAGTGTGCGCCCGGCGACATTGACTTTCGAGATGGTGGATTCGACCGGGAACTCCTCGCCGCTGGCGCGCAAACCAACCACTTCGTTGCTCATCGCCCGCGCGCTGCGACGACCGTCGTGAAAGCCGGCGATATGCTGCTCATGCGCCGAGCGATAGCGCTCGGGCAGGAAGCGCGCCAGCGAGGCGCCCATGGCATGGCCCGCGGCGCAGCCGAACATCTCCTCCGCCGCTGGGTTGAACAGGACGATGCGGTTGTTCTCGTCAACCGTGACAATGGCATCCATCGCGGTATTGATCATGGCCCGCAGCGTCTCATCGGTGCGGGCCAGATTTTCCTCCAGGATTTGTTTGCGCTTCAGCTCACGGAACAGCAACAGCGTAATCAAGGCGATGAAGATCGCCACAGTCGCCGCGCCAAGCCAGACCTTCAGCGCATTTTGCCGCCAGCCGGCGAGTGCGGCGGAATCCATGCTGGCAACCATCAGCGTCAGCGGAAACCGCGCGATATCGCGATAGATCACCACCCCCGGCGAGTCGCCGGTGAGATGCACCGTGCGCGGCAGGTCACCGTTGTCGCCACCCGCCGCGGCGGGTGGCAGCTCAATCGTACGACTGATCATCTCTTCGTTGCGCGGCGTCCGCGTCACCAGATGGCCGTCGCTCAGATACAGGCTGATCGGGGTGATGTATTCAAGCTTGAGATCATGGAGTTGTTCGAAGTAGTCGAGATTCAATGCGGCGACTACCACGCCGCCAAAGCGGCCGTCGGACGCCGACACGCGGCGGCTGACATGCAAGCTGCGCTTGCTGCCGCGCAAGCTGACCAGAGGCGGACCGACATACAGATCGGCGCGGGAATGGGTGCGGTGAAACTGGAAATACTCGCGCGCGGCGAGCCTCACTTTGGACACCGGGAATTCGGCCGAGCCATTGACCAGCGTGCCTTGCGCATCTAGCAGAAACAATGCATCGATATGCGGCATGCCTTCGATGCGGGCCTTGAGCATGGCATGGACCGGAAGATCACCGGAGGATATTTGCCTTTGCTCCATCTGGCCGATTCGCTCGGCGAGGCCACCCACCACCAGATCGACGCTTTGCAGCGCACGCGTGGTCTGGTCGCCGATAATCTTGCTGATGCTGGTGGCCTCCCTGGCGGCGTGCCGGAGTTCATCTCCCCGCAACTCGTTCAGGTAAAGCGCGGTCGCAATCAGGATCATGCTCACGGCAATGGCGCCCAGCAGCACCACGGCGCGCACCGGACTCTGCACCCAGGCTCGTGCTTGCGCCAAGGCGCCGATCATGCTGCTGGCGAATGTCACTGATTAGTTCTACGGAGGGCGCCTGAGCGCCTGGAAAGGACAGGAAATCCAACGGGCTTTCGTGGAGTATCGCTGACGCCGGGTGTAGCCGTCAATCGCCGGGTATAGCCGTCAATCGCCGATTTCCGGTCAGCATGCGACACGATTTGCAGAAAAGCCTCTCGAATTGCACCCCAAGCACTGCATGATGCCTGGACAGTGGCTGCCGGCGGCCACTCTCCAGGCATCATGCACGAGCCTCCCCCTGACGAGCGGCGGCTTGTCTTGTTTTCGCACCTGCCCGCACCTGCCACGCGATGCGCTGATCGAACTCGATCTCCGGTGCGGGCTGGGCTGACGAATCCCACTGAGGATCGTTCTTCGCCTGTTCCGCCGCCGCTGCCGCCTCCCACAGCGGTGGCCCGCGCGCCGGGGCGATGCGCAGTGGCCGGGTGGATTCGCCGATGTGGTCGAGGATCTTGTTCACGGTGCCGGCATCGTTAATGAGGGCGATGATGCGCATCTGACTGTGACAGATCGGGCAACCCAGCGGCAGGAGCGAGCGCCGCCAGCGTCTGCGCGGATTGGGTGGGACATGCCAAGGCATCCCCATCGTGACGCCGGCCCAGGCCGTCCAGTTCATCGGGAGATAGACGAAGGGCCGCATCAGCGGCCCTTCTCTCTTCAGCAGCTACCCGCCGCAGCGGGTGGGGAAGTTTTTTTATTCACCCTGCAGACTATCGCCGTCTCGCCAGCGCCGACTCTTGCATGTACGCCAGGCTACTCATTGCGAATAACCGTGGTCCTCTATTGTTCATTCATTGTTCACTATTTTGTTACATTGTGTAGATGCCCAATGCCGCGTAATCTGATCCGAAACCAGACCCCTATCGGGTAGAGTGCTGCACTTCACTTTTGTCCGGTTCGTGCTTGAACTGCCAGATCAACTTGTTCTGAAAAGGATGCTTGCCTTGAAAACCATTGCCCTTGGACTGCTTTATTCTTTGACCATTCTCATGGCCGGTTCAGCCTGCGCAATGGAGTCCCTGCAACAGATCCTCGACAAGGTGGCTGCCGCGTATGGCGCAACACCGCCAGCGATGGTTCGTGAAACCGGTACAACGAACTCACTCCTGCGGGGGGACGGCTCGCTGTTGCGGCTGTACAAGGCACCCGACCGTTTCCATATCGAGATCGATTACGCAACGAGCAGCGAAACGCGGACGATGGTCGGCGCAATGGCCTGGTCTCAACACACTCCTGCCAATCCGATGTTGCGCGGTGCAATCGCCTTGCAAGCCGGTCGCATCGCCATGCCCTGGAACATCCTCGCCAAACAGTCTGCCGCCGTTGACCGTGGCGCCGACTTGACCGCGGAGGGCAAGACCGTGCGGGTCATCGAGTTTCCGCTCGAAGAACAACTCAAGCTGGTCGTCGAAATAGATCCGGAAACCGGCTACATCCTGCGTTCCAGAGGAATCCAGTCGGTTGGCGAGCAGGCCATTGAGTTTGCTACTGTCTATTCGGAATTCCGCAAGGAAAGCGGACGTATCCACGCGGCCCATGAAGAGCAGTTCGCCATGGGCGTAAATATCGGTCGGTCGAGAATTGAGAAAATCGAGTATCCAGCGTCGATTCCGGACAGCGCGTTCATGCCGTGAATTATTGAATCGGCAGCATTCAGGCCAAGAGTCAGGCAAGCTGGCGAATGACTGCGATGCCGGGCGCCGGCGATGCTCCGTGAGATCCCCATGAATTTCCTATCCTTTCTTTACACTTTTCACATATGAACTCTCTTCGCAGGATGATTCTGACGGCGATGATCAGCCTCGTCAGCACGGGAGCCGGGGCGGGTTTGCAGCAGGGGCTTGATGCTCACCGCAGCGGCGATTACTCCGCTGCCTTGAAGGAATTTATTCCGCTCGCCGCAAAGGGCAATGTTATTGCGCAGCTTAGTCTCGGCGTGATGAACGAACAGGGACAAGGTGTCCCAAAAAACTATCCAAGGGCTGTTTTCCGGTATCGTCAGGCGGCTGTACAGGGCAATGCATTGGCGCAGTTCAACCTTGGCGTGATGTACCTCAGGGGCCAAGGGGTGCCGCAAGACTACAAGAGTGCCGCATCGTGGTTCCGCAAAGCGTCCGAACAGGGCAGTCCGTTGGCGCAGTTCAACCTTGGCGTAATGTATGTCAAAGGGCAGGGGGTGCCACAAGACGACAAGGAATCCGCGTCGTGGTTCAACAAGTCAGCCGATCAAGGCAATGCCCTGGCGCAGTTCAATCTTGCCACGATGTATGTCCAGGGACGGGGACTGCGACAAGACTACACGATGGCATTGGAGTGGTACCTGAAGGCAGCTGAGCAGAATAATCGGTTGGCGCAGTTCGAACTTGGTGTGATGTACACCAATGGCGAAGGCATGGCCGTGGATCTGGTGCAAGCATATAAATGGTTCAGCCTGGCAGAAGGCGCGCGAGGTGAAGAAGGCGCGAGGAACAAGAAGCTTCTCGAGGAAAGGATGACCGCCAAGGAAATCGAGGCGGCGCGGACATTGGTGCGAGATTGGCAACAAGATCACAAGTGACGCCTTGATCCTTGAGCCGGAGGTTCCGCATCACTGGGGCAGTCTGACCCGGCAAAGAGTCTCCTGGATTTCAGGCTCCGTAGCCATCAGATAGTACCGGCTGCGCTACGGCAGCCGCTCAGCGACCATTTGCGGGAATGCGAACGCGCCTACATCCGGCGCGCGCTGACCGAGTGCGGCGGCCGCATAGCGGATACCGCCGCTCTGCTCGGCATCAGTCGCAAGAACCCGTGGGAAAAATGCGCAAGCCGGAGATGGCGGAAGGCTGAGCTTCCAAAAGCGCCTGCAGGATGCCGGCGCTCCCAGTGGCTTAACGAAACAATTGCGATGCCGTTAGGTCGGCTGTGGCTTGACCGCGCGGTGAAAGCCGAGCATGCCTTGGAACACCGTATCCACCGTCACATCGACGTAACCCAGTTCACGCAGCACGATTGACAGTTCTTCGGCGGTGTAGAACAAATCCAGCGCATCGAGGAAGTACTGCTTGAACTTGGTCGCCGCCGGCCCGCTACCGACCAGCAGACTGGTGAAATTCAGGCAGGCCTTGAGGTAGGTGTAATACAGCGTCTTCACGATCACGTTGCGCGGGCGCAGCATGTCGGAATGGTGAAAATGCCCGCCGGGCTTGAGCACGCGCAGGATCTCCGTGAACACCTCTCGCACGCGCAGGTGGCGCGAGGCGAATTGCAGCGTGACGACATCGAAATGGTTGTCGGGAAAGGGCAGTATGTGCACATCGCCGATGGTGCTCTTGATGTGGAAGCCGAGAGCGGCGGCGCGCTGCTGACCGACAGTCTGCATCTCGGCGCTGCGATCCATGGCGTGCACGTCCAGTGTCGGCTCGCGCTTGAGCAGGGCGATGCCGATGGCGTTGGTGCCGGCACAGACATCCAGCGTCCTCTGCTTCGGCTTGATGTCCACCGATCGCATGAAGCGCCGGAGAAAGGTACCCCACAAGCCGAGCGCAGCAATTTCATTGCCCCGGTCGTAGTAGGGAGCGATGTCGGCAAACGCATCGTTCAGTTCGTTGCTCCAGACGTCGCTGAAACGCTCTTCGCGTAGCGCCTCGCGAGAGGCTAGTGGGGGTGGCGTCATGGTGGTTTTCTCCTGCGGTGGAATTGAATCGCTTCAGTCTGACGGCGGGATTTAGCCTCTGTGGCGGCAGGCTGTCAACTCAAGTATTTTTTTCGAGGCCGGGCGTCAATTTATGCGGCACGCCTGTTTCACATACAAAACAAGCACATGCATGGCGCCCCGGGCGCCGTCGGGACAAGCAAATGGCGCAGGCAAGCGCTTCCCTGGACGCGAATCTCAACGCAGCGAATACGCTAATCGGCGCTTGCCGGCCCGCGAAGCGGAATCTCCGTCACGCAAAGCGATGGCAGACAGAGTCCGGGACGGTGAATTCAGGGTTTTTGCCGCGCCTCGCGCCAAACGATGGCGATCAGCGCCATCGTGCTGAAGGCGCCGCCGGCGACGAAGGTGAATGCAGCGCCGAAGCTGTCCCACAGCAGCCCGGCCAGCGCGCTGGCCAGCAGCAGCGCGATGCCGCTTGCCAGGTTGAAGAAACCGTAGGCCGTGCCGCGCAAATCGGCCGGCGCGGTGTCGGCGATCATCGCCGCGAGCAGGCCCTGGGTCATGCCCAGGTGCAGGCCCCAGAGGCCAACGCCGAGCCACACCGCGAGCCCGTGCCCGTCCCAGGCCAGCGCCGCGTCCGCCGCGATCAGCACCGCCAGCCCTGCCGCCAGCAGCGTAGCGTGGCTCATCGAGTCCGCCAGCTTGCCCAGCGGATAGGCGCTGGCGGCATAGATCAGGTTCATCGCTATCAGCACCAGCGGCGTCAATGCCAATGGCAAACCACCCTCGGCGGCGCGCAGCACCAGGAAAGCCTCCGAAAAACGCGCCAGGGTGAACATCGCACCGATGCCCACCACCCACCAATAGGCCGGCGGCAGCCGGCGCAGATTCTCGCGCCGGATCGGATTGACGCGCCGGCCCTGCACCTTGCGCTCCGGTTCCTGCACGCCGAACACCAGCAGCGCCACAGAGAGCACCGCCGGGATCACCGCCACCCAGAACACGGCGCGAAAATCGTTGGCCCACAGCAGCATCAGGCCCATCGCCAGGAGCGGGCCGAGGAAGGCGCCGACGGTGTCGAGCGACTGGCGCAGGCCGAAGGCCGCACCGCGCACTTCCGGCGGCGCCAGATCGGCCACCAGCGCATCGCGCGGCGCGCCGCGGATGCCCTTGCCGATGCGGTCGATGAGGCGCGCGGCGACCACCAGTCCGGCGCCGCCGGCCAGTGCGAACAGGGGCTTGGACAACGCACCGAGGCCGTAGCCGAGCACCGCCAGCGGTTTGCGCCTGCCCCACCAGTCGGACAGCGCGCCGGAGAAGACCTTGACGATCAGCGCCGTCGCTTCCGCCGCACCTTCGATCAGGCCGATGCTGAAAGCCGACATACCCAGCGCGGTGAACATGAACACCGGCAACAGGCTGTGGATCAGTTCGGACGAAACATCCATCAGCAGGCTGACAAAGCCGAGCGCCCAGATGGCGCGCGGCACTGCCGGGCGCGGCTCGGTCACGCCTGCTCGCCGAGCACGCCGAACTCGACCGGCGTCTTCACATAGAACAGATGCACGCCTTCGGCCTTGAGCCGGTCGAACAGCCGCTCGGCTTCCTCCGCCGTCACCGCCATCTGCACTTCGAGCGGCTGGTCGGCGAGTTCGAAAAAGTGCGAAGAATGGATGCGGCCGTGATGACCGAAACCTTCGCTGCCGGCGAGCAGCGTGGCGCCGCGCAGACCCATCTCCTGCGCCAGATGCAGCAGCCAGTCGGCCAGCGGCTTGCCGTGGTGACGCTTGTCCTGCTGGGTAAAGAAAGTGATCTGGTAGCCGTTCATGATTCTCCTCCTCAGGCGGGTTCGGATATCGCCATGATGCCAGCCCAAGCAAGGATATCGCCAGCGCGGCGCGACTGAAGCCGATGCGGGATTGCTTGGCGAAAGTCGGCGCTGGCGGGACGGCGACTAAGGTGCTTCCGCCGTCGTGCGCGGCGAACCGAACAATCCGCTCGCGCTTTGCTGCCAGATATGCCGGTAGACCAGCTTGGCGACTTCCTTCTTGTCCTCCGCTGTGTATGGCGGCTCAGGCAAGGCCTGATAAACATGATCAAGGATGAATACTTCCACCTCGGCCTGTGTTTGCTCCTTCTCCGTCCATTGCTCCAGCGGGGCGATCAGGCGTTGCAGTTCCGCCAGCAGGTCACGGCTCTCCTGTTTGATCTTCTCGCGCTCCGTGCCGCTCAGCGATTCCTTTCCGAGCAAATCGAACAGCGCCAATTGCTCCTCGGTAAGGCCCAGTTCGACCGCCCGGCGTTGCTCCTCATCCAGGCTGTTGGCCAAGTCCAGCAGCCTGGCAAAGGTTTCCTCCACGGTGGCGCGGTCCTTGTCGGCGTTGTAGGCGGCGATGACTTCCTGATACTTCTTTTCGTAGTTCATGCGCAGCGGATTGTTGGCCAGCATCTGCGCCAGTTTCTTCTCCACGAGCTCGCGAATGTCCTCGATCACGGTCGCCTTGCGCTTCACTTTCTTGCTGAATTCGTCGCGCAGCCTTTCCATGTTGATCAGCGAGAGATCGACCGTCAGCCCCTTTGCCTGATCCTCGCCCGGCGCCTGGGTTGCAATCGCCTTATTGACAATACGGTGCAGCACCTTGAGCAGCGCGCTCACGTCGGCCGTATCGCGGCGCTCGGTGAGTTTCTTGTAAATCGCCTCGATGTTGTCGTGGCGCTCGGCATAGGTCAGCGCCGATGGCTCTACCAGCAGCGCCTTGAAACGACTGAATACCACCCTGGCCAGAATCTCGAAACGGCGCTTGGATTCGTCATTCGCATAAACCGCATCAACCGCGTCGGCCAGCCCCTGAATTCGTGCGAATCCCTTTGTACCCAGCAGTCCCGTTAGCTCGAATCCAAGCCCGCGCAGATGGGCTTCGGTGGCTTCGATGGCATCCTGCAAAGCTGCCACCCGTTCCTCCAGCGGCGCCACGATTTCCTCGTCGCCACCGTCATCCCCCATCGCATATTGGGCGAGAGCTTCGCGCAGGCTCTTGAGCATGCCGTTGTAATCGACGATCAGACCGAAATCCTTGCCCGGATAACGCCGGTTGGCGCGAGCGATGGCCTGCATCAAGGTGTGCGCCCGCATCGGCTTGTCGATGTAGAGCGTAGCCAGACATTCCACATCGAAACCTGTCAGCCACATGGCGCAGACGATCGCCACCCGGAACGGATGCTGTGGATTCTTGAACGCCGACTCCACATCCACACGTTTGCCATCGGGCGTCTCGAAGCCCTGCTTCATGCGGGCGCGGTGAGGAATGATGTCGAAGCCCCACTTCTTGAAGTCGGCGACTTCGTTCTGCGCCTCGCTGATGATGATCTCGATGATCGTCTCATCAAGCCAGGCGGCCTTCGCCAGCAAGCGGTCGCGCTGGGCATTCAGGTACTGCCGCGTCTCGTCGTCTGCCGCCGCCGCGATCTCGGCGCGCTTGCCTTCGGCTGCCGCACGGACAGCCACGGCCTTCGCCTTCCACTTCGGCTCGATCAGCATCAGCATGCGGGCGCAAGTGATCTTGTCGATGCACACCAGCATGGACTTGCCCCGCATTTCCGTACATTCCCAGCGCGTGCTGCAATGCTCGACGAAATCCGCAGCGATTCTTTCCAGCCGCTCGTCGGCGGTGATGACTTCGTAATCCTTGCCGAGCAACTTTTCCAGGAGCGCAGTCTGGTCCGGATCAAGGTCGGCGGCATCAACCGCACGGGCAATCTTCTCGTTCAAGTCCAGCCGCGCCAAGCCCAGTTTCTCGCCACGATTCTCGTAGACCAGCTTGACCGTCGCGCCGTCCTCCTCGCTGCGCTTGAAGTCGTATCGGGAAACGTAATCGCCGAAGATGCGCCGGGTCAGCTCGTCGTGCTTGAACAGCGGCGTGCCGGTGAAGCCGATGAAGGCCGCATTGGGCAACGCCAGGCGCATGTTGCGCGCCAGCTTGCCGGCCTGGGTGCGATGCGCTTCGTCCGAAATCACGATGATGTCGTCGCGGTCGCTGTAGGGCTGGTCCGGCTTCACGTCCTGATTGAACTTGTGGATCAGGCTGAACACATAGCGATGATTCTGCTTCAGCAGTTCCTTCAGTTCCTTGCCCGATCCCGCACGCGGCGTCTGGTCGTCCGCCACGCCGCAACCGACGAAGGTCTTGTAAATCTGGCTGTCGAGGTCGTCGCGATCGGTCATCAGCACAAAGCTGAAATTGCCCTCGACGGTGCGCCGTACCTTCTCGGCAAAGAAGGCCATGGAGTAGGACTTGCCGCTGCCCTGGGTGTGCCACACCACGCCCAGCCGGCCCAGATCGGGATGCGCCCGCTCGATGATCTGCAAGGTCCGCGGCTCTACCTGCGCAAGATAGGCCGGCGCCAAAGGTTCCGCAGCCTCAAGATATGCAGCCAGGGATTCATTGACCGCGCGCTCCTTGCTCGGCAAGGGCAGTTCGATCACGCGATACTTCAGCCGCTCGCCCGGCGGAAACTGGCGCTTGATCTCCTCTTGCCGAACCACCGCCGCCACCGCCTGATTCACGCCCAGCAACTGATGATTGCGCGCCACCACCTTGCGCACCGCTCCTGGCTTGCTGGCATCGAACAGAATGAAGTTCTCGACGATGTCCAGCAGCCGGTCCTTGGCCAGCATTCCATCGAGCAGCACCTCGGCCGCCACGCTGCCCTTGTCCCGCTCGTCCAGCCGCTTCCATTCGCCGAAATGTTCCCAGGCACTGGTGATCGAGCCATAGCGGGCGTTGTCGCCATTGCTGACAATCAGCAAGGCGTTGTGGTGAAAGGCATGGGCGATGACGTTCTCGTCCAGGTAATCGCGCAGATTGCCGTCGAAACCGGCGCGGATATTCTTGTACACCGCCTTCAGTTCGATGAACACCAGCGGCAGACCATTGACGAAGCAGACCAGGTCGGCGCGGCGGTTGTAGTTGGGCGTGCGCAGTCCGGTGATCTTGAGTTCGCGCACCGCCAGAAAGCGATTGTTTGCGGACTCCCGAAAATCGATCACCCTGGCCTGTGCGTGGCGCAGCGTTCCCTGCGCGTCGCGGTAACTCACCGGCACGCCGTCGCGGATCAGCTTGTAGAACGCCTGATTGTGCTGAACCAGGGAGCGCGAATAGTCATGGTGGGTCAGCTTGACCACCGCCTCGTTGATCGCCGACTCCGGCAACGCCGGGTTGAGCCTTTCCAGCGCCGCCCGCAGATCACGCACCAGCACCACCTCGCGCTCGCTGGCGCGCCCCAGCGTACCGGCCGGGCCAAAGGTTTCCTGGTTCCAGGCGTAGACGCTGTCCCAGCCCAGCACCTTTTCGAGGTGGGAGGCAAAGGTCGCTTGAACCAGACGGTCTTCGCTGTTGATGTCGGTGTAGGCCATGGATCGTTTTAGCCCAGTCTATTGGCTCGAATTTGGCTCATTCGCCATGCGTGGCAATGAAAAAACCCTTGAATAAGTAATACGTTATCAAAACTCTAACGGCCGATTTGGCTCAATCCAGCTAAACCATTGACCCGATTGCGGCGCATTTGAGCCAAATGAAAACGGCTCATTCCTCCACCACCAGCCGATAGTGGGCGCCATTGCGCTCGCCCTCCATCACGACAACGGCGAGACCGACCAACTCCGCCAGTGCCCGCTTAAGCTGCGAGCGATTGACCTCGGGGCCAACGCGGGCGCTGATCTCACCGATCTTGGAGCGTGGATAGCGCCGTAAATCCTCGCGCACCAGTTCCAGCAAGCGGTGTGGCTCGATTCGCCGCAAGGTCGTTGGAATGCTGATGCTGGCATCGCGCAGCAAGGACGGATCGACAAAGTAGCGGGTTCCCTTTGTGCGCCCGGCGCTCTGCACCAGACCCAGCGCTTGAAGCCGCCCCAACCAGGGCGCGAGTTCATCCGCCCCATCCGTCTCCAGTACGGCCGCTAATTCCCTGGCCGTCATGCCTTCCGTCTGCGCCAGAACACCGAGCGCAATCCGCTCGCGCTGTGTCAATTGAAAGCGTTCATCCGCCTCGGTCATCAGTCGCATGACTTCGGGCTTGACGATGCGCCGCTGGATCGTCACCTTGACCCAGTCCGCGCCCTCTTCAGGCACCGGCGCCGGGCGGCCTTGCGACAGCAGCCGATCGTAGATCAGGTCGAAGCCACTGCCCTCGCGTTCCATCAGACCGAGATCGTGAAATACCCGCGCCAGTCCCTCGTTGCGGCGCCGGCTCGCGTGCAGCATGTTGCGCGGCGTCACCCCCAGCGGCAGACGGCCGGGGTTCACCACCTCCAGCCGCTCGGGATGCAGATTGAGGTAGATGTCGCCCTGCTGCGTATAGGGCCGATGCACCAGCGCATTGACCAGCAGTTCGCGCACCACCTTTTCGTCATAGGCCGGCACACTGCGCCGATACAAGCCCTCGGCCACTTCGTAGCTCTCGCGGAAATCCGGCACCTCGCGCCAGATCGCGTCCACCAGTTCGACCGGCGACAGCGCGCAGTCGTCCCAGACCCACTTGTTGATTTTCTGCCCTTGCTCGTCGTACTTGATCGCCTGCACCAGCGGCGCAGTGCCCAGCGCTCGCCGGTCGGCGGTGGTGCCGAGCAGCAGCACGCCCAGCCGCGTCAGCGTATTCCCGAACGCCAGACCGTAATGGGTCAGCAGTTCGTCGGCGCCCTTCTCCTTGACGGAATCCTTCACCCGGTCGGAGTTGCGGATAGCCTGAACGAAGCGCGCGAGTTTGTCGGCGTCAGCGGCGGCGCGCGGCGCGCCGCTGTCCATCGCCTCCCATGGCCGCCCCGGCCGCTCGTTGGCCAGACGCAGCACGTCGTCGCCCAGCACCGGCTGACACGTGTCGCTCACCCGCAGGAAGTAACGCCCGTCGCGCGTCGAGGCCACGCCGGGCGAGCGATCAATCGCCAACTCGATGAACTCGCCGCCGTTGGCCGCATGCTGCAAGCTCGGCAGCGCCTGCACATTCACCGTCAACTCGCCGATGCGCTTGCGCAGGTGATCCAGCAGTTCCGGCGGCACCTGCTGGCCCGCAGGCGGCAAGGCCTCGCCATCCTCGATGCCAATCAGCAAGCGACCGCCAGCACCGTTGGCGAAGCACACGCAGTCCTTCGCCAGCGCCTCCCAATCGGCCGTTTTGCCGGTGACGGTGCGCAGGGATTTGCGGTCGGTGTGCTGGTCTTCGAGGGTCATACGGCGATCTCCCCGCTCATCAGGCGCGGCAACAACAGGTCGCGGGCGACACGGAGTTTCTGGTTTTGCAATTGCAGGTTGTGGGTCTCGGACAGCAGGGGTTCTGCAAAGTCATTGAAGGCCGCCAGCAAGGGGGATGAAGGCACAACAACCTCGGCTCGCTGGAAATCGCCAGCAACCACAGCCGGGTACGCGGCGCCTTTGGCATGGTTCTCCAAATACCCGACGAACAAGTCCGTGCTGACTGCTTGATACAGAAATGATGTGGGCACGGAAGTCGGCGAAATTACGGCAAAGCCGGTCGAAGCGACGAGATTCTCTGGAGGTTGCCAAATCACCGCATGCGAACGTCGATTCGGACGAACACAAGACCAAATGATGTCGCCATGTCGAACGACACGCCGAGCTCGGCTCGGCGCGTCACGGAATTCGTATCGGGTGGTTTCATTGACCGAGTTCCGAGTAACCGAAGCAATATCGATGTATTCGATCTCGCCGTCAAATGTGCCGCCAAGGCTCGTCTCGTTGAGGCGCGCAACCTCGCCCAACGACTTCCGCTCCCACCCCTCCGGCACGCCGTCGATGACTCGGGTGTGTTCGTGGCCGGGGAAGCGCAGGCGGACGAACCATTCGCGGTAGAGCAGCCGCGCCGACTCCTCCAACAGCGCCATCCGCCGCCGGTTGTTTTCGATCAGGTCGTCGTAGCCGGAGAGGATAGAGGCCACTTCGTGCTGTACGTGTAGTGGAGGTAATGCTGCTGGGAAGTCTGGGAATCGCTCAAGTGGAATTCGATCAACCGTGGCGCCGCTGATTACGTTTCCCTCAATAACCTTTCGCCATGCGTGCGAAAGAAAAAAATAGAGCAAGTAACGGCTATCGGCCATGGATGGATTCGGGCGCACCAGTGCAACACGGCGCCCCAGACATCCACGAAATCCTTCTGGGATAATTGCGTAGCGATGAAGTGTCGCTTCGTAGGTAAAAGCTAGATCGCCGGGTTCAGGAGTGACCCGACGAGTCCACTTCGGAAATTCATTCTCGGAAACGTGTCGAATTTCGGAAAAATCCAACCGCCCGTCGCTGGTTATGTTCTTGATACCGAGAAAGATTGGGCCTTCGTCAGATTCCTTCGGTGTGGCGTGAGGGCCATCATAGATGCCCAAGCAGTAGTCCTTGATAGGCCGATCTGCAAGCAGCCTCATACCCCCAGCTCCTCGAAGTTCTCCTGAATCTTCGCCGCCAGATCCACCGCCTCGCGGTTCAGGTCGGCCAGCTCGACATGGATGTCGCGCAGGGTCTGCTCGAAATCGAAGTCCTCATCCACTTCCGTCGGGGCGACGCCAACGTAGCGGCCGGGGGTCAGGCTCCAGTCGGCTGCTTCGATTTCGGCGCGGCTGACGACCTTGCACAGGCCGGGCACGTCCTGCATTTCGGCCTTGGGGAAGCGGTCTTGCAGCCAGGCAATCTGGCGGTGGAGGTAGGTCGCGGATTTGAGTTGTTCGACGGCGGCCTTGCGCTCTTCGTCCAGTTGCTTGATCAGTTTGCTGGTGGCGCGGCGGTCGAAACTGGCCCCCTCTCCCCGGCCCTCTCCCGCGAGGGGAGAGGGAGATAGATCGGTGGCCAACTGGGCGGCGCGAGCGGCGAGTTTGTAGAGCAGGTCGATCTGTTTGATCAGCCCGCGCTCCGCTGCCGCCAGCGGGTCGAAGGCTTGCCGGGCCGCATGCTGAATATCAAAAGTCGGCGCTGGCGACACGGCGAATTTCTTCAGATAGGCGGCGAGTCCGTCAACCAGGGTTGCACGATCAGCGGCGTAGGCGTTGGCGGCCTCGGCCCATTCAGCCATGGCGTCGGCAAAGGTCTTCTGCTTTTCCGCATAGAGCGTTTCGAGCGCGATGGCGCTGTCGACAAAGGCGGCCACCAGCGAATCGCGGCAGGCGGTGAGTTGCGTCTCGAAGCGCGTTAGCGCGGGCTTCACATCAGTAGCCTCGCTGCCAAGCCGGGCAAGGTAGTCCTGCACCAGCCCGAGGAATCGATCCTGCTGGCCGCGATACAGCCAGACGACGGCAGTGAGGTTGGCCTGTTGTTCGGGGCTGAAGTCGTAAATCTTGCGCGTGACTTTGCGATAGATGTTGCGGGCGTCGAGCATCAGCACGTTGCCCTTGTGGTTCAGTCCCCCACCCTCACCCCGGCCCTCTCCCTGAGGGAGAGGGGGTTTGCTTTTGTCGAAGTGCCACAGTTCGCAAGGCACGGTGCGGGTGTAGAAGAAGTTGGAGCGGATGGCGATCATCACGTCCACATCGCCGGTTTCCACCAGCTTGCGCCGCACTTCCTTCTCGCCGTGGCCGGCGCTGCTGGCCTGCGAGGACATGACGAAGCCGGCGCGGCCTTTGGCCGACAGGTAGCTGTGAAAGTAGGAAATCCACAGATAGTTGCCGTTGGAAACGCGCTTGTCCTTGTTCACGCCGGGCAGGCCGAAGGGCAGGCGGCGGTCGTCCTTGACGCGCTCGGCATCGACCATGTCCACGTTGAACGGCGGATTGGCCATGACGAAATCGCAATTACCCCACAGTGCGCGGCCATCCTGCAGGCGGTGCACGTCGTCGTAGAAGGAATTGGCCTCGCGAATATCGCCTTCCAGCCCATGCACGGCGAGGTTCATCTTGGCCAGGCGGATGGTGGTGCCGGTTTTTTCCTGGCCGTAGAAGCTGACGCGCTGCATGGTGTCCAGCCCTTCGTGCTCGATGAAGTGGCTGGACTGCACGAACATGCCGGCGGAACCGCAAGCGGGGTCGAACACCACGCCGTGGTCGGGCTCGATGACGTTGACGATGGTCTGCACCAGCGAGGGCGGGGTGAAGAATTCGCCGTTGTCCTGGGCGCCCTGCATGGCGAACTTCATCAGGAAGTATTCGTAGATGCGGCCGAAGACATCGCCGGACGCATTGCGCAGCGCAGCCGAATCGAAGTTGCGCAGCAGGTCTTCGAGCAGCTTGTTGTCGAAGCGGTCGTAGTCCTTGGGCAACTGGTTGGCCAGGGGTTCGAAATCGGCTTCGATGGCGTTCATGGCCTCGACCAGCGCCGCGCCGAGATTGGCGCCGGAGGGCAGCTTGAGCAGGTGGTCGTAGCGCGCTATCTCGGGCAGCATCAGCGCGCGGCGCTTGATGAAGTCGCCCTTGACCAGCGGGCGCTTGGGCATCTTGCCGGCAGCCTGTTCGGCCTGGATGACTTGCAGGGCTGCCTGGTAGCGGTTGGTGGCGTGACGCAGGAAGATCACGCCGAGCACCGGCATGCAGTATTCGCTGCTGGTCAGCTTGGAATTGGCGCGCAGCTGGTCGGCGGCCTCCCAGAGGCTGTCTTCGATTTTGGAGATGTTCTGCAAGGCGCTCACGGCCTATTTCTTGCCGGTCTTCTTGGGCTTGGCGCTGGCCTTGATGCCAGCCTGCCCGGCGTGCGCCATGACCAGGACTTCCAGCATGGAGGCGACGGAGCGATGCTCACGCTCGGCGGCCTGGCGGATCAGGTCCTTGATTTCGGCAGTGGTGCGGATGGACAGGGTTTCACATTTGTTGCGAGGCATGGCTCAGTCCAGAAAATGGGGCCTCGCAAATGTACTGCCTTTCCACCGTTATGGCAATGTCAAATAATGATTTGACCAAGTGACTTGCAAGCGACGCGAAAGTCGGCGCTGGCGGGACGGCGCCGCCGGACCGCCGCCAGCATGGGGACGGCGCTCAGAAATAGAAACGCGCCATCAGCTCCAGCCGGCGCTCATTCTGCTTCTCGCCGAATTCGCTGTGCTCGCCGCCGTGCAGCCAGGAGGCGCGCAGGCGCAGGTCGAGGTTGGTGATGCCGGTGTAGAGCAGCTCGGGAGTGAGCGAATAACTCCTGTCGTCGAGATTGCCGATCAGCGTGACCGATGGCGTGAAATACACGATGTCGAAGGGCTCCTTCTGGCTGGCGCGCAGGTAGAGGTAGCGCTCGCCGGCGTTGGGGCGACCGTAGGAGGTGCTGATCTGCCGCGCCTTGGCCAGCAGCGCGGGGTTGCCGCTATCGACCAGGCGATGAAAATCGGAGAGCTGGCTTTGCGTGTAGCCGCTGCCGTTGCGGTAGTACTCGGCGATCCAGGTGGTGTCGTTGGCGCTCAGGTAACGCATGCCGAGCAGATAACTCGTCGCGTCGCGGATTGCGCTGGTGACGTTGCCGGCGGCGTCGATGCGGCGCTGCTCGACATCGCGCAGGCGCGCCCATTCGCCATGGATTTCCAGCGCACTCGTCAGGTTGCGCGAGAAGTCGACGCCGAAGCGCGAGGTGCGACTGCCGCCTCCCAGCCAGGTGAAGTCGATGTCGGTGTCGTGATAGAGCAGGTAGAGCTTGGCCGCGACATTGAGGTGGTCGGGCCGGCCGAAATCCTGGTTGGTTTGCGAGCCGACCGGCAGCAGCACGGGGGTGAAGGCGACCGTCTTCAGCTCGCCGTCAAAGTTGCGGATGAAATCCGCCGCCAGCAGGGTGTAGCCCTCGCGCGCCAGCTCGACGTCGTTCGGGTCCTTCTGCCGCTCGACGAAGCCGACCGGATTCCAGGCGTAGCCCTTGCCCCATTTCAGCGCCTGCTTGCCGATGTCGACGGTGAGGCCGGGGTCGGGCTTGAGCGACACATAGGCCTCGTCGAAGCGGCTGCTGCGCTCGCTGACAAGTTGGTCGCGGCGCACTTCGGCGGCGGCGCTCAGCTTCAGGCTGGCGATGCCCTGGGTGAATTTGGCGTTGAGCTTGAGCGTGGCGGTGTTGCGGTCCAGCGTGTCACGCGCAAGGCCGTTCAGTTTGTAGAAACTGCCGTCGCGCTTGAGCCAGGAACGATCCGGCTTGAGTTCCACATAGCCGCCGAATTCGAAGGGCTGCTTGTCGAACTCCGCGGCATCGAACTTGAATTCCTCGCCGTGGGCAAAGCCCGTCAGCAGGCAGGCGAGGAGCCAGGCTTTTCTCACTTGCGGAGATCTTCGACGCGCGGCAGGTAGTTGAGCGAGAACACCTCGTCGGGGAAGCTGCGCTTCTTGATCTGGGCGTAGAGCATCACCGACTTGTGGTCCTTGTACAGCGGGCTGTCGGTCTCGATCGTCGCCGGGCGCTTGATGCCGCCGCCGAAATCCTTGATGTCCGAAAACCGCAGGGTCTTGATCAGCATGCCGCTGGCGGCATAGCACTCGATAGTGACCGGCAGCAGCGCCTTCTTGTCCACCCACATTTTCAGCTTGTCGTAGGCGACTTCGTTGGTTTTGGCCTTGAGCGTGAGCAGGTACTGGTCCTTCTCTTCGCTCGCCGCCTCGACCTTGTATTCCGCCGTGTAGTCGATGCGCAGGATGTCGGCATTATTGAACACGCCGCCGGTGACCGACTGCAGGCTGGTGATGCGCATCGGCTTGCCGACTTCGGGAATGTAGAGCCACATGTTGTCGCCCAGGCGCAGCGTGGCGCGGCCCTTGTCGCTTTGCGGCGCGAGGAAGAGCGCGACGATCTTGTCGCGGCCCTTCTTCACCGAATACAGCACGAACTCCTTCTTCTTGCCGTCGGGCTCGACGTTGATCAGCTTCCTCAACATCTCGTAGGCCTCGGGTTCGAGGTTGCGATCGACCTTCTGCAGGATCGTCGCGCCGTCAAGCGCGAGTACCTGGGTCGCCACCAGACAAAACAACAGTGCAATGAGTTTCTTCATGACGGTTCCAGTTTCACACGTGACGCAGGGCGCTGATCGGGTCCATGCGCGAGGCCTTCCAGGCCGGTTGCAGGCTGGCAATGACGGCGACCACGACGACCAGCACGGCAATGGTCAGCACGTCGCCGCCGGCAATGGTCGGCGCCATCACCAGGTTCTGTTGCTGACCGAAATTGAAGGTCGGGCTCCAGAGATTGATGCCGAAAATCGCGACGAGGCTCAACAGCGTACCCGCTATCGTACCGACGATGCCCAGCATCAATCCCTCGGCGAGGAACAGCGCAAGGATGCGCGAAGGCGGCGTGCCGATCGCGGCGATGGTGCCGATTTCGCGGATGCGCTCGAACACCGCCATGATCATCACGTTCATCACGCTGACCAGCACGATCGAGACCAGCACCACCTTGATGAACAGCGTCATCAGGTCGATCATCTTGGCCAGGTTGGCGAACGGCGAGAGATCGGCCCAGGTGTGGGTTTCCAGCACCGGCTTGCCATTGCTGACGCCTTCCAGCACGGCCTTGATCTGGCTGGTGCTGCGGTCCAGGCGCGAGAAATCCTTCAGGCGCACGGCGATCTCGCTGACCTCGGCCTCGCTCATGCGCAGCAGTTCGCGCGCATCGTCGATGTGGATGTAGCCGTCGCGTCCACCGGGGCCGGTGACACCTTCGAGGATGCCGCGGACGACAAAGGTCTTGCCATTGACCGAGCCGTCGCGGTTGGTCGCCACCAGAACCACGGTGTCGCCCAGCTTGGTCTTCATGCCGCGCGCCAGCAGCACCGGAATCACTATCTGGCCGCGGGCGACCAGCGCGCCGGCCCCAGCCCCAACCCTCTGGCCCTCGATCATGCGGCCGGGCAAGAGCGGCGTGGTCGCCGCCTCGCGCGCCGGATCGATGCCGTTCACGCGGATGCTGGTGGTCTCGGCGAAGTTGCTGAACATGCCGCCGAACTTGACCCGCGCCGACCAGGTCTCGACCGCCGGGTTGGCCCGTAGCGCCTCTTCGACCTTGGCCACCATCGGCGGCTTCATGTTGAGGTTGAGCGGCAGGTTGTCGATCGAGGCGACATAGCCCTTGTGGTGCACCTGCAGGTGGCCCAGCACCGAATCCGTGATCTGGCCGACCATCATGGATTTGAAGGAGCCGGCCACGGCGACGAACAGCAGCACCGCGACCATGCCGATGACGATCAGCAGCAGCGTCAGCAAGCTGCGACGGCGGTAGCGCAACAGGTTGCGGCTGGCGATGTCGAGGATATCAAGCATGGCTGCCTCCATTCTGCAAACGCCCGTCTTCGAGAACGAAAGTGGTTTCGGCCTCGCCCATGATCTTGGAATCATGGGTGGAGAACACGAACGTGGTCCTGAATTCGTCGCGCATTTTCTTCATCAGTTCGAGCACGCGGTAGGCCGTGTCGTGGTCGAGGTTGGCGGTCGGTTCGTCGGCCAGCACCAGCTTGGGCTGGCTGACCAGCGCGCGCGCCACGGCGACGCGCTGTTTCTGCCCGCCGGAAATCTGGTCGGGGCGCTTGTCGGCCTGGTCGGCCATGCCGACGGCGTCGAGCAGGCGCAGCACCTGGGCGCGGCGCTTCTCCGCCGGCCATTTTTGCACTATGCGCAAGGGATACTCGACATTCTCGAACACGGTCAGCACCGGAATCAGGTTGAAGTCCTGGAACACGAAGCCGATGTGTTCGCCGCGAAAGCGCGCGGCGGCGCGGCGGTCCAGTGTGGCGATGTCGGTGTCGAGCACCTTGAGCGTACCGCTGCTCGGATGATCGAGGCAGCCAACCATGTTGAGCAGCGTGCTCTTGCCGCTGCCTGAAGGGCCGACGAAGGCGACGAAGGAAGAGGCTTCGATGACGAAATCGATACCCTTGATCGCCGGCACGTCGATGTCGCCGATGCGGTAGGTCTTGGTCAAATTGCTTGCGGTGACCAGGCTCATGTCAATGTTCCTTCACTTGCAGTTGTTGTGCAGCTTCCATTTCTCGGCGTGGCCCATGGCCACCGCAAAGGCAGGCGGTGTGCAGCGATCGTCGGCGCCCGCTGCGGCGCCAGTCGGGGCAGACGGGGCAACCTGGGCAAGCGCGTCCGCCGCGGGAAAGCCCTGCTGGCCGACAACGCCGATCAGGGCGAAAAAGGCCACCACGATCGCCGTGCCGCCAGCGCCGACTTTCTGGCTGGCATGGGGCGTGAAGACCTCGCAGACACCACCGGCGCAATGTTGCGCCTGCCGGCGGGAAAAGGCGTTATATATCTTGCAGCCGATGCAAATGCCGAAGGCGCTCTCGAAGAACATCAGCGTCAGGCAGGTGGCGCAGACCAGCATGTTGATCGGCCCGATCACGTTGTTGATCACGATCAGCCAGAGCATGGTCACCGCCAGCCCCCAGCCGATCGCCCAGGCGAAACGCTTCTGCGGCGCGCCGGTCCATTCCGGCGCCTGATTGCGCACGGCAAAGCGGCCGACGATCATGCTCGGCGAATACTTCGGGTTGATGAACAGGCGGATCGTGAAATCGATCAGGAAAGCAATCACGAAAATCTTGGTCGGGCGGAAATTGCCCATGAACCAGGCATTGGCGAAGCTCATCATGGCGAAAACCAGGAGGATGCCGGCGGCGGCCCGCACCTCGCGCTCGTTCAACACCGGCACCTCGTAGCCGGGCACCGTCTCGCCGAAACCGAAAATCTTGCTCATGTGCTGCTCCCTGTCTGTCGATGAGTGCATTTGACTGCAATCCTGTAAGCAAGACGTTGCCGCCGCCGGCCCTTTTTGCATCGTCGCGTTGCACGGCCGCAGTCTGTTACGCTGCGTTACAAAACGAAGCGTCAGCAGGGATTAGCGGGAGCGCAATTCGTTGTGATGGTCCAGCAAAAGGTCGCGGTCCCTGATCCGGCAACGAGGCGATGAATTGGAAATAAGCGGTCCGCGCCGGCTGCTGTGTGCCCTTAGCGGTCCGTGGCGAAAACCGGGAGCGGACATTCGCCAGGAACCACAAAAATGGCGGAGCCGACATTCGCTATGCGTTGGTGATACTCGTGCTCGGAAGGCTCTTGTGCAGCGCTTGCGGTCACTGAGGGATCTGAAACGGCGAGGTTTTGAGGAGGGTGTCGTGGTCAGCAGCCCATTAAGAAAAACCAAGAGCCGAGGTTTTGGATGGGCGTATTATGCAAAACACAGTAATACCCACCTTTTCAAGGGGGTTTCATGGCATCCGAAAAAGAAACAGCAACCGATTCCAAGTCCCCCCCCCCCCCCGCAGTAATGGATGAAGGGCCGGAAGCCCTATGTTTGTCAGCATCAGAACCAGCAGATGAACACTGACCACACATTCAGTCCCGCCGCGCCGGCAACCAGGCTGGCCTCGTTCTCCGCGCTTCTTGCGGTGGCGGTGGGCGTCATGGTTCTGGTCGGATGGGCCTTCGATATTGCCCTCCTGAAGAGCATCCTGCCGGGATGGGTCTCCATGAAGGCGAACACGGCAGCCTGCTTTATTCTGATCGGCATTGCGCTGTGGTTGACAACCCGGTTATCGACAACCCCCGATCCGCAACGCGCCGCCCACCTTTCCCGCCTCGCACCGGCTTTCAGCGGGCTGGCCGGCCTCATCGGCCTGCTGACCCTGGGTGAATATGTCTTCGGCTGGAATCCCGGCCTTGACCAGTGGTTGTTTGTCGAGCCAGCCGGCACCGTGGGCACGTCGAATCCGGGACGAATGGCGCCGGAGACCGCTTTGTGTTTTGTCGCGCTGGCGGTGGCGTTGTGGCTTGCCGGCGCGTTGCACAAAACCCGCCTGGGCATCATGCTGTCGGCGGGCATCGGCCTTTTGGTAGCGGCTTTGGCGCTGGCGGCGATACTGAGCTATGCCACCCCGGTTCTCGGCGCTTATGGGTGGTTTGGCTTGACCATCATGGCGATGCACACGGCCATCTTGTTCACGCTGCTGGGCGTGTCCGTCCTGGGGATATGCCGGCGACCGGATGTATTGGCGTGGGCGCTCGGCAGGAAGGTCACGGCGGCGTTTCTGTGCTGCGTCGCGCTGCTGGCGATCATCGGACTCAGCATCAGCCGCGCCCAATTCCAGTTGAAAGAAACGGGGCGCCAGATCGCCTACAGCGAAAAGTTGCATGGCGGCACCGATGAGCTGATGCTCGAAGTGCTCCATGCCCAAGCCCATACTCGTGGCTACGTCATCACCGGTGATGATCGATTTGTGGCCAATTATCTTGCGGCTAAAGCCGGCAGCTACGCAAAGCTGGAGCAGTTGCGCAAACTCGTTGCCGATCACCCGCATCAGAAACGTGTGCTTGCGCGGATCGAAATTCCGATAATTGCCATACTCCAGTGGTTTCAACAGGTCGTCGACGCCAGGCAATCCGGCATGAGCGCGGACAAACGCAACACCATGGTCCTGCATGGCGAAGATCTGCTGCAAAACCTGGCTGACACCGCGGACCAGATTGACGTTTCGCATCACCGGCACATCGGGCAACTGCAGTTGGTTGCGGACAATGTGGCCAACACCTCCTACCTCATCCTCTTCGCCGGCACGCTGACCAGCCTGTTGATTTTTCTGGGCACCATATTCAAGCTCAATGTGGTCGAAAACGAGCGCAAGCAGGCAGAAGCCACGTTGAAGGAAAGCGAAGAAAACCTCGCCATCACGCTGCACTCCATCGGCGACGCGGTGATCGCCACCGACGCGGCCGGGCGAGTGACGCGGATGAACGCCACCGCCGAGCGTCTGTCCGGCTGGACGCTTGCCGACGCCATGGGTCGCCCGCTTGCCGATGTATTCCGCATCATCAACGCCACCACCCGGAAGCCGGTGACCGACCCGGTGCAATTGGTGATGGAACACGGGCAAGTCGTCGGCCTCGCCAACCATACCGTGCTGCTCGCCCGCGACGGAAAGGAATACCAGATTGCCGACAGCGCGGCGCCCATCCGCAATGCCGCCGGAGAAATCGTCGGCGTGGTGCTGGTGTTCAGCGACGTCACGGAGAAATACCGGGCGCAGGAAATCATCCTGCAGGAGAGGGATTTCACCCATGAGGCGCTCGATAGTCTTCCCGGCCTGTTTTATTTAATCGGCCAAGAGGGCCGCTTTCTGCGCTGGAACCATAACTTTGAAGCAGTCTCGGGCTATGGCGGCGACGAAATTTCTACCCTGTCGCCTCTGGACCTTTTTGGAGAGGCTGACAGGGACTCCGTCGCAGCAGCCATCCAGCGAGTCTACGAGCAAGGCGAAGCCCAGGTCGAGGCTGAGTTCGTGACGAAAGACCAGACCCGAACTCCCTTTCTGTTTACTGGCAAGCGCTATCTGCTTGAGCAAAAGCCTTGTCTGATGGGCATGGGCATCGACATCACCGAGCGCAAGCGTGAGGAAGCCGCGCTGCGGAACATGGCAACGAAATACCAGGCCGTGTTCGACGCCGCTTTCGACGCGATCATGCTCTTCGATGGAACAGGCTTCACCGATGCCAATGATGAAGCCCTGCGGATGTTCGGCTGCGCCGCACTCAGCGACTTGCTCGGCAAGAATCCTGGCGACCTGTCGCCGCCCACCCAGCTTGGCGGCGAAGAGACCTTGAGTCTGGTCAAGCAGCACGTCGCCACGGCTTTCGCGCGCGGCCGCCATCACTTCGAATGGCAGTTTCGCCGCCGCGACGGTACTGACTTCCCCAGCGAGGTGTTGTTGACCGCCATGGAACTCGACGGCAAGCCGGTGCTGCAAGGCACGGTGCGCGACATCAGCATTCGAAAGGCAACGGAAAACGCGCTACGCGACAGCGAAGCGAGCTACCGCGAACTGTTCGAGAGCAATCCGCATCCGATGTGGATATACGACCTCGCAACCCTGGCGTTCGTCGCGGTCAATGACGCCGCGGTTGCCCAATACGGATTCAGCCGCGAGGAGTTCCTCCTCATGACGATACTCGACATACGTCCGTCAGAGGACCGCCAGCTTCTCGTTGAGTTTGTCGCCAGCGAAGAGTCGGGCTTTACCGATGCTGGGCTATGGCGCCATTGGCGAAAGGACGGCAGCATTCTTTTCGTCGAGATCACCACCCACACGATTCTCTTCGGCGAGCGTCCGACCAAGCTCGTTCTCGCCCACGACGTGACCGAGCGCAAGCTCGCCGAGGAGCAACTCCGCAAGCTCTCGTTGGCGGTCGAGCAAAGTCCAGCGGTTACCGTGATCACCAATCTTGACGCACAGATCGAGTATGTCAATGACGCCTTCGTGCACACCACCGGCTACAGTCGCGAGGATGCCATCGGCAAAAACCCGCGTATCTTGAAATCCGGGAAGACGCCACCCAGCACCCACGAAGCCCTGTGGCAGGCACTGAGTCGCGGGGAGATATGGCGGGGCGAGCTTGTCAACCGGCGCAAGGACGGCAGTGAATACACCGAGTCCGCCGTCATCACACCGATCCGCCAGGTCGACGGGCGCATCAGCCACTATGTGGCGGTGAAGGAGGACATCACCGAAAAGAAGCAGAACGCCGAGGAACTGGATCGACACCGTCATCACCTGGAAGAGTTGATCGAGATGCGCACGCGCGAACTGGCGGCGGCGAAAGTGGCGGCCGAGGCGGCAAATGCCGCCAAGAGCGCCTTCCTCGCCAACATGAGCCATGAGATCCGCACCCCGATGAACGGGATAATTGGCATGGCGAATATCCTGCGGCGGGAAGGCATGACGTCCAAGCAGGAAGCACGCATCGACCAGATCGACGCCGCGAGCTACCATCTGTTGAGCGTGATCAACAACGTCCTCGATCTGTCCAAGATCGAAGCAGGGAAGTTCGACCTGGAAGAAGCCCCGGTCGACATCAGCAGTTTGCTGAAGAATGTGGTTTCGATCCTGTCCGCGCGTTGTAAGACCAAGAACATCCAGCTGCTGGTCAAGAAGGAATTCTTGTTGTCGCCCAACCTGGTCGGCGATCCGACGCGGCTGCAACAGGCTTTGCTCAACTACGCCACCAACGCCATCAAGTTCACTGAAACGGGCTCCGTGACGCTGCGCGTCAGCAATCAGGTGGAGACCGCCGAAAAGGTAGTGGTGCGCTTCGAAGTAACGGATACCGGCATCGGCATCACGCCGGAGGCCATGTCGCGGCTCTTCAGTGCCTTCGAGCAGGCCGACAACTCAACGACTCGCAAATATGGCGGTACCGGCCTCGGACTGGCGATTACTCGACGCCTGGCCGAACTGATGGGCGGAGAAGTCGGCGCTGACAGCACGCCTGGAGTGGGCAGCACCTTCTGGTTTACAGTGAAGCTGAAGAAGGGCACAGAAGCGGCCGCTCTCCAACCAGCGACGGATGTCGACGCCGAGACGCTGATTCGGCAACGCTATTCCGGTAGCCGCATTCTGGTCGCCGACGACGAACCAATCAATCGGGAAATTGCCAAACTACAGATTGAAGCTGCAGGACTTGTCGTGGACACGGCGGAGGACGGAGAACAGGCGATAGCCATGACGCGAGAAACGGTCTACGCTGCCATCCTCATGGACATGCAGATGCCAAACGTAGATGGGCTCGACGCAACACGACAAATCCGCGAGATGCCAGGCTACCGGCAAACACCGATCATTGCCATGACCGCCAACGCCTTTGCCGAGGACAAGGCTCGCTGCTTCGAGGTAGGAATGAATGACTTCCTGATTAAACCCTTCGATCCAAATACGCTGTTTGCGACCTTGCTGCGCGGGCTGAATCGGCAAGAGACGTAGGATATTTTGCCACTCATCCTTACGTCATCGTCAGTGACCGTTCCCGCTTCACTGGCGAAGTTCAGGTGAAGAAAACCGGTAGGCCCAATTCAATGACCGCTTCCGAGTAGTCGAGGCGAATGAATGACCGGTGTAGAGGAGCGGTGTCAATGACCGGAATTGGCCGAACTGAGACCTCTAGCTGAGGCGCTTCGCTGTCCGCAACCGCCACACGGATCGTCAGAATCGGAAGGACGCCTTGGCGGATCTCACTTTGCCGGCGTTGAGCTTGAGGTCGCAGGTATGTCGGGACATGCCTGGGTCCGTGGTCACACGAAGCAATCCCTCCTGCTCGACGATCTCAAACCCGCTCCTGGCGGCAAGTTCCTTTGCCTCCGACGCAGACTTGCCAATCAACTCCTGACTGCAGAAATCTTTGACGGCCTGGCCGCCAAATCGCACATAGGCAATGACGGCGATATAACTTCCAAGGTAAGCAAACATTGCAAGGAACAAAATTGCCCACAAAACCTTCTTCATGCCACCGCTTTTGCCGGTGGCGGATTGGTCAGATTTTCCGAACGGCGGCGCAGACATGGACGAAACAGCGGCGGTGGGATGCGCACCAGTATAGGTGAGTATTCCTGCATCTCTGTGGGGAAAGCTCATTGGTCTCCGATTGCCAATACTGGTTTTTGGCTGAAGGCGGAAATGTTTTCCTGAGAACCAACAGCCCGGTTGGGCCGACAAGCGAAGACCAACGCAAACGGACCCACTTCCGCACACCCATGAATGCGGGCATGCGGAAGCTGCGGCGTAGGGCGGCAGCCGGTCAGCCGCGCCGCTGCATCGGGCCGTGGGAGCGGTCGAACACTTCGCGTTGCTTCGGCGTCAGCGCCTCGTAGAGCCTGGCGAGGGATTCGCTCATCGATGTCATGGCTTTCTGCCGCTGCTGCATGCGCTCCGGCGTTGTCGCGGTGCCGGTGTCATTGCGCAGGGCTTGCATGGTCTTGGCCTGTTCCGCGGCCTTGGCGGCGAAGGCGTCCCACGCCGGCTGCTGTTCCGCGGTGATGGCCAGTTGCGACTTGAGCTCGCCGAACCGCTCCTGCTGGAATTTGGCGACGTCGGTATCGTTGCTGGCGAACATCCGGCCGTGACCCCAGCCCATCATGCCCGGACCACTGCCGCCCATCATCATGCCGGGACCGCCGCGGCCCATCATGCCGGGACCATAGCCTTGACCATGGCCGCCGAAGCCGGGATGGGCCACCGCGACGAAGGCGGTGGCGAGGCCGGCGGCGATGGCGATACCGATTGCGCCCTTGCGAAACTTGCTGGTGCTCATGTTGATCTCCTGTAGCGAGTGACATTCGGGACCGGAGTTTTCCGCCGGTCGGTGGGGCGTCAGCGGTTGCCTTCGCCCATGGAGGCCATTTGACGTCCGGAATGTAAGCGAGCCTTTGCTGCGGGGCGCCGTTTTGCATCGCTGCGTTGCGGACCCATGGACCGTTACAGTGCGTTACATTGCCGGTACCCAGGTTTGATGGGACAGGTTATAAGACGCTCATGGATACAAAGGACAGAATACTCATCGTCGACGACGACCCGGAAATCCGCCGCCTGCTGGTCGATTACCTGGCCAAGAACGGCTTCGAGGCCTACGCCGCCAGGGACGGGCGCGAGATGTGGCAGGGCCTGGAGCGGCACGCTATCGACCTGGTGGTGCTCGACCTGATGCTGCCCGACACCGACGGCCTGACCCTGTGCCGCGACCTGCGCGCGCGGTCCAGCATGCCGGTGCTGATGCTCACCGCGCGCGGCGAGGAGGCCGATCGCATCGTCGGCATCGAGATGGGCGCCGACGACTACCTGGTCAAGCCCTTCAGCCCGCGCGAACTGCTGGCGCGGATCAAGAGCATCCTGCGCCGCACGCGCGCCCTGCCGCCCAACCTGCGCCCCGAATCGCAGCGCTGCCTGGCCTTCGCCGGCTGGCGCCTGGATACCGCGACGCGGGTCTTGAGCGCGCCCGACGGCGTGGTGGTGCCCTTGTCCGGTGGCGAATTCCGCCTGCTGCGCATCCTGCTCGAACATCCCAACCGCGTGCTCAATCGCGACCAGTTGGTGGAGCTGATCCACGGCCGCGAGGCGGAGCCTTATGACCGCGCCATCGATGTGCAGGTCAGCCGCCTGCGCCAGCGCCTGCGCGACGAAGGCCGCGAGCCGCAACTGATCCAGACCGTGCGCGGCGAAGGCTATGTGCTGGCGGCCAGCGTCGAGGGGCGCGCGTCGTGCGACTGATGCCTGCGTCGCTGTTCGGCCGCCTGACGCTGATCCTGATCGTCGGCCTGCTGACAGCCCAGTTCGCCAGCATGTGGCTGCACATGGGCGAGCGGGCGCTGATCATGGCGCAAAGCCACGGCCAACTGCCGGACCTGCCGAGCCGCTTTGCCAGCCACCTGCTGATCACCCTGGCGGCGGTGATCGCCGTGTCGCTGGTGGCGGTGCGCCTGGTGACGCGCCCCTTGCAACACCTGGCCGAAGCGGCCGACGCCTTCGGCAGCGACCTTGAATCGCCGCCCCTGCCCGAGACCGGGCCGACCGAAACGCAACGCGCGGCGGAAGCCTTCAACCGCATGCAAGACAGGTTGCGCCGCCTGATCGCCGAGCGCGGCCGGGCGCTGGCCGCTGTCTCCCACGATCTGCGCACGCCGCTCACGCGCATGCGCCTGCGCGCCGAACTGGTCGATGACGAAACCCTGCGCGCGCAGATCAATGCCGACATCGACGACATGCAGGCCATGGTCGATTCGACGCTGGATTACCTGCGTGGCCTGCGCGAGAACGAGGCGGTCCAGTCTATCGACATGGAGGCGCTGCTGGCCAGCCTGGTCGCCGACGAACAGGCGCTGGGCCGTGCGGCGACGCTGACCGGCCGCGTCGCCGCGCCCTATGTCGGCCGGCTGTCGACGCTCAAGCGCGCGCTCGGCAACTTGGTCGACAACGCGGTGAAATACGGCCACTCGGCGCGCATCGTGATCGAGGACAGCGCCACGGAATTGCGCCTGAGCGTCGAGGATGACGGCCCCGGCATTGCCGAGGCCGATCTGGCGCGCGTGGTGGAACCCTATGTGCGGCTCGAAGCCTCGCGCAGCCGCGAGACGGGCGGCGTCGGACTGGGGCTGACCATCGCGCGCGACGCGGCGCTGCTGCACGGCGGCAGGCTGGAGTTGGCCAATCTGCCGCGAGGCGGCCTGGTCGCCACGCTTACGCTGCCGCGATAGGCCAGCGCTGCAGAAGTCGGCGCTGGTGACACCGCGCTGACGGAGCCCGCAGCCGCAGCGGCCGGTTTCAGCAGCAATGTCCTTTGCCGTGTTCCTGTATCGGCGGACAGGGCACGGTGCCGTAGGAGCAAAACACGCAACAGTCGCCGGGCTTGGGCTTGAGCAGCGCATGGCAGCCTGCGCACTCGTAAAACCACTGGCAGGCATCGGTGGGCATGGTTTCGGTTTTGACGTGGCCGCACAGCGGACAGGTCAGGGTCGATTCGAGGATGATCTCAGCCACGTTCGTACCACCCCTTGCTGGAGTTCACCACCTTGACCACCAACAGCATCACTGGCACTTCGATCAGCACGCCGACCACGGTGGCGAGCGCCGCACCGGACTCGAAGCCGAACAGGCTGATGGCGGCGGCGACCGCGAGTTCGAAGAAATTCGAGGCGCCGATTAGCGCCGAAGGGCAGGCGACGTTGTGCTTTTCGCCCACCGCGCGATTGAGCCAGTAAGCCAGCGCCGAGTTGAAGAAGACCTGGATCAGGATCGGCACAGCCAGCAGCGCGATGATCAGCGGCTTGTCGATGATCGCCTTGCCCTGGAAGGCGAACAGCAGCACCAGCGTCGCCAGCAGCGCGGCGATCGACCAGGGGCCGATTTTTTCCATGGTCCTGTCGAAATGCTCTTGTCCTTTGGTGAGCAGCGACTTGCGCCAGAGCTGGGCGAGGATGACCGGGATCACTATGTAGAGCACTACCGAGGTGAACAGTGTGTCCCAGGGCACGGTGATGGCCGAGATGCCGAGCAGGAAGGCCACCAGCGGCGCGAAAGCGACCACCATGATGCTGTCGTTCAAGGCCACTTGCGACAGGGTGAACAACGGATCGCCGTTGGTCAGCCGGCTCCAGACGAAAACCATGGCCGTGCAGGGCGCGGCAGCAAGCAGGATCAGGCCGGCGATGTAGCTGTCGAGCTGGTCGGCGGGCAGCATCGGCGCGAACAGGTTGCGGATGAACAGCCAGGCCAGGAAGGCCATCGAGAAGGGCTTCACCAGCCAGTTCACGAACAGCGTCACGCCGATGCCCTTGATGTGATTTCTGACTTCATGCAGGGCGCCGAAATCGACCTTGACCAGCATCGGGATGATCATCACCCAGATCAGGATGCCCACCGGCAGATTGACCTGGGCGATTTCCATGCGGCCGACGGCCTGGAAGACACTGGGCAGGAACTGCCCCAAGCCGATGCCGATCAGGATGCAGAGGAAGACCCAGACCGTCAGGTAGCGTTCGAACACGCTCATCGGCGCGCCGGCGGATTGCTTGATGGCGACTTCACATTGGGCGGACATGTCAGTTTCCTTTCGATAGTTGCCGCAGGCGCTCGACGCCGATGGGTTCTTCCTTCAGCAAGGGCACGATGGCGTAGCGTGCGGCGTGGCGCGTAGCCACCGCCTCGATTTCGCGCAACTCGTTCCTCGCGCGCTGGCGCAGCAGGGGCGAATGCGCGTGGGCCGCGGCGATGCTGTTGTTGATCACCCAAGCCCAGGGCTCGATGCCGGCGCGGCGCAGGTCGGCCTGCAGGTTGGCGGCCTCCAGCACCGGCGTGGTTTCCGCCAGCGTCACCAGCAGCACCTTTGTCTGCCGCGGGTCCTGCAACTGCATCATGGGCGTGGTGAAGTGCATGTGCGCGTCGACCATCTGGCGCGAGACTTCGCGGTGATAGGCGCCGGTGGCGTCGAGCAGCAGCAGGGTCTGCCCGGTGGGTGCGGTGTCCATCACCACGAACTTCTTGCCCGCCTCGCGGATGATGCGCGAAAAAGCCTGGAACACGGCTATTTCCTCGGTGCAGGGCGAGCGCAGGTCTTCTTCGAGCATGGCGCGGCCGGCGGCGTCGAGCTTGGCGCCTTTGGTCTCCAGCACATGCTGGCGATAGCGATCGGTTTCGGCGTGTGGATCGATGCGGCTGACGGCGAGATTTTGCAGCGAGCCGGCCAGGGTTTCAGAGAGATGCGCGGCGGGGTCGGAAGTGGTCAGATGCACCGGCAGGCCGCGCCGGGCCAGTTCGACGGCGATCGCGGCGGCGAGGGTCGTCTTGCCGACGCCGCCCTTGCCCATCAGCATGACCAGGCCATGGCCGTCGGCGGCGATGAGGTCGACCAGCGACGCCAGCGACGGCGCATCGAGTGCGACCGGCGGGCCTTCTTCGACAATGGCTTGCCGATCGGCCGCCACCAGCAACTGGCGCAAGGCATCGAGCCCCACCAGGTTGAAGGGCTTGAGCGCGACCTGATCGCGCGGCAAGGTCTTGAGCACCTGGGGAATCTCCGCCAGCGCCGCTTGCTCGCGTTCAAGAATCGCTGCGGCCAGATCATCCAACGCACCTTCCTCGCGCGGCAGGACGCCATTGATCACCAGATACTGTTGCGAGAGGCCAATCGCGGCGAGTTCTTCATGCGTGCGCGCCACTTCGCGCAGAGTCGCCTGCTGTGCACGCGCGACCAGGATCAGCCGCGTGCGCACCGGATCGGCCAGCGCGTCGACGGCCGCCTTGTATTGCGAGCGCTGCTTTTCGAGGCCGGCCAGAGGGCCGAGGCAGGAGGCGTCGCCCTTGCCCTCGTCGAGAAAGCCGCTCCAGGCGCCGGGCAGTTGCAGCAGGCGGATGGTGTGGCCGGTCGGCGCGGTGTCGAAAATGATGTGGTCGTAATCGGCGGTCAGCGCCGAATCGGTCAGGAGCGCGGTGAATTCGTCGAAGGCGGCGATCTCGGTGGTGCAGGCGCCCGAGAGTTGCTCCTCGATGCCCTTGACTACGGCCTCGGGCAGCAAGCCGCGCACCGGTCCGACGATGCGGTCGCGATAGGCTTGCGCGGCGGCCTGCGGGTCGATTTCCAGCGCGGACAGATTCGCAACGCCGGGTATTGCCGTGACCTGGTTGCCGATGCCGATGCCGAATACCTGCCCCACGTTCGACGCCGGATCGGTGCTGACCAGCAGCACCCGCCGGCCTGGATTGGCGAGATGGATCGCCGTGGCGCAGGCGATCGAGGTTTTGCCGACGCCGCCCTTGCCGGTGAAGAAAAGAAAGCGCGGCGGTTGCTGAAGAAACTTCACGGATACCTGTCCGGCATTCAGCAGCAACGGCTGCCCGAGCAACAGCCACCGGCGGGTTTCGCGGCTTCCGGCTCGACGGCTTGCACGATCCCGGCCCAGCGTGCCAGTTCGACGCGATTCGCGTAGCGACCCGCCAGGGCCACTTCGCCATCCACCAGAATCAGCGGCAATGCTTCCTGCCCGGAACGTTCCAGAAAGCCCTTCACAATAGGGTTCTCGGCAAAGGCCAGCGGCTGCTGCGCCAGATTGAAGCGCTCGATCTGCGCCCCGTTCTGTTTCGCCCAATCGACATCGGCGGAGAAACTGACGAGTTGCTGATCGACTTCCACGCCACAAACGCCTGTGCTGCAGCACAGGGCGGGATCAAAAACCTGGATTGTTGCCATGATGAATTTCCTTTGATCTGAATATTGGATGCGGCGAATTGACGCAAGGCGCGCTCAGTCGCCGGCGTGAATTCGCCGTGCCGCGGCAAGCGCCTCGTCGCGACTCATGCTTTCAAGCGGCAGAGCGAGGAAGGCTTCAATGCGCTGCTTCAGGGACTGGTAGGCTTTTTCGAACGCCTCGCGCCGCGCTGACATTGGTTCGACATGGGCCGGGTCGGGAATGCCCCAGTGCGCCGTGGTCGGGTGGCCGGGCCACACCGGGCAGGTTTCCTGCGCCGCATTGCCGCAGACGGTGAAGATGAAATCAATAGTCGGCGCTGGTGGTACGGCAAATTCGTCCCATGATTTGCTGCGCGCGCCCTCGCAAGGCACGCCGTGCTTCTGCAGCGTCTCTATCGCCACGGGATTGACCACGCCGCCGGGCTTGCTGCCGGCGGAATACGCCTCGACGCGGCCGCGACCGAGATGCTTGAACAGCATCTCGCCGAGTATCGACCGCGCCGAATTGCCGGTGCACAACACCAGCACCTTGAAGCTCTTGCTCATCGTCATGCTCTTCTCATAAATCGAAATCGGCGTCAAAGGGCTTGCCACCCTTCACCACCGGCAGGGTCAGCGTGCGGTCCCAGTCGCTCCAGCCGCCGTTGTAGACGCGCACATCCTGGTAGCCGAGCGCCTTGAGTTGCAGCCAGGCCAGGGTGGAACGGAAGCCGTCGTGGCAGTAGGTGACGACGGTGCCGGTGCGCGGCACGTCCTTGTACATCACCGCCAGTTCGACAAGGGATTTCCACTGCTGCGATTGGCCGTCGACGCCTTGCAGGCTGACGATGTTAATGGCGCCGGGGATATGGCCGCCCTGCACCGAATGCTGGATGCGGCTGCCCTCGTACATGTCGGCCGGACGGGCGTCGAGCAGCGTGATGTTCGGCTCGCGCCCGGCGACGACGCGGCGATAGACATCGGTCCAGCCGACCATGGCGGCGGCCGGCGCGGCCTTCAGCCTCACCTTGCCCGCGGCGCGCTTCGGCGTCGGCGCCTTGGTCAGTTCGTTGAAGCCGGTCCAGCCGATGGTGCCGCCGTCGAGCAGCTTGACGCGACGCATGTCGAAGCCATAGAGGTCGAGCAGGAACATCACGCGCGAAGCCAGTGCGGTCGAGGAATCGTCATAGACCACGACAGTCGAATCGTCATTCACGCCCCAGCGCCGCAATGTGGCCTGGAAGGCGGCACGCGAGGGAAAGCGCATGATCGGCATCTCGTCGTTGGCGCCGAGATCGGCGAAGCGCTGCACCTGCACGGCGCCGGAAATGTGGCCGATGGTGGCGTGGCGATGCGGGTGGTAGCGCACTTCGAGCACCACCAGCGTCGGGTCTTTCTGGCGTTGCGCAAGCCAGTCGGCGTCGACCAGGAAGTCGGGCGTGCCGGCGGCATGCCCGATCCCGGCCAGACCAGACACGAAGCACAGCAAAGCAATCTTCAGCCATTTCGACATTTCAGTTTTCCCGGGAAAGTTTCGCTGCAACAAAAGTGATGCCCACCGCTACTGCCATCAGGCCGAAGGCGATGCCGACCTGGCTCACGCGTTCCGGCGCGAGCAGCAGCAGCGCGCCGAGTTCGATCATCATGACGCCGGACAGCAGCTTGAGCAGGCGACCCTCGCGCTCGCTGAGCTTCCTGGCGCCAAGGCTGCCGGCAAACACGGCGACGATGGCGGCCAGCGGCACGACGTAGATCAGGTTGTAGGCGGCGAGATAGCCGTAGCGGGCGGCCGGCGACAACTCGGCCAGGGTCAGCAGCCGCGTATAGACCATCGGGAAACCGGCGGTGCACAGCAGTTCGTAGAAGTTGGCGGCGATTGCCAGCAGGACCGTGGCGGCGATCATGGCCGGCAGGTTTTCGGCGACGAGGATGCCGCGCGTGCGGCGGAATATCTCGGGCTTTTTCGCTTCCGGAATCGACAGCGTGAGCCCCTTTTCGAAGGCGAAGAAATCCTTGATATTCACCGCGCCGACCAGCACGGCCAGCGCGCCCGCCGCCAGCGTCACCCAGGCGAGGTGACCGAAGAGCTGGAAAACATTGAGCCAGGCCGCCATGAAGGCGAAATACATCAGGCCGGAAATCGCGACGAAGACGCCGCCGATGACCAGCATGCGCGCGCGGTTCTTCTGGTGCGCCATCATCGACAGCAGGAACAGCAGGACGAAGAAGGCGCAGGGATTGAAGGCATCGAGCGCGGCCAGCACCAGGGTCAGCGCCGGCAGCGAAAGGCGGGCCGGGTCCACGGCGCCGACCAGCGGCAGATCGATCGGCGCCATAGCAGGCGTCTGCGCCTTGGTCGTCGCGCCGGCGGCGGCGCGCGCACGGCATTCGTCGAGGCGTTGGCGCACCAGCGCGCCGGTGATCTCGTCGCCGTCCCAGCCGACATGCATTTCGCCGCAGAAGATCAGCGCCGGCACGGCGGCGGCTTCCTCGCCCAAGGCGCGCGCCATGGCTTCGTAACGCTGCACGTTTTCGGGCTGCCGCGAAAGCTCCAGCGCGTGCAGCCGGACCCACGGCCGCGCCTGCGGGATGGCCTCGATGTAGGGATGCGCGGCGGTGCAATGCGGACAGCGCAGCGACCAGAAGAAATAGAGCTGCACTTCGGGCTGGCCATCGGCACCGCGGCGCAGCCATGGATCGTCGGCGCGCGCCGCGACGGAAACCAGCAGCAGCAGAACGAGCGCAAGGAACGCGGACAGTCGTTTGGGCAGCATCAGGGATGGGGTTGAAACAGCTTGCCGCTGGCGACCCCGCCTATGGTTTTCACCAGCGTCACGGTCCAGATGCCGAGCAGCTTGACCCAGTGCAGCACCCAGGCCAGCCCGGCCAGCCTAGAGCGAAGGTCTTGACGACGAGCGGAAAGCCCACGGGAACGGGCGGGTTGGCTGCGGTCATGGCGATGGAATATCGAGTGGCTGGGCGCAGCCGTGATTCGGATCATCGATTTCGATCTGGATCGTCGGATGCGTGATGTGGAATTGCTCATGCAACTCGTGGGCAATTTTTTCGAGGAAGGCATCGCCGGGATGTCCGTCGGGGATCACCAGATGCGCGGTCAATGCGATGTCGGTGGTGCTCATGGCCCAGACGTGCAGGTCGTGCACTCCCCGGACCCCGGGCAGGGCGCGCAGCAGGGCGTCCACGTCGGCGAGAGCGACGCTTTCCGGCACGCCGTCGAACAGCAGGTGCAGGGATTGGCGGAACAGACCCCAGGTGCCGGCGATGATCACCAGCGCGATCACCACGCTGGTGACAGGATCAAGCCAGGTCCATCCGGTCCACAGATAGAGCGCGCCTGCTGCCACCACGCCGAGCGAGACCAGCGCGTCGGCGGCCATGTGCAGGAAGGCGCCGCGAATATTCATGTCGGATTTTCTGCCCGCCATGAACAACGCGGCAGTGGCGCCATTGACCAGTACGCCGACGGCGGCGACGAGCATGATGGTGAGGCCGTCGGTCGAATGCGGCGCCTGCAGGCGGTGGCCCGCTTCCCACAGCAGCGAACCCATGGCCACCAGCAGCAGCACCGCGTTGGCGAAGGCGGCGAGTATCGAGGCGCGCTGCCAGCCGTAAGTATGCTTTGCATCGGGCAAGCGGCCCGCGGCCAGGGCCGCGCCCCAGGCCAGCACCAGTCCGGCGACATCCGACAGGTTATGGCCGGCATCGGCCAGCAGGGCCAGCGAACCGATGCGCCAGCCGTAGAAGGCTTCGACCGCAACGAAGCCGATGTTGAGCGCGATGCCGATGGCGAAGGCGCGGCTGAAGTTCGCCGCGCCTTCGCCATGGCCGTGACCGGAATGCGCGGACGTTGGCATGCCGGGCGGCCTCAGAACCAGCTTTCGACCTTGGCCCGCGTCGGCACGCCGCCGGCATGAACCACCTTGCCGTCGATCACCACGCCGGGCGTGGACATTACGCCATAAGCCATGATCTGTTGCAGGTCTTCGACTTTTCCGAGCTGTATTTCGCAGCCTTTGGCCTGCGCCACGTCCTCGATCAATTTCTGGGTGTTCTTGCAATTGGTGCAGCCGGTGCCGAGGACTTTGACGACCTTCATGACGACCTCACAAGACGAGATTGAAAACATAGCCGACGAGCAGGATGCCGAGTGCGACGACGCCGGCGAAGGTGGCGATCAGCGGTAGCTTGAGCACCTTGCGCAGGATGATCATTTCCGGCAGCGACAGGGCGATCACGCTCATCATGAAAGCCAGCACGGTGCCCAGTGCGGCGCCCTTGCCGATCAGCGCCTCGACGATCGGGATGATGCCGGCGGCATTACTGTACATCGGCACACCGATCAGCACGGCGGCCGGCACCGACCACCAGGGCGCGTCCCGGCCCATGATCGAGGCCATGAAATCCTCCGGTACGTAGCCGTGGATGGCCGCGCCCACGCCGATGCCGGCGAGGATGTAAGGCCATACCTTGCCGACGATATCCCTGACATGGGCGACGCCGGCATCGATGCGTTCAGTCCAGTGCAGGGCCTCGCCCGCATAGTCGGCCGACTGCGTGGCTTGCATGGCGCGCACCCAATCCTCCAGATAGCGCTCCATGCCGAGCTTGCCGATCACCATGCCGGCCACAATCGCGACGGTCAGACCCAGCCCCAGATACAGCCCGGCGACTTTCCAGCCGAACATGGCGAACAGCAGCGCCAGCGCCACTTCATTGACCATCGGCGCCGAAATCAGAAAAGAGAAAGTCACACCCAGCGGCACGCCGGCCGAGAGAAAACCGATGAACAGCGGCACCGCCGAGCAGGAGCAAAACGGCGTGACGATGCCCAGGCTCGCCGCCAGCACGTTGCCGACGCCGAGCCGTTTGCCGGAGAGCATCGCCCGCGTGCGCTCGGGCGCAACGAAGGTATGCACCACGCCCATCAGAAAGACGATGCCGGTCAGCAGCAGCAGGACCTTGGGCGTGTCGTAGAAGAAGAAATGCACGGCCTCGCCCAGATGCGTCTGGCGCGTCAGAGCCAGCGCCGCGATTGCGCCGTCGGCAACAGGACTCAGGCTGGCATAGGCCGCGATCCACGTGACGATCCCAAGCGCCAGCCAGCCCCAGGGGGAATGGCGCGGCATTTTGTCGGTGTCAGTCAACACACTCATGGTGCGTATCAGGCAGCGCAGCGCTCGGGCCGTCCGGCCATGCCCTTCAGTCGCTTCAGGTCGGCCTTGAGTTCCGGCACGGCACCCTTCGGCAGGGTTTCCAGCAGGGCCTCGGCCCATGCCGGCAGGTGGGTGGCGAGCCGGTAGAACATCCAGGTGCCTTCCCGGCGCGGCACCACTACGCCGGCATCCTTGAGCACGCTCAGATGGCGCGAAATCTTGGGCTGGATGTCGTCCAGCGCGGCAGTGAGTTCGCAGACGCACAACTCGCCCTGTTCCACCAGCAGGGCCAGAATGCGGCGACGCGTGGCATCGGCGACAGCGTCGAATATCAGTTGAGTATCCATGTTTTGGAATATACGCGTGACGCCATATATGCGTCAAGGAATATTTGAGCAGCGGGACTCCGCGACTGGAGTCGGCGCGCGCCGGTTCGCCTTACGAGCCGAGCACCGCCACCGCGACCGTGGCGAAACCGAGCGCCAGATTTGCCAGCACCAGTTTGCGGATCGCGTTCATCGCCGCACCGGCGACCGGCCAGTCCTGGGCTGCCACGGCGGCAAGCATCCGGCTATGGTAGCGGAGTGCAATCAGGCCGAAGATGGCGGTCATCACGATCGCGATGCCGACCATGACATACCAATTCACGGGAATTGCGGCGCCGGCCTGGGAGATGCGGGAAAGGCCGCTGCCCCACAGCAGCACCAGCGCCCAGCCGACCACGGCAATGAAGCGCCCGAGGATGGCCGCCAGCAGGGGCAAACGCTGCGGTGGCGGCAACTGTGCGGCGGCAACCGGCCGCAGGCAAACATGGGCGAAGAACATGCCGCCGACCCAGACAATTACGGCCGCGAGATGGATCAGGACAAGAATACGGTTCATGCTCGAATCTCCGGTGGCTGACGAGTTGGGCGAACTCCGTTGCCGGGAATTGGCGACCGATACCGGAGCAGGAGGCTGTGACGGTGATTATAGAGGCGACGCTGGAAGAACCCGGCATGGTTTGCCGGCGCACTTGTCGTGATCATCGAGCCCTGAAAACAATCTGACACGGATGGCGTGGCACAGGCAGAATCGCGTCATGAGTTCAACCAGATACTGAGCATGGTCAGCCGCCGACAATTCATGCGGGGCGATTTCAAGACCCGCAAAGCCCCACAGCGCCCACCCTGGGCTCTGGCCGAGGAACTGTTCGGCGCCGCCTGTTCGCGCTGCGGCGATTGCCTTCCGGTTTGTCCGACGCGGATCATCGTCCTGGGACGCGGCTATCCCGAGGTGGATTTCAAGCGCGGTGAATGCACCTTCTGCGGCGCGTGTGCGGCCGCCTGCAAGGATGGCGCCTTGCTTCGTACCACAGACCAGGCCGCCCCTTGGGCAATCAAGGCGCAGATCGCCGCGAGTTGTCTGCCGCGGCACGGGGTGGAGTGCCGGATCTGCGGCGATCACTGCCTGGTAGCGGCCATCCGCTTCAGCCCGCGCCTGGGCGGGCCGCCGCTAGCCGAGGTCGACCCCGCTTCATGCACCGGCTGCGGCGCCTGCGTGGCGCCATGTCCGGTGACCGCAATCAGTCTGGCCGACGCTATTTGATGTTGCCGATGAACCGGTTCTCGACCAGCGCCGGCGCATCGACCTGCGGCACATGGCAGCCAATGCATTGCCAGCGGGACGTCTCCACGGACGGTGAGCCGTCTGTCTCCTTGCGGATCTTCGAGAAATGACTATCGCCCATCTTCGGCATCTTTCGACCCTTGAATTCATCGGAGATATGGCAGTCCAGGCAGTCGTTCGCCTTCAGCGTGATCGGCTCGTACTTTTCTACTGCATGCGGGATCAATGGCGGCTGTTCGGTGAAGGTCCGGCTGATGAGTGCCGGCGATCCGGCACCGGGCGACCGTTCCGAATACGGCTTTTGATCGGGCGCCTTGTCGGCGGCGCTGACCTCGGTGCCGCGCATCGAAACCAGGGGTTCGTAGCCGGCGCAACCAACCATGACGGTCAGCAGGGATGCCAGAAGAATGGTGACGGTTTTGTTCATGATGGACTCCCCAGACGAGATTGAACGTTGATCACTTCAGCGCCGCTTGCGGGATGCCGGCTGCGCCTGCGACGGTAGTGTTGAAACGGGTGCCGAAGGCAAAGACATCCTTCGAGCAGACATCGATGCAGCGACCGCAGTTGGTGCAATTGGATTCCAGAATCAATGGCGGGGTACCGCGAATAGCCTTCAGTGCCGGGCGGATGACCTGCGGTTCCGGGCAGACCGCAAAGCAATCCATGCAGTCGTTGCAGGCCGCGCGCGCCGGCAGCAATACTCGCGTCAGCGCCAGCTTCCCGATCAGGCTGTAGAACGCGCCCACCGGGCAGAGGTGGCCGCACCAGCCGTGACGCATGACAAACAGGTCGAAGAGGAACACGCCGAGCAACACCGCCCAGGCCAGGCCGAAACCGAAGATCAGGCCACGATGCGTCATGGACACCGGATTGACCATCTCCCATGCAATGCTGCCGGTCGTGGCAGCCACCACCAGCGTCATGCCGAGCACCCAGTAGCGCGTTGGCCGGCTGATATGGGCGCTGCCCTTGATGCCGAGCCGCACCCGCAGCCAATAGGCGGCATCGGTCAGCAGATTGACCGGACAGACCCACGAGCAGTAGCTGCGGCCACCGACCAACAGGTAGAACAGCGTCACGATGAGGGCTCCGGTCAGCGCCAGTTTCTCCGGTACGTGTCCTGCAACCAGCGACTGAAGAATGACGTAGGGATCGGTCAGCGGCAGGAAGCTCAGGGTATAGCTGAAATTGAGATTGCCCTTGACGATCCACAGACCGAACCAGGGACCGACGAGGAACAGCAGCAAAATGCCGATCTGGCTGCTGCGACGCAGTAGCAGCCACTTGTGCGCGACCAGCCATCCCTTCGCGGCAATCGCTTCGGCGCCAGAACGCATGGGGGTCGCGCTCACAGCTTGTTCCCCTGCAAGGCCCTGGGCAAAGTCGGCTCTGGCAGGACGGCGCCGGGGGGCGTGGCGGACAGGCCCTTGCCGTGCTCATACTTCATGCCCTCGGGCATGCTGTACTGGTGTTCGACTTCCGGTGCCACCAGGCTGCCGCCGGCCTTTTCCTTCTCCACCCAGCCCAGACGGTAGTGCGCACTCAAAGCCCCTTTGGCCATGGTGAGCGGCAACACCTTGATCGACGCGACCTCGGTGGGGCAGGCCTTCTCGCACTTGCCGCAGCCGGTGCAGTGATCGGAATGAACAACAGGGATGAACAGCGTGTGCTTGCCGGTACGTGCATTGTTCTGCGGATCGAGCGTGATGGCCTTGTCGATCACCGGGCAGACGCGGTAACAGATGTCGCAGCGCAGTCCGAGGAAATTGAGGCAGGTCTCGTGATCGACCAGCACCGCGAGGCCCATCTTCGCCTTGTTGATGTCCGTAAGCCGAGGGTCGAGCGCACCTGTCGGGCATGCCTTCACGCACGGAATGTCCTCGCACATCTCGCAAGGCAGCTGGCGCGCGACGAAGCAAGGCGTGCCGGTCGACATAGGTTCTTCGGGCTTCGCCAAGTGCAGGATGTTGTAGGGACAGTCGCGTACGCACATCCCGCAGCGAATGCAGGCAGCGGAGAAGTCCGCTTCCGGCAGCGCCCCCGGCGGTCGAAGGGCGGCGGGCGGCAGAGCCCTGGCATGCCGCGCATAAAGTCCGACGCCGAGCCCCAGCAGGCCTACGCCGCAGGCCATGCGCGCGGTGTCGGCGAAAAACTGGCGGCGGGCCGCGACGCTGGGCTTGTTGTCGTTGTCCATGATCCGTGGCTGGGGCACGCGGTTCTCTCACGACCCCATTGTTCATGGCTGTCCGGTCAGGCCTTGACGACTTTGGCGGCGCATTTCTTGAAGTCCGTTTCTTTCGAAATCGGACACGTGGCATCCAGAGTGAGCTTGTTGACCAGGCGATGCTCGTCGAAGAATGGAATGAAGATCAGTCCCTCCGGCGGCTTGTTGCGGCCCTGGGTGTCGACCCGCAATTCGATCTCGCCGCGCCGCGTCGATACCTTGACCACGTCGTTGCGCTTCAGGCCGCGCTTCTCGGCGTCCTTCGGATGCATCCATACCACCGCATCCGGAAACGCCTTGTAAAGTTCGGGAGCACGACGCGTCATCGAGCCGGTATGCCAGTGCTCCAGCACGCGGCCGGTGCACAACCAGAGATCGAAATCCTTGTCCGGCATTTCGGCCGCCGGCTGGTAAGGCAGCGCAAAGATCTTGGCCTTGCCGTCGGGATAGCCGTAGAACCTGACGCCCTCGCCCTTCTTCACATACGGGTCGTAGCCCTCGCGGAAGCGCCATAGCGTTTCCTTGCCATCGACCACCGGCCAGCGCAAGCCGCGCGCCTTGTGATAGGTGTCGAAGGGCGCCAGATCGTGGGCGTGGCCGCGACCGAAGCCGGCATATTCCTCGAACAGGCCTTTTTGCACGTAGAAGCCGAAATGCTCGCTCTCGTCGTTGGTATAGCCGGCCCAGGCGTGGGCGTTTACCTTCGCCGCCTCCTCCTTCGGAAACTTGTTGACCTGACCGTTGGCATACAGCACGTCGTACATGGTCTTGCCCTTGTATTCCGGCGCCTTGTCGAGCAGTTCGGCGGGCCATACCTCTTCCATCTTGAAACGCTTGGCAAACTCCATGTATTGCCACAAATCGGAACGGGATTCGCCCGGCGCCTTGACCTGCTGGCGCCACATCTGGCTGCGACGCTCGGCGTTGCCGTACATGCCTTCCTTCTCCATCCACATCGCGCAGGGCAGGATCAAGTCGGCGGACATCGCGGAGACCGTCGGGTAGACGTCGGAGACCACCACGAATGCCTTCGGGTTGCGCCAGCCGGGATAGATCTCGCCATTGACGTTGGGGCCGGCCTGCATGTTGTTGGTGGTCGAGGTCCAGTAGAAGCCGATCTTGCCGTCCTTCAACATCCGGCTTTGCAGCACGGCGTGGTAACCGGGCTTCGCCGGTATGGCTCCGGTCGGCAGCTTCCAGGCTTTTTCGGCAATCTCGCGGTGCTTCGGGTTCATCACCACCATGTCGGCGGGCAGACGATGCGAAAAAGTACCGACTTCGCGCGCCGTGCCGCAAGCCGAAGGCTGGCCGGTGAGCGAGAAGGGACCGTTGCCCGGCTCGGAGATCTTGCCCGTCAGCAGGTGCACGTTGTAGATCATGTTATTGACCCAGGTGCCGCGCGTGTGCTGGTTGAAACCCATCGTCCAGTAGGAGCAGACCTTGGTCTTCGGGTCGGCGTAGACCTTGGCCAGCGCTTCGAGCTTGTCCTTCGGCACGCCGGAAATTTCGTGCGCCTTGTCCAGCGTGTATTCGGCGACGAACTTGGCGAAGTCATCAAACGTGATTGGCGTGTGCTTGTTCGGGTCGCCCTTGGGCTTGCCGTCGGCGCCGGGGTAACCGTTGTTGTTGGCCACCTGCTCCAGCGGATGATTCGGCCGCAGGCCGTAACCGATATCGGTGACGCCCTTGAAGAAGCCGACGTTCTTCTTGACGAACTCCTGATTCACCGCATTGTTCTGGATGATGTAGTTGCAGATGTAATTAAGGATCGCCAGGTCGGATTGCGGCTTGAAGATCAGTTCGCTGTCGGCCAGTTCGCAGGAGCGATGACTGAAAGTCGACAGCACATGGATCCTCGCCTGGCTGGCGGTCAGACGGCGGCTGGTGATGCGCGACCAGAGGATCGGGTGCATCTCGGCCATGTTGGAACCCCACAGGACGAAGGCGTCGGCATGTTCCATGTCGTCATAGCAGCCCATCGGCTCGTCGATGCCGAAGGTGCGCATGAAGCCGGCCACGGCGGACGCCATGCAGTGACGGGCGTTCGGGTCGATGTTGTTGGTGCGGAAACCGGCCTTCATCAGTTTGACGGCGGCATAACCTTCCCAGATCGTCCACTGCCCGGAGCCGAACATGCACAGGCCGTCCGGGCCCATGGTCTTCAGCGTTTCCCTGGCCTTCTGCGCCATGATGTCGAAGGCGGCATCCCAGGAGATCGGCGCGAACTCGCCATTCTTGTCGAACTTGCCATCCTTCATGCGCAGCAAAGGCCGGGTCAGGCGATCCTTGCCGTACTGGATCCTTGAAAGAAAATAGCCTTTGACGCAGTTGAGACCCTTGTTGACCGGAGCATCCGGGTCGCCCTGGGTCGCCACCACGCGACCGTCCTTGACGCCGACCAGGACGCCGCAACCGGTACCGCAGTAGCGGCACACGCCCTTGTCCCAGCGCACACCGTCCTGACCCTGTGGTGCCACAGCCAGGGCTACTCCGGGGACGCTCATGCCGGCAGTGGTAGCCGCAGCGGCGATGGCATTGGTCTTGATGAACTCACGTCGCGTCAATTTCATTTCAGATCTCCTTGAATGGCTCGGATTCGGTCTGGTGGTAAACCATGGCTGCTGACATCACGCCGTCAAGCTGGCCGATACGTTCGTAGAGGACGACGGCGCTGGCGTCGTCCTCGGTTTCGATGGTGACAATCAATTTGCCTTCGGGCGAGATGGCATGCACCTCGACACCGGCCAGCATGGCCAGCCCGGCCTGAACGACCGCCACCTCGCCCGGTCGGGCGTGGATGACGGCGCTTGATATGTTCATTGCGTGGCTCCCGGTATTGGGCACGGGCGGCGCCTCCGTTCGGAGCGCCGCATTTCGATCACCCTGAAATCATCAGGGGTCTGTGCACACGCAGCATCGTAAGCCTGCCGAATGCAGTTACCTTGATTCCGATCAACCGGAACGGGGTTGAAACAAAAATCGCCATAGAGTTTTCACCTATGGCGATTCAATGAGTCAATCTGGCAGACATGCTGCCCGCGGACAGCGTCTTGCGGTTCGGCGTCAGGGCTCGATCTGGTCGATCACGATCTTCAGCCCCTTGGCTCCGGGCTTGACCGCAGCACTCTTGCCGGTGAGGTCGCCCTTGCCCGCCTGTGCCATGCCCGATTTCGAGACGCGCACTTCGACGCGCACCTGCGGCACCGATGAAATGGTGGCCCCCGGCATCACCGCCTGCGAGTCGTCGAGCATGAAGTCCAGCGGCAGATCGGCTACCCGCACGCGTTTCGCGGCGAGCGGCATGCGCGGGCCCTCAAGGGCACGGGCAAAGATGAAGACCACGTCATCCGGACTGGTCTTGCCTTTCAAGGTCGGCGAGAGTTCAACGCGTCCGCTGACCGATGTTGCGGTCGGAGCCGTCGCCGGAGGCGCGACCGCATTCGCCGCACCTTGCGCCGTCTTGGCAGCAGCCCGATGCACCTCGTCCTGCGGAGCGACGGCTCCCGCCATGACGTCGGCCTTGGGGCCCGCCGGTGGCGCACCACCGCTGCGCTCACGCGCCCGCGCGATGCTGGATTCGACCATCCGCGCGTCTCCTCCGCCGGGATCGAGTTGAGGCAACAGTTTCTCCCAGCGCGCTGCCGCCTCGACGTAGCGCCCGCTGTCAAAGGCTTCGCCGCCCCCCATGAACAAGGCGAGCATATTGCCGGGTTCCAGACGCAGCGCCTGTTGAATCAACGCACGCGAACGATCATCGAATCCATTGTTCTTCTGCACCAGTGTTTCGGCAAGTTCGGCCAGCAGTTCGGCATTGTTGTTGAGATCCGGCCCGACGCGGGCGAAGGCGCGTTCGGCATCATCCCAGCGGCCCAGTGATTTGTAGGACCGCGCCAGCATCGCCCAGCCTTCCGGATTGCCCGGGTTCTGCTCCATTTTCTGTGCCAGTTTGGCGACGAGTTGCTCCATGTCGGCCGTGGCGCGCTGCGTCTGCACTTCGACCGGAAGCACCGCCTTGGGGCTGCCCAGCAGCGCATACATGGCAACACCGAGCAGCGGCAGCAGGATGGCGATCGCGATGCCGCTGCTACGGCTGAAACTGTCGGCAACCACAACTTTGGTGGCGGCCGTGTCGTCGAGCAGTTGCCGCTGCAACTCTTCGCGCGCTTCGACCAGGTCGGTCGCCGACAACATGCCATTGCTGCGGTCGCGCTCCAGTTCGCCGAGGCGGTCGCGATGGATGGCGGCATTGAGGCCCGGCAAAGAGTCGGCGCTGGTGCCACGGCGACTGGCGCGCCACCACCACGGACGCAACAGAAGCGCCAAAGCGACGATGACCAGCATCGCCGCTGCAAGATAAAAGTTGGTCATGGGTTGGACTGGTCCAGCAGGGCTGCGGCGCGGCGATGTTCTTCTTCGGAAAGCACGGGTGCGGCGTCTTCCTTGGCCCGCCGCCGCAGGAATGCGATCAGTGCGGCAAGGCCGCCTGCCATCAGCAGGAAGGGTCCGCCCCAGAGCAGCCAGGTGGTCGGCTTTACCGGCGGCCGGTAGCGCACGAAATCGCCGTAGCGGGCAACCATGAAATCGAGGATTTCGGTGTCCGTCTTGCCGTCGCTGATCATCTTGCGAATTTCGCGGCGCAGGTCCTGTGCCAGCTCGGCATGCGAACCGGACAGCGATTCATTCTGACAAACCAGACAACGCAACTCTTCGCTGATCGCCACCATGCGTTTTTCGACCGCTTCGTCGGCGGCCAGCGGCGCCGCTTCCTTGGCCTGGGCAAACGCGCCGCACAGGGCGAAGGCCAGTGCGACAATCAGCGTGATCGTTCGATTGGCGTTGATCATGATTTCTCGAGTTCCTTGACGAGCGGCAGAATATTCTTGTCGAGCGCATCGGGCGTGATCGGACCTATCTGCTTGTAGCGAATCACGCCTGCCTTGTCGATGACATAGGTTTCCGGCACGCCATACACGCCGTAATCGATGCCGACACGACCATCAATATCCAGTGCCACTACGGCATAGGGATCGCCGCGCGCCGCCAGCCAGGCGGAGGCACGGCGGCGTGTCAATTTCAGCTCGTCGTCCGGTGACAGTTTGCCGGCATCAATCTCGCTGTCACCGCGCACTTCCTTGTAGCTCAAACCGACAATCGGTAGATTGCTCTGCCTGGCAAAAGCGACCAGCAGCGGATGCTCGGCCCTGCAGGAAACACACCATGACGACCAGACGTTGAGCAACCATACCTTGCCCTGCATGTCCTTCGGCGAAAAAGACTTGTCTGCATTGGCCAGCTGCTGCAGCTGGAACATGGGCGTCGGCTTTCCGACCAGCGGCGAGGGCACTTCGCGCGGATCGCGGGTGAGACCAATGGCAAGGAAGATTACGAGGACGAAGAACGCGGCCAGCGGGATCAGGAAACGCTTCATGCCGGAACTCCCGCCGGAATTTTCGCATCGGCTTTGACGCGCAGGCGGTAACGCCGATCAAGCATGGCAATGAAGCCGCCCAGACCCATCAACAGGGCGCCGCCCCATATCCAGTCGACGAAGGGCTTGTAATAAACCCTTACGCTCCATGCCCCTTTGTTGTCGAGCGGTTCGCCGAGCGAGACATACACGTCGCGCGTAAATCCGGCGTCGATCGCGGCTTCGGTCATCGGCATCTGCGACGAGAAATAATTGCGCTTTTCCGGATGCATGGTCATCAGAACGCGGCCATCCTTCGACAGTTCGACGCTGCCTACAAAGGCGCGATAGTTGGGCCCGGGCGCCTCTGTCACGCCCGTCAGGCGAAATCCGTAGCCGCCGACACTCACGGTATCGCCGGGCTCCATGCGAACGTCTTTCTCCTCCTGATAGCCGCCGACCATGGCCACGCCGACGACGAATACTGCAATGCCAATGTGGGCGAGTTGCATGCCCCAGAATGACGCGGAAGACGTGCCGGTCTTCGTGCGATCGATGATCTGGAAGACACCGCTGGAGGTAATCCAGACGGCCAGCAACGAACTCATCGCAGTAAGTGGCGTCCATGACCCCATCAGCAGCGGAAAGCCGATGCCGGCAACAACGGCCAGCGCGATGCTCACCCGCAAGCGGCGCGCAATGGCCTTGAGGTCGGCATGCTTCCAGTGTGCCAGGGGACCGATGGCCATCATCACCAGCAGCGGCACCATGACCGGCACGAAGACAGTATTGAAATAGGGCGGTCCGACCGAAAGCTTGCCCATGCCAAGTGCATCTATCAGCAGCGGATACAAGGTGCCGAGCAGCACGCTGCCGCAGGCGACCACCAGCAGCACGTTGTTCATCAGCAGCATGGTTTCGCGTGAAATCAGCGCAAAGCTGCCGCCGGCACTGACCTTGGGCGCGCGCCAGGCAAACAGCGTCAGCGAACTGCCGACCACGACGGCGAGCAGCACCAGGATGAACACACCGCGCCGCGGGTCCGAGGCGAAGGCGTGCACCGAAGTCAGCACACCGGAACGAACCAGGAAGGTGCCCAGTAACGACAGCGAAAACGCCGCAATGGCCAGCAGCACGGTCCAGTTCTTGAAAGCCCCGCGTTTCTCGGTCACGGCCAGCGAATGGATCAGCGCCGTGCCTACCAGCCAGGGCATGAAAGATGCATTTTCCACCGGGTCCCAGAACCACCAGCCACCCCAGCCCAGTTCGTAATAGGCCCACCAGCTGCCGAGCGCGATGCCGAGCGTGAGGAAGACCCACGCCGCCGTAGTCCATGGCCGCGACCAGCGCGCCCAGGCCGCGTCGAGCCGGCCGGAAATCAGAGCCGCGATGGCAAAGGAAAATGCCACCGAGAAACCGACATAGCCCATATAGAGCATCGGCGGATGGAAAACCAGCCCGGGATCCTGCAACAGCGGGTTGAGGTCGCGTCCTTCGGCAGCGGCCGGCAACAAACGGTCAAAAGGATTCGATGTGAACAGAATGAAGGCTAGCAAACCGATCCCGACCAGCCCCAGCACCGCCAGCACTCGTGCCACCATGACTTCGGGCAACTGGCGGGAGGCCAGCGACACTGCGGCACCCCAGCCTGAAAGCATCAGCACCCAGAGCAGCAGGGAACCCTCGTGACCGCCCCAAACGGCGGAGAAGCGATACAAGGTCGGCAACTGGGTGTTGGAATGCGCGGCGACGTAACTCACCGAGAAATCGTTGGCAAGAAAACTCTGCGCTAGGCAGCCGAAGGCGATGGCAATCAACAGGAATTGGGTCTGCGCTGCCGGCCGCGCCAGCGCTATCCATTGGGCATTGCCCCGTTGCGCACCGGCCAGCGGTAGCACGCCTTGCAGGATAGAAATGACAAAGGCGAGGATGAGAGCGAAGTGGCCGAGTTCGGGGGTCATGGCTTCAGCGTCCTCTGCGCGCGCTGGGCCTGTTCGACCGCATGCTGGGCTTCCGGCGGCATGTAGTTCTCGTCGTGCTTGGCGAGTACTTCGGTGGCGACAAACACACCGTCGCCGCCCAGCCTGCCCTGCACCACCGCGCCCTTGCCATCACGAAACAAGTCGGGAAGGATGCCCGTGTAGGCGACCGGGATTTCCTTGACCGTGTCGGTGACGACGAAACGCACGGTCATGTCCTGGCGTTTGATCGAGCCTTCCTTGACCATGCCGCCGATGCGGAACGCCTTTCCTTGCGGCGACTTGCCGGCAGCCACTTCCGAAGGTGTTACGTACATTGCGATGTTGCTGTCAAGTGCGTTGAGCGCCAATCCGGCGGCAATCGCCAGCGAGGCAAGTCCGCCGACAATCAGGGCAATGCGTTTGTGTCTGGGTTTCATGGATTTTTCTGCTTGAGTTCGAGTTCGTCGGCGAGCAGTTCGCGGATCAGACTCTGGCGAACCTCACTAAGACGCCGCTTGGCCAGAAAAGGTTCCGCAAACATGAGCAGCGCGCACGCACCAAAGCTGCCCCAGACGTAGAAGGCGTAGCCGCCCATGGCGAAAAATTCACCCGCGCTATTCCACTGCATGTTTCACCCAATCCGTGTGTCGCTCGCGTTCAAGAATGATCGCGCGCACCCTGGTCAGCGCCACCGCGATGGAGTACATCCAGAAGCACAGCGCCATCAGCAGCATGCCCCAAAGCATGGTGTGCGCCATCGAGGGCGCCTTGGTGAGATTGATCGTGGAGCCCTGATGCAGCGTGTTCCACCACTTCACCGAAAAATAGATGATGGGAATATTCACCACGCCGACCAATGCCAGGATCGCCCCGGCCTTGTCGGCGCGGCGCGGGTCATCGATGGCCGCCTGCAGCGCCATGAAGCCCAGATACAGAAAAAACAGGATCAATTCGGAGGTCAGCCGCGCATCCCACACCCACCATGCGCCCCACATCGGTTTGCCCCACAAGGCACCGGTCCACAAAGACAACAGTGCCATCAATGCGCCGGTGGGGGCCACCGCCTGCGCCATCATTCCCGAAAGGCGCGTGTTGAGCGCCAACCCGAGTCCGGCCCAGAAAGCCATTATCAGATAGAGGAACATCGACATCCACGACGCCGGCACATGCACGAAAATGATGCGGTAGCCTTCCCCCTGCTGCGCATCGGTCGGCGCCACAAAAAAGGAAATCCACAGCCCGGCAATGCCGAAGGCGGCGGCGGCGGCCCAGAACCACGGGATCATGCGCCCGGCAATCGGATAGAAGGCCTGCGGGCTGCCAAACCTGAACCACTGAATAATCGACTGATTCACTCCAATGCAATCCTCAAAGCGGCCGTGGTTGCCCACGGCGCAAAAAAAACAGCCAGAGCCAGCATCGCTGCCAGCAATGACAGATGACCCCCTGCACCAAGACCGGCGATGTGGGCTTCAACCGCTCCCGCGCCAAAGATCAGCGCCGGAATGTAAAGCGGCAGTACCAGCAGCGCCAGCAGCACGCCGCCGCCGCGCACGCCCAGCGTCAGCGCCGCGCCGATCGCTCCGATCAGGGACAGCAACGGCGTCCCGAGCAACAGCGCCAGCGTCAGTATACCCAATGCCGGCGCATCGAGATCGAACTGCAGACCGAGCACCGGCGCCAGCAGCACCAGCGGCAAACCGCACAACAACCAGTGGGCCAGTATTTTACCTGCAACCAGCAGCCCCAATGACGATGGCGACAAGGCCATCTGTTCCAGAGTGCCATCCACATGATCAGCGGCAAACAGGCGCGGCAAACCGAGCAAAGTGGCCAGCAGCGCGGCAACCCACAGAATGCCGGGAGCAATCTTCTTCAGCAGCACGGGCTCCGGTCCGATTCCCAGCGGAAAAAGGCTGGTGACGATGACGAAGAAGAACACCGCCGTCAGCACCTCGCTCTTGCGCCGCAGAGCCAGCAGCAGGTCGCGGCGTACGGTGGCGAAAAAGGCGTTCATAGCACCAGCGCCTTGCCGCCCGGCACGGGAAGCGGCTGGTGACTGGTCAGCACCGCCATCCCGCCCGCAGACAGATGCTCGGCAATCAGTTCTCCGAGCAATTTTACGGCGGCGACATCGAGCGCGTTGAAAGCTTCATCCAGCACCCAGAGAACCGCCGGGCGCGTCAGCAGGCGTGCCAGAAGTACGCGTCGCTTCTGTCCGGCCGACAGCACGCGGACGGGAAGTTCCTCCCGACCACGCAGGCCGAGCCTGACCAACGCCGCCAGCGCAGCGCGCTCATCGAGCGCGATGCCATCCAGTGCGGCAGCAAGACTGAGGTTTTCCAGCGGTGTCAGGTCTTCCTTGACTGCAGCATGATGTCCGAGATAAATAAGGTCGCGACGGAACTCGGTCGATGGCGTCGGCTCATTGCGCCAGCGTATCTCCCCCGCATCGGCCGGCGAGAGACCGACCAGTAGGCGCATCATGCTGGTCTTGCCGGAACCGTTCTCACCCTGCACGTGCAGCCACTCGCCGACATCGAGCGAGAAGCCGACGTCGGAAAATAGGCGGCGTTCACCGCGCGAACAAGCAAGACCTGAAACATTGAGCATGGGCCAATTGTGCCCGAAACCGCCGCACTGCGTCTTGCGTCGGGTCAAACCAACGGTCGCGCCGGTACCAATACCGTCCCGATCGCGGTGAGAACCAGCACCAGAGCTGCAAAGTCCTGCCAGGACGGAGCCTCGTTCAAGAACACCATTCCGCCGAAAACCCCGACCACGGGAACTATCAGCGAGCCAAGCGAGGACACCGCCGCCGGAACCATTTGGACCAGCTTGTTCCATGCCCAATAGCAAAACAGCAATCCGATGAAAACGTTGTACCAGAAGCCGAACATGGGCCAGAAGCTGATCTGGCTCCAGTCAACGCTTTCCAGCGCGTGGCCCGACAGGGCAATGGGTATCCCGCCCAGCAGGGCCTGCCAGGCTGTCAGCGAGGTGATGGGCATGGCAGGTGGGTCACGCTTGTAAAGCACCAGTCCGCCGGCCCAAAAGATCGCGGCGATCAGCATCAGAATTACCCCGACGGGGGCACTGCCCAGGTTCTCGAACTCGTCACCAAGCAGCAGCGCCATACCGCTCATGCCCAGTGCCAGGCCGATCAGCCGGCGCCGGGTCAGCCTTTCGTCGAGAAACCAGACCGAGAGCAGCGCACTCCAGATTGGCATGGTGTAGCCGAGGATCGCCGCCCGCCCTGACGGCAACAAGCTCACGCCATAGATGGCAAACATGTTCCAGCCAACGATGTTGCATGACGCCAGACTGAGCAACTGTGGCCAGCGTCCCCTGGGTACTTTCAACGACTGGCCCGAAGACCAAGCGATGCCAAACAATCCGACGGAAGCCAGCAGGATGCTGTCGCCACGAAATATCCAGCGCGGAATCTCGGTGATCACGATTTTCATGATCGGCCAGTTGAAGCCCCAGCCAAGGGACAGCAGGCCGAGCAGGACGAGTCCGGCGCGCGGAATGGGGGCGGAAGGCATGGTGCGCGAGTGTCGCATGGTGTTGCCACCATTACAATCCGCGGATGTCGCCACTCACCTTGTTGCCGTTGCTGGCAATCGCTGCTCTGATATCGCTGGCGACAGCAGGCGTACTGCTGATCGCGGGACAGGGTGCGCCACAACTGGCCGCCCACGTTGCCTTTGCACTAGGCGCTATGCCGCTGATTCTGGCGGCAATCAGCTATTTCGTTCCGGTGCTGACGCGCAGCGCCGGGGCAGGATTTGCGGCATGGTGGCCTCCCTTGCTGGCCTGGACCGGCGGGACGCTGGCAGTCTTCTCGTTCGCCAGTGATTTTTCGCCGACGCGGCTGAGTCTTGCGGCAACACTGGGCGGGATTGCCGCACTCAGCCTTGGCGGCTGGATCCTGAATCGGGCGGGCCGCATGTTCGGTCCACGCCATCGAGGGCTGGACTGGTACCTGGCCGCGCTCGGCTTCCTGCTGCTGGCATTGCTGGCGGTGGTCCTGATGCCCCTGTTCCCCGCCCAGCGCAACTCCCTGCGCCTGTTTCACCTGCATGCCAATCTGCTCGGCTTTGTCGGACTTACCGCGCTGGGGACCTTGCAAGTATTGCTCCCCACCTGCCTGGGGAAGGGCGACCCCGATGCCGCCTTGCGCCTGCGACGCGACCTCAAGTGGGCGGCAGCCGGCGCGCTGCTGATCGCAGTCGGCGTGTCCTCGCCGCTGCCGCCATCCGTTTCAACAATGGCGTCGGCGCTTGCACTGCTCGGCACCACGCTCTACGGATGGGTCGTCCTGCGCATGCTGCGCGCATGGCAATCCCGGTTTGGCACGGCTCTGATGCAATTGCACGGCGCGGCGCCGTCCCTGGCGGCAGCCGCACTGGGATTGCTGTGCCTGCTGGCATTGGGTGTTGCGCATGGTTTCGGCTGGCTGCCGGCGCGTCCCTCGGTTGCCGGTTTTGTCATCGCATTTCTGCTGCCGCTGATAAGCGGAGCCGCCGCGCATCTATTGCCGGTCTGGCTGCGACCAGGAGTACAAGGGCCGTGGCAGCAGGCCTTGCGTGCCCGACTGTGCCGCTGGGGTGGAGTACGCGGCCTGTCTCTGCTGCTGCTCGGCTTGGCGATCACCCTGTCCTGATCAAAGTATGGGAGCGCATCCGGAATCAGACATGGCGACAGGCAGGAAACTCGCGACGAATACGCTGCCGACACGAACTGTCATCGCACTTATGCAGGATTTGAAAAAAAACGATAGCATAGCGACTTGACCACCCACAGCAGGAGAACGTCATGGCACGCAAGAAGAAACTTGATTTCAGTGACATCGCGACAGATCGGAAGAAGGAAGGCCTGAATCAGAAGGATTTCTGGCTGAGGTACGGCGTCACGCAGTCGGGCGGCTCGAGATATGAATCCGGCCGCAATATTCCCAAGCCGCTGGCGATCCTGCTATGGCTTCATCGCTCCGGAAAGATCAGCGACAAGGATCTCAGCGACGCTCTGAAGTAAGCGGTTGCGGGCGAGGATTTGCACCGAGGATCGCCGCTTGCCAACCGCGTCGGAATCGAGTGCATACGAGATGACGGTTCGTAGCCGGTAGCCGGGTAGTCCGGCCGTGGCGCTATGCGTCAGAGGTACGCACGAAAAAGCCGAATCAACTGGTTAAGTTGATTCGGCTTGATGTTTGGTGGGCTGTGAGTGGCTCGAACACTCGACCTACGGATTAAGAGTCCGCTGCTCTACCAACTGAGCTAACAACCCGAATAGCAGATTATATATTATGGTGGTGGGTCGGCCGAGATTCGAACTCGGGACCAACGGATTAAAAGTCCGCTGCTCTACCGACTGAGCTACCAACCCACTTTTTAAGAGGGGCGAATGTTAGCGGCTACCCCTCCCCCTGTCAAACTGCAGCCCCATGTTTGCGCGGTCTTTGCAACGTCCTGGATGCGGTAGCGCATCCCCCACCGATATTATGTGCCCAGCAAGTCCAGACACGTCCCGGCTTAAAGATGTATCTTTGTATTCGGCCGCACTTGCGAAATACTGCGCGCAGTATTTCGCACGGTCTCACAAACTGACTTCCAGGACAAGACAGTGACACTGCGACTCATCCGCAACCAGTTGTGGCGATTCTGCCTGACAGTGCTGTGCTTTGTTGGCACTGCGTCGGGCATCGAGCCGGTGAGCGGCGATTTCACTACCATTAACGATGCGCGCTCAAACCAATTGGTGATTTGGCGTACCGTGGTCAATCCGGAGATATATGTATTCGACTTCCCAAGTCTGACCATGCAGGGGCGTACCTTCAATCGCATCACACATTTCGCGGAGCGACAGTCAGGTGCATCTGCACTACGTGTGCTTGATGACGCAGAAATGGCGCAGCACATCGCGGCAGCCAAGCGAACAGTTGCCGATTTTGCCTTCGGTCACGATGTCATGGTGTGGGATCTGGCTCAGTTCTTCACCATGGCGGACCGCGACAAGGTTGAACTCAACCCCGAAGAAACCACATTGCGTGACTTCCTTGTGAAGCAAGGACTGCTTCGCTTCTGGCGCGCAATATGGCTGCCGTTGAAACCCCTCGGGGTCATCCTTTCAGTACCACAGGTGCAGGACAAGCGCGACGACGAACCAGGTGTTACTAAGCTCGCCCGCTACACCGTGCTGCTTCACGAAATGGCCCACGGCGAGTATTTCAGCAACCCGTCATACGCGACCTATTGCCAGCATTTCTGGAACGAATCGCTCAACGACGAACAACGTGAAAAATTTCGTGTTTTTTTGACAAAGTACAATTATTCGATCAAGGACAATGATCTGCTCGTCAATGAAGTGCAAGCCTACCTGATGTTTACGCCGGATCCGTCCTCCTTCAACGCCAGGAAACTGGATGTACTTCCGCAGGAGCTGGACACGATGAGAAACAGCTTCCGCAACGGTGGTCCCCCTACCCGGCTTCCACTGAAACAAGACGAGTAAATCCACTTCCAAGCGAGTGGCCCTGACGGGCGCAAGGGGAAAAAAAACGCAACCCGAGTGGGGTTGCGCTTAATCCACACCAAAGGAGGAGGGTGGAGGAGACAGGGGTCAAACACGGACTGACGTGATCTCTTGCAGTGTCAGCCAGCGCTCAGTTAGGCAAATTCTTGCATAGCTTTTGCTGCAGCGCAAGACTTTTTGTGCATTGCGCCGGTGGTGTGGTGCAGACGCGGGTTCTTGACATAGAACCAATTGATTAATTGGATTATTAGTAGATTGATTTTACATTTCGAACTAGCAAAATTGTCTATATCATTGAGATCGATGACGCCAGAGAAAAATGTATTGGCTCTGTTTGGTGCAATGCCATATCAGCTTTTCAGCACCACCGATAGAATGCCAACAATCGCTTGAAGGAGTGATCGGCATGGAATGCACGGTACGCTGGCATGAGGGGATGAGCTTTGTTGCCGAAACCGGCAGCGGCCACTTGGTATGCATGGACGGTGCGCCCGAAGCGGGCGGCCGCAATCTGGCGCCACGACCGATGGAACTGCTGCTGGCCGGAACCGGAGGTTGCACGGCATTCGATATTGTCCTGATCCTGAAACGCGGCCGCCATGAGGTCAGCGGATGCGAAGTGAAGCTTCAGGCCGAGCGCGCGGAAATGGATCCCAAGGTATTCACGAGTATCAACATGCACTTCGTGGTGACCGGAAAGAACCTGAAGCCTGAAGTTGTCGACCGCGCCGTCAAACTGTCAGCGGAGAAATATTGCTCTGCCACGATCATGCTCGGCAAGACCGCCGAAATCAGTCATAGCTTCGAGGTGATCGAGATCTAGTCAGGCGACGTAGGAAAGCCTGGTCATCACTTTCGATGAAATCTTCATGGCCAGTTTGACCGGCGACGGCAGTTCCCGCGCACCGAAACGAGTTGCCGTTTCAGCATGGCGCACCTCGTCGACTTGCATCTGTTCCAGCACTTCCCATGACTTGCGGTCCTGTGCCGGCAGACTGGCTTTGTGGCCCTCAAGATGCCCTTCCACCTGCCGTTCGGTTTCGGCCAGAAAGCCGAGACTCCATGCATCGCCGCATTTTCCGGCGAACAGGCCGATCGCCAGCGACCCGGCGTACCACACGGGGTTGAACAGACTCTTGTGACCCCCAAGTTCGGCGATGCGCCGTTCGGTCCAGTTGAGATGCTCGGTTTCTTCCCAGGCCGCCTGCTCCAGTTTGCTCCTGACCGCAGGATCGCGCGAACTCAGTGCCTGTCCCTGATACAAAGCCTGGGCACAGATTTCGCCGCAGTGGTTGACTCGCATCAGCGCAGCAACGTGGTGCCTTTCCGTCTCGCTCATCTCGGCCTCGGGCAGATCCTGCCCAGGCATCGGGCGCCGGGTCGGGGCCGCAGCAAAAACGGCGCGAAGCGCCTTGTCCAACTCCGGGATCAGGGTGTCGATCAACGCCATATCGTCTCCATCAATTGGAATTGGGATGCTTGCCCAGACGCAAGGCATTGCGCCCTTCGTCAGCCGAACCGATGGCACTTCCGGCCGGACAGAAATAGTCCCGGCTCAATGCGGCGTGATGACGGTTGACGGGCTTGTTTTCAATCGGTCGCCACTCGATGCGGGGGGCACGCGATTTCACCCAGGTGCCATCGCTGCGACCCGTTGCGTAATGCTTCCAGGTGAGTTCCTTGCAGTTGATGCCCTCGAAGCTGACGTTGGTAGCGCCGCCCGAAGTCTGGACCACCAGCACGTAGCGCACCACACCATCGCCGTCACCGACAGCCAGCGTACTGGCGTCAACAAAATACTTGTTGGTGGCCACGGCGCTGACGTAGAACTCGCGGAGGTTTTCCTGCTTCGGGAAGGCCGGCGGTTCGACATCCCGCTGCTCCCGCCAAGGCGCTTCTTCCTCGAAATTGTTGTTGTATCCCGGACTCCCGGGTCCGTAAGGATTTAGCGCCTGCGCGGCCGTAGCTCCCGCCACGCCTGCCAGAAAGATCACCCACCAGTGCTTCATTTCGGATTGTCCGCCTCGTCATTCTGCCAGCGCGGTATGCGCTCGTCGGGATGTACGAACAGAAGACGCGCCAGTTCGAGCAGCGCGGTCTCATACACGCCACGCTTGAACTCGATCACGCTGGCCAGCGGCACCCAGTAGCTGTTCCAGCGCCAGGCGTCAAATTCCGGATGCTCGCTGGCGCGCAGGCAGACGTCGCTGTCGCGGCCGACCAGACGCAGCAGAAACCAGATCTGTTTCTGTCCCTTGTAGGTGCTGCGCCATTCGCGGCGAATCCAGTGCTTCGGCACTTCATAGCGCAGCCAGTCGCGGGTGCGGCCGATGATCCGCACATGTTCGGGCTTGAGGCCGGTTTCCTCCTCGAGTTCTCGCAGCATGGCCTGTTCGGGCGTTTCGCCCTTCTTGATGCCCCCTTGCGGAAACTGCCAGGAATGTTCGCGGATCCGTTTGCCCCAAAATACCTCGTTGCGACTGTTGACCAGAACGATGCCGACGTTCGGGCGAAAGCCTTCACGATCGAGCATGATGCTTATTCCAATGATTAGTTGGGGTCCATTCTTTCACAATCGCGCGCCGCTGGAAAGCCGCATCTGCCCATCTGCAAATTACTGGCCGCAGGTAAAATGCGCACTTTCCGCTTTTCGGCCCAATGCCATGCGTGCCAGCCAGTTCTTCGTCGCCACTCTCAAGGAAGCTCCCTCCGACGCCGAAATCGTCAGCCACAAGCTGATGCTGCGCGCCGGACTGATCCGCCGCCTCGCCGGCGGCATCTATACCTGGATGCCGATGGGGCTGCGTGTGTTGCGCAAGGTCGAGAACGTCGTGCGTGAGGAAATGGACCGTGCCGGGGCCATCGAACTGCTCATGCCGGCAGTGCAGCCGTTTGAATTGTGGGAAGAATCGGGACGCGGCCCGAAATACGGCCCCGAGTTGCTGCGTTTCAAGGACCGCCACCAGCGGGAATTCGTCATTGGCCCCACCCATGAGGAGGTCATTACCGACGTGGTGCGCCGTGAGGTAAAAAGCTATCGCCAGCTGCCGCGTCATTTCTACCAGATCCAGACCAAGTTCCGCGACGAGATCCGCCCCCGCTTCGGTGTCATGCGCGGCCGCGAGTTTCTCATGAAGGATGGATACTCCTTCCATACCTGCTACGCCGACCTGGAACGCGAATACCGCAACATGTACGAGACCTACACCCGCATCTTCACGCGACTGGGGCTGAAGTTCCGCGCCGTGGCGGCGGATACCGGCGCCATCGGCGGCACCGGTTCGCATGAATTCCACGTGCTGGCCGACTCGGGCGAGGACGCGATCGCCTTCTGCCCCGCGTCGGGCTATGCGGCCAATGTCGAACTGGCGGAAGCTGTTGCTCCTTCAGGAGTCGGCGCTGGCGGTACGGCGACGATGGAAAAGAAGGCCACACCGGGCAAGACAAAATGCGAGGATGTCGCGGCTTTTCTCGGCCTGCCGCTGACGCAGACCGTCAAGGCCATCGCCGTCATGGCAGAGAAGGCAGGCGGCAGCGAGTTCGTCCTGCTGCTCCTGCGCGGTGATCACGACCTGAACGAGATCAAGGCGCAAAAGGTAATCGGCGAATTCCGCTTCGCCCGCGATGACGAGATCATCGCCGCACTTGGCTGCAAGGCAGGCTATATCGGCGCCGTGGGGTTTGCCGGAAGAGTCGTGGCGGATCGCAGCGTCGCGGTGATGAGCGACTGTGTCTGCGGCGCCAACGAAGAGGGCTATCACCTCACCGGCGTCAATTTCGGCCGCGACCTGCCGCAACCGGGAACCGTTGCCGACATCCGCAACGTGGTCGCGGGCGATCCCTCGCCCGACGGCGCCGGCGTGCTGGAACTGTGCCGCGGCATCGAAGTCGGCCATATCTTTCAGTTGCGCACCAAGTATGCCGAAGCGCTGAAATGCACCTTCCTCGACGAGCAAGGCAAGGACCATGTCATGGAAATGGGCTGCTATGGCATCGGCGTTTCGCGTATCGTCGGTGCCGCCATCGAGCAGAGCCACGACGTGCGCGGAATTATTTTTCCCGCCGGTATCGCCCCTTTCGCCGTGGCCGTCGTGCCGATGAATTTCGCCAAGTCGGAAACCGTCCGCGCCGCTGCCACTGCACTCCACGCCGAACTGCTGGCCGCCGGCATCGATGCCATCCTCGACGACCGCGACGAACGGCCCGGCTCGATGTTTGCCGACTGGGAACTGATCGGCATACCGCACCGCGTGGTGGTCGGCGAACGCGGCCTCAAGGAAGGCAAGCTGGAATACAAGGGCCGCAGCGACTCCGAGGCCACCATGGTTGCCACCGGCGAAATGTCCGCCTTCCTCAAACAGAAGTTGTGCGGCTGATACTCGGTCTTGCGCTCAGTCTTGCAGCGCTTCTGCCAACAGCCGTTCTGGCTGGAGCACAGCAGTACGAACCGCTGGCCGCAAGCGTACAGACTGGCCTGCACGCGGCGATTGCCGACCGCGCCGCGCCTGACCCGCAGTTCCCCTCGATCCAGGAAAAGGTCAACTGGCTGACCGAGATGTCGGCGCGCCTGACCCGCCGCATGCCTGACCGCCAAGCGCGGCTGGAATTCCTCAACACTGTGTATTACGAAGCCAAGCGCGCCGGCCTCGATCCACAGATGGTGCTCGGCCTGATTCAAGTTGAGAGCGGCTTCAAGAAGTACTCGGTATCTTCCGCCGGCGCGCGAGGCTACATGCAGGTGATGCCGTTCTGGATCAAGCTGATCGGCAACAAGGACAGCAACCTGTTCCACATGCGCACCAACCTGCGTTTCGGCTGCGTCATCCTGCGCCACTATCTGGACATCGAAAACGGCGATACCTACCGCGCGCTGGGGCGCTACAACGGCAGCCTCGGCAAACCCGAGTACCCAAGAATGGTACAGGGAGCGTGGGAGAAACAGTGGGGCTGGGGGCCGCGGGTGATCGGACCGCGGTAGCCGCTTCTTCGCCGTATCGTCAGCGCCGACTCTTGGTATTTCCTCTCAAGGGAGATGCCGGGACTCGCCCCGGCGGGCGAGATACTTTCTTGTGATGCGACAAGAAAGTACCCAAAGAAACGCACGCCGCCGCCCGGCCCTGCGGGCTACCCTCGCTACGGAAGGCCCGCCGGGCCGGTCGCTAAACTCGCTGCGCTCAGACAACGCGACCGGACAACTCCCGGCGAACCTTTCTCGCTCGGCGGGTCAGAGGGGAATGAAAACTGCGGAGCGTGTTGGGTTGCGCCAAAAAGAAATGCGAAGACGCCCCCTTATTCATAGTTTCTTAGCACGAAGGACAATAACTCCTTTTCGAGTTGGTGGCTTCGCCGAAGCTAGGTAATCAGCGCATCGCTTACTCACTTTTAAGCCGTGGGTTTATCGCCACTTCACGAATTCAGAAACGGATTTATCGTACTTGTCACGATTACACCTTAGACAAGCGAGGGTGATATTGGTCGGTCGGTTTGATCCGCCCTTAGACAGAGGAACGATATGATCCTTCTCTCCCAAACCTTTCAGTGGATCACCACAATAGAAACAGGCGTCATCTAGCTTTATCCGGAGCATGAAAATGTCAACCTCTGTATAACTACCCTCGGCTGATTCAAGCCTCTGTTTATAACGTTCTCGACGTACAGCAGTTTGTTGAGGTTTCAGTGCGTGTTGGTTTCGTTCATATGCGCGCTTACATTCTCGGCAAACATTGCGTAGCGTTCCTTGCGGAGTACGGCCAAAATATTCGGCGGTGCAAGGGAATACCTGTCCACATTTACTACAACCCTTCGTTTGCATAGCGTTGACTCGACTGGTCTATGTTTGTTGAGGAGAACTGAAAACGGAAAAGTGACCACGCTCGGTATATTGATTTATCGGCGTGTCACCAGCAGCGATTTCCAAAGGCTACGCTCCAACTCTTTGTATGTCGAGTGACTGGTAGCACCACCGGTCGGGGAGGGGGTTCATCCCCCTCTGTCCCGCCGAGCGAGGGAGGTTCGCCGGGGGATTTCCGGTCGCGTTGTCCGACGACGACCGCGTAGCGGGCGGCTAGTTTAGCGGCCGGCCCGGCGGGCCTTCCGCAGCGAGGGTAGCCCGAAGGGCCGGGGAGGCGGGGAGCGCTTCTTTGCCTACTTTCTTGCGCGAACAAGAAAGTAGGTCGCCTGCCGGGGCGAGACCCGGCATCTCCGCAACTACTACTGGATTCCCGCCTTCGCCGGAATGACGGAATCTGAAGAGTCGGCGCTGGCGATACGGCGATGGCGCCTAGCGCATGCCCGGCAACATCCCCTTCATCCCCCGCATCATCTTCTGCATCCCCCCCTTGGAGAACTGCTTCATCATCTTCTGCGTCTGCTCGAACTGATTCAGCAGGCGATTGACCTCCTGCACCGACACCCCGGCGCCGGTAGCGATGCGGCGCTTGCGGTTGGCCTTGATGATTTCGGGCTTGCTGCGCTCCGTCGGCGTCATCGAGTTGATGATTCCCTCCAGCCGTCGAACCGTCTTGTCTTCCATGCCGCCACCGGCCTTTTGCGCCATGGCGCTGAACTGGGCGGGGAGCTTGTCGAGCATGGCTGCCATGCCGCCCATGTTTTTCATCTGGCCGATCTGCTCCTTGAAGTCGTTGAGGTCGAAGCCCTTGCCCGACTTCATCTTCTTGACGAATTCCTGCGCCTTGTCCTGATCGACGCCGCGCTGGGCATCCTCGACCAGGCCGAGGATGTCGCCCATGCCGAGGATGCGCGAGGCCATCCGCTCGGGATGGAACTCCTCGAGGCCGGTGAGCTTTTCGCCGACGCCGGCGAACTTGATCGGCTTGCCGGTGACGTGGCGCACCGACAGCGCCGCGCCGCCGCGCGAATCACCATCGAGCTTGGTCAGGATCACGCCGGTCAGCGGCAAGGCTTCGTTGAAGGCTCTCGCCGTATTCACCGCATCCTGACCGAGCATGGCATCGACCACGAACAGGGTTTCGATCGGCTGCAGCAGGGCGTGCAGATCCTTGATCTCGGCCATCATGGCTTCGTCGATGGCCAGACGCCCGGCGGTATCGACGAAGATCACATCGTAGTAGTGCCGCTTGGCGTGATCCAGCGCGGCGGCGGCGATGTCGGCCGGCTTCTGCTCGCCCGAGGAAGGAAAGAAATCGATCCCGGCCTGGGCCGAAACGGCTTTCAACTGCTCGATGGCGGCAGGACGATAGACGTCGCAGCTCACCGTCAGCACTTTTTTCTTCTGCCGTTCCTTGAGCCATTTGCCGAGTTTGGCCGTGGTGGTGGTTTTGCCCGCACCCTGCAGGCCGGACATCAGGATCACGGCCGGCGGCTGCGTGGCCAGGTTCAGGCCGACGCTGGCGCCGCCCATCAGCTCGGTAAGTTCGCGGTGCACGACGCCGACCAGCGCCTGGCCGGGCGTCAGGGAACCGATGACTTCCTGGCCGAGCGCCTTTTCCTTGACACGGGCAATGAAGTCCTTGACCACCGGCAGCGCGACATCGGCCTCCAGCAGTGCCATGCGCACTTCGCGCAGCATGTCGGAAATATTTTCGTCGGTCAGTCGGGCCTGTCCGCGCAGGTTTTTTACGACGCGGCCAAGGCGCTGGGTAAGGTTATCTAGCATGAATGAATAGGGTGGTCAGATGCACAATGAGATGGGGGGCTTGGTGTAGACTTCGCCGATGCCCGCAATCTTAATACATCTGCTCGCTGCGGCCCTTTACGCCGGCCTGGCGGCACACCTTTGGCGCACCCGCTGGCGCGGGCCGGCGCTCGACCAACCCGTGGTCGGACTCAAGCTCGGCAAGCGCGCACTCCTGCTGGCGGCTCTGGCCGCGCATGCCATCACGCTACGCCTGGCCATATTCGACGGTGAGAGCCTGCGCTTCGGCTTCGCCATTGCGCTTTCGGTGATGCTTTGGCTGGCGATCGCACAGTACTGGGTCGAAAGTTTCTTCGTCCATATGGATGGATTGCAGGTTATCGGTCTGCCTGCAGCGGCCGTGGCGGCCTTGCTGCCAGCGGTATTCGCCGAAGCGCCGGTGCTGACCAATGCCGGCTCGATGGCCTTTCGCCTGCATTTGCTCATGGCCATGCTGGCCTACAGCCTGTTTACCCTGGCGGCGTTGCACGCGCTGCTGATGGCGGCGGCCGAAAAGGGCTTGCATCGTGGCCGCATCTCGCCGTTCCTGGGGGGCTTGCCGCCCTTGCTGACCATGGAGTCAGTGCTGTTCCGCCTGATCCATGTCGCCTTTATCCTGCTCACGTTCACGCTGATTTCAGGCGTGTTCTTCTCCGAAAGCCTTTTTGGCAAAGCGCTGAGCTTCAACCACAAGACGGTGTTCGCCATTCTGTCCTGGCTGATTTTTGCCGCGCTACTGACGGGCCGCCACTTGCGCGGCTGGCGTGGCCGCGTCGCATTGCGCTGGACCCTGACCGGCTTTGCCACACTGCTGCTGGCCTATGTCGGCAGTCGCTTCGTGCTTGAGGTAATCCTCGGTCGCTGATGGACGAAATTCCGCTTTCTGCGCAATTCACGGTGCTCGCCGTATTGCTGGTCTGCTCGGCGTTCTTTTCCATGTCGGAAACGGCCATGATGGCCTCCAATCGCATCCGGCTGCGTCATCTTGCGCAGGAGGGCCATGGCGGCGCACGACTGGCCGTCGCCCTGCTGGAAAAAACCGACCAGTTGCTCGGCGTGATCCTGCTTGGCAATACGCTCGTCAATGCCATTGCCGCGATGCTTACCGGTCATATTGCGCTACAGGTCTTTGGCCACGAAAAATGGGCGCTGGAGGCAGGGGCCCTGTTTGTTACTTTCTGCCTGCTGGTGTTTTCCGAGATCACCCCCAAGGTAGCTGGGGCGACGTATCCGGACTGGCTGGCGGTGCGCATCGGCTATGTTCTGACGCCTCTGCTGCGCGTGGCTTACCCGGTGGTCTGGCTGGTCAATCTGTTCGTTCAGCCGTTGCTCAGCTTGCTGCATCTGCAGCCCAAACCAGGCCACGAATCATCCCGCTTGTCGGCCGAGGAATTGCGCTCGGTCGTCCTTGAATCCGGGCATTTCATTCCGCAACAGCACCGCTCAATATTGCTCAACCTGTTCGAACTGGAACAATTGACCGTGGCCGACATCATGACACCGCGCGGCGAAATTGAGTCGGTCGATATCGCCGCGCCAATCGAGGACATCAAGGTGCAGCTGGCGACCAGTTTTCACACGCGGGTCGCGGTGTTCGAGAACGACCCGGCCAATATTGTCGGCGTCTTGCACCAACGACGACTGCTGGCCGAGGCCTTTGCCGGAGAAATCGACCACGCCACGCTGCGCGAACGCATGTCCGAGCCCTACTTCATTCCGGCCGCAACGCCGATTTACACCCAGCTTCAGTTCTTTCGCGAGAACCGGCAGCGCATGGGTCTCGTGGTTGACGAATACGGCGAAATCGAGGGCCTGGTAACACTGGAAGACATCATCGAAGAGCTGGTGGGCAAATTCACTACGCGCCAGTCGGATTTTGGCGGTGCGCTTTCCTGGAACGACGACGGAGTGGCGCTGGCGGATGGCGCCGCGAGCCTCAGGGAACTCAACCGGCTGCTAGACCTGCAGTTTCCGCTGGATGGACCGCGCACGCTCAACGGACTGATTGTCGAACACTTGCAGGATATCCCGGAAGTGGGCGTTGGCTTGCGGGTAGCCGGCGTGCCGATGGAGATCGTGCAAACACAGGACCGAAAGGTCAAGATGGTGCGTCTTCACCGTCCCGCCGGAGAGTGATACTCTCGGCATAGTCAGGGCGTAGAATGCCCACAATTCACGCGGGAGAAGCCGATGGCCACAGCAGGCAAGGCAGAGAAAAAGGACGGTCCGAAGGAACTCAATTTTGCCTGGGAAGGCAAGAACAAAACGGGCAAGGTGCTTCGCGGCGAGATCAAGGCGGCCAGCGAGGCAGCTGCCAACGCAGCGCTGCGGCGGCAAGGCGTTAACGTCACCAAGCTCAAGAAACAGAAGGTCGGTGCGTCTGGCAAGGTTTCCGACAAGGACATTACGCTGTTCTCCCGCCAACTTGCCACCATGGTCAAGTCCGGTGTGCCGCTGCTGCAGTCTTTCGACATCGTCGGCAAGGGCACCAGCAACGCAGCCCTGGCCAAGCTGCTGTTCGACATCAAATCCGACGTAGAAACCGGTTCCAACCTCGCCTCCGCCTTCCGCAAGTATCCCCAGTACTTCGATGCCTTGTTCTGCAATCTGGTCGAGGCGGGAGAACAGGCGGGTATTCTCGATACGCTGCTCGATCGACTGGCGACTTACAAAGAGAAAATCCAGGCCATCAAGTCAAAGATCAAGAGCGCCCTGACCTATCCGATCGCCATCCTCGTCATCGCCTTTATCATCACCGCGGTGATCATGATTTTTGTGGTGCCGGCGTTCAAGAACGTATTTGCCAGTTTCGGCGGCGAACTGCCAGCCCCGACGCAAATCGTGATCGCCATTTCGGATTATTTCACGGCCAACTGGCACCTGATCTTCGGCGGCATTTATGCAGTGATCTATGGCATCAGTCAAGCGTTCAAGCGTTCCAGGGCGTTGCAGATAGCAAAGGACAAAATTTCGCTGCGGGTTCCGGTCTTCGGCGACATGCTTACCAAATCGGCCATCGCGCGCTGGACGCGGACCTTGTCCACCATGTTTGCCGCCGGCGTACCACTGGTCGACGCCCTCGATTCGGTGGGTGGCGCCGCCGGCAACTATGTCTACACCATGGGAACCAAAAAAATTCAGGACGAGGTCAGCACGGGTTCGAGTCTGACGTTGGCCATGGAAAATTCCGGCTTGTTCCCGCCGATGGTCACCCAGATGGTTGCCATCGGCGAAGAATCCGGCCAGCTTGATTCAATGCTGGGCAAGACCGCCGACTTCTTCGAAGCCGAGGTTGACGAAGCGGTCGAGGCTCTTTCGAGTTTGATGGAGCCGATGATCATGGTGTTCCTGGGTATTCTCATCGGCGGTCTGGTGGTAGCCATGTACCTGCCGATCTTCAAGCTCGGTTCGGTTGTCAATTAGGCAGTTGAAATGATTCCCCAGCTCGTCGATCCGGCGATGTTTGCGCTCGCCGCCGGTTTGCTCGGCCTGGCGATTGGCAGTTTCCTCAATGTCGTCATACATCGCCTACCGATCATGATGGAGCGCGATTGGGCCGCACAGTGCGCCGAACTCAGGGGCGAGACTGCGCCCGCTTTCGAAGCGCTTTCGCTGGCCCGTCCGCGTTCGCGGTGTCCGCAGTGCGGCCATCCGATCACCGCGCTGGAGAACATTCCCGTCATCAGCTGGCTTCTGCTGCGCGGGCGGTGCAAGGGTTGCGCCGTTCCGATTTCTTTCCGCTATCCGCTGGTCGAGGCCCTGACCGGACTGCTGTTTGCCTTTGCCGCCTGGCATTTCGGTTTCACCGCGGCGGGCCTGGGTGCCCTGGTATTTATCGCGGCGCTGATCGCGCTGACCTTTATCGATTTCGATACCCAGCTGTTGCCGGACGACATCACCCTGCCCTTGCTCTGGCTGGGCTTGGCGCTGAATGCGTTCAGTGTCTACACGGACTTGAAGAGCGCCGTGATCGGTACCATGGCGGGTTATCTGTCGCTGTGGTCCGTGTACTGGGTGTTCAAGCTCTTCACCGGCAAGGAAGGCATGGGCTACGGTGATTTCAAGCTACTGGCCGCGCTGGGCGCCTGGCTGGGCTGGCAGATGCTGCCATTGGTCATCCTGCTTTCGTCATTCGTCGGTGCGGTGGTCGGCATCGCCCTGATAGCCTTTGCCCGTCGCGGCCGCGAAGTGCCCATTCCTTTCGGCCCATATCTGGCTGCAGCAGGTGCCATAGCCTTGGTCTGGGGCAAGCCCATGACCCGCGCCTATCTCGGCACTGTCCTGTAGCCTCTTGCAAATCAAGCTTCAGGCCCCATTTTCCCGCTACTGGGATGGTGCACGGCAATCGCTTACGCAAACATCGTAAACCCCTTCGAAAAGCCGTTTACAGTCAATGAGATATGACATTAACTTGTAAACGGGTGCGAAATAGCGTCTACTCTCGATTTTTGTCGGGAGCTGAAAATGACGTTGCAGG